>NZ_JBICUA010000008.1:108259-496640 GCF_043197915.1 Actinomadura geliboluensis | reverse complement strand
GCCCCCCCCCCCCCCGCCCCCCCCCCCCCCCCCCCCCCCCCCCCCCCCGCCCCCCCCCCCCCCCCGCCCCGCCCCGCGCGCGCCCCCCCCCCCCCCCGCTCCGGTGACGGGTGCGAGGGCCCCGTCAGTGGCTTGTCGGTGAGGGGTTGATCAGTTGTGCACCGACGCGCCGCCCTTGCAGGACGCGGAGGTGATGCCGACGGTGATGATGTTGTTGCCGCAGACGTTGATGGGGGCGGAGATCGGCACGATCACCTGGTTGCCCCCCAGGATCGAGCCGTTGCCGCTGGTGTGGTTGTTGTTCCCGACGCCGCCGCCGTGGTGGTGGTGGCCGTGCCCGTGGCCGTGGCCGCCGCCGTAGGTGGAGGCGTAGGCGGGCGTGGAGGCCAGGGCGGAGCCGACGACCGCGAAGCCGAGGATGCCGGTGGCGGCGAGCTTCTTGAACATGAGAGTCCTCCCGTACGTGGGCTTAGCGGGCCCGTTCTGACATTGCCGACGTCGCCCGCGAAGACGACGTCGCGTACGGTAGTTACGCAGCTACTCTCAGGTAGGACAAGTCCGTCCCCCATCCCGAAGGCAAATGGTCACCATGGGGTAATCAAGTTGTTACGGAGTGTGACCTCTTTGACCGCTTTTGACTAGACCTGTCTCGTAGGCGAACACGACCGCCTGCACCCTGTCGCGAAGGCCCAGCTTCATCAGGATCCGTCCCATATGCGTCTTGACCGTGGCCTCCGAGACGTAGAGCCGGCCCGCGATCTCCGCGTTCGACATCCCGCGCGCGACGAGCCGCAGCACCTCGCCCTCACGCTCCGTGAGCGTCTCCAAAGCGCCGTTCGCCTTCTCCGCCGCGTCCGGCAGATGCACCGCGAACCGGTCCAGGAGGCGCTTCGTCGTGCTCGGCGCCACCACCGCGTCCCCCGAGTGCACCGCCTTGATCGCCTCGATCAGCTGCGCCGGCCCGGCGTCCTTCAGCATGAACCCGCCGGCCCCGGCCTTGATCGCCGCGAACGCGTACTCGTCGAGGTCGAACGTGGTCAGGATGACGACCTTCGGCCCGGCCTGCGCGACGACCAGGCGCGTCGCCTCGATCCCGTCCATCCGCGGCATGCGCACGTCCATGAGCACGACGTCGGCCCGCGTCGTCCGGAGCAGCTCCAGCGCCTGCACGCCGTCGCCCGCCTCGCCCACGACCTCGATGTCGGGCTGCGCGTCCAGCACCATCTTGAACCCGGCCCGCACCAGTTCCTGGTCGTCCACGAGCACCACCCGGATGGGCCCCGCCGGCTCCGCCAGGTCATCAAAATCCGTCATGCTCGCCCTCCGCCTCGTGTTCGGCCTCTGCCGCATCCGTCGCTTCCCGGCCCGTCCACCGCCGCGCACGGGTCACGCCGCGACCTCCTCGTGCACGGGGATCCGCGCGAGCACCTCGAACCCGCCGCCGGCGCGCGGGGCCGCGTGGACCTCGCCCCCGTACACGGCGACGCGTTCCCGCATCCCGGCGAGGCCGTGGCCGCGGCCGTCGTCGAAGGCCGCCGCGCCGCGCCCGTCGTCCCGCACCCGGATCTCCAGCGCGTCGCCGCCGTACCGCAGCAGGACCGCCACGTTCGCGCGCGGCCCGCCGTGCTTGAGCGTATTGGTCAGCGCCTCCTGGACGATCCGGTAGACGGTGAGCTGCCGGCCCTCCGACATGCCCGCCGGCGTCCCCTCCACCTGGTATGTCACCGCCAGCCCGGACGCGCGGACCTGCTCCACCAGGTCGTCGAGCTCGGCGACCCCCGGCTGCGGCGCGAACGCCCCAGCGTCGTCGTCCTCGCGCAGGACGCCGAGGAGCCGCCGCATCTCCGCCAGCGCCAGGCGTCCCGTCGAGGAGATCGTGTCGAGCGCCTGCCTAGCCCGGCCCACATCGGTGTCGATCGCGTAGGACGCCCCGTCGGCCTGCACCACGATCACGCTGACGTTGTGCGCGATGACATCGTGCAGCTCCCTGGCGATACGCGCTCTTTCGGTGGCCATGGCCACCTTGACCTCGTTGTCGCGTTCACGCTCCAGCCGCTCCGCCCGCTCCTCCACCGAGCGCAGGTAGGCGCGGCGCGTGCGCATGTGGAGGCCGAGCACGTACACCCCGGCCACCAGCAGCGTCATCATCACGAACGTGTACTTGCGGTCATCGGCGCCGGACGGATAGCGCCACGTGGCCATGCCCGCCCCGAGCTCGGCGACGAGCGCCGACGCGAGCCCCCAGCGGAACGAGCCGCCGGCCGTGACGGTGTAGACCCCGATCAGAACGGCGACGTTGGCCGGCACCGGGTACACACCCGTCACGCACTGAACGAACGACGTCAGCGCCACCACGGCGAAGACCGCGCGGGGGAACGTCCGGCGCAGAATGAGGGGAGCGGTCAGCGCGACCGTCACCGTAACGAACACGTACTTGTTCAGCCCGTAGGTCCCGCCCAGCAGCGAAGGCAGGGAGAGCAGTAGGACAGGGGCCGCGAAGAACGCGTCGACCAGCGGCTTCTTACGCCGCAGCCATTCCCACCCGTTCGCCACCATGCCGACAGGGTATGTACACGCTGGTCAGCCATGGATCAGCCGCAGGTCGGACGCACGTCCACCCCAAGGATGGCCATGTAAGCCCTTGGGAGACCGCACATGACGTCCCGCCGCACCAAGACAGCACAGCCGCACCACGGCGACACAGCAGGCGGCGCAGGGGACGGTGTAGCTCGCGGTAACGTCACAGACGTGGCGGCGTTGGTTTCCGAATGGCTGACATGGCGCACGGCGATGGAGCGGGCGCTGTACGGGGAGGACGGCTTCTACCGGCGCGGAGAACGCCCGGCAGAGCACTTCCGGACCTCGGTGCACGCCTCGCCGCGGTTCGCCGCCGCCATCGTCCGCCTGCTCGCCGAGGTCGACGCCCTGCTCGGACGCCCCGAGCGGCTGGACGTCGTCGACATCGGCGCCGGGTCCGGACGGCTGCTGGCCAACATCCTGGCCTGCGCGCCCGACGACCTCGCCGCCCGGCTCGTCCCGACGGCGGTGGAGATCGCGCCGCGGCCCGCGGACGTCCCGTCCCGGATCACCTGGCGGCCCGACCTCCCCGAGCGCATCACCGGACTCGCCGTCGCGAACGAATGGCTCGACAACGTGCCGCTGGACGTCGTCGAGCACACGCCGGACGGCGTCCGGACCATGCTCGTCGACCCGTCCACCGGCCTGGAGCGCCCCGGCCCCGTACCGTCGGACGAGGACCGCGACTGGCTGGAGCGCTGGTGGCCGCTCCGCGACCCCGGAGACCGCGCCGAGATCGGCCACCCCCGCTGCAACGCCTGGGCCTCGGTGGTCGGACGGCTCTCCCGCGGGCTCGCGATCGCCGTCGACTACTCCCACGCGCGCGAGGCCCGCCCGGTGTACGGGACGCTGACCGGCTACCGCGACGGCGCCACCGTCCCCGCGGTGCCGGACGGATCGTGCGACGTCACCGCCCACGTCGCGCTGGACGCCTGCACCACCGCCGGAGAGCGCGCCGGCGCCACGTCCACCCTGCTGACCACCCAGCGCGACGCGCTGCGCGCCCTCGGCCTGTCCGGCGCCCGCCCGCCGCTGGACCTCGCCCACCGCGACCCGCGCGCCTACGTCGCCGCCCTGTGCCACGCGGGCGAGGACGCCGAACTGATCGACCCGGCCGGCCTGGGCGGCTTCGGATGGCTGGCCCAGAGCGTCGGCATCCCGCTCCCGGCCATCCTCACCTGACCTCACGCTCCACCGGCCGTAGCGACGCCGACGCCGCGAGTCGACGGCACTCTTGGCCCGCCTGCCCATGGCGGGCGCAGTGGGGGCTCAGCACTCCACGTGGAGCGCCTCCAGGCCGCGCAGGACGTAACCCGGCTTCCAGGCCGGCTCGGCCGCCAGGCGGAGGCCGGGCGCCGCGCGGAGCAGCGCGCCGAACGACTCGGCGAGCTCGATGCGGGCGAGCGGGGCGCCCAGGCAGTAGTGGACGCCGAGCCCGAACGTGATGTGCGGGTTCGGGTCGCGGGAGAGGTCGAACCGGTTCGGGTCCGCGAACACCGCCGGATCCCGGTTGGCGGACGCGAACTGCAGCGCCACCTCCGCACCCCGCGGGATGTCGACGCCGGCGACCGTGATGTCCTCCAGCACCCAGCGCTCGAACATCGGCGCCGGCGTGTCGTAGCGGAGCAGCTCCTCCACGGCCGTCGGGATGAGCGACGCGTCGGCGCGCAGCCGCTCCAGCTCGCCGGGGTTGCGGAACAGCGACCACCAGCCGTTGCCGGTCGCGTTGACGGTGGCCTCGTGCCCGGCGTTGAGCAGCAGGACGCAGGTGCCGATCAGCTCGTCCTCGGTGAGGCGGTCGCCCTCGTCCGCGACCTGGGCGAGGGCGGTGATGAGGTCGTCGCGCGGCTCGTCCCGGCGGGCGCGGGCCAGCTGGCGCAGGTAGTCGGAGAACTCGACGGCGGCGCGGACGGCCGTGCGCTGCACGTCCTCCGGCGGATTCAGCTCGTACATGCCGCAGATGTCGGCCGACCAGGGGCGCAGGAGGTGGCGGTCCTCGACGGGCACCCCGAGCATCTCGGCGATCACGTTCACCGGCAGCGGCTCGGCGACCTCGGCGAGCAGGTCGCCGCCGCCCGCGGCGGCCAGGTTCCCGGCCAGCTCGCCGGCGAGGCGCCGGATCGTCGGGCGCAGGCCCTCGACCATCCGGGCGGTGAACGCCTTCGACACCAGCCGCCGCAGCCGCGTGTGGACGGGCGGCTCGACGTCCAGCATCCCGGCCCGGATCAGGTCCCAGAAGGGCTTGAGGAAGTCCGCCTCCGGCTCCTGGCCGAACTCCTCGTGGCTCGCGATGTGCAGGTAGGACCGCCCGAGCCGCCGATCGCGCAGCAGCGCGTCGACGTCCTCGTGCCGGCTGATCACCCACTGCCCGGTGGGCTCGTGGAAGAAGACCGGGCGCTCCTCACGGAGCCGCTCGAACGCCGGGTAGGGGTCCGCCACGAACTCAGCCGACCAGGGGTCATACGCCACATCGCTCATGAGCATGAAGATATGCGCATCTCACCCCGACTCCGACACCTTGCCGCTGTTGGGGACGCCAGCCGCCGGAGGCTCGGGTCACCGTCTGCTCCCACTACTCGGCCGACCCGGTCCGCGGCGGCTGGCGCGCTCACATGGAGATCGGCGGTGCCGCCGATCGCTCCTCTAGTTGAAGCCGAAGGTGGACGGGAGAACACATCTCCGATCGCACTCTGCACGCCAAGGCGAAGGCTTCGAAATTTTTCGATCCCTTTCGAAGCCCGTCGGCCGAACGTACGCCGGGCCGATCACCCCGTCAAGCAACCCAAGACGACCCACACAAAGACACCAACCCCCACACTCAATCCCACCCAGCCGCTAAAACCCCTCGTTCAAACCACTTAAGACAACCCACAATCCACCATTGACCACCCCCACAGGTCGGCGTACCTTACCCGAGAACCCGTCCGATACTTTTCGAAACTTTCGACCAAACCCCCCACTCAAATCCCGCTGCAGTCCCACCATCCACAGCCCCATCACCCACGGCCCACCCGGCCGAACGTGCCACGCCAGCCCAGCTCACCCCACCGACCGAACGTGCCCTGACCGAGACACATCGCCGACCGAACGTGCCCCCGACCGAGGCACAACGCCGACCGAACGTGCCCTGATCGAGGCGCATCGCCGGTGCCTAAGCCGCGCGCCATTGGGTGAGGTCGAACGCGTACAGGCCGGCGCGCAGTTCGTCGCTCATGATGAGGTCGGCCAGCGCCTCGTCCTCGGCGGCGAAGCCCTCGTCGCGGGTGCGGTCCTTGGCGGCGGCGACGAGGCCGAGGGCGCGTGTGTAGGACGGGGCGGCGCCGTGCGCCTAGCAAACGCAGGCATCAACCGCAGTTGTGTCTGCAGGTAGGTACCGCCTTTCGTCTCATGGAGGGACGATGACTCAAGTTCCGTACTCGCCGGGTCGATCCGGTTCGTGCTCGTCTGGGCGTTCGTGGCGTGGCCAGCATTCGGCCGGGCGTTCTCGGGGTGGGGTGACCTCGCATCCTCGGGGCGGGGTGACGTCGGCGGCGCTGGCCACGGCTGCGGCGGCCGTGGTCACGATGGTGCCCGCGGTCGGGCACGCGGCCATCACCAGCTCGGGCCACCAATCGCGATGCCCGAACGGGTACGTCGCGCTCACCTACGACGACGGCCCTACCGCGTCGACGCTGCCGGCGCTGCTGGACGGGCTTCGGGCCGCAGGCGCCAGGGCCACCTTCTTCAACCAGGGGAACAACGCCGAGGCTCGGCCCGACCTCGTCCGTGCCCAGCAGCGCGCCGGGATGTGGATCGGCAACCATACGAACACCCACCCCCATCTGCCCGATCTAGGCGAGCCCGCCGCGTTCAAGGAGATCCTCGGCACTCAGTTGACCCTGCGCCGCATCACCGGCCGGTGGCCCACGCTGTTCCGTCCGCCCTATGGCGAGACCAGCGACCAGGTGAGGCGGGACGAGGCGCGTCTGAGGGTCCTGGAAGTGCTGTGGACGGTCGACTCCCGGGACTGGGCCGGGGCGAGCACGGACGAGATCGTCGCGGCCGCCCGCACCCTGCAGCCGGGCGGCATCCTCCTGATGCACGACTGGGCTCAGGCCTCCGTCGACGCCGTGCCGCGGATCGTGAGCGATCTCCGGGACCGCGGCCTCTGCCCGGGCAGGATCGCCTTCACCCCGCGCAAGATTCCATTCGGCGACACCTCCTTCCATGCGGTCGCGGTAGCACCCTGACCCCGGCGGATCGTCCCGGCGGGGAATCCGCGGCGGGCGATGGCGGTCGGCCCGCCTCCCCCTCCGGGCGGGCCGACCGGTTCCCATGGTCACGGGCCGCGACGCGGCATGGAAGTAGAACGAGATTCTGTGGAAAACGCCGTCAGCGGGCCCAGTGGGTGGGGTCGCCGCCGCCGGCGCGGCGCGCGGCCAGGGCCCGGCGGGCAGTGCTCTCCACGATCGCGCGGGCCTCGCCCAGTTCGCGGTCCGTGGCCGCCACCTGCACCGGCCCTGGTGGCGCATCAACGTGAACGGTGGCCAGCCCAAGGAGGCGCTGGAACGGGTTGACCGTGAGCCGGACGCTCTGCGCGCGCGCGTGCGCGATCACGTCGGTGCGGCGGCAGGGCCAGCCGTGCCGGGTCACGAACACCACATCGTCCGTTCCGGCACCGTCCGCGTGGTCGATCGCAACGGCCTTGGAGGACGCGGGGACGAGAGGCACGGCGTCCACGTGCGTCCCAGGGAAGACCTGCGAGACGAGGTGCATGGCGACATGGCGGGGCGCGACGGGGAGCAGCGTCGAGGACAGCGCCTGGCGCTCACCCGCGTACCCCGCGACGGTGACCTCGACACGGGCCCAGCCGAGGCTCCGCCAGATCATCGGCTCGACGATGCTGACGGCCTGCACGCGGCCAGGCGGCAGCGTCTGCATGCGGGTCTCCAGGAGCCCGTAGCGCAGGCGGATGCCGTCCGGTGACATGGCGACCGTGAAGTTCGCGTACATCACGAGCGGGGCGATGACAGCGCGGATGAGGCCGAGCAGGACGGGGATGGTGACCGCCAGCATGCCGCCTTCCGCGTACATCACGAGGAAGATGAGCGAGGCCATGAAGAGCAGGACCGTCCCGAGAACGGGCAGCTTCACCACGAGGGAGGCGAACAGCACGCCGAACGGGACGCGCCACACGTGCCTTTCCGGTGCCTCCGGCGTGTGGCCGGGGAGGCCCGCGGCGCGCGCGAGGAGTTCCGCGCGCAGCTGCTGTGCGGAGTTCCGCCCCAGGTAGCGGAGCGCGATCTCGCTCTGCTCGCCGCCGGCCAGTTCCACACGCACTTCCGCCAGCGCGAACACCCTCGTCACCAGTGGGCGGACGAGGTCGATGGCCTGGATGCGGGAGAGCGGGATGCGGCGCTTGTTCTTGCGGAGGATGCCGGTCTCGACGACGAGGTCGTCGTTGTCGATGCGGAAACGGAGCGCGAGCCACGTCCAGAGACCCGACCCCACCGCGATGAACCCCATGGGAACGGACACGACGAGGAACCTGACAATCACCTCCGGGGTGAGAGCCAGGGTGATGCCGTCTTCCGTCTGGGTCAGCAGTAGCGGGAAGCCCAGCAGGACGAAGTAGATGATGAGGAAGATGAAGGCGCGCAGCGGTGCCGTCGCCCAGTGGAGCCGGTGCGTGCCCTCAGAGAAACGGACGGGAGAACGCTGCGGGCCGTACCCGTAGGCAGGTTGCGGCGCACCATAAGGAGGCCGCGGGGGCGGCCCGTACGGCGGATGCGGCGGCGGGCCATAAGGCGGCCCTGGACGTCCTTGAGGTCCGTATGGGCCGGGGCCGGGACGTCCTGGCGGCGGACCATAAGGCCCCGGGCCTGGGCCAGGACCCGGGCCAGGCGGGCCCGGGGGTCCGTACGGGGGGCCATAAGGGCCACTCATAGCCCCATGCTCCGTTCCTCGCCCTTCTGGGCGAGACGGTCGCGCAGCAGCGCGGCTTCAGCACTGGGCAGGCCGGGGATGGTCGCGTCCGTCGCCGCGGCGGCGGTGTGCATCCGGACGGTGGCGATTCCCATCCACCGTTCGAGAAGCCCTGCCGTGACGTCCACGAACTGCATCCGCCCGTAGGGGACGACGATGAGGCGCTTGACGAACACGCCGTGGGTGACGATGAGGTCGTCCGCGCGCTCGACATACCCGAAGGCCCGGCGGTCGAGCTCGGCGACCAGCCACGTGAGGGCCGCCCCAAGGACGACGGCGACGATCCACATGGCGGCGGCGACCGTGCCACCGTTCCGCCACACGATGAACGCGCCCACACCGCCGATGGGGATCGCCCACAGAACGGCGGCGAGAAGCCTGTGCCAGGCATGGCGTTTGGAAATGGGCGCCCAGTGGAGGCCGCTGCCAGGCGCGAAGGCCTGGTCCGCCCGATAGGCGGGCGCCGTCTGCTGCTGCCCTTGCTGCGGCGGGTAGTGTGCCGGTACTTGACCTGGCGGCTGGCCGCCCGGTCCCGGGGCAGAGGGCGCGGGCGGGTACGCCGCGTCCTGGGGCCCAGGCTGCGCGGCGGGCTCGTACGGCGGTTCGCCGTGGCTCGCGTTCATTGCCCCCTAGTCAACCGGAAAACGAGTACCGCTCGCCATGGGACCATGAAGCGGTGATCGGAGCGGCGGAGGCGCGACCATGACCACCGAGCGGATCGTCGGGATCGGTGCGGGCGCCAAGGAGCTCGCCACCGAGGACATGACCCTGAACATCGGCCCGCAGCACCCGTCCACGCACGGCGTGCTCCGGCTGAAGCTGACGCTGGACGGCGAACGCATCTCCGCGGCCGAGCCCATCGTCGGATACATGCACCGGGGCGCGGAGAAGCTGTTCGAGGTCCGGGACTTCCGGCAGATCATCGTCCTGGCGAACCGGCACGACTGGCTGTCGGCCTTCTCCAGCGAGCTCGGCGTCGTCCTCGCCGTCGAACGCATGCTCGGCATGGAGGTCCCCGTACGCGCCGTATGGATGAGAACCCTCCTCGCCGAACTGAACCGGATCCTGAACCACCTCATGTTCCTTGGCTCATATCCCCTTGAGGTGGGCGCCATCACACCGATCTTCTACGCGTTCCGTGAGCGCGAGACGTTGCAGCGGGTGATGGAGGAGATCTCCGGTGGACGCATGCACTACATGTTCAACCGGGTCGGCGGCCTGAAGGACGAGCTCCCGGCCGGCTGGACGGCGCGCGCGCGGACCGCCGTCGCCGAGGTCCGTTCCCGCATGGGCGACATCGACGACATCATCATGGGCAACGAGATCTTCCGCGCGCGCACACGGGGCGTCGGCGTCCTCACCCGCGAGCAGATCCTCCAGTACGGGGTGTCGGGCCCCATCGCGCGAGCGTCCGGTGTCGACTTCGACCTGCGCCGGGACG
This sequence comes from Actinomadura geliboluensis, assembly GCF_043197915.1. Classification (NCBI taxonomy): domain Bacteria; kingdom Bacillati; phylum Actinomycetota; class Actinomycetes; order Streptosporangiales; family Thermomonosporaceae; genus Actinomadura; species Actinomadura geliboluensis. Next base: position 486,658 of record NZ_JBICUA010000008.1, on the reverse strand, counting down.
AGCCCTACCTGGCCTACGGCGACCTCGACGTCCGTGTGGTCACCCGCACAGAAGGCGACTGCCTGGCGCGCTTCGAATGCCTCCTGGACCAGGTACACGCGTCCCTGGATCTCGCCGACGCCTGCCTGGACCGCATCGCCGAACTCCCGTCGGGCCCGATCAACCAGCGGTTGCCGAAGGTGCTGAAGGTCCCCGAAGGCCACACCTACGCCTGGACGGAGAACCCTCTGGGCATCAACGGCTACTACCTGGTGTCGCGTGGAGAGAAGACCCCGTGGCGCATGAAGCTGCGCTCAGCCTCCTTCAACAACATCCAGGTCCTCACCGAGTTGCTGCCGGGCAACCTGGTCGCCGACATGATCGCCATCCTCGGCTCGATGTTCTTCGTGGTCGGCGACATCGACAAATGACCCCCTGGCGACGCGAAATCTGAAGCCTAGGCGCGGGAGGCTCGGCGGTCGCGTTCCTCCTCGTCCGGGTCCTTGGGCACGCGGCACGCGTACTCCAGGAAGAACGCCGCGGCCACCAGGACCACCGCCGCCAGGAACGTGCCGCCGCTGACGAAGAAGTCGTGCCGGGGGGTCGGCTTGTCGAGCTGGGACGCGAGGCTGACGGCGAATCCGCCGAACACGCCCGCGATGACGGCGGCGGAGTGCGCGCTGGCCTTGCCCAGGGCGGCCAGCCGGGCCACGGCCATGGGCTCGATCGGCTTGGGCGCCCTGCGGCCCGCTTCCGGCGCGCGGCCCCTGTCGGGCTTGCGGCGGATGCGGCGCAGCACGTTCCAGCCGGTGAACGCTTCGCCAAGGGCGAGCAGCAGCAGCGTCGGTACCGCCGTCCACGGCAGGGGCGGCAGCGAGATGTAGGCCGAACGCAGCACCGCCCAGGTGACCACCGCAATGACGACGACCAGGGCGAGCAGGAACAGCGGGCGGGACGGCTTCATGCAGGCTGCTGGAGAGCCAGGTCCTCCCGTCGGCGTACGGCCGACGGGCCACCCTCGGACTGCTTGGCCTGGGCGAGGTCACCGACGCGGCCGTGCCCCGGTAGCAGCACGTCCGGCTCGATGTCGGCCCACGGCACGAGCACGAACGCGCGCTCGTGCGCGCGCGGGTGCGGGAGCGTCAGGTCGGGGTCGTCGGACGAGACGTCGCCGAACACGACGATGTCGATGTCCAGCGTGCGCGGCCCCCAGCGGACCTCGCGTTCCCGGCGCATCGAGTTCTCGATGTTCAGGACGCGCTCCAGCAGGTTCTCCGGTGGCAGCCGCGTGTCGGCCACGAGCACGATGTTGAGGAAGTCGCCTTGCTCGGGGATGGTCTCCCCGGGAGGGGCGAAGGGCGCGGTCTCGTAGACGGGGGAGACCGCCACGTAGCTCAGCCCCGGCGCGTCGAACAGCGCGTCGACCGCCTCCTGGATGTTGTCCAGCCGGTCTCCGAGGTTGCTGCCGATCGAGAACACGACACGGTGCTGGACCAGCATGTGCCCGCCGGTGGCGGTGCGGTCGGGCATGCGGTCGGACGCAGTCATGGGCGACTCCTCCTGATCTTCACGGCGACGTCCGTGAAGGGGTGCGGCACAGGCGCGCTCGGCTTGTGGACGGTGATCTCCACCTCGGACACCGCCCCATCTTCCAGACATATTGTCGCCAGCCGGTCGGCCAGCGTTTCGATGAGATTGACGGGCTCGCCCTCGACGACCGCGACCAGACGGCCCGCGAGCGTCCCGTAATCGACGGTACGCGAGAGGTCGTCCCCGGCGGCGGCGGGGCGGGTGTCGAGTCCGAGGACGGCGTCCACCACGAACTCCTGGCCCAGCTCCCGCTCGGCCGGGAGGCACCCGTGCCGTCCCCGGGCCCGCAGGCCGCGCAGTTCGATGCGGTCGAGGCTCATTCTTCCTCCGCGTCCACGACGTTGAGGACGGGGGAACCGTGGTGGAGCAGAAGCCGCCACTCCCCACCGGTCCGTATGAACACGTTCGTCGCCACGATGCTGCCGCCGGCGAGGAACCCCGTCTCCGTCTCCTCATCGGCGGTGAGCACGTTCTCCTTGCACGTCACCACGGCGTGGTCGCCGTACACGTCCGTCTCCACGTCCGTCAGCACGAACTGGATGTAAGGCGTGTTGGCCATGATGAGCGCCCAGGAGCGCAGCACCTCCTCGCGCCCGCGCAGCATCGTCCAACCCGGATGCACGCAGGAGACGCCGGAGGCGTACGGACCGTCGGCCCACACGGCCGACATGCGGTCGAAGTCGCCGGCCTCGAACGCGGCGTAGAACTCGGCGTGGACCTCGTCCACGTCGGCGCGGTTCACGGCACGGCTCATGGGCGGTGTCCCCCTTGCTGGGCGCGACCCTCCGCCGCGGCCGGTTCCGAGTCTTCGTCCTTGAGCCGGTGCACTTCGCCGAACGGCCCCTCGTCGGGCAGGCGGGCCGCGTTGATGGCGGCCGCCACACGAACGGCGTCCGCGTTGGGGCGGACCCTGTGAACCCGTACGCACCAAGCCCCGGCCACTGCCGCCAGCGACGTGGTGGCCACCGTCGCGTCGTCGCATTCGGCGAACGCGCGGGGCGTCCCGTCAGGGTCGGCCAGCAGCTTCGTGAGGAAGCTCTTGCGCGACGCACCGACCAGCACGGGATACCCGGTAGCGGTCAGCGCGTCGAGCCGGGCCAGGAGCCTCCAGTTGTGGCCGGCCTTGGGGCTCTTGGCGAAACCGAGCCCGGGATCGAGCACGATCATCGACGGGTCGACGCCCTCGCGCAGGACTACATCGACCCTCTGCAGAAGCTCATCGCGCACCTCGCGGACCACATCCGCGTAGATGGCACGGGTCTGCATGTCATGGCTGTGGCCGCGCCAATGCATGACCACATAAGGGACGCCCGCGGCGGCGACCACGCGCGGCATGTCCGGGTCGGCGAGGCCGCCACTGACGTCGTTCACCAGCCGGGCCCCGACGCCTACGGCGGCCTCCGCGACCTCCGCCCGCATGGTGTCCACGCTGACCGGGACGTTCTCGGCGTTGAGCGCCTCTATGACCGGGACCACGCGGCGCAGTTCCTCTTCGCGCGACACGCGCTGCGCACCGGGCCGTGTGGACTCACCGCCCACGTCCACGATGTCGGCGCCCTCCGCGACGAGGTCCAGCCCATGGCGGACGGCCTTCTCGGGATCGAACCAGGCTCCGCCGTCCGAGAATGAGTCCGGGGTCACGTTGACCACGCCCATGACGAGGCAGCGCCCCGGCGAGGGGAGCCCCGGAACTACGGCATTGGTCATGTCACCCCACCTTATGCCTTGGAGTCATGGGCTCGACGCGGCGGCTCCCGCCGCCCGGCCCGTCCCCTCCGCCCCTCGGGAACCAGCAGAACGGGCCTCAGCGCGACGCTGAGGCCCGTTCGATCGCTTGGGGACCCACGGGGCACCCGGACGGTCAGTGGCGCCCGAGGATCAGGCTCATCGCCTCGGAGCGCGTCTCGGCATGATCGCGGAAGTCGCCGCGCACCGCCGACGTGACCGTCTTGGCGCCCGGCTTCCGCACCCCGCGCATCGTCATGCACAGGTGCTCCGCCTCGATCACCACGATCGCGCCGCGCGGCTCCAGCACCCGCATCAGCGCGTCCGCGACCTGGCTGGTGAGCCTCTCCTGCACCTGCGGACGACGGGCGTACACGTCCACCAGGCGGGCCAGTTTGGACAGACCCGTGATCTGGCCCTTCTTGTTGGGCGTGTACCCCACGTGCGCCACCCCGTGGAAGGGCACGAGGTGGTGCTCGCACACGGAGTAGACCTCGATGTCCTTCACCAGGACCATCTCTTCATGGTCGGCGTCGAACACCGTCGTCAGCACGTCCTCCGGCGTCTGCCGGAGGCCCGCGAACTGCTCCGCGTACGCCCGCGCCACCCGCGCCGGGGTGTCGCGCAGCCCGTCCCGGTCGGGGTCCTCCCCGATGCCGATCAGGATCTCGCGGACGGCCTTCTCGATGCGCGCGTGGTCGAAATGCCCGCCGTGCACGGTCTCGGCCGGCGGGTCATTCTCGAGCGGCGCCTCGTCGTACGGAATCGCCAAAACGGTCAGCTCTCACCCTGGGACGGGTCGACCGCCTCGGAGGCGACACCGCCCTGGCCGTTGTTCTTGGTGAGGTCGGTGACGTCCTGCGGGCCGAGCAGAGCCAGCTCCTTGGGCGTCAGTACCGGAGGACGGTCGGACGGGAGGCGCTTGCCGTACCCGGTGTAGGAGTTCTGGTGCGGCCGCTTCTGGATCGGCGCGAAGATCTCCAGCACCTGGTCCTTCGACAGGGTCTCCTTCTCCATCAGGTTCACGACGAGCTCGTCCAGGACGTCCCGGTACTCGACCAGGATCTCCCACGCGGTGTCGTGCGCGGCCTCGATGTAGCGACGGACCTCGTCGTCGATCGCGGACGCTATGTCCTCGGAGTAGTCACGCTCGTGCCCCATGTCGCGGCCGAGGAAGACCTCACCCTGACCGGAGCCGAACTTACGGGCGCCCAGCCGCTCGCTCATGCCGTACTCGGTCACCATGTTGCGCGCGATAGAGCTGGCCTTCTCGATGTCGTTGGCCGCGCCCGTGGTGGGCTCGTGGAACACCAGTTCCTCTGCGGTGCGCCCACCGAGCAGCATGGCGAGCTGGTCGTTCATCTCGGAGCGCGTGGTGAGGAACTTGTCCTCCATCGGGAGGGTCATGGTGTAGCCCAGGGCCCGCCCGCGCGGAAGGATCGTCACCTTGTGCACCGGGTCGGAGTTCGGCAGCGCGTGCGCCACCAGAGCGTGCCCGCCCTCGTGGTAGGCGATGATCTTCTTTTCCTTCTCCGACATCACGCGGGTCTTGCGCTCCGGCCCGGCCATGACGCGGTCGATGGACTCCTCGAGGGTGTCCATGTCGATCAGCTTGCGGTCGAAACGGGCCGTGAGCAGCGCCGCCTCGTTGATGACGTTGGCCAGGTCGGCGCCGGTGAAGCCCGGGGTGCGCCGCGCGATGACGTCGAGGTCGACGTCCTGCGCGAACGGCTTGCCGCGGCCGTGCACCCGCAGGATGCCCTTGCGGCCCTCCAGGTCCGGGCGGTCCACGGTGACCTGGCGGTCGAACCGGCCCGGACGCAGCAGCGCCGGGTCCAGGATGTCGGGGCGGTTCGTCGCGGCGATCAGGATCACGCCGCCCTTGACGTCGAAGCCGTCCATCTCGACCAGCAGCTGGTTGAGGGTCTGCTCGCGCTCGTCGTGGCCGCCGCCGAGCCCGGCGCCGCGGTGCCGGCCGACGGCGTCGATCTCGTCGATGAAGATGATCGAGGGGGCGTTCGTCTTGGCCTGCTCGAACAGGTCGCGGACGCGGGAGGCGCCGACGCCGACGAACATCTCCACGAAGTCGGAGCCGGAGATCGAGTAGAACGGCACGCCGGCCTCACCGGCGACGGCGCGCGCCAGCAGCGTCTTACCGGTGCCGGGCGGGCCGTACAGGAGCACGCCCTTGGGGATCTTGGCGCCGATCGACTGGAACTTCGCCGGGTTCTGCAGGAAGTCCTTGATCTCTTCCAGTTCCTCCAGGGCCTCGTCGGCCCCGGCCACGTCGGCGAAGGTGGTCTTCGGGGTGTCCTTGGTGATGAGCTTGGCCTTGGACTTGCCGAAGTTCATCACCCGAGAGCCGCCGCCCTGCATCTGGTTCATGATGAACAGGAAGATCAGCACGATCACCACGATGGGCAACAGGCTGAACAGCAGGTTCAGGAAGAAGCTCTGCTTGGGGACATCGACGTTGTAACCGCCGGGGAGCTTGCCGGCGTCGACCTGCTTCTGCAGCTGCTGCTGCAACTGGAGCCCCTGGCCGTCGACCCAGGATGCCTGCTGCCGCTTGTCGTTCTTGAGGGTCAGCTCGATCCGCTGGTCCTTGTCAACGATCTTGGCCGATTTCACCTGGCCCGCGTCGATCTCCTGGACCACCTTGGAGGTGTCCACCTTCTCGAACGAACGGCCGGGGTTGACGCCCCACATGACGAGGGCGACCAAGATGCCGAACAGCAGGATCCACAGCAGCGGCCCGCGAAAGTAGCGCTTCACGTCCATTTATCCGGTTACCCCTACGGGGCCCGTCCCTCCTGACCAACGTCTGTGTGTGATCCCCGCCCGTCCCGGGGGGACGAACGCCACTGCGACCAACAATGCGTCCAACGAAAGGCCCGTCGCCAGGGCTTCGGACCCACCGTGGCGGCTTCCCTCATATGGCTCCCCGAACCCAGGGTCCGGGACACCGACGGTACACCGCAGGCGCAGGAGACGCAGCCGACGCTGTTCTCCCGCATCCCTTCCATATACCCGTCAACGATCCTTGCAACGATTCGTCACGGTTACTTGTTCCCTGGGTGGTCCGTAGACCCGTGGAAGGGCCCGTGCGCGCGCCCGTGACCAGCACCTGCGACCGTGCCAGAACGAGGCGAAACCAGTGCCCTTGGGGGATCTGCGGCCGTCTGGGGGCCATTCAGGGCGCTTGAGCGGCGCCGAGGATGGTGGAGCGCCCCTCTGGTCGGGACGGTCAGGCTCCGTCCCCGCCGTACACGTGCGGGGCGAGTGTGCCGACGAACGGCAGGTTCCGGTACTTCTCCGCATAGTCGAGCCCGTACCCGATGACGAACTCGTTGGGGATGTCGAACCCGATGTACTTCACGTCGAGGTCGGTCTTGACCGCCTCCGGCTTGCGCAGCAGCGCGCAGATCTCCAGTGAGGCCGGCCCGCGCGAGAGAAGGTTGCTCACCAGCCACGACAGGGTCAGGCCGGAGTCGACGATGTCCTCCACGATCAGGACGTGCCGGTCGATGATGTCGGTGTCGAGGTCCTTGAGGATGCGCACGACGCCCGACGACTTCGTGCCCGAGCCGTAGGACGACACCGCCATCCAGTCCATCGACGCGGGCGTGTGCAGTGCCCGCGCCAGGTCCGCCATGATCATGACGGCGCCCTTGAGGACCCCGACGAGCAGCAGGTCCTTGCCCGCGTAGTCGGCGTCGATCTGCCCGGCGAGCTCCCGCACCTTGGCCTGCAGATCGCTCTCGGGGATCAGCACCTTCGCCAGGTCGGCGCCCAGGTCCTTCTCGTCCACAACCCCACCCTCATCGCTCAGTTTCGCCCGTCCGGTGGGACGGACGCGGGACGGACACCGCCGCGCGCGCGTGTACGCGATACGCACGGCGGACACACCGTGCGACGATCCGCACACGGCGCGCGTCAAACCGGGCCGAACAGCAGCTTCGCATACCGCCGGACGGCGCGTAGCCCCCCGGGCAGATCCACGTGCCGCTGGCCGCGCCAGGCCGTGACCAGCCGGTCCACCGCATCGACATGAACCGCCGCGAGCGTACCCGGTGGGCTCCCGGCCTTCACCGCGGCCATCCGCAAGACCCTCGTACGGACGGCTCTGGGCAGGTCATCGAGCCCCTCCAGCCTCAGAGCCACGCTGTAGCCGTCCTCTGGGGCCTCCAGGTCGGTGAACGCGCGGGCCGCCAGGTCGTCCAGGGCGTCGGCATCGTCACGCAGCATCCGGGCCGTCCTGGCCAGCGCCTCGGCCACTCCCGGGCCGAGGGCCTTCTCCAGGGCGGGGAGGGCTTCATGGCGGACGCGCACGCGCGCATAGGCGGAGTCGACGTTGTGGGGGTCGTCCCAGGGGTCCAGCCCCATCGCCGTGCAGGCCCTGCGCGTGGTGGCCCGATCCAGCCCCAGCAAGGGCCTCAGGTACAAGACGCCCTGCCGCCGGAACTCGGCCGGCATGCCGGACAGCGACCGCGCACCGGAACCACGCGCCAAACCCAGCAGAACCGTCTCAGCCTGGTCGTCCTGGGTGTGGCCTAGAAGGACAGCCGCTGCACTCAGCCGACGGGCCGCATCGTCCAGAGCGGTGTAGCGAGCATCACGGGCCGCGCTCTCGGGGCCGCCCGGCCCATCGACGGTGATCGCGATAGAGCCCGCTGGGTCCAGCCCCAGGGAGGCCATGGTGCGGACTACGGTGTCGGCACGCTCGTCCGAACCGTCCTGTAGGCCGTGGTCGATCGTGATGCCCCCGGCCTGGCGTCCCGCTCTGGGTGCTTCGAAGGCGAGCGCGCCGGCGAGCGCCAGGGAATCGGCGCCGCCGCTGCAGGCCGCCAGCACCAGAGCGTCCGCCGGCAGGTCGGCGAGGACTCGCCGCACCGCGAGACGAACCGCCGCCACTGCCGGATCAGGCCCCATGGACAAACGTCTACCACCCCACGAGGCCGTGCAGGGGCTCGGCTTGGCTCAGGCTTCGTTGGCCTTGGGCGGCGCGTCGAGGGCCCTGGGGCCGACCACCCGGTCCATCCAGAGGGCGGGTTCCTTGATCTCGTCGTGAGTGGGAAGGGTCTCCGGCGACTGCCAAACCTGGTTGAAGCCGCTCATGCCCACCTCGGCGACGACCCGTCGCACGAACCGCGAACCCTCCGCGTACTGCTTCATCTTCAGGTCGATGCCCAGCAGGCGCCGGATCGTCTTGTCGAGCTTGGTGCCGCCCTCACGCCGCCCCTGGAAGCGCGACCTGATCTGCTGCACGGACGGCACGACCTCCGGGCCGACGGCGTCCATCACGTAGTCGCCGTGCCCTTCCACCAGGGTCATCACGGCGGTCAGGCGATCGAGGATCTCGCGCTGCTCCGGGCTCTGGATCGCGTCGATCAGGTTCGCGTCACCACCGCGGACCGCGTCGGCGACGGCCTCGGCCGCGTCCCGGATGCGGTCGAGCATCGCGCCGGGGTCGAGATCGGACGCGAGCAGGAACTTGGTCATCTGGTCCTGGACGTACTCGCGCAGCCAGGGGACGCCGGTGAACTGGGCACGGTGCGTCTCCTCGTGCAGGCACACCCACAGGCGGAAGTCACGCGACTCCACGCCCAGCTCTTGCTCGACATGGACGATGTTGGGCGCGACCAAGGTCAGACGCCCCGTCGCCGTGCGTCCCGTGGGGTCCGGCGGCAAGAAAAGCTCGTACTGCCCCAGAACACGGCTCGCCATGTAGGCCAGGATCGCGCCCACCTGCATGCCGGTAACACGGGAACCCACCGCCTGGACGACCATGTTCCCCGCACCGCCGAGGGGCCCCGGCCCGCGCCGCTCGGACATCTGCTCGATGAGCGGCTCCAGCACCACCCGGAAGCCGTCCACGTTCGCGCGGATCCAGCCGGGCCTGTCCACGACCGTCGCCGGATCCGGGTCGAGCTCGGACGCCATGCCGGTGAAGTCCCGCACATGCCCGTGGGCGATCTTGGAAAGTTCGCGCAGCTCCTTCACGACCTCGCGGGCCTCGTCATAGCTGACCTGCGGTCCCGGCCTCACGAGCCGGGTCCCGGCCTGAACGGCCATGTTCCAGTCGATCATCGAGGCGCTCATGTACTCCACCGTACGTTTCGGAGACGGCGCCGGAGCGCCCCTACTGGGTCGTTCAACGAACAACCGTTCTGGTTATCTCCCGTACGGCCCCGCCCACACGCCCCCAGCCCACACCGTCCCGCCACAAAGCCCCCCAACCCTCAAAAACCAGGCCCCACCCACCCGGGGGCGGACCGTACCCCTTCACGCTCGCATCGCCCCACGCCTCAACGCAGGAGAACGCACACCTGTGGATAACCGCAGCTCGGCCGCACCCGCACCCCGCAGGCCCAGCCGCGCTGCGCACAGCAAGACCAGCCGCAGCGCACACCGCAGTTCCAGCGGCACCCGCGCACCGCAAGACCAGCCGCGCCCGCGCACCGCAGGGCGTCAGCCGCAGCCGCAGGAGGCGACGGTCGCGGCCAACTGGTCCAGCTTGCCGGGATCGACCGGGCCCTTCCCGTCCCCCGCCATGAAGGCGAACGCGAGCAGCCGCCCGTCCGCGTCGTATGCGAGCCCGGCCAGCGTGCTGACGCCCGCCAAGGTGCCCGTCTTGGCGCGGACCATGCCTGCGCCCGCCCGGCTGCCCACCGTGGTGTAGCGCGGCGGGCTCAACGTCCCCGAGAACCCCGCGACCGGCAGTCCCGTGATGGCCGCACGCAACTCCGGGTGCTTCTCGCCGGCTGCGAGCGAGACGATCCTGGCCAGCGCCATCGGCGAGATCCGGTTGCGCGGCGACAGGCCGCTGCCGTCGTTGACCGAGACGCCCTCCGCCACACCGAGCCGGCCCAGGACCTGCTGGACGGCCTGCGCCGCACCCGCGAACGTCGGCGGACGCCCCAGCTTGATGGCGACCTGGCGGGCCACCGCCTCGGCGACGTCGTTGTCGCTGTCGGTCAGCAGGTGCTCCACCAGAGCGGTCATCGGCGGTGAGTGGACGATGCCGAGCCCCTCAGCGCCGTCCTGCGCCACCGTCCTCCGTCCTGCCTTCGCCTTGATGCCCTGCTTGGACAGCAGGTACGCGAACTGCCTCACCGCAGTGGCGGGTGGGTTGGAGATCCGTGTCTTCTTGGTCGGGTCCGTCGGGGAGACGCGGCCCTCATCGACCGTCAGAGCGGTCACAGGCGCGACCTCACCGTCCGGCAGGTAATTCGGCTTCCACCCAGCCGCCGTATAAGGGCCCTGGTACGCGGACACGTCGTAGTCAACGCGCGCCTGCTGCACACCGGCGGCCTTCAGCGCGGCGGCCGTCTGGCGGGCCAGGTCCAAGAGGGACGCATAGGGCGGATGCCCCGCCCCCGGACGTGGCGGCAGGGCCGTCAGGGTAGGATCCCCGCCTCCGACCAGTACGATTCCGCCGCCGGTACCGCGCACGACCCGGGTGGCGATCCGGTACGCGGGGCCGACCGTGGCCAGCGCCGCGACCGAGGTCGCCAGTTTCGTCGTCGAGGCGGGGGTGGCGGGCCGATCGGCACCCAGCGCGTACAGGGACCGGCGCGTCTCGGCGTCGACGACCACCGCGCTGATCTTCGCCTTCGGCCCGCCGATCAGCGGCGCCAGCCGTCCAGCCAGGACGGAGGGGTCCGGCGCCCGGCCCGACGCGGGATCGGCCGCGGGGGCCACGACCGCGGACGCCGGAACGCGCACCGGGTCGCGCTCCGCCACGCTGGGGGGCTGCGGGGACAGATGACGCTCGGGTGTGAGTTTCGCCACTGCCAGCCCGGCGGCGACGGTGAAAACGTTAAGGAGGGACAGCGACAGGATCACGAGGGCCCGGCCCCGTCCAGGCACGTGACCGCCCCTCTCCCACTCAGCACTCACCAACGTGCGACATCCTTATACGAGGGAACACTCGCCCTGTGGGGCCGGCCTCACCCACGGGCTCCCGGAAGACTATTCACTGCGAGCGCGCAGGGAGCGGAGGACATCTTGGATTTCGACGTCACCATTGAGATCCCGAAGGGCCAGCGGAACAAGTACGAGGTGGACCACGAGACGGGGCGCATCCGGCTCGACCGCATGCTGTTCACCTCGACGCAGTACCCGGCCGACTACGGGTTCATCGAGGACACCCTAGGGGAGGACGGCGACCCGCTGGACGCGCTCGTCCTGCTGCAGGAGCCGACGTTCCCGGGCTGCCTCATCCGCTGCCGCGCGGTGGGCATGTTCCGGATGACCGACGAGGCCGGTGGTGACGACAAGGTCCTGTGCGTCCCCGCCACCGACCCCCGCATGGAGCACCTGCGCGACATCCACCACGTCGCCGAGTTCGACCGCCTGGAGATACAGCACTTCTTCGAGGTCTACAAGGACCTGGAGCCCGGCAAGTCCGTCGAGGGCGCCAGCTGGGTGGGGCGCGTCGAAGCCGAGCTGGAGATCGAGCGTTCCCGGAAGCGCGCCGCGGACCAGGGCGGCCACTGAGCGCCGGGGCCGGGAGTCGCAGACGGCGCTGATCCGCTCCCGCCGCCCCCGCGACACGATCCCGTAAGGACCCTTCCGCGCGGAACGCCGCGCGGAAGGGTCCTCGCCGTCCATGGGCACCACGGCTCATCCCGAGGGACGGGTGGCACCGATCAGGTCACCCCGGTGAATGCTGGACACGCGGACCTCGGCCCCCGTGTAGGGCGCCTCCACCATCTGGTCGTCGCCGATGTAGACGCCGACATGGTGGATGGTGGCGGGGTCGGACGAGTCCGTGGCGAAGAAGACCAGATCCCCCGGACGCAATGCGCTCGTGGACACATGCGGGCCCGACGTCCATTGGGTACCGGTCCAATGGTCGAGCCGTACACCGGCCTTGTCCCACGCGTACATGGCGAGGCCCGAACAGTCGAAGCCGACCGTGCCCGCGCCTTGAGCGAACCCCTGGCTGGGCCCGAACATGTTGCCTCCACCCCACGCGTACGGGGTGCCCAGCCATTTCAGCGCCGCCCGGGCCGCGATGGCACCGCGCGCGGCGGACGAGGTCAGTCCTGTGGCCGGAGCCCCTGAGCCTGCGAAGGCGGAACGGGCCTTGCGCGCCTCCGCCTTCTCCCTGGCCCTTTCCCGCGCGCGCTTGACGCGAGCAGCATGGGCTTTGGCATCGCCGAGCCGACGCTCAAGGCGCCGCTTCTCGGCTTCTATGCGTTGGACGGACGCCTGCTGCCTGGCCACCGCCTCCTCCGCGAACCGCTTGGCCTCGTCGGCCCGCCGAGTCACGGTTTGCTGCTCCTCGAAGGCGGCCTCCGCCTGGCGGCGGAACACGTCCGCGACGTTCTTGGACGCCTCCAAGCGGCCGACCATGGCCGCCCGCCGTTGGGTGAGCATCTGGACCATCCCCGCACGGTCCATGAAGCCCTGGGGGCCGCCATCGCCGACAAGCGCTGACGAGATCTGGTCGTAGCCGGTGTTGTCCTGGTAGACCCGGGCCGCGAACGACGCCAGTTCAGCCCTGCTCTCCTCCACCCTCCGGTCCGCCTCGGCAACACGGCCTTGGGTGTCCCAGTACGCGCGCTGCGCGCGTTGCAGCTGCACCCGCTCGCCGTTGTATCGCTCTATGGCGGTCTCCGCGGCGACGCCGAGCCTGTCGAGTTCCCCGTCCGCCTGCGCAAGCTTGGCTTTCGTCCGGCCGACTTCGGCCGCCCGTTCCCGCACTTGGCGTTCGGTCCGTTCGAGGTCCTTCGCGCTAGGGCCGGGGTCGGCGGACGGACGCGCTGACGCGGCCGGCACCAGCAGGCTCATGCCCATGGCCAGGCCGGAGCCGAAGGCGACCACCCGCAGCATCGTGTTCAGGGCGGGGGGCCGCACCGCACGGCGGTGGCGGGTGTCTGCTGCGCCAGTTGCCATGAGCACGTCCTCCCCCGGGGATGCACTGCTTAGCGCAAACGATCACCTACGAAGAGTAGTTGACTCGGGCAATGGTCGGTACGCACACCACTCCAGGGCAGCCGTTCACGTCCCGTCATCCGGTGGCTGTCGGCTCCACGCTCGGTGGGTTCTCGTCGGACGGCCGTCCAGTCGGAGACGGTGTGGCCTCAGGGGCTGTGCCAGGGGGCGATGCCGGCGCAGGGGTCGATGGTGTCGGTGTCGGCGCCGGCTGACTGCTGCCGGGCGGCTCCGTATCCGTCGGTGTCGGCTGAGGGCTTCCCGGTCGTTGCGTCTCTGGTGGCACAGAGGGGCTCGCCGAATTGGAGCCCGTCGGCGTAGGCGATGGGTCTGGGTCGGGGTCGGGCGGTGCGTCCTTCCGCCAAGTGACGTGCATCTGGACGCCGCCCGGTCGGAAGGTGACAGTGCCGGCCCCACGGTCGTCCGGACCGCGCGAGACGTGGACGTGCAGGGTCACGGTCTGCCCGGACTGAAGACGGCCAGAGGACGGCTGTATCTGAACAGGTCCCTGGGTGTTCGTCTGCCAGGCCACCGGTCCGTCTTCCGCTCGCACCTCTACGGAGCCGTCCGAACCTCCTGCCAAGTCCAGGTAGAGCGGCGAGACGACCAGGACGCCCGCAGACGTTGTCGGCTCGGTCCCGGAGACTGGCACCGGCGGCGGTTCGGGCACGGCCGTCGGAGGTGCGGACGAGGCGCGCGCGCCGAACGGGAACGTGGCCGACACAGGGACGGCGTCAAGCGGCCCGGGTCCGTCCGGGCTCATCTCAGGCGGTCGCCTGGTCTCCGGTGTCTGAGAGATGCCTGGCACCACGGTCGGCTGCGGACCGGCGGCCGTTTCGGCTGGGTTCCCGTTGGTGCCCAGCACTCCGTACATCGACGCGACCCCACCGCCGGACAGGAACGCCACCACCGTGAGCACCATCGCGGCACGGACGGCCTGCGCGCCGATCCCCGCCGGTGCGGCGGCTGGCGCCTTGCGGAAACGGCCGAGCCATGAGCCTCCGCCGCCCTGGCGGGTGCCCCGTCTCGACCGCAGGTCCTGGACGGGGAAGCCATCGGAGGTGAACTCCGTGACGCGGGTGGCGACGAAGAGCCTGTAACCCACCAGCTCGGGGTCCAGAAAGCAGCTCATGACACGGAGCCGTAGTTCCGCTGCCGGACGCGCGTCCGGCAGCAGCCCGTACACCTTCCTCGCCGACACGGAGCGGGGACGGAGCGAACCGCAGACGGAGCAGGCTTCCGCGTGCCGTCTCAGCCGTCCGCTCAGGTCGTGATCGAGCTCGCCGGACCGTTCTCGCAGCAGCAGCGCACGCCTGCCGCAGCCATAAGGCCCCTGTTGCACGAGCATCTCCGCGACCAGCGCGTCCTCCAGCTCAACCCGTGCGAGGTCCAGCGCATCTTGGGCGCCTTTCAAGGACAGGCCCAGAACCACGGCCAGGTCGGGCACCGGCAGTCCATGCCTGATGCTCAGTTCCAGGATCTCCCGCGAGATCGGACGTAACGCCAGGACCGCGTGCCAAGCGGTGATGCGCTGGTCGACGTCCTCCTGGTCGTGGCTGGCGACCGGCATGTCCGGGGTCTTGTTCCGCAGCGGCATGTGCCGAGCGCACTCCAGCCTGGCGATGGCATAGAGCCACGCCTTGAACCGATGAGGATCGCGCAGCTTGCCGATGTGCGCCTCCGCCACGATGAACGTGTCGCGCAGGGCGACCTGCGCCGTGTCGCGGCAGCGCAACTGGAACCAGCAGTACGCGTAGAGCCGGTGGGCATGTGCGTCGTACACCGCGGCCGGGGCGCTGGGATCGCGCTCGCGTAGCGCCTCGACCAGGAGATGGTCGTTCATACCGGAAAAGGTAAAGGCTCTTCGCGTTCTTTACTGGCCATTTCAGAAGATCCAACTGGGATACCGAACCCCATTCATGTACCACTCATGGCAACTCCGACGGAGTGTCGCAATAGAGCGGTTTGCGCGCTTTGACCGACATACTGCAACTATCGCACGCTTGCTATGACCAGCACAGCATCTCGATGAGCGCCTCTACTGCGACACAGAGTGAAGTGTCGGAATCGGACCACTTGCCCTACAAATGATCATTCCAACATCAACGAAATCGGCCTTTCGCGCGCCGATCATCAGCCGGAGCGAGGGGCTCTGCCGCACTCGATGAGAGATCATCGGAGATCGCCAATATCGCGCACATCGCCCGGCCCCACGGGCCTCCCGCCCACTCCAGACCTCACCGACCGAGACGTCTCCCGCGAATGGCTCCCGGGCATCGCCCGACCCGACAGGCCCTGCCGTCCACTCCGGCGCGAGGCAGGCACCCCCGCGTCCCCGACGAACGCCGGCGCGACCCCCTCATCGAAACGATCACCCAATCGTAGTTGACAGTGTCACGATGACAGTGTCATCATCGAGCCATGGACGGTACCTGGACCATCGGCGAACTGGCGGAACGCGCCGCCGCCGCTCTCGCGGCGGAGGGAGCCGCGCAGGTCAGCGGCCGGGTGCGCGACCTCCCCAACGCCCGGCTGATCCGCTGGTACACCACGATCGGCCTGGTCGACCCGCCGCTCGCCCGGCGCGGCCGCAACGCCCTGTACGGCCACCGCCACCTCCTCCAGCTCGTCGCGGTGAAACGCCGCCAGGCCGAAGGCCGCTCGATCGCGGAGATCCAGCTCGAACTCGCCGCGGCCCCCGACGAGACGCTCGCCCGAATAGCCGACCTCCCCGCCACCGACCTCCCCGCTTCCCCCGCCCTCCCCGCGGCGCCGGCTCCACACAGAACCGCCACGCCGTCCACCGACCACCGCCTCTCTCACCCCCAGAGCGGCTCCCCTTCGGCCACCGGAGGGACGGGCGAGGCTGACACGGCCGCAGCATCCAACGAGGCAGCCGCAGCAGCAGGCGAAGCAGAAGACCCGACTCCCCCGGCAGACCCGCCGGGGGCAGCCCCACTCGCTGGAGGAACGCGCCCGCCAGACAGCGGTGCGGCCCCGCCGAACGGAGAGGCGAGCTCGCCAGACAGACGGGGCGCAGAAGCAGGCGACGCCTTCTGGAAAACCCGGCCGGATGTGTCGCACAAGCCGGCGACCGTCGCCGCCGAATACGGGCGACCGCTCCCGCCGGTCGTCCAAGGGGTCCAGCTCGCGTCCGGCGTCACCCTCCTGCTGGACGGTGCCGTGCTGGCCGAAGACGACCTCGCCGCGATCGAGGCCGCCGCGCGGCCACTGCTCGAAGTCCTGCACCGCCGCGGCCTGTTCAGCCCCGCCGAAAGCCCCGCATTTCCGCCCGACGCTCACTTCCGGAGGTCCCCGTGACCGTGCGCATCCTGCCGCTACCCGAGACCGAACAGCCCCCGGCGTCCGACCGCGGTCTGGGCGCGCTCAGCACCGACAAGGGCAACCTGCCGCTCGACACCGTCGAGGTGCACGCGTCGATCACCGGCCTCGCCGCCGGCATCGAGGTCGTCCAGGGTTTCCGCAACCCGTTCGACATGCCGCTCGAGGCCACCTACATCTTCCCCCTGCCCGACCGCGCCGCCGTGACCGCGATGCGCATGGAGGCCGCGGACCGGGTCATCGAGGGCACGCTGAAGGAGCGCGGCCGGGCGCGGCAGGACTACAACGACGCCATCGCCTCGGGGCAGCGCGCCGCGATCGCCGAAGAGGACCGCCCCGATGTGTTCAGCATGCGGGTCGGCAACATCCTGCCCGGCGAACGGGTGACCATCCGGCTGGAACTCGTCCAGCCCCTGCCCCACGAGTCGGCCTCCAGCGCCACGTTCCGCTTCCCGCTCGTGGTGGCCCCCCGCTACATCCCGGGCGCCCCCCTGGACGGTGAACGCACCGGGCCCGGCATCGCGGACGACACCGACGCGGTGCCGGACGCCTCCCGCATCAGCCCGCCCGTCCTCCTGCCCGGCTTCCCCAATCCGGTTCGCCTTTCCGTCACCGTCGACATCGACCCGGCCGGGCTGCCCCTGACCCAGATCCGGTCCGCGCTGCACGTGGTGTCCGAAGCACGCGAGGGCGAAGGAGCGACCGTGCGGCTACAGCCGGGCGAGCGCCTCGACCGCGACTTCATCCTCCGGCTGGACTTCGTCCCTCGCGAGACCGCGGCCCTCTCCTTGGTCCCGGACGAGCCCGCGACCCGCCCCCAGGCGCCGACCCCCTCCACCGCCTCGGGCGACTCTGCCCTCTCCCCCGCCCAAAAGGAGACCGCGACCCGCTCCGTCAGCCCGGACGTCTCCGCAGAAGGGACGGTGCAAGAGGGGACGTTCACGTTGACCGTGCTGCCGTCCGGCGACGCCAGGCCGAGCCCGCGCGACGTGGTCCTCGTCCTCGACCGCTCGGGGAGCATGCAGGGCTGGAAGATGGTCGCCGCCCGCCGCGCCGCCGCCCGCATCGTCGACACGTTCCGCGGTGAGGACCGGTTCGCCGTCCTGTCCTTCGACAACGTCATCGAACGCCCACGCGACCTCGGCACGGGCCTGGTCGACGGCACCGACCGCAACCGGTTCCGCGCCGTCGAGCACCTCGCGGCACTGAACGCACGCGGCGGCACGGAGATGCTCAGCCCGCTCGACGAGGCGTGCCGGCTGCTCGCCGAGTCCACCCGCGACCGGGTGCTCGTCCTGATCACCGACGGCCAGGTCGGCAACGAGGACCAGCTGCTCGCCCGCCTGGAGCCGGGGCTCCGGGGCATCCGGGTCCACACCGTCGGCATCGACCGGGCCGTCAACGCCGGCTTCCTGAACCGCCTCGCCTCCATCGGCCGGGGGCGCTGCGAACTCGTCGAATCGGAGGACCGCCTCGACGAGGCGATGGAGCACATCCACCACCGGATCGCCGCCCCGCTGGCGACCGGCCTCACCCTGCACGCCGACGGCCTGGAGATCGTCCCGGACTCCGTGGCCCCGTCCCGGCTGGGGGCGCTGTTCCCCGGTGTGCCCCTGGTGATCGCCGGCCGGTTCCGCGGCGACCCGTCCGGCTCGATCTCCGTCCGGGGCACCGCGTCCGACGGGACGCCCTGGGAGCAGCGCGCCGACGGCACCGTCTCCGCGCACACCGCCGCCACGTCCATCTGGGCCCGCGCCCACCTCCGCGACCTCGAAGACCGCTACACGGTCGGCGGCCCCGACGATCTGGAGCAGCGCATCGTCGAGACCTCACTCCGCTTCGGCGTCCTGTGCCGCTTCACCGCGTTCGTGGCCGTGGACAGCCGGGTGGTGACGGAAGGCGGCACACCGCACCAGGTCGTCCAGCCGGTGGAAACCCCCCAGGGTTGGGCGACGCCCGAGGCGGCCCCCATGGCCGCACCCGCTGCCTACTCCGCCCAGTCGTACGGATTCGCAGTGCCTCCGGCCATCAGCGGCCTACCGTCGGCACCCGCGGGAGGCCCACCGCCGGCACCCGCCGGCGCTCCCCCGCCGCCCCCGCCTTCCGCGCGGCCCGGAGGCGCCTTCGGCCGGGCAGCCGGACGAGGCTCGGCTCCGCGCCGCGCCCGCCCCGTCCCCGCGCGGCCCGCCCCTGCGCAGCCCGACTTCCAGCAGGAGCTGACCAACGTCCTCAACCGGCTACGCCAGGTCCCGGACGACCAGCGGGTCCACCATCTGCTGAGCGAACTCCTCCCCATCCTGGAGTCGATCGTCCAGCGCATGGAGGCGCAGCGCCTGGACGCCACGCCTCTGGCGGCCCTCCGCGATGACCTGCGCCGCCTCCAACCCACCGCGGACGAGGCCACCATCGCGGACCACTGGGCTCGGGCCCTCCAGGTCCTGGCCGACCTCACCGGAGAACCCGCCCCGCGCCGCCCCTTCTGGAAGCGCCCCAAGTAGCACTCCACATCACCGCCACGAGGGCGACCCAAGGTCACCCTCGTGGCGGCCCACAAGCACCCAAACCAGCCCGACGACGACCGCGCCGCCGGTCGCGGACTGGGTGCCGAGCTGCGCGGCGAGCTGCCCGACCTGGAGCGCGACTGTCGCGCCGAGCGACAGCGACACGAGGATCACCGGGTTGCTGGTGACCTGGGCGAGGAACCACGCCTGCTCGGCGAACTCCCATGCCGAGGTGCGCACGTCCCAGGTCAGGTCGGACGAGTTGCTGCTGGCGTCGCGGGTGGCGCTGGGCGCGGAGATGACCACGGCGGGGCGCACGGTCGCGGGCGGGACCTGGCCACGGCGGGGCGCACAGTCACGGGCGGGACCTGGCCACGGCGGGGCGCACAGTCACGGGCCGGACGTGACCACGGCGGGGCGCACGGTCACGGGCCGGACGTGGCCACGGCGGGGCGCACGGTCGCGGGCCGGACGTGACCACGGCGGGGCACACGGTCACGGGCGGGCCGTGGGGGATGCGTGCCCTCAGGTGGGTGGGGGTTAGGGAGCGGGGGCAGCCTTTGGGGAGGCCGCCCCCGGTTGAGGAGTTGCTGGTCAGGTGCGGTTGCGGCGGAGGAGGGGGATCAGGTTGAGGGCGAGGCCGATGACGGCTACTGCGCTCACCAGGTTGACGCCGGGGTGGAACTCGGCGAAGCCGTCGCCGCCGGCGGCCGTCCCGCCGGCGACCAGGGCGGTGACCAAGGCCAGGACGAGGGCGGCGCCGACCTGGCCGGAGGTCTGTACGAGGCCGGACGCCAGGCCCTGCTCGGAGTCGTCGATCCCGTCCGTGGCCTGCGCCATGATCGAGCTGAACCCGAACGCGAATCCGCCGCCCAGCAGGAGCATCGTCGGCAGGATCGTGAACGCGTAGTGCGGGGTGTTTCCCGCCGTGGCCAGGAACCAGCCGTAGCCGAGGCTGAGGGACGTCATGGAGCTGATGATCAGGCGAGGCGTCCCGTACCGGTCGATCAGCCGTCCGACGAACGGCGAGCCGAAGGCGACGAGGAGCCCGGCGGGCAGCAGTCCCATGGCCATCTTCAGCGGCGACCAGTGCAGGACGTCCTGCAGGTAGAGCGTCATCATGAACTGGAAGCTCAGGTACGACCCGAACAGCGCGACGATGCTCAGGTTGGCGCGGACGATGGCGCCGATCCGCAGGATGCCGAGCCGGATCAGCGGGTGCCGCACCTTGTTCTCGGTGACGAAGAATCCGACCAGCAGAACCGCCGCGAGGACGATCGAGCCCACGGTCAGGGGGTCGAGCCAGCCGCGGTCGGGCGCCGAGACCACGGTGTAGACGGCGAGCAGCATGCCGCCGGTGAGCGTCACGGCACCGACGATGTCGTGGCCGCCGCCGGCTGCGGGCTTGTCCCGCGGGATCAGCGCGTAGCCCGCGATCAGCGCGATGACCGCGAGTGGAACGGGCGTCAGGAACGTCCAGCGCCAGCCGAAGCTGGTCAGCAGCCCGCCGAGGATCAACCCGGACGAGTAGCCGCTCGCGCCGAAGACGGAGAACACCGACAGCGCCCGGTTCCGCGCGGGTCCCTCATGGAACGTGGTGGTCAGGATGGACAGGGCGGTGGGCGCCGTGAACGCGGCGGCGAGCCCCTTGACGAAACGGGTGACGATCAAGAGCGTGCCGTCGTTCACCAGGCCGCCGATCAGTGACGCGACGGCGAACACGGCGAGCGCGGCAAGGAAGATCCGGCGGCGTCCCAGCAGGTCGGCGGTGCGCCCGCCGAGGAGCAGCAGCCCGCCGTAGCCGAGGACGTATCCGTTCACGATCCACTGCAGCGACGTGGTGGACAGCCCGAGCTCGGCGCCTATCGACGGCAGCGCGACGCCCACCATCGAAACGTCGAGTCCATCGAGGAACAGCACGGCGCACAGGACGGCGAGGACGCCCCAAAGACGAGGGGTCCAGATCTGTTCGGCCGGCGCGCGGTCGGCTACCGGCGGACGGCGGGTGGAGACAAGTGAGGTGTCGGTGATAGCCACGGCGCAGGACAGTACATGCACATGCATCAAATGTCCACGCACAAATTTCTGCAGAATTTAATGCTCGCGCATCTGATGCGCACGCATGGTATGATGCGCGGCATGGAGGCGAACGCTGCTCTAGTCGAGCGCTGGCGCGAGCTTGCGACCTGCTACAACACGGTCGCCTGCGCCTTGGAGCGGGCCCTGCAGGACGCTCACGGCCTGAGCATGAGCGAGTACGAGACGCTCGACCGCCTCGTCGATCTCCACTGTGAGAAGCGCCGCATGCAGGAGATCGCTGCGGCGATGTACCTCAGCCAGAGCGCCCTGTCCCGTACGGTCGCCCGCCTGGAGAAGAACGGCTACGTCGTCCGGGATCTCTGCAGAGACGACCGCCGTGGCGTCTTCGTCCAGATCACCGAGGAAGGCCGCCGCCACCACGCCGAGGCCCGCGAAACCCACCTGAAGATCCTCACCGAGCACCTCACCCCCTCCACCTGAGCCCGCCCGCACACCCCTGAGCCCCGCACCCGGAGCCGCCGCGCCTTCCGAGCCCCCGCGCCTTCCGAGCCTGCGCACCCGCAAGCCCGCACACTCCGGCCCCGAATCCCCACGCCCGGAAGCGCTGCGCCCTCCAAACACCACGCACCCGGAAGCCCCGCACCCGGAAGCCGCCGTCTCCGGAAGCCCGGCGCCCTTCGAGCCCCGCCCCCCTCTGAGCCCGCGCACCTGGAAGGCGCCGCGCCTGGAAGCGCCGCAGCCTCCGACCACCACGCCCTCCAAATACCACGCACCCCGAAAGCCCGGCCCCGGGAAGGCACCGCCTCCGGAAGCCCGGCGCCCTACGAGCGCCGCACCCTCTGAGCCCGCGCACCCGGAAGGCGCCGCGTCCGGAAGCGCCGGACCCTCCGACCACCACGCCCTCCAAATACCACGCACCCCGAGAGGCCGGCGCCCTTCGAGTCCCGCACCTCCCGAGCCCGCGCACCCGGAAGGCGCCGCGTCCCGAAGCGCCGTGCCCTTCGGATCCCGCACGCCCTGAGCCCGGACGCCCGGAAGTGCTGCGGCCTCCGGGCCCCTCGTCCTCCAGCCCCCGCCCGGGCCCCCACATTCGAGGCCCCCGGCATTCGAGCTCCGAGCGCATGAGTCTTCGGTGGCCGTGCTGTGCTGCCTTGGTGCCGTGCTTCCCTGACCGCGCCGTCCTGTGGGTGGAGGCTGGGTGGGGGTTGGGCCGGGGCTGGGGGTTCGGGGGGAGTGTTCAGGCGGGTTTTCAGGGAGTTAGGGGGCCTCGTTTACACTTTTGTCATTCGTTGTCGCAAATCGTTCGCGTGTAGAGGTGGGGCATGGCAGCGTCGCGGAGCACCGCTGAGGAGTTGCGCGGTGTCGGGCTGCGGGTGACGGCGGCCCGCGTCGCGCTGCTGGAGACTGTCCGGGACGGTGACCATCTCGGGGTCGAGGCGATCGCGTCCGGGGTGCGGGACCGGGTGGGGCACATCTCGGTGCAGGCCGTCTACGAGGCGCTTCACGCGCTCGCGGCGGCGGGGCTCGTCCGGCGGATCGAGCCGGCGGGGAGTCCCGCGCGGTACGAGGGGCGGGTCGGCGACAACCATCATCATCTGGTGTGCCGCAAGTGCGGGGCGGTCAAGGACGTCGACTGCGCGGTGGGGCATCCGCCGTGCATGGAGCCGGTGGACGACGCCGGGTACCTGGTCGACGAGGCCGATGTGACGTTCTGGGGCCTGTGCCCGCAGTGCCGGGCCGAATGACGATTCTGGGGCCTGTGCCCGCAGTGCCGGGCCGAATGACGACGGCCGGGCCGCCCCCGCGGGGACGGCCCGGCCGCGGCGGTCGAGCGGATCAGGCGAGGTCGAACCGGTCCAGGTTCATGACCTTGTGCCACGCGGCGACGAAGTCGCGCGCGAACTTCTCCTTGGCGTCGTCGGCGCCGTAGACCTCGGCGACCGCGCGCAGCTCGGAGTTCGAGCCGAACAGCAGGTCGACGCGGCTGCCGGTCCACTTGACGTCGCCGGCGGCGTCGCGGCCCTCGAAGACCTCGGCGTCCTCGGACGTCGGCTCCCACGTGATGCCCATGTCGAGCAGGTTCACGAAGAAGTCGTTGGTCAGCGTCCCGGGCTTGTCGGTGAACACGCCCAGCTTGGACTGCTGGTAGTTCACGCCGATGGAGCGCAGGCCGCCGACGAGAACCGTCATCTCGGGGGCGCTGAGGTTGAGCAGCTGCGCCCGGTCGACGAGGAGGAACTCGGCCGGGAGCCGGTTGCCCTTGCCGACGTAGTTGCGGAACCCGTCGTGGGTCGGCTCCATCTCGGCGAACGACTCGACGTCGGTGTGCTCCTGGGACGCGTCGGTGCGGCCCGGCGTGAAGGGCACCTCGATGTCGTGGCCCGCGTCCTTGGCGGCCTTCTCGACGCCCGCGCAGCCGGCGAGGACGATCAGGTCGGCGAGGGAGATCTTCTTGCCGCCGGTCTGGGCGGCGTTGAAGGACTCCTGGACGCCTTCGAGCGCGCGCAGCACCTGCGCCAGCTCGTCGGGCTCGTTGACCTCCCAGCCGCGCTGCGGCTCGAGGCGGATGCGGGCGCCGTTGGCGCCGCCGCGCTTGTCGCTGCCGCGGAAGGACGCGGCCGACGCCCACGCGGTGGTGACGAGCTGCCGCACCGACAGGCCCGTCTCCAGGACCTGCCGCTTGAGGGCGGCGACGTCCTCGGCGTCGACGAGCTCGTGGTCGACGGCCGGGACCGGGTCCTGCCAGACGAGGTGCTCGGACGGGACCTCCGGGCCGAGGTAGCGGACGACCGGGCCCATGTCGCGGTGGGTCAGCTTGAACCAGGCGCGCGCGAACGCGTCCGCGAACTCGTCGGGGTTGTCCTTGAACCGCTGGGAGATCGGCCCGTAGATCGGGTCGAAGCGCAGCGACAGGTCCGTCGTGAGCATCGTCGGGTGGGTGCGGCCGCCCGGGGTGTGCGCCATCGGGACGGTGTCGGCGCCGGCGCCGTCCTTGGGACGCCACTGCCAGGCGCCGGCGGGGCTCTTGAACAGCTCCCACTCGTAGCCGAACAGGATGTCCCAGAAGCTGTTGTCCCAGGTGGTGGGCGTGTCGGTCCAGATGCCCTCCAGACCGCTGCCCATGGCGTCGTCGCCCTTGCCGGTGCCGTGGGTGCCCTTCCAGCCGAGGCCCATCTGCTCCAGCGGCGCGGCCTCGGGCTCCGGCCCGACGTTGACGTTCGGGTCGGCGCCGTGCGTCTTGCCGAAGGTGTGGCCGCCGGCGATCAGCGCGACGGTCTCCTCGTCGTTCATCGCCATCCGGCGGAACGTCTCGCGGATGTCGCGGGCCGCGGCGATCGGGTCCGGGTTGCCGTTGGGGCCCTCCGGGTTGACGTAGATGAGGCCCATCTGCACGGCGGCGAGCGGGTTCTCCAGCTCGCGGTCGCCGGTGTAGCGCTCGTCGCCGAGCCAGGTCTGCTCGGGGCCCCAGTAGACGTTCTCGTCGGGGACGTAGACGTCCTCGCGGCCGCCGCCGAACCCGAACGTCTTGAAGCCCATCGACTCCAGGGCGACGTTGCCGGCGAGGATGTACAGGTCGGCCCAGGAGAGGCTCTTGCCGTACTTCTTCTTGACCGGCCAGAGCAGCCGCCGGGCGCGGTCGAGGAGGACGTTGTCGGGCCAGCTGTTGAGCGGGGCGAAGCGCTGCTGGCCGGAGCCGCCGCCGCCGCGGCCGTCGTGGATGCGGTAGGTGCCGGCGCTGTGCCAGGCCATGCGGACCATGAGCGGGCCGTAGTTGCCGAAGTCGGCCGGCCACCAGTCCTGGGAGTCGGTGAGGAGCGCGGCGATGTCGGCCTTGACGGCGGGCAGGTCGAGGCTCTTGAACGCCTCGGCGTAGTCGAAGTCCTCGCCGTAGGGGTTGGTCGCGGGCGGGTTCTGGGCCAGGGTCTTCAGGTTGAGCTGGTTCGGCCACCAGCCGCGGTTACCGCCGCCCTGGGTCGGGTGCGGGGCGCGCGTGTGCGCGACCGGGCAGGCGGCTGCGCCTTCCGCGTTCGCGTCATAGACAGTGGCTTCGTTGTTCTCAGCCATGTGCTTCCTTCCAGGACGAAGCAGGGGATGGATCAGGTGGAGCAGTCGGGGCACAGGCCCCAGTAGACGACCTCGGCCTCGTCGACGGAGAAGCCGTGGTCGTCGGCGGGGGTCAGGCAGGGGGCTTCGCCGATGGCGCAGTCGACGTCGGCGATGACGCCGCACGACCGGCACACGACGTGATGGTGGTTGTCCCCCGTCCGCGACTCGTAGCGGGCCACGGACCCGGACGGCTGGATGCGCCGCACCAGGCCCGCCGTCGTCAGCACGCGAAGCGAGTCGTACACGGCCTGGTGGGACACCTTCGGGAGATCCTCGCGCACCGCTCCGATGATCGAGTCGGTGTCGGCGTGGGGATGCGCGTGCACCGCGCGCAGCACCGCGAGCCGCGGCCGGGTCACCCGCAGAGCGGACCCGCGCAGCATCTCCGTGAAGTCCCTGGACGCCATCACGCTCACGAGAGTGGCCCATTTTCTGGAATCAGTCAAGTTTTGGAGGAGACCAAGTTTTGGCGGTTCGGACGGCCCGTCCTGTGCGCGGCGTGCCGGGAAGTTGGCCCGGCGTGACGGGCCCGCGGCGGCCGGTTGACGTGGGCGGGGCCGATTCAGCTTCCTGGGAGGACCCGGGCCGCGCCCGCTCCGTGGGCCGTCCCGCCGCCGTCCATCTCCAGGTCTCGTACCTCCCCGCCAAGGAGAAGCAGGATGCCAAGGAAGACCAGCCTCGCCGTGGCCGCCGCCGTGACCGCCGGCCTGCCGCTGGCGCTCGCCGTGCCCGCGTGGTCGCACGGGTACACGACGTCGCCGCCGAGCCGCAGCTACCTGTGCGGCACCCACCAGGTCCGGAACTGCGGCCAGGTCCAGTGGGACCCGGACGGCGTCGAAGGGCCGAAGGGGTTCCCGCAGCGCGGGCCCCGCGACGGCGAGATCTGCGCCGGCGCCGACGGGCGGTGGGCTCCGCTGGACGACCAGCGCGGCGGCACCGGCTGGCCCGCGACGACGGTGGCGGCCGGCCAGCCTTTCAGCATCGTCTGGCAGTTCACCGCGCGGCACGCCACCACGTCGTTCCGCTACTTCCTCACGAAGGACGGCTGGGACAGCACGCAGCCGCTGACGCACGCCGCGCTGGACCTCACGCCGTTCATCCAGTCGAACTACAGCGGCCGGCTGCCGTCCAACCCGACGACCCACAGCGGGACGCTCCCGCAGCGCCACGGCAGGCACATCATGCTCGCGGTCTGGGACATCGCGGACACCGGGAACGCCTTCTACCAGTGCTCCGACCTCGACTTCGGCTGACCACCGGCCGCCCCGGGCCGCGAAGGGCGGGACCGGGGGCCGCGTCGGCGCGACGTGCGGTCTCCCGGTCCCGTCCGAGTCCGGCCAAAGGACCACCTTCCGCCGACAGGAGGTGCAAATCGGGGCGTTTCACTAGGATGCTCGCGTGCGCGAAGATCAAGAGGTCCCGGACGACGGCGTTCTGACCGCGCCGCTCCTGCCGCCGGACGGCGGCCCCGGCGAGGCCGCCGCCGCGGAACCGCTCGCCGAAGCACCGCCGGAGGCACCGCGAGAACTACGCGCCCATGCGCCCATGGAGCCGCCGCCGAAGACGCCCGAAGAGGCACGCGCGCAGGCTCTCTCCGCCGAGGCGCGCGCGCACACGCCCGTAGCGAGCGGCGTGCAGACGCCTGTAGCGAGCGGCGTGCAGTCGCCTGTAGCGGGCGGCCTGCAGACGCCTGTGGCGGGCAGCGCTCAGACGCCAGTGGGAGGCGGTGTGCAGACGCCCGTGGTGCGCGATGCGCCCGCGCCCGTGACCGAGACCGACCCCGCCCCTGTGCGCGCGTTCGGGCAGGACGTCGACCGGCTCGGGAAGCTCGTCGGCCAGCTCTCCGCACTCGCCGCCGCGCTCGGCGACCGGCTGGACGGCGAGGTCCGCGCCGCGCTGAACGACGCCGAGCACGCGCTGGCCGAGGCGCGCGGCGCGCGGCAGGCGTCCGCGGCGGCGGACGAGCGCGCCGAGCAGGCCGAGGCCCGCGCCGAGGCGGCGCGCCGGGAGGCGGCCGAGGCGCGGGAGGAGCTGGAGAAGGGGCTCGCCGCCGCGAAGGCCAGCGTCGCGGCCGCGCAGGAGAGCGAGGCCAACGCGTGGAAGGAGGCGGGCGCCCACCAGCAGGCCCGCGCCACGTCCGCGAACGAGGCCGCGCACGCCGAGGGGCTCCGCAAGCGCGCCGAGGCGGCGTGGAGCACCGAGCACCAGGCGCGCGGCGAGGCCGAACGCGAGCGCGACGACCTCTCCACGCGGCTGGCCGCCGAGCAGAGCGCGCTGGCCACCACCCGCACCGAACTGGCCGAGGCCCGATCCAAGCTGGAGGCCGCGGCCGACGCCGAGCGGCGGCTGCGCGCCGAGCTGAGCGTCGTCCAGGGCGAGGTCGCGGGGCTGACCGTGGAGCGCAACGCCGCCGCGGGCCGCGCCGAGGAGCAGGCCACCCGCGCGAAGCGCGCCGAGCAGCTCGCCGACTCCGCGGAGGAGCGGATCCTCAGCGCGATGGCGCGCGCCGACCGGGCCGAGCAGCGCGCGGACGCCGCCGAGGAGCGGGCCGACGCCGCCGAGGTCCGCATCGACCGCGACGCCACCACCGTCCGCGGGTTGCAGGACACCTTGCGGGCGGCCCTCGACCTCCCGGCCGTCGAGGAGCTCGACGACGGCCACGGCGTGCGGGTCGGCGAGTCGGCGGCGGTCGTCGCCCGTCCCGGCGGGCTCGTCGGCGTCGACCAGGTGCCGGACGTCATGGACGGCGAGCTGGCCGGCCGGTTCGCCCGCGCGATCCTGGCCGTCCGCGTCTACCAGGCCACGCAGCGCCCCGCCCCGGCGGACACCACCGAACAGGACGACGACGCCGAACAGGCGGACGCCGACTCCACGGACTGACCGAGCCCGCGAGACGCGGCCGTCCGCAGACCACCGAAGGTCTTCTGACGGCCGGGGCTGATGCCACGGCAAAGCGTCGGGCGGCGATCTCCGTACGGCTGCGCAGCACCTCGACCTCGGCAGCGGTAACGATCATCTGGCGATCGCTAGGGCGTGTGGCAGGCGGCGATCTCCGTGCGGCTACGCAGCGCGTTGGCCTCGGCGGCGGTAAGGATCATCTGACTATCGCTAGGGCGTTCGGAGGGCGGCGATCTGCGTGCGGCTGCGCAGCGCGTTGGCCTCGGCGGCGGTAACGATCATCTGGCGATCGCTAGGGCGTTCGGAGGGCGGCGATCTCCGTGCGGCTACGCAGCACCTCGACCTCGGCGACGGTATCGATCATCTGGCTACCGCTAGGGGGTTCGGAGGGCGGCCGGGGCGCCGGACGGGACGGCCGGGGACGCGGGCATGACCCTCTCGACGCGCTGGTATGGGGTGCCGGGCTCGGGGCGCGGGTCCTTGTCGCCGCGGTTCGGCCAGAACGCCATCGCGCGCTCGGCCTGGGCGGTGATCGTGAGGGACGGGTTGACGCCGAGGTTCGCGGTGACCGCGGAGCCGTCCACAATGTGCAGGCCGGGGTACCCGTGGACGCGGTGATACGGGTCGATCACGCCGTCCTCGGCGGTCTCGCCGATGACGCAGCCGCCGATGAAGTGCGCGGTCGTCGGGATGTTGAACAGGTCGAACCAGGTCCCGCCGGGGGTGGCGTCGAGTTCCTCGGCGAGCTTGCGGACGGCGTCGTGCGCGATCGGGATCCAGGTCGGGTTGGGTTCGCCGTCGCCCTGCCGCGCGACGAGCCTGCGGCGGCCGAGGCGGCCGCGCTTCTCGCCGATGGTGATCGAGTTGTCGGCGGTCTGCATGACGAGGGCGATGACGGTCCGCTTCGCCCAGTCCTTGAGGGACAGGCCGCGCAGGATGATCGTCGGGTGCCGGGCGGCCTGCCCGAGGAACTTCAGCCAGCGGGGCGGGCCGCCGCCGTCGACGAGCAGCGTCCGGATGACGCCCATCGCGTTGTTGCCCGCCCCGTACCGGGTGGGTTCGATGTGGGTCTTCTCGTCCGGGTGGAAGGACGAGGTGATCGCGAGGCCGGTGCTGTGGTCGACGTCCTTCTTGCGGTGCCACACCGTCATGCGCTCGACGCCGAGGAGCGCCTCGGAGTTGGTGCGGGTGAGTTCGCCGAGGCGCGGCGACAGGTCGGGGAGGCGTCCGGCGGCGCGCATCCGGTGCAGGAGCCGCTGCGTCCCGTACGTCCCGGCGGCGAGGACGACGTGCTCGGCGGTCAGCGTCCGGCGGCGCTTGCGCAGCGGCCCGGTGTGTTCTGTCCCGACCTCGTAGCCGCCGGACGCGCGGGGCGCCAGTGACGTGACCGTCGTGTCCGGGACGACCCGGACGCCCGCCTTCTCCGCCAGGTACAGGTAGTTCTTGGTGAGCATGTTCTTCGCGCCGACCTTGCAGCCGATCATGCAGGAGCCGCAGCCGGTGCAGGTCGTCCGGCGGGGGCCGGCGCCGCCGAAGTAGGGGTCGTCGGCGTCCTCGCCGCCCTTCTCGCCGAAGAACACCCCGACCGGGGTCGGGTGGTAGGTGTCGCCGACGCCCATCCGCTCCGCGACGCGCTTCATCGCCTCGTCGGCGGGGGTGACGAGCGGGTTCACGGTGACGCCGAGCATGCGCCGGGCCTGGTCGTAGTACGGGTTCAGCTCGTCCTGCCAGTCGGTGATGTGGCCCCACTGGCGGTCCTTGAAGAACGGCTCCGGCGGGACGTACAGGGTGTTGGCGTAGACGAGGGAGCCGCCGCCGACGCCCGCGCCGGCCAGCACGAGCACCCCGGCCTTGCCGCCGACCAGGTGGACGCGCTGGATCCCGCGCATCCCGAGGCGCGGCGCCCACACGTACTTGCGCAGCCGCCAGGACGTCTTGGGGAGCGTGTCCTCGTCGAACCGTCTGCCGGCCTCGATCACCGCGACCCGGTAGCCCTTCTCGGCCAGCCGCAGCGCCGACACGCTGCCGCCGAACCCCGAGCCCACCACGATCACGTCGAAGTCGTAGGCGTCATCGGGCATCGCACACCACCTTCGTCGCGGGATCACGAAAGGCCCCCGAGTGTGGACCTCCCGCAGCGTCGTCCGCCATGCACGCAAAGCAACGATTCCGGAACGGATTTATCACCCGACTGATAACGGGGTGCGGCGAGAGCTCAGCGGGTGCTCGCTCAGCCGCCGGCGCTGCGGTTCGCCATCCGGGCATGCAGGATCAGCTCCATTTCCAGGCATCGCCGAGGGTCGCGCAGCTCGTCCCCGAAAAGGTCCTGCAAATGGCGCAGCCGGTACCGGACGGTCTGCGGGTGGACGCGGAGCCGGCGGCTCGCGTCGGCGGCGTTGAAATTGTGCTCCAGCAGCGCGAGCAGCGTTTCGGTGAGCCTTTCCCGCCGGGCGGGCGGGACGTCCTGCAGCGGCGCCAGCCGGGTCGCCGCCGCGTCGTCGATCAGCTCCCCGGCCCGCGCGATCACCAGCGCGGGGACGTGCTCGGCGCTGCGGATCAGCCCGCCGTCCGGGATGACGCCGCGGCCGGCCAGCGCGAGCGTCTCGCGCGCCCAGCGCAGCGAGTCGGCGGCACGGACGGCGGGCACGGCCGGGCCGACCGCGATCGCCCAGTCGCACGCCGGCGCGGCGGGCAGCCGGGCCCGGCGGCGGTCCGGGTCGGGGATCAGCAGGCACGGCTCGGGCGCCCCGAAGTCGGCCAGCAGATCGCCCGGCAACTCCGGCGGGACGGCGCCCGCCCGGCGCCGCCGCGCGACCGCCGCCGCGACCGTCGCGGGCAGCGGCCAGCGGGCTTGCGCGGCGAGCGTCGCGAGCCGCCGGGGGTCGGCGCGCGGCTCCGCGAGCAGCAGGTGCAGCAGCCGGGTGCGGTGCCGCTGCACGGCGGGCGCCACCTGGCGTTCGGCGCATTCGGCGAGCTCCGCGGCGTACCCGGCGGCGATCACCCCGGCGACCGCCTCCATGTAGCAGAACTGGGCGTCCACGACGAGGCTGAGCGAGGCGTGGTCGAGGTCGAGGCCGCCGGGGACGGCGCCGAGCGTCCGCCACGCGACGGACGCGGACCGCCGCAGCGCCTGGTGCGTCTCGACGGGGTCGCGCCCGTCCCGCGCGAGGTGCCGCCCGACCCGCAGGTAGAACGCCGACACCCGCTCCCAGCCGGCGCCGGGGTCCTCGACGAGGTCGCAGAAGTGCCGGATCCCTGCGGCGACGCCGGCCCGCGCCCGCCCGGCCTCCTCCTCGCCGATCTGCGGATCGCCCCGGCGCAGTTCGCCCAGCAGTTCGTCGGCGGCCCGGTCGACGTGCGGCCGCAGCCGCCGCGCCACCCACGCCGGCACTTCCTCGAACGCGCGGACGTCCAATGCTGTGCGCACCACTCGCCATTCCCCCCTGCCTGGGCGCCCGCCGGTCCGCGGGCGTTTCCCAGGATTCCCGATCCCCTCCGAGCACGGTTGTCCCTGAATTAACCTGTTGGCCGGTCTTTCCTGGAGTCAGTTGACAAAAGCCCAGGTAGCACACGTGCTCGCCATTTCTGGATGCACCGGATCAAGCAAATCCGGCGGCCAATCGGCGAAATGCCGGGTCAGCGTCCGCCGTAGGTGTCGAGAGCGGTGATGCGCCAGTGGCCTTCGCGGTGGACGGCGGTGACCGTGAGCATGGCGGGGGCGTGCGTGCTCGTGCCGTCCGACGTGCGGGTGGTCTGCTGGTCGGCGAAGACGAGCACCACCGCGCGGTCGCTGGTCAGCATGGTGACGGCGCTGTCGGTGACGCGCGTGCTGAGGACGGTCTTGGCCTTCGGGGCGTCCTCCCGCACCTTCGCGAAGATCTCCTCGTACTGCCGCACGGCCTTGCCGGTCAGCGCGTCCTGAGCGGCCTTCTGTGTGCGCGCGGGGTCGGTGTGGTTGAACGAGAAGACCTTGCCGACCATGTCCGCGACGGCGCCCTTGACCTCGCTGGTGGCCGCACCATCGGTGAGAGCGGTGTTGCGGACGGCCGGATCGTCCCGCACGGCGTCCGCCTGCCGCAGCGCCCAGACACCGAACACGGCGAGCAGCACGGCGACAACACCGAGCACAGCGGGCGACTCGACATCAACCCGCAGCCGGGAAGGCGACACGTTGACCCGCGACAGACCTCGCATGGTCACCACCCCCACCGGGGCGACGTCCCACTGGGGCGGCTGTAAGGGGGCATGGGGCGGCACCTCACATCGTGTCCGTTGGGGCCTGGCCCAGCTCGCTGAGCTTCCAGCCCGCAGGCGTCCGGGTGACCTTGCCGACCAGACGGCTCTGCTTGACGGCAGGCGCGCCCTCCGGCGGGGTCACGGTGACCTCAACGGCGACAAGGATGCGGGCCTTGCCGGAACGCTCATCCAGCTCAGCAACGGCGGCGTCCAAGATGCGTGCCGTAGTGATCGTCCGAGCCTTCTTCACCTGTGCCTCGAAGGCGGCACGCCCCTGCGTGATCTGCCGGTAGAGGTCGCTGGTGGTGGAGTCCTGCCATGTCTTCAGGCCGGACGCGAGGTCGCGGTAGTCGAGCGTGTTGAGGTTCTGGACCGCCTGCTCCCCCGCTTGGAGGGCCTCGTCGCGCGTCCGGGAGTAGGCGTGGGCGTCGTCGTGCGCCGCCGAGTACCAGGACCATCCGGCCCAGGCGGCGAAGAGCGCGGCGAGGACGAGGAGGGCGGTCGCCGTCCGCCGCAGGGTGTCGTCGGCCATGGGCGCCGCCTTTCAGGCAGAGGCCAGGTCGGTGATCGACCAGTGGCCGTGGTCGCGGTGCGCCGTCACGAGCAGCTGCGCGGCGGCCGGTGTCCCGCCGGGCCTGCCCGCGCGGGTGGCGGTCTGGTCGAGGAAGACGAGCAGGCGCGCGTCGTCGCCGGTCAGGGAGACGACCCCGGCCCGGACGACGCGCGTGGTCAGCGTGACGCGCTGGGCCGCGGCCTGCCGCTTCACCTGCCCGAACAGCCGCCGGTACTGGGTGAGCGCGGCGCCGGCGAGTTCCCGGTTCGCGGCCTGTTCGGTCGCGGCGACGTCACCCGGGCCGTAGGTGAAGACCTTGCCGAGCGCCGTGGACACGTCGCCGATCACTTCGGTGGTGGCGACGTCGTCCAGCACGGCCTCGTCGCGGGGGTCGGCGTCCTCGCGGAGGAGCCCGGACGCGGGGCGCAGCGCCAGTGCGAGCAGGGCGACGGCAAGTGCGATCACGAGCGGCCGCCTCATCGCGCACCGGCCGGGATCGCGGTGAGCGATTCGATCTTCCAGCCGGACGGCGTCCGCGCCGCCCCGGCCTCGAAGCGCTTGCGCTGGAGGGTCGGCGCGCCGTCCCGCAACGTGAGCTTGACCTGGACGGACGCGATGACCCGCGCCTTCCCCGCGCGGACGTCGAGGGACGTCACGGCCGCCCCGGTCACGGTCGCGGCGGCGGTGGTACGCGACCGGCCGATCTTCGCGCGGTTCTGCGGCCGGTCCTGTTCGAGCTGTGCGCGGAGCGGTCCGGTGGCGGTGTCCGACCAGGCGCGGAGCCCGGCGTCCACCTGCGCGGGGTTCATGGTGTTGAGGGCCGCGATCTGCTGCCGCGCCGCCCGCAGGACGGCGTCGCGGGTCTGGTCGGGGCCGGTACGGACGCCGGGCTCGTCCTGCCACACCGTCCAGGCCGACCAGCCGAACAGCACCACGGCACCGAGCACAAGACTCCACCCGACGACGCCCCCACCACGCCGACGCGCCCTCCGCTCGGTGGACGCCGACTTCCCGGCCTTCCGCGCCCCTCCGCGCTCGGACCGCCCACTGCGGCGTGTCTGTTGCTCACTGGTCTTCGACATCGGCGCCTCCAGTCACGGCCCGGCTCCGCTCACCTCTCGCCAAGCAAGGCGGTGTCTGCCCCAGGGCACACGGGCTGGGCATCAGGGGGCTCCCCGCAGGCCGAGGAGGTCGCTCATGGATGCCGGCCCCTCAGCCACTCCAGGGAGGGCCAGTGCACCCGCCAGAGCGGAGCTTCCATTACCGAGTACCGAGCCCGCGCGCGCTGGGGCGGGCACTGGTCGATGCGGGGCGTTGCCTGCGCCGCGCACGTTGACGCCCGTCGACGCAGGAGTGGCGCAGTGCGCGGCAGTGTTGAGAGCTGGGCCAGGGGACGTGTCCAGCCCGTTGCGGTACTTCGTCCCCCCGTAGCCCGACGTGCAGTTAGGCGGCTCGAAGAAGGTGGTGACCATCCCGAAGTTGAGCCGACCGTCCTGCACGACGGACCTCCCGGACGCGACCGCCGCCGGAAGCTTGGCGAGGAGCTGCTCCAAGCCGTCCGAGCGCGGCGCCAAGAGATCGGACGTGGTCAGCAGGTTCGCGACCAGCACGCTGAGGGACGGGTCGAGGTCCCGGACCAGGTCGCGGAACTCGCCCGCCGCGCCGGGCGCGGTCGACACGAGCCTCCGGAAGGCCGGGTCGGACGTGCGGAGCTGCGCGGCGAGGAGCCGCGCGTTGCGTCCGAACGACTGCAGCGACGCGGCCTCCTCGTTCTGCGTGCGCAGGACGGTCTCGCCGTCGCCGATCAGGGACGTGGTCGGCGCGGCGTTCTCGTTCGCCGCCCGGGTGAGCGAGCGGGTGCCGTCGAGGAGCGCCTGGAGGTTGGGGCCCTGCCCGGCGAACGCCTGCCCCAGTTCGCCGACGAGCGTGCGGAGCGCGTCGGTCGGGACGGACGCGGCCAGGTCGTTCACGCTGGTGAGCAGGTCCGTCACGGGCGCGGGCGTCGCGGTCGCGGCGCGCGGGATCACCGAGCCGGCGGCCAGGTACGGGCCGGACGCGGTCACCGGCCGCAGGTCGATGTACTGCTCGCCGATCGCCGACCGGTTCGCGACGACGGCCTGGGTGTTGGCCGGGACGCGCGGCGCCGACTTCTCGATCTTCAGGTCGGCCAGCACGCCCGCGTCCGTCAGCCGCAGTTCGCCGACCCGGCCGACCGAGGTGCCCCGGTAGGTGACGTCGGCGTTCTCGGCGAGCCCGCCCGCCTCGGCGAGGTCGGCGGTGACGACGTAGTGGTCGCGGTATCCGACGTAGCCGCCGAGGTCGGCGTAGTTGAGCCCGACGTAGCCCATCGCGAGGAGCCCGACGATGAGGAAGACGATGTTCTTGATCCTGGTCGCGGCGGTCGGCATCAGTTCCCCTGCGACGGTGCGATGGGCGGGACGACCTCGGTCCCCGGACGGGCCGTGATCCGCAGGTACACGTTCAGGTAGTCGCCCTTCACGGCGGGCAGGACCGCGTTCGTGAACGGGTAGGTCAGCAGCACCTGTAGCGCGTTCGGCAGGTCGTGCCCGGCGTCCGACAGCTTCCGCAGGGTCGGTTCGAGGGCCCTGAGGTCGGCGATCAGGTCGTCCTTGCTCCGCCGGACGGTCGTGACGGCGGCCCGCGAGAGTTCGTCCAGCGAGCGCAGCATCCGGACGAGCGCGCCGCGCTGCTCCGCGAGGACGGCGAGGCCGGGTTCGATGTCGTCGAGCGCGACGCCGATCTGCTCGTTGCGGCCGCGCAGCGTGGCGGAGAGCCGGTTCAGGCCGTCGATGGCGTCGGTGATGCCCTTCCGGTTGGCGTCGAGGTCGCCGACGAGCGTCCGTGCCCGCTCCAGCAGCGACCTGACCTGCGGCTCGTTGCCGCCGAGGGCCCGGTTCAGCTCCACGGTGATCGTCCGGAGCTGGGCGACGCCGCCGCCGTTCAGCAGCATCGACAGGGCGCCGAACACCTCCTCGACCTCGGGGTTGCGGTCCGTCCGCGCCACCGGGATCACCGCGCCGTCCGCGAGCGTCCCGGTACCCGCGGACGGCGCTCCCCCGCCCGCGGGGGCGCCGCCCGGCGCGGCCGCACCCCCGGGGACGTTCTCCGGGCCCGCGCTGAGCTGCACGAACTTCTCGCCCAGCAGGCTCGACTGGCGGAGTTCGGCGTAGGCGTTCGCGGGCAGCCGCACATCGCCGTCGACCTTCATCGTGACCTCGGCCGTCCAGCCGCCGCGCGGCAGCGCGACCTTCACGACCCGTCCGACCGCGACGTCGTTGACCTTCACCGCCGACTGCGGGACGAGGTTCAGCACGTTCGCGAACTGCGCCTTCACCGTGTACGGGTGGTCGCCGAGGTCGGCGCCGCCGGGCAGCGGGAGGTCCTGCACGCCGGAGAACCCGCACCCGCTCAGCGCCGCCGCGGCGAGAAGGAGGCAGGCCGTGCGCGCGGCCGTGCGGCGGATCATGGCGCCGCCTTCCGGGTGCCGGCCACCGGGAGCGGCGGCGCGGGGAGTTCGGTGAGGTTCTGCCGCCCCATGAGCGACCGCGTCCGCGGGTCGTAGGCGTTCAGGATGTTGGTCGCGTTGAGCGGCTGGACGTCGAGCGCCTCCGCCAGCGACCGGCGCTGCTTCACCAGCAGCTGGGTGATCTTCGCGAGCTTCTCGACGTTCCCGGCGATCTGCCGCCGGTTGTCGTGGATGAAGACCTTCACCCGCGCGAGCGCCTCGGTGAGCGCCTTCAGCGCGGCGTCCAGCTCGTGCCGGTCGGCGGCGAGGAACCCGGACACGTCGGCGAGCTGCCGCTCCGCCTGCCTCACCTGCCCGTCGTTGGCCTTCAGCATGGCGGTGAACGTCTGCAGGCTCCGGATCGTCGCGAACAGGTCCCGCTGCGAGCCGGACAGCGTCTTCGCGGCCTGCGCCATCCGCTCGGTCGTGGTGCGGATGTCGCGGCCGTTGCCGCTCAGGTTCGCCGCGCCCGTCTCCAGGACGCGCGACAGCGTGCCGTCCTTGTTGAGGCCGTCCGGGCCGAGGTCGGCGGCGAGCTTGCGGATGCTGTCGTAGACCGTGTCGAGCTCCATCGGCGTCGCCGTCCGGTCCGCCGGGACGACGGCACCGGACGCCATCTTCGGGCCGGACGTGTAGGCGGGCGTCAGCTGGACGTACCGGTCCGCGACGAGGCTCGGCGCGATCGCCACCGCCTTCGCCCCGGCCGGGACGTCCACGCCCGGGTCGACGGTCATGACCGTCCTGACCTGGGTCCCTTCGGCGCGGACGGAGTCGACGACGCCGACCTTCACACCGAGCACCCGCACGTCCGACCCCTTGTAGACGCCGACCGCGCTCCGGAAGTAGACGGTGACGCGGGTGCCGTCCGAGCCGTGCAGGACGACGAACGCGCCGACGGCGGCGAGGACGGCGGCGAGGACGGCGGCGACCCCAGCGGCCAGCAGGGGCGTGCTCAATCTGCGCAGCATCAACGCCCACCTTCCTTGGGCGGCATGCAGCCCTTCTTCGCAGGAGGTTTCGCCAGGTACTCGTCAGGGACGAGACCGCACAGGTAGCCGTCCATCCAGCGGCCGCTGCCCAGCGTGTTGCCGAGCAGCCGCGTGTACGGGCCGGCCGTCTTCAGTGCCTTGTCGAGGTTGTCCTGGTTCTTCTGGAGCAGGGCGGTGACGCGGCCGAGCGCACGCAGCGTCGGGTCGAGCTGCCGCTGGTTGTCGTCGACGAGCCCGACGATCTGCCGCGACAGTTCCTGCGTCCCGACGAGCAGCGCGTGGATGGCCTCGCGGCGCCGCCGGATCTCGCCGAGCAGCAGGTTCCCGTCGCGCAGCAGCGCCTCGACGTTCGTGCTCTGGCCCGCCATCGTCCCGGTGACCTGCCGGGTGTTGGCGAGCAGCCGCGCCAGCTCCGCATCCCGCGACGAGACGGTCTTCGACAGCGCCGAGATGCCGTCGAGGGCCTTGCGGACGCTCGGCGCCGTCCCCGCGAACGTCGTGGAGATCGCGTCGAGGCTCGCCGCGAGCGTCGCCGAATCGACCTGCCCGACCGTCCCGGCGAGGTCCTCGAACGCCTCCGTCACGTCGTACGGGGACGTCGTGCGGGCGAGCGGGATGCGCCGGCCGGGGTCCTGCCGGTGCGCCCCGAGCGGGTCGACGGCGAGGAACTTGTCGCCGAGCAGCGTCTTGATCGCGATCGTGACGGTGCTGGCGTCCCCCACCCAGGTGTCCCGGACGCGGAAGCCGACGGTGACCTTCGCGCCGTCCAGCCGGACGCTCGTGACCTCGCCGACCTTCACCCCGGCGACCCGCACCTCGTTCCCGGACCGCAGCCCGGCCGCCTCGCTGAAGTCGGCGCTGTAGCGGGTGCCGCCGCCGATGACCGGCAGGTCCTTGGCGTTGAACGACAGCAGCCCGGCGCTGGCGATCAGCGCCAGCGACACGACCGCGACGGCGATCGGGTTCCGCTCCCGCACGGGCTTCCACCGCACGGGCTTCCACGACACCGTGAGCCTTCGCGCCCCGCTCATGCGCCGCACCTCCGGTCCGTGAGGGGGATGCCGGTGGGCGCCGGGTGGTCCTCGCCCGGGTACTGCCGGTAGGTGACGCCGCTGAGGTCGGCCTCGCACAGGTACAGGTTCAGCCACGACCCGTAGGACGCGATCCGGCCGATCGCCTCCATCTTCACCGGCAGCAGCCGCAGGAAGGAGTCGACCTTCGGGGAGTCGTCGGCGAGGTTCCGCGACAGCCGCCCGAGCTGCGCGATGTCCCGCTTGAGCGGTTCGCGGCCGTCCCGCAGCAGGCCGGTCGTGGTGCCGGCGAGGTCGTCGAGCGCGCTGATCGCCTGCCCGATCGCGGTGCGGTCGGCGGCGAGGCCGGACACGAGCCGCCGCAGCGTGCCGATCAGCGTCCCCAGGTTGTCGCCGCGCCCGTTGACGGTGTCGAGGACGACGTTCAGGTTGTCGATCACCTGCCCGATGACGGCGTCCTTGTCGGCGATGCCGCGCGTCAGCGACCCGATCGAGGACAGCAGGCCCTCGACCGTCCCGCCCTCGCCCTGCAGCACCTGGACGATCGACCCGGCGAGCGCGTTGACGTCCTTCGGCGACAGCGCCTGGAACAGCGGCTGGAACCCGTTGAACAGCTGGGTCAGGTTCAGCGCGGGCGTCGTCCGCTCGACCGGGATCGTCGCGCCGGACGGCAGCGTCCCGGCCGCGCCCGCCCCGCGCCCGATCTCGACGTACCGCTGCCCGATCAGGTTCAGGTACTTGATCGTCGCGGTGGACGAGGCCGGGAGGCGGTGCCCGCGGTCCACGCCGAACGAGACGAGCGCGACGCGGTGCTCGACGACCTCGATCCCGGCGACCCGTCCGACCTCGACGCCCGCGATCCGGACGCCGTCGCCCTCCCGCAGCCCGGACGCGTCGGTGAACCGCGCCTTGTAGGGGACGGTGTCGCCGCCGCCCGCCCGCGTGATGCTGAGCGCGAGCAGCGCGGTCGCGACCACCGTGACCGTGACGAACGCGGCCGACTTGAACAGCGGCGGCGCCAGGCTCTTCCGGCCCATTCCGCTCTTCCTGCTGGTCCCGCTCTTCCGGCTCATCGCAGTATCACCTCCGTCCCCCGGTAGACCGGCCCGAGCAGGACGCTGCTCCAGTCGGGCAGCGCCTCCGGGACGTCCTGGAGGCCGGGCGCGAGCAGCTCGTTGATGAGGCGGTTCTCCTCGGGCGAGTTCGGCGGGCCGAGGGCGCCGGGCGCGACGGCGATGGGCGTGTCCGCGTCCGGCGGCGCCGACTTCACGGCCGCGGCGCCGCCGAGACCGCCGAGGGCGCCGGCCGGGTAGCAGTGCGGGCCGCTCTTGTCGGTGTAGCGGGGACGGTCCTTGCCGGGCACGTACCGTCCCTTGGACGGCAGCGTCCGCACGTTCACGTGCAGGCCGGGATGCTTGGTGCCCTTGCCGAGCACCTTGTCCATCACGGGGACGAAGTCGCTCAGCATGCGCAGCGTGCACGGGTATTCGGGCGCGTACTTCCGCAGCAACTCCAGCGTCGGACGGCTCGTCACTGCCAGCCGGATGAAGTTGCCGGAGTTCTCGTGGAGAAAGTCGGACAGATCCTGGGACGCGTCCGTGACCGCCCCGTACAGGCTCGCGAGGTTGTTGCGCTGGTCGGCGATCGACCGGCTCGAGTAGGCGAAGTCGTTCAGCGCCTGAAGGATCTCCGGCGCCGCCTGGTCGTAGTGGCGGCTGACCTCGACGAGCGCCTTGATGTCGCGGTTGAGCGCGGGCAGGCTCGGGTTGAGCTTCTTGAGGTAGGCGTCCAGCTCGACGATCGTCTGCCCGAGTTCGGTGCCGCGCCCGTCCAGAGCCTGCGACACGGCGGTGAGCGTGGCCGCCAGCTCAGCCGGCTTGATGGCGGTGAGCAGCGGATACAGGTTGTCCAGCACCCGCTGCAGCTCGATGGCGTTCGCCGACCGGTCCTGGCTGATCACGCTGCCCGCGGTGAGCCGGGCGCGGGACGGCGCGGCGGGCGGGATCAGCGCGACGAACCGCTGCCCGAACAGCGTCGTCGGGAGCAGCTGCGCCGACACGTTGCGCGGCAGCAGCCGCACCTTGTCGGGCTGGAGCGCCAGTCTCAGCGTCGCGACGCCGCCGTCCGACGAGATCTCCCGGACCTCGCCGACGACCACGCCCCGCAGCTTCACGTCGGCGTGCGGGTGCATCTCGCTGCCCGCGCTCGCCGTCTTCAGCGTCACCCAGCTGACCTCGGTGAACCTCTTGTCGTAGGCGGCGACCGACAGCCAGACGAGCAGCAGCGGCACGAGCAGGAACGCGACGCCCACGAGCCGCCTCCGCACCATCCCGGGGGCGCTCATCCGGCGACCTTCACCGTCGTGTTCGTCCCCCACAGCGCCAGGCTGAAGAAGAAGTCGCTGACGCTGATCAGCACGATCGACGTGCGGACCGCGCGGCCGACGGCCCGGCCCACCCCCGCAGGTCCGCCGGCCGCGCGGTAGCCGTAGTAGCAGTGCGACAGGATCACCAGGACGCTGAACACCAGCACCTTGAAGAACGACAGGACGACGTCCACCGGCGACAGGAACAGCCCGAAGTAGTGGTCGTACGTCCCCGCCGACTGCCCGTTGAACACGACCGTGACCTGGCGGGACGCGAGGTACGCGCACAGCAGCCCGATCGCGTACAGCGGCACGATCGCGACCGCGCCCGCGATGATCCGCGTCGTCACCAGGTACGGCAGGGACGGGATGCCCATGACCTCCAGGGCGTCCACCTCGTCGCTGATGCGCATCGCGCCGAGCTGCGCGGTGAACCCGGCGCCGACCGTCGCCGACAGCGCCAGCCCCGACACGACCGGCGCGATCTCCCGCGTGTTGATGTAGGCGGACGCGAACCCGGTGAACGCGGACGTCCCGATCTGCTGGAGCGCCGAGTAGCCCTGCATGCCGACGACGACGCCGGTCGCGAGCGTCATAGCGACCATCACCCCGATCGTCCCGCCGATGACGCCGAGGCCGCCGCTGCCGAACGCCACCTCGGCCAGCAGCCGCTGCACCTCCCTGCGGTACCGGCGCGACGCGCGCGGCGTCCACAGCAGCGCCCGGACGTAGAAGGCGCCCTGGTCGCCGGGCTGGTCCAGCCACGCGAACCAGCGCGCGGGCCCCGCCCGCAGTACGGCCATCTCAGCCACCCTTCGGCGGGACGACCTGGAGGTAGATCCCGGTGATCACGAGGTTGAGCAGGAACAGCAGCAGGAACGCGATGACGACCGACTGGTTCACCACGTCCCCGACGCCCTTCGGCCCGCCCCTGGGGTTGAGGCCCCGGTAGGCGGCGACGACGCCGGCGACGAACCCGAACAGCAGCGCCTTCGCCTCCCCGACGTAGATGTCGGGGAGCTGCGCGAGCGCGGAGAAGCTCGCGACGTACGCGCCGGGCGTCCCGCCCTGCATCAGCACGTTGAAGAAGTAGCCGCCCGCGACGCCGACGACCGAGACCAGCCCGTTGAGCAGGAACGCGACCGCCATGCAGGCGAGGACGCGCGGGACGACGAGCCGCTGGACCGGGGAGACGCCGAGCACCTCCATCGCGTCCAGCTCCTCGCGGATCGTCCGGGCGCCGATGTCCGCGCAGATCGTCGAGCCCGCCACCCCCGACACCAGCAGCGCCACGATCATCGGGCTGGCCTGCTGGATCACCACCAGGACGCTGGCCGCGCCGGTGAACGACTGGGCGCCGAACTGCTGGGTGAGCGAGCCGACCTGCAGCGACGTCACGGCGCCGAACGGGATCGACACCAGCGCGGTCGGCAGGATCGTGACGCTCGCGATGAACCAGAACTGCTCGACGAACTCGCGGAACTGGAACGGACGCCGCACCATCATGCCGAGGACGGTCGCGGCGAGCGCGAACATCCGGCCGGCCTCGCGCAGCGCGCCCACCGGATACCCGAGCACGGGCGCCATGATCCCACCCCCTTTCCGTTGCCTTTCGAGAAACTACTGCCCGGCCAATTCCCGGAGCAATACACCATCCGCCGCCCATTCGTTTTCTATTACCGAATGACAGCTTTTCCGGACCTCATCGGAAAATGTGCTCGCCCGGCGATTCACTTCGCACAGCCGGGCGCTTTCGCGAACGCCGCGTTCAGCTTCGGATCCTTGCGGAGGTCCTGCTCGGGCCCCTGGTAGGCGCTGTAGCGGCTGAACGCCCGCCCGATCTGGCCGACCGCCTGCCGGTAGGACTTCCCGTCGGTGACCTTCGCCCGCTCCAGCCGCCTGGACGCCGTGGTCACCGTCGAATGCGTGCTGGTCAGGTTGCGCATGGCGCCCGCCATGACGGCCTCGCCGTTGTCGACCGGCGGGGCGCCGAGCCCGGACAGGCCCGTCTCCAGCGTCCGCATGCGCGTGGAGATGCCGTCGAGCAGCTTCACCAGCGACGCCCTGGACTTCAGCACGTCCGCGCCGTCGAGCTTCGGCACCTGCAGCGGCGCACCCTGCGCCAGGACCGCGCACGCCCTGCCCGCCCAGGCGACCTCGGGCGGGTCCTTCTTCTCCGTTCCGCAGCCGGCCGCGGAAAGGACCATCGCGGAGGCCAGCGCCACCGGGACGATGAATCGCCGAACCATGGGACTTCTCCTTCAGCAGTTGGACGTGGCGGCCTTTCCGGCGAAGCGGTCCGCGAGGAACGACATCGCATCCTTGTTGCCGCGGTAGACGAGCGTGATATGGCTGATTCCGTCCCACGTCTTCCAGGTGACCGGGACGCCGAGCCGGCAATAGGCGCCGCGCAGTTCCTTCGCCTGCCCGAACGCGACGATCTCGTCCGCCGTGGAGTGGTACTGGAAGACGGGCACCTTGACCGGTTCGGTGCCGAGCTGGTTCTCCGCCACCCGGTTCAGCCACGCCTCGTTCGCGAACGGGCTGGTGGTGAAGTAGTCGGTGATCGTCTTGCCCTGGTAGCCGAGCAGCAGCTCCAGCGTGCAGGCGCCGCCTTCGAGGCCGTCCACCATGGCGCGGCCGGCGTCGTTGAGGTAGGAGTCCAGGTCCAACTCGGGGTAGGCGTGGTCGAGGCCGACGATCTCGTAGAGCAGGAACCCGAACGGGTCCGTCCCCTCCAGCGGCAGGCCGACGGCCGCGAGATCGGACGGGACGCCGCCGCCGACGACCCCCGCGAGCTTCAGCTCCGGCGCGTACGCGGGCTGCCGCTGCCCCGCCCACATCGCCGCGGCGCCGCCCTGCGAGTACCCGCGGAACGCGACCTTCGCGTCCGCCGACAGCTTCGCCTCGGGCAGCCGCTGCGCCGCCCGGACAGCGTCGATCATCGCATTGCCCATCGAGCCGACGACGTACGTCGTGGCCGGGTCCTCGTGGTAGCCCTCGTAGTCGGTGACGGCGACCGCGTAGCCCTTCGCGAGCATCTCGTTCAGCGCGGCCTGCTCGTAGAAGGCGCCCTGGTCGATGAACCGGGACGGCGCGCACCGGAACGCGGGCCCGCTGGTGCCGGGCCCGAACCCCACGATCGGGGCGGTGGCCGGGTCCGCCTTCTTCGGCACGAGCACCATGCCGGTCACCGCGACGGGCTTGCCCAGCGCGTTCGTCGACAGGTACATGACCTGCCACGCGTCGGCCAGCGCCCGCGCGGTCGGCGGCCCCGCCTTCGCGGGCCGGACTCGGATGACGTCCCCCGGCGCGCCGTCCGGCAATGGCGACGGCGGCGTGTAGAACGCGTCCCCCGCCGGGGCTGCCTTCGGGGCGGCCGGTGCGGCGCCCGGCGAGGCCGCCGCTCGCACCGGGCCGGCACTCATCACACCGGCGAGGAGCAGGGGGGCGACGGCGAGGCACACCCCACGCCGACGGCTATCGCGACTCAGCATCGTGGGCTCCTACTCCTCGTCGTCGGGGGTGAGGGTCAGGGTGATCGGGTTGTCCGGGCCCGTGACGGCGGAGCTGAGGAGCCCGGTCAGGGCGCCGCAGTCGGCGAGCGGGGAGAGCGCGTAGGTGCCCTTGAGGTCGCCGCCCTGCCGCAGGTCGAAGCCGGTGGCGGAGGTCAGGGTCATGCCGGAAGACGCGGACGTGCGGCAGTTCTCGCCACCCCCGATCGGGATGGCACCGAAGACCCTGAACACCGGGAAACTCGCGCTCACCTTGGCCTTGGCGGTGAGCACACCGTCCTTGTAGCTGCCGGGTTCGCTCTGCGCGGCAAGGGCGACGTCGGCCGTCGCCGGCAGGAATCCGAGAAGCTGGAACTGGGTCTTGGACGGAGCGAACGTGAGACCGGTGGTGACTCCGGCGTCACTGATCTCGGCGTTCAAGCCACCGATCAGCGGAAGTGTCGCCCCGGCCGCCTTAAGAGTGGACGAGCCCTTAACCGAGTAAGTGTGCTGGGCAGGTCCCGTCGTGTCACCGATGGTGAAGTTGGCGAGGACGTTGTTCTGCCCGGGATCCTGCGTG
Organism: Actinomadura geliboluensis; assembly: GCF_043197915.1. Taxonomy (NCBI): domain Bacteria; kingdom Bacillati; phylum Actinomycetota; class Actinomycetes; order Streptosporangiales; family Thermomonosporaceae; genus Actinomadura; species Actinomadura geliboluensis. The sequence continues at coordinate 441,757 of NZ_JBICUA010000008.1, read as the reverse complement.
CACTCCGACTCGAAGGTGCCGAGACCGGACTCACCCCCGTCGTCCGTCCGAGGAGTCAGGTTCAGGACGAGATCCCCGACGGTGACCTTGCCGGCCCCAGGCTGGGTGAACGTCAGGTCGGGCGCCTGCCCGCGACCCTTCACGCTGAAGCCGCCGGACGCGGGGATCGGCGTCTTCTCCAGTGCGGAGTCGACCTCGACGGGCAGACCGTCCGGCATCTCGGGGACGGTCAGCGTCGCGTCCGCGAGCGCGTGCCCTTCGAGCGTCGTCGCGTACAGCGCGGTGAGGCCGCGCGCGGACTCGGCGTTCACCGCCGACACCGAGTCGACGACGATGCCCGGCATCACCTCGCCGACCCCGACGCGGTCGGGCACGTTCGCGGTGAGCTCCACGTGCACCGGCTGCGGGCCGAGCAGGGGGAACGTGCAGTGATAGTCCAGGCCGAGCCTGGCGGGACCGGCCGCGGCGGCCGAAACCACACCGACACAGGCTGGGCCGAGCGCAGCAGCGGCGACCAGCGCGGCGGCGATTCTGTTTCTGCTTCTCACGTGTCGACCTCGAAGGGGACGGGCTCGATACGGGATGGGGGGATGGGCCCCCGCCGCACCCGGTACGGCGGGGGCCGACTTCCTTGGCTGTCGGACCGTCAGCTCATCGCCGCCGTCACGCCTTGGGCGTGAGGGTCAGGTCGATGGTGTTGCCGTCACCGGCGGTGAAGAGGCTGAGGATGCCGGTCAGCGGTCCGCAGTTCTCGATGGCGGACAGCGCGTACGTGCCGCTGATCTTGCCGCCGGCGCCCGGGTCGAAGAACTCGCCCGCGGCCGACTGCAGCCGCACCTCCGACGGCTCCTTCGTCTGGCACTGCTCGCCGCCGCCCAGCGGGATCGCGCCGAACACCTTGAACGACGACAGCTTGGTGATGACCTTGGTGTTGGTCGTCAGCTGTCCGTCCTTGTAGAGGCCGGTCGTCTTGCCCTGCGAGTTCAGCCCGATGTCGGCGGTCACCGGCAGGAAGCCGAGGATCTGGAAGTTGCCCTTGGTCGGGTCGAGCCGCAGATCCGCGGTGACCTCGCCCGTGTCCAGGTTGAGGTCGGCGCCCACGGAGCCCGTCAGCGGCGCCTTGCCGTTCGGGGCCTTCACGAACGTCTCGCCGGCGATGGTGAAGTCGTAGTGCTCACCGCCACCGGTGGGAGGCGTGGGGGTGGGGGTCGGAGGGGTGGGGGTCGGGGTGGGCGGAGTCGGGGTCGGGGTGGGAGGGGTGGGCGTGGGGGTGGGCGGAGTCGGCGTGGGGGTCGGAGGAGTAGGCGTGGGCGTAGGAGTCGGGGTGGGGGTCGGCGTGGGCGTCGGGGTCGGGGTCGGCGTGGGCGTGGGCGTCCCGTTGGTGATCTCGAAGGTGGCGAACGGGTCGTCCTGGCCCGGGTCCTTCGTGCACTGGACGTCCTTGCCGCCCGCCCAGACCTCGCTGCCGTCGGCCTTCTTCGGGTTGATGCGCTGCAGCATGTTCTCGACGAAGATCTCGCCGGGGCCGGCCTCGCTGAAGACCAGCTGCGGGGCGTCGCCCTCGGCGACCAGGTCCCAGGTCGCGCCCGCCTGCTGCGGGATGTCGACCGGCGGGATGACGACGTCGACCGCCACCGGCAGCTCCGGCGACTCGGGCACCGACAGCACCGCGTCCGCCGTGGCCGTGCCCTCCAGGGTCGTGGCCTTCACGGCGCGGAGCCCGTTGGTGATCGTGCCGGTGATGTGCGCGGTCGCCTTGATGTGGAACGCGGGCGTCAGCTCGCCGACCGGGATCTGCGCGGGGATGTCGGACTCGACGTCCACCGTGAGCGGCTGGTTGCCGATCAGCGGGAAGACGCAGTGGTAGTTGATCGACTGGTTGACCGGTTCCGCCATCGCGGGGCCGGCGGCGAGCACGCCGAGCAGGGAGAGGCCGAGACCGCCGACGGCCGCGGCGGCGAGGCCCTTGGCCCCGGACCTTCTGCGCTTGCTGAGCTTGGCTTCCAACGTCCTGCCTTTCGTCTGGACGAGACCGGGCGCGCCTGGCGCGGCGCTACCGGATCGTGCGATCCCCCGAGATTCGAGTCACCTCCGCGGATCATTCGTGTGCTTCGGGGAGATTTCGAGCAGATGTCGTGCGCTTCAGGCCGGAAAACTATCGACCCCCAAGAGCACTGTCTTTACGGCCGACTGACAAAATCGGAAGCGTTGATACTCACCGATTCAAGGCTTTTCCAGAGCCCAGATAATGCGCACTTTTCAACACATCAACACGAGCCCAGGGCAAGCCTTGCTCACCCTCCGACACAATCACCGAGAAATTATCAGCGGACGATTATTCTTCGCCCTTTGACCGACGCCCCCGACTCCCCACTCAGAGGTGCTTGTACGTCGTGTAGTCGGACGCGAAGTCGTTGTAGCGCAGGAAGTTGGTGAAGCTCATCGTGATCGTGGCGTCCAGGCCCTCGACGTAGTGCCACCAGCCGATCGGGATGAACAGCAGCTCACCGGGCGCGAGCGTGCACTCCAGCACCTGCGCCTTCCGCATCGCCGGGAACCGCTCGTAGTCGACCGCGCTCGCGTCGACCTCCGAATAGCAGTGCACGGTGTTGTAGACGTAGGCGGTGTCGTGCAGCGGCACCATCTTGACCTTCTTGCGGCCCATCACCTGCGCCATGAAGTTGTTGGTGAGGTCATGGTGGTAGGGCGTCTTCGTGCCGGCCGGGCCGAGCCAGAAGAAACTGCGCCCTCGCGGGTCGCCGTCGAGGTATTCGGAGAGGGGGTCGATGTCGTCCCACAGGACGTCCAGCGCCTGCTGGTTGCGGGACGTGTTGTTGGCCGTCATGTAGAAGTCGTTCGTCGTCCCCGCGGCCTCGACCATGTCGACGTAATCGCGGAACGGCATCAGCTTCTTGTGCTGCGGCCCGTTGATCTCGTAGTTCTCGTCGGACTCGCGTCCGAACTGCACCTCGACCTCGTTGCCGCCGCACGTCTCACGGAGGTAGTCGAAGTCCCACTTGGCGCAGGCCGCCCACGACTTGAGCATTCCGGTGATGATGACCGGGCGGTTCTGGAAGTAGTACTCCTCGAAGAACTCGTCCCGCGACAGCCGCTCCCGGCGCTCGATCTCCCCGGCGTTCGCGCGCATCCGGGCGAGCCGGCCGTAGACGGTCAGCGTCCATTCGCGCTTCCGCAGCCGGTTGGCGATGCGGGACGCGCCCTGCACGTACGGGCTGGCGAGCGCGCCCGCCACCTCCCGCGCGGCCTCCTCCTCGCTGAACTCGTTCTTGACGAGCGCCGCGCGGATCACCTCCGGCGGATTGCCGAGCAGCAGGTTCTCGGCGATCCAGCGACGCCATTGCTCCTTCGGATGTGTCGTCGTCATGGCGTTCCTCCTCTTTCGCGGGCGGATGTCATCCCTTCGGGGCGGTGCGGGACGGGGCGGGAAGGGCCGGCGGGCAACTGATGTCGGCGTCCGGGATGCAGGTGGATCCGAGGGTGACGCGCAGCAGATTTCCGGGACCGGCGACCGTTCCGCTGAACAGCCGGTCGAGGTCCTCGCGGGCGCCGCATCCCGAGAACGGCGGGATGGTGAAGGCGCCTTCGAGAATTCCGCCCTGGAGTATGTTGGGCATCTGGCCCTTGAGCGTGATGTCCACGTCGCGCACGGTGCGGCAGCGGGGACCGACGTCCAGCGGCGTTCCGTCGACCTCGACGTCGTAGATGCGGATCGACATCCGCATGTGCGCGCTGACGGACTGGATTCCCGTCTGCATGTCGCTGACCGCGTCGAACGTCCCGTAGTCGGCACCGGGTTCCACGGGACGCTGCGTCATCTCCATCGTCGCGGTCGTCGGCATGAACCCGAACGTGAGAAAGGTCGACCTCGACCGCAGCGGCGCGACGAACTTCTGCCGGACCGACGCGCCCGTGTCGGTGAGCGAATAGACCAGGTTGGTCAGCGCCGGACGCCCGGTCTTCGGATCGTTCAGGACCGTCGCGCCTTTGAGCTTCTTCACATTGGAGAAGCCGGAGAGATAGGTGCAGCCCGGATACCAGTCGTCCGTCGGCCCGGCGTATTTCCCGCATTCGGCCGGCGTCCCACCGGGAGCCGCAGCAGCTTTCTGCCCCGCCTTGGGCGCCCCAGGTGCCACCGGCGCCGTATCCCCCGGCCGCGTCCCCGCCGCGACGGGCACCGTGGCGATACCCCGCTCATCTCCAGACGGTTCACAGGAAACCGCAAGCGGCGGTTGAGCATCCTGCGGCACCTCGCCACCCGCGTCACGCGGCGCGAGCACCACTTCCAGGCCCCCAACGCTGAACGCGAGCTCACCCACCCCAGCGGGCGTCACCGACGGAACGTCCCCAGACGCGGCAAGCACCAGATCGCCGTCCTCCGGCACCGACGTAGGCGGCGTAGCGAGCCCCGCCCACTCGACCGCAGCCGCCTTACCGCCCTGCGCGACGGACACACCAACCCCGACAGTTGCGGCGACCGCAGCACCACCGAGCGCCCTCACATCGCCGAGCGCCGCCTTCGGAATCGCCACCGTCGCCGTGACCCTGCCCGGCTGGACGGGCTCGCCGACCGTCCCGCCATCAGGGAACGTCGCCCGCAGCCGAACACCGACCGCCCCGACCGTCCCGGACGGAAAGGCACAGGAAAAGGACAACGCAGCATCGGCCTCCTGCGCCCGCGCCGCACCGCCGGGCAGCACACCCGTTACGAGCACACCGAGCCCGGCGACTGCGACGCCGAGCGCCCAGCGATTCCGGATCCTCATCGTCGATCACCTCTCGTCAAGCTGCGGGGGTGCGAAGTCACGCGGATCACGTCCAGCCGGGAAGCCACAGGCGTGCCAGCCGATCGGCCTCCGGGACGGTCTCGGCCGTGAGGATCGGATGGAGGTACAGCAGGTTCACCGCGACGACCACGAGATAGCCGACGCCGACCGCACCGACCAGCACACGCGCCACCGGGCGTTCACGGACCGGCACAGCGACCGCGTCATAGAGCAGGACGATCGCGAGGATCGCGAACGGCAGCATCGGCAGCGCGTAGGTGGAGTACATCGTCCGGTGGTCGAACGCGGCCGGAAACCAGGGCAGCCACCCCGCTAGATAGCCGCCCACAACGGCAACGGCCCGCCAATCGCCGCAATAGGTGGAGATGAACACCATGGCGAGCACAGCGACGGTGGAGAACCACCAGATCGAGGGCGTGCCGAGATGGGCGATCTCGCTGACGCACTTGGCGGCATGGCACCCGTCCTGCCCCTGCGGCACCTCCGTGCGCCACATGACGGCGGGATGCCCGAGGACGGGCCATTGCCACGGCCAAGACTGCCCAGGGTTCGGCCCCGTGACACCGCTATGAAAGTCCAAGGTCATCGCGTGGTAATGCCACAGCGACCGGACCGGATCCAGGAACTCCGGCCAGATCCCGCTCGGATGCTGCTCGGCCCAATTCCGCTGAAATCCCGGGACGACCTGACCGAACAGGCTCTTCTGCAGACTCGTCCCCGAAACGAACCAGCCCCACCAACTGGCGACGTAAACAAGCCCGCCAACAAGCCACACCTGCAGCACCGACACCGGAAAGTCGAGCTTGAGCATGCAGCGCCAGGACTTCTCGGCCCCCGCGCCCTTCCGAGCATTCCGGTCCCAGACGAGGACGAGCACCCAGAAGAAGAGCATCGCGTAGACGCCGGACCACTTCGTCGCACACCCGAGCCCGAAACACACCCCAGCAGCCAGACGCCACCCATGCCGGACGAACGAGCCACCCGCACCAGCGGCCATCGCGGCACGCGTCCTGTCCCGATCGATGAGCAGGCACCCGAACCCGGCAAGCACCCAAACGAGTAGGAAGATGTCGAGCATCGAGACCCGGCTCAACACCAGCCACGACCCGTCCAGCGCGAGCAGCAACCCGGCCGCGCAGCCGAGGACGGTCGAACCGGTCAGCCGCCGTGCGATCCGGGCCAGCAGCAGCACCGCCAGAATCCCGGCCACCGCCGCAGCACACCGGTAACCGAACGGCCCGGAGCCGAAGACCGCCATACCGGCCGCGATGAACCACTTGCCCAGCGGCGGATGCGCGGCCCACTCCCCGCCGCCCGCCAGCCCCGCCACCGGATGCCCGGCGAGGAAGTAGGTGTTGGCAGGATTGCCGTCCGCCCCGGTACGCCAGTTGTGCTCCACGCCGTAGTGCAGAAGGGACCAGGCGTCCTTGGCGTAGTAGGTCTCGTCCCACACCAAGGCGTGCGGCGAGCCGAGACGGTGGAACACCAGCACCCCGGCGAACACCGCGACAAGCAGCGGCCCGCCCCACCCCCACAACGGCGCCCGCCATCCGGACGGCCGACCCGTCCGGGTGACGGCTTCTTCCACGGCGACCGAGGCGGCCAACGGACTCCCCCTTCGCTGCGGCATGGGCGGGGATCAAGAACCGTAATGAACGCCGAACCACCGAATGAACCAAGTCCGCGACGAATAAAAGGGCCCGGCCACTCACCCCGGTGAGCCTTCTAAGCCCCCACCCCGCAAACCCGAATCCCGTTATGGGAATCGATGACAAACTTTCCGAGCCCCCGATTCCGCATTGCGCGCTTCCTCACAGACCCGCCCAACCAACCACCCACGCCGATGCCACGCCCACACCCCACCAAAAGGCGCCCGGCCACCCACCGCCCCTCGCCCTAGCGCACCACCGCCACCTGCAGCACCCATGGCCGTACGGCGGCACGAAATACCCCGAAACCGTGAACGTCCTTAAGCCGCCCTACCTCGCGCGCCCGGCGCCTACCCGGTGGGCACTGCTGCACGCCGTGAGCGTCCCTAGGCCGCCCTACCGCCCAGCATGAGCGAGACCAACGCACCCGGAGGTCTCAGTAAGCCGCGCTAACGCCCGGCTGAGGTTCCACGGCAGGTGCCTGCTGGTTCGCCGTGTCGTGTTCAATGGCCGCCCGGTCGCGCATGTCGCGGCCGGGCTGGGAGTGTCGCGGCGGTGCGCGCACCGGTGGGTGGGCCGATACCGGCGTCAGGGATGGGACGGCCGGCCGACCGGCGCAGCGGCCCCCGCACGTCCCCGTCCAAGACTGCGGCCCAGACCGAGGAGTGCTGGCGGCCCGCTGCGAACTGCGGCCCGGACCATCTCGCGGCGGACACCGGGGTGCCGGCCCGCACCGTGACCCGGATCCTGCGCCGTCACGGCGTCCCGGTGCCGGCCGCCTGCGACCCGGTCACCGGGCACCAGATCCGCGCGACCCGCCACAGTGACCGCCGCTACGAACCCCCCGAGCCGAGCGCGATGATCCACCTCGACGTCAAGAAGCCCGGCCGGATCCCCGACGGCGGCGGCCGGCGGGTGCACGGCCGCAGTGAGGCCGTCCGCGGCCGCGGTATCGGCTACGACCACGCCCACACCGCCATCGACGACCACACCCGGCTGGCCTACGCGCAGGTGCTGCCCGATGAGAAGAGCACCACCTGCGCGGCGTTCCCGACCCGGGCGGCGGCGTTCTTCACCGCCCACGGCCTCACCCGCATCCACCGGGCGCCGACCGACAACCCCCCGCAACCACCGCACCTCGGCCGCCTTCCAACAGGCCTGCGCCGAACCGGGCGCCCGGCAGAAGTTCACCCGCCCCCGCTGCCCGTGGACCCACGGAAAGGCCGAACGCCTCAACCGCACCCTGGCCACCGAAATGGCCTACCAGCGCCCCTACACCAACAACGACCAGCCCACCCGCACCCTGCCCGCCTGGCTCAAGCACGACAACACCCAACACCCCCACCCGACCCCGGGCGGCAAACCACCCATCACCCGACTGCCACCAAGATCATGACCGAGTACACCTAGCGCACCACCGCCGCCTGCAGCACCCGTGGCCGTACGGCGGCACGACATACTCCGGAGCCGCGAACGTCCCTAATGCGCCCTACCTCGCGCCGCCGACGCCTACCCGGCGGGCACTGCTGTGCACCGTGAGCGTCCCTAGGCCCCCTACCGCTCCGAACTATGAGCGAGGCCAACGCGCCCGCAGGCTGGAAGGCAACCGCCCACACCACCACGAGCACCCTGCCCCGCCACGCCTGCTCAATCCAGACGCGGGGAACGCCGCCGCTCTAGCGATCACAAGGACGAACGCCCGAGCGCCCTACCTCCACTGACCAACACCAGGTCGCGACAATCCGCCGACGCGCGTCCGTTCGGATGCGAAGGGTGATAGCGATCGTGGACATGAACAGGGTGCGTCGTCGGAAGGCGACCACGCGGCCCTCGCGGAGCTGTGCACCTACCGGGGGGATCGGGCTGAGCCTGGCGGCGACGGCCGCGCTGTAGGGCCACGGTCGGGTCGGCGCGCCACCACCGGTCCCCCAGGACCTCGATCACCTCGGCGCCCACCACGCACAGAGCGGCAAGGACATGCCCTCACCGCCTCGGGGTCGGTCTCGACCGACACAACGTCGGCACCTAGCAGCGCAGCCATTAGGGGTACAGCCAACCTGCCGAGATCTGCACCTCCCCGGTGACCTTCTGCACCGACGTCCCATGCAAGGTGTTCGCAAAGCAGCGCTTGGGCCTCTTTCGGCTTCACGGCGATAGGGGCTGCGTTCTGGCGGCTGCGGGACCGCCCACCGACCGGGATCACCACACAGCTCGCGGAAAGCACGGTGTGTCCACGGATTTCGGTATCAGTGCCGAGCCGGCCGATCATGCGCTCGGCCGGTCCCGTAGCGGGTGGACCACCAAGATCAATCTGGCGTGTGAGCAGGGCCAACGGCCGCTTTCGGTGGTGATCACCGCTGGGCAGCGGGCGATTCGCCGCAGTTCACCGCGGCGCTGGAGGCCATCAGCGTGCCCCGTCTGGGCCCTGGCCGTCCGCGCGCCCGTCCCGTTCGGGTCCGTGCCGACAAGGCTGACTCTTCGCGAAGCAACCGTGCCTACCTGCGCGGCCGCGGCATTGCATGCACCATTCCCGAGCCGGTGGACCAGATCGGCCACCGGCAGCGACGCTGTCCGGCGGGCGGATGTCCTCCCGCGTTCGACGATGATGATTGCAAGGCAAGACACGCCGTCGAGTGCGGCATCTACCGACTCAAGCGGAACCAGGCGGTGGCAACCCGCTACGACAAGTTGGCGGTCCGCTTTGAAGCCAGTGTGCATATCGCTGTGATCGGCGAGTGGCTGCGACCAGGGCCTGTGCCATCCTGACCGTGCCGATCAAGCACCCCAGGTGACAGGGCCCCGCCATGGCTCTGCACTTTGCCGTCGAGAACGCCTCCCACCGCGCCGAAACCGAGAGCGGTGACTTCGTCGACGAGCCGTCCGAAGATGCGATCTTCATGCTGATCGGCGACCTCAACCTCACGGATAACACCTTCATCACCATCGAACCGCCCATGGACGACCCCGCCTGGTACGCCTCGATCTCCCTGCTGGACGAAGGCGGCTACGAAGTCGAGTACCGCGACGCCCGCCGCAGAGATCACCAACTGACCACCGAAACCGACCCAAGCAAAATCGCCAAGACATCATCATCTGGCTAGCTCACCGATAGCGCAGCCAATCAGCACGCCGAACGACTTCTGAAACACGGCCTAGTGTTCTGCGCCTGAAATCCGTTGTAGATATCGGGCGAGGGAGTCGAGGATCTCTTCGCTGGTCTTGGTCCACACGAATGGTTTGGGGTTGGTGTTCCATTGCTGGACCCAGGCGCGGACGTCGGCTTCGAGGGCTTGCACGCTTTTGTGGACGCCGCGTTGGGTGAGCTGGGTGGTGAGGTAGGCGAACCAGCGTTCGACCTGGTTGAGCCAGGACGACCCGGTCGGGGTCAAGTGAACGTGGAAGCGGGGGTGGCGCGCCGGCCACTCGTGGATGAGGGGTGTCTTGTGGGTGGCCAGGTTGTCGCAGACCAGGTGCACCTCCAACTCGGCGGGCACGGCCTTGTCGATCGCGACCAGGAACTTTTTGAACTCGGTTGCGCGGTGCCGGCGGTGCAGTTCGGTGCCGGCGGTGCCGTCGGCGATGTTGAAGGCGGCGAACAGGCTGGTGGTGCCGTGCCGGGCGTAGTCGTGGGTGCGCCGCTCGGGCATGCCCGGCATCATCGGCAGCACCGGCTGTGACCGGTCCAGGGCCTGCATCTGCGACTTCTCGTCCACGCACAGCACCACGGCCCGCTCGGGCGGATGATGGTAGAGCCCGACCACGTCCACGACCTTTTCCACGAACAGCGGATCGGTGGAGATCTTGAAGGTATCGGCCCGGTGCGGTTTGAGGTCGAACCGGCGCCAGATCCGCCCGACCGTGGACTTGCTCAGGCCGGTGCGTTCGGCCATCGAGGCCCTCGACCAGTGCGTGGCGCCCGCCGGGGTCTGCTCCAAAGTCAGCGTGACCACTTCCTGGACCTTGTCCAGCAGGATCGAGGGCGGACGACCGGGCCGGGGCTCATCGGCCAGCCCGGCCAGCCCGTGCTCGATGAACCGGCGACGCCACTTGGCCACCGTCGGCGGCGAGACGCCCAGCTCGGCGGCCACATGCGTGTGAAATGCCCCCGGCCGGGCGCATGCCAGCACGATCCGGCACCGCAACGCATACGCCTGCGTCGAGGTCGCCGCCCGCGCCCCACGCTCCAACTCCGCCCGCTCGGCCGCGGTCACCGAAAACGGCGCCTTCGGTCGTCCTGTCCTCGCCATCGGCCCAGCATAGATTTACACAACGGATTTCAGGCGCAGAACACTAGCCTGCCGCGTGCACACCTTCTAGCCCGGTCTCCGTCTCCTACGCTCGGCAACCCGTGACCGGTGGCTCAGCAGCGTCCTCGGCTCGCGTGGGCGCGGCCGTGGGTGTCCTTCCTCTTCTTCGACGAAAACGACCGCCACATGCTGGTCGATCCCTCGTGCCTGGACTGTCGCGATGTCGGCGGCGGCAGTTGCATCGAACGCGAAACGAAACCCCGCACACCGAGCCGCGGTACGCGTAGTCGCTAGGTCTGGACATCCGGTTAAAGATCAGTCGGCTGTCAAGGACTCTCCGCACCTGACGCCTTTGGGCGGTGCTCGCTTCGGCTCCTTTGGTGGTGGTGTTAGGGGCCGGCGGTTTGGCGGCGGCTTCTGGGTGTGGTTGGTCGGGTGCGGCGGGGGCGTGGGTGGGCGTGGTGTGTGGTGGTGGTCCAGAGTTTGGTGGCGGATGGTGTTTGGGGGGTGGGTGGTGGGGTGTCGGGTGGGAGGAGGCGGTAGCGGTAGCGTCCGGCTGGGTCTTTGGTGATGGCGATCTGGTGCGGGTTGGTGTGCTTGAAGCGGTTGTGCCAGCCGCAGGTGAGGGCGAGTTTGTCGATGTCGGTGGGGCTGTGGCCGAGGGCCCAGCCGTTGACGTGGTCGACCTCGCACAGTGTCCCGGGGACTTCGCACCCCTGCACCGCGCAGGTGGAATACAGGGTCTCCAGGACCTGGCGCTGTGGGGCGGTGGCGAACCGGACCCGATGGCCCAGATACAGCGGGGTGTTGCCGCCGCCGAGCAGGAGCGGAGACACCCCTGCGCTGAGCGCGATGCGGCGGGCTTGGGCGGCGGGGATGGGGGTGCCGTCGGTGAGGCGTGCCGGGGTGGTGCCGCCGGTGAGGGTGTCCAGGTCGCAGATCACGGTGACCTTGGTGGCCTTGTGCCCACCCGACAGCACCGTGGTCAGCGCAGCGGCCGTCCGCTCCGACAGGTCACGCTGGTCGTCGGTCCCGGCGGGTTTGGCCAGCGGCCCGAGAGTGCCGTCCCAGATAGCTGCGTCTTCGGCGTTCAGCCAGCCCTTGATGTAGCGGCCGCCGCCGAGGGACCGGGTCGAGTCGATCCAGGATTGTTCGTAGCCGCGCGCCACGTCTTCGGGGGCTTGTTCGGTGCCGTCGCGTTCGGCGATGACGTCGCGGATCCGCTTGCCGAAGGAGGCGACCTTTCCTGCGGAGAAGCCCTGGTCGACCATGCCCAGCAGGATGTCTTCGGCTTTGCCGCAGTCATCGTCATCGAGTCGGGCGACTGCGTCGGCGATGGTGGCGGCATAGCCGTAGGAGAGGTGGCCGGTGGTCCACCGCTCGGTCATCTCGGGCAGGCGGTGGCGCTGCCGGGCCAGGGTGAGGCGTTCCTTGGCGCGGGACTCGCGCATGCCCAGCCGGGACCGCAGCCAGGATCGGGTGGAGGGGTATCCCCACCGCTGCACCTCCCGAGCACCGTCGACCACGCCGATGAACCCGGCGAGGGTGGCTTCATGCAGGTCGGTTGTGGTGGCGAGGGTCTCGGTGAGTTCCATGCACGCCGCCGCTGATTCGGGGGCGGTGCGGGAGGCGAGTTCGGCGGCGATCGAGGCGGCCGCGTGCACCAGTTGGCTGGTGGACATCGACGCGGTATCGATCTCACTCGAACACATAACTCTATGTTATCGAACAGTCACGCTATCGTACAGTCGTTCCGGAAAATAGTTTGCCCGTCTTGGAGGCTGACCGCGTTGCGGGATATTTCACCCCCTTCCGGGCACAGAAAGGGAAACCCGGTCACCTAGCCGAAGTTCTCGGGGCCGAAGGCCCCGGGGACAGCAACCATGCACAGACCCGCAGCCGAATCACCACACCCCTGCCGCCGAGCCCAGCCGAAGTGACTCCAGCCCACAGCGACCGAAGCGTCCGCGCCGACCTGCCAGGGGCCACCGCAACCGGGCACCCACAGAAACCACACTAATCCGGTAAAAGACCGCCGCAACCTTGAGCAACAACAGAACATTCGCTAGAGAGCTTGAACGACGGGTGTTATCGGCAGGTGGGTGGGGCCACTGGAGCATCCCAGGCGTGTGTTGATCAGGTTTGCGGGTCGGTTGATGCACTAGCCCACACGCCCAGCGAGGCGAAGACGACGTGGTACTAGTCCTCTTCGACAGCGCTGGCGGTGGCGGGCGCTCGTGGTGCTTCTGGTGGGAGCCGCGCTCGACTTCACGGCGACACAGGCTGCGTTCTGGTGGCGTCGGTGGCTGCAAAGGGTCGCCCGATTACCGGGTCCACCCGCAGTACAGAGAGCTCGGCGAGTCCGTGATCCTCCGGCAGGTAGAACGCCGCGCCCCGGAAGCGTGGGCGGCGCGGGCGCAGCCGGCGACGGGCCCGGACCGTCGGGTACACCAGCCAGGCCATGTAGATCACGATCCCGGTTTCGGCCGTGGGACGTCACGCCGAAAGGTGATGTCGAGGCTCTAGCCGAGGAGTGCGATGTCTGGGACTGGACTGCAAGGCCGCCCGAAGGCGGACACCTCGTCCTCTTCTGCAAGGGGTTCGCTCAGTTCATCGGACGTGTGGGAGCGCGGAGAGCTGGACGTCCAGAGGTACGGGTGAGGGCGTGACGAGCCTGTCGGCTCGGGCAAGCAGCTCATCAGGAGGGTTGAGAAGGTGCCCGTGTGCGGAACGGCCGTCACCGCACTGCGTTGGCCGTTCGGAGCAGCGGGGCCGTGAGGAACCTTGATCGTCCGTTGTGGTCTGGACGAAGAGGTTGCGGAGGAGCGCGACGTCCTGCCCCCACTTTCACTTTATATCAGAAACCCGTTCCTCATGAGGCGCGAAAAAATGGCCCATACTGCCGTCGTTGCGAGTCAGCTCGACGGACGATGGGGGCAGCGGAATTGGCTGACGTGCTGGGTTTCGAGCAAATCGACGCTACGAATGTCGCGGACGTCGGCGGTAAGGGGGCGAACCTCGCGGAACTCTCACGGATCGACGGCGTGCGGGTACCGGACGGCTTCTGCGTCACCGTGGACGCCTTTCAGCGAGTCGTGGCCAAGGCGCCCGCGGTCAGCGCTCAACTCGACCTGCTGGCGCGCGTGGATCCGGACGACGGCGCGGCGGTCCGCGACCTCAGCGCCGAGGTGCGCCGGGCCGTCGAGGAACTCGCGATGCCGGACGATCTCGTGGCGGCGGTCGGCGGGGCGCTCGCCCGGCTCGGGGAGCGGGGCGCCTATGCGGTGCGTTCCAGCGCTACCGCCGAGGATCTGCCTACCGCGTCCTTCGCCGGGCAGCAGGACTCCTACCTGAACGTCGTGGGCGCGGACGCGGTTCTGCGCCACGTCCGGCGCTGCTGGGCCTCGCTGTTCACCGAGCGGGCGGTCGCCTACCGGCACCGCAACGGCTTCGACCACCGGAAGGTGCGGATGGCCGTGGTCGTCCAGCGGATGGTGTTCCCGGACGCGGCCGGGGTCCTGTTCACCGCCGACCCCGTGACCTCGAACCGGAAGGTCGCCACCGTGGAGGCCGGTTGGGGGCTCGGTGAGGCGCTCGTGTCAGGACTGGTCGCCGCAGACGTCTACGCGGTGCGCGATGACCAGGTGCTCACTACAGCGGTCGCTGCCAAGGCGCGTTCTGTTCGGGCGGCGCCGGGCGGCGGCACCGAGGACGTGCCGGTCGAGTCGCAGCGGCAGAGGCAGGCGGCGTTGACGGACGCGCAAGTCGTGCGCCTGGTGCGGCTGGGCCGGCGGATCGAGGCGCACTTCGGGCGGCCTCAGGACATCGAATGGTGTCTGGTCGGCGATGACTTCCACATTGTCCAGAGCCGTCCGATCACCACCCTGTTCCCCATTCCCGAGGCCGATGACCAGGAGAACCACGCCTATCTCTCCGTCGGCCACCAGCAGATGATGACCGACGCGATGAAGCCGCTGGGGCTCTCGATGTGGCAGCTGACGACGCCTCGACCAATGTATGAGGCGGGTGGACGGCTGTTCGTCGATGTGGCCCCACTCCTGGCCTCGCCCGCAGCGCGCGCGAACCTTCTGGAGACCGCGGGGAAAGCCGATCCGTTGATGCGGGACGCGCTACAGGTCGTCCTCGACCGTCCTGATTTCCTTCCCCCGGTTTCGGACGAGGGGTCCGGCGGCCGTCCTAGCGGCCGTCCGGCGCCCGTCCCGATGGAGACCGATCCGGGCATCGTCACGGAGCTGATCCGGGAGAGTGAGGCGTCCGTCGCTGCGCTGCGGCGCGAGATCCGAGAGCTGTCCGGGACGGAGCTGCTCGACTTCATCCTCGGCGACATCGCGGAGGTGAAGCGCATCCTGTTCGCCCCGCGCAGTCACCAGGCGATCATGGCCGGGATGGAGGCGGCCTGGTGGCTCAATGAGCACATGGAGGCGTGGCTCGGCGAGAAGAACGCGGCTGACGCGCTGACGTTGTCCGTTCCGCACAACGTGACGTCGGAGATGGGGCTGGCGCTCCTCGATGTCGCGGACGTGATCCGCCCGCACGCGGACGTCGTCGCATTCCTGCAGCGTGTCGCGGACGAAGGCCGGGACGGTGACGGTTTCCTGAGCGAACTGGCCGACTTGCCCGGCGGACGCGAGGTACGGGAAGCCATCCAGAGCTACCTCGACGCCTACGGCATGCGCTGCGCGGGCGAGATCGACATCACCAGGACGCGCTGGAGCGAGCAGCCCGCCATGCTCGTCCCCGCCCTCCTCGGCAACGTCAAGAACTTCGGGCCGGGTGCCGGAAGGCAGCGCTTCGCTGAAGGCCACGATGAGGCGCAGCGGAAAGAACGGGAACTGTTGACGCGGTTGCGCGCCCTGGACGACGACGGGGAGCGGAAGGCCGAGGAGACCAAGCGGATGATCGATCGTGTCCGCGCCTTCGCCGGATACCGGGAGTACCCCAAGTACGGCATGGTCAGCCGCTACTTCGCCTACAAGCAGGCATTGCTGCGGGAGGCCGATCGCCTCGTCCGGTCCGGCATCCTGCGCCAGAAGGACGACATCTTCTTCCTCCGTTTCCAGGAGTTGCAGGAGGTTGTACGAACGGGCAGCGCCGACGCCGAACTCATCGCAGAAAGGCGACGGGCGTTCCGGTCGTACGAGGCCCTCACCCCACCACGCGTCATCACATCGGACGGCGAGGCCATCACCGGCCGGTACCAGCCGGACAACGCCCCGCCCGGCGCGCTGGTCGGTCTCCCAGTCTCGGCCGGCATCGTCGAGGGCCGCGCCCGCGTCGTCCTGGACATGGCACAAGCCGACCTCGAAGCGGGCGACATCCTCGTCACCGCCTACACCGACCCCAGTTGGACGCCCCTGTTCGTCGCGGCCGCCGGCCTGGTGACGGAGGTAGGCGGCCTCATGACGCACGGCGCGGTGGTCGCGCGAGAGTACGGTCTGCCAGCGGTCGTGGGCGTCGAGCAGGCCACCCGGCTGATCCGGGACGGGCAGCGCATCCGTATCCACGGAACCGATGGGTACGTCCAGATTCTCGACTGATCCACCCCGCCGGGGCCGATGAGTCCGCCGGTGCCCGCGGGTCTACCTCCTGACCGAGAAGACCAACGCGTTGGAGGAAGATATGGGCGTCATCCAGATCGAGATGTTCGCGACCCTCGACCTCGTCGGGCAGTCGCCCGGCGCTCCCGACGAGGACCCGCTCGGGTTCCCGTTCGGCGGCTGGCAGGCCCCCCTGCTGGACGAGGTCTCCGGAGCGCAGGTCGGCGCCGCCTACGAGGGCACGGACGCCCTCCTGCTCGGCCGGCGGACGTACGACATCTTCGCCGCCTACTGGCCGAACTACGAGGGCGACGAGGACAACGAGATCGCCACGCTCTTCAACAGCGTCCCGAAGTACGTCGCCTCCCGCGGCAAGCCCGAGCTGTCGTGGGCCGGATCCAAGCAGCTCGGCCCCGACCTGGCCGAGGCCGTGCGCGAGATCCGCGACCGGCACGAGCACGTCAAGGTCGTCGGCAGCCTGAACCTGGTGCAGACGCTCCTGCGCGAGAAGCTCTTCGACCGGCTCGACCTGTGGGTGCACCCGATCGTCCTCGGCGTCGGGAAAAAGGTGTTCGACGGCGGCGCGGTGCCCTCGAACCTCACGCTCCTCGAACCGCCGGCGGCCAGCCCGAAGGGCACCGTGTACCTGCGCTACGGGCTCGCCGACGGCATCCCGGGGACGGGTGACATGAGCGCGCCCGACCGCGGCGTCTGACGCGAAGGCGGCATCCCGCGGGGTGTCGTCAGGTACACCACCGGCTCGGGGTCTTGGCCCAGTGCCGTGATGCGCGCCCGCCGGAAGGCTTGATCACGTCAACGGACGGCCTTCCAGGAGGAATTCATGTCGCGCATCCCCCGATTCGCCGCGCTCGCCACGGCGTCCGCTCTGGTCGCCGGGGTCGGGGTCGGGCTCGCACCGGCCGCGAACGCCGCCGCCCCCGCCCCCGCCGGCCCCGCCACCACCCACGGCAACGGGAAGGGCCATGGCAACCAGCTCGACAGGAAGGTGCGTGAGCAGGCGGCGAAGCTGGTCGCGGACGGGGCGCCCGGCGTCATCGTCATGACGCGGCGCGGCGGCCGGGTGTCGCACGTGACCGCCGGGGTGGCGGACAAGGCGACCGGCGCCCCGATGGACCACCGGCTCCAGTTCCGCATCGCCAGCGTGACCAAGTCGTTCACCTCGACGGTCGTGCTGCAGCTCGCCGCCGAGCACCGCCTGTCGCTGGACGACACCGTGGACGACTGGCTCCCCGGCCTGCTCGGCGCGAACGGCAACGACGGGTCGAAGATCACCGTCCGGCAGCTGCTCGCGCAGACCAGCGGGCTGAACGACTACACGCCCGACCCCCGGGTGATGTCCGACCCGGCCCGGTCCTGGACGCCCGAGGAGCTGATCGCGATCGCGACGGAGAAGCCGCCGCTGTACGCGCCGGGCACGGACTGGAACTACGCCAACACCAACTACATCCTCGCCGGAATGATCATCGAGAAGGCGACCGGGCGGCCGGTGGGCGCGGAGCTGCAGCGGCGGATCTTCACGCCGCTGCGGCTCCGGCACACCTTCTACCCGACGACCGACCCCGGCTTCCGCGGCCCGTACGTGCACGGCTACTACTACGACTACGGCGACGTGAGCACGCTGGTCAGCCCGTCCAGCGCCCGGACGTCCGGCGGCATCGTCAGCACGGTGGACGACGTGGCGCGCTTCCACCGGGCGCTGTTCACCGGGCGGCTGCTGCCGGCGAAGCAGATGCGCGAGCTGCGGACGGTCCGTCCCGTCAACGACGACGGGGTGGTGGAGGACTACGGGCTCGGCGTCGCCCGCATCAAGTTCTCCTGCGGGTACGCGTGGGGCCACGACGGCGGCTTCCCCGGCTACCGCACCTGGACCTACACCAGCGCCGACGGCGGCCGCCAGGCGATCATCACCTACAACGAGTCGAAGCTGGAGCACGACACGGCCTTCCGGGCTGACCTCGCCAAGGCCGCCGACACCGCTTTCTGCGCCTGAACCGCTTTCTGCGCCTGAACGGCCTTCTGCGCCTGAACGAAGGGCACCCGGTTATAAGCGGGTGAGCAGTGGCCGCAGGGTTTTGTTCTTCCGCACTACAGAACAGCGGCGGGGGCGGTGCGTACCGTCGGGGCGTCCAGCAGCACAGCCGGGCAGACGGAGGTGTGCCGATGACCAGAACCCTCGCATCCGGAGACGCAGGCGAGCGGCAGGGTGACGGCGAGCGGCAAGGTACAGGTGAGGGGCGAGGCGCCGCCGAGGGGCGAGGCGCCGGCGCGCGGCGAGGTGACGGGGCGCGGCAAGGTGACGGCGCGCGGCCCGTGCTCCTCCCGCCGCGCCTCGCCGGGCTGATGCGGCCGGAGCTGCCGAGCCTCGCGGAGGAGATCGTCACCGAGATCCGTCGCGCCATCCCGGAGTACGCCCGGCCGCTCGACGGCCCCTACGGGCATGTGCTGCGGCTCAGCGTCGAGCACAACCTGGCCGCGTTCGTCGACCGGATCGCCGCCCCGCACGGCGCGCCGGCCGACGGCGACTCCGCGGCGACCGCGCGGATGCTCGGCCAGTACGAGGCGCACGAGGGCCGCGATCTGGACTCCCTCCAGGCCGCGTACCGCATCGGCGGGCAGGTCGCCTGGCGCCGCGTCATGCGGGTCGCGCCCCGGCACGACATCTCCGCCGCCGTCATGTCCCGGCTCGCCGACGCCCTCTTCGTCTACCTGGACGAGCTGGCGGAGCTGTCGCTCGACGGGTACCGGCAGGCCAGGGCCCGTCCGATCCCCGCGCTGGACGAGCGGCGCCGCCGCCTGCTGCGCCTGCTCCTGGACGGCCCCGAGGCGGAGGTCGCGGAGTCGGCCGAGGCCGCCGGGTGGCCCGTCCCGGACGAGGTCACGCTCGTCGCCGTCGAACCGGACGCCCGCTGCGCGTGGGCGGCGCTGGACGAGGACGTCCTCGCCGACCTGGAGTGCGCCGCCCCGCACCTGCTCCTGCCGGGCCCGTTCACGCCGGAGCGGCGCCGCATGCTGGACGAGGCGCTGCCCGGCCGCCTGATCGCGGTCGGCGTGACGATGCCGACCGGGCAGGCCGCCGACTCGCTGCGCTGGGCCCGGCGGGCGCTCGGGCTCGCGCTCGGCGGCGTCCTCGACGGCCCGGTGGTCCGGTGCGAGGAGCACCTCGTGACGCTGTGGCTGCTGTCGGACCCGGCGCTGGTGGACGAGCTGGCCCGGCGCCGCCTCGGCGTCCTGGACGGCATGACGCCCGGCCAGCGGGACCGGCTGACCGAGACCCTGCGGACCTGGCTCGTCACCCGCGGCACCGCCGCCGAGATGGCCGCGATCCTGCACATCCACCCGCAGACCGTCCGGTACCGGATGCGCAAGATCGAGCAGACCTTCGGCGCCGAACTGGCCGACCCGGAGGCCCGGTTCGGCATCGAGGTCGTGCTGCGCGCCGCCCACCTGCGGGCCCGCGCCGGACGGGCCGGGGCAGGCATCGGCACCGACACCGGCACACGACGTCCACATCCGTCTGCCATCATCCCCAGGTGACTCCGACAAAGCGGACATCGATCCTGCTGCTCGCGGCGGCGGCGGTGCTGGCCGGCGCGGCGGGCTGCGGCACCGAGACCGCGCCCGCCGCCCTCCCGTCCGAGCCGTATCCCGTGCTGCCGTCGAAGCCGGCGACGCCGACGCCGATCCCGCTGGAGCGGAACACGCCCGCCCCGCCGGTCTGCACGCCGGAGGGCATCAGCATCGGGATGGAGGAGCCGGAGGCGGCGATGGGCCTGCGCGCCGCGACCATCCGGCTCCGCAACTGCGGCGACCGCCCGTACCGGCTGAACGGCTACCCGTCCGTGCGCGTCCTCGACAAGGACCGGCAGCCGTTCGACGTGGAGATCGTGCGCGGCACGACGCAGGTCGAGGACCCGGGGCCGAAGCCGCTGACGATCCGTCCGGACGGGTCCGCCGTCTTCGGGATCGTCTGGCGGAACCTCGTCACCGACCCGACGACGACGGCGGTGGCGGGCACGTACCTGGAGGTCCGGCCCGCGCCGGGACGGCCGGTCGTCATCGTGGAGTCCGATGGGCCCATCGACCTCGGCAACACCGGACGCCTGGAGGAGACCGCCTGGCGCCTCCCCCGCCCCTGACCCGGCTCAGCGGGGCGGCGCCTGGACCTTGCCGATGCCGAGCGTGTTCTCGGCGGGCATCAGGCCGGTCTCCAGGACCTTGACCAGGATCGGCATCGTCAGCTGCCCCAGCCGCTCGGCCTTGGCCTCGCCGAGGGCGCGCCAGGGCGCGTAGGCGAGGTCGTCGGTCATCCGCTCGACGGAGTCGCGCAGCTCCCGGCCCCGGTCGGTCGCGGTGCCGTCACCGCTCACGAGGCCGCGGGACGCGAGGCGGTCGCGGGCGGCGGCCCACTCCTCGTCCGTCCAGCCGCGGCTCGCGAACGTCTCCACGGACGCGGCGCCGACCGCGGCGAACGAGACGAGCGACTCGGCCGGGTCGAGCCCGTGGGTGAGGAGCGCGGCGACGTGGCCGTCCCCGCGCTGCTCGCGCAGGATGCCGATCGCGTGCCACAGCGCGAGGTGCGGCTCGTCCGGCCAGGGCAGGTCGGCGTTGGCGGCGGCGATCGGGCGGCCCGCGGTGCCCGCCTCCTCGGCGGCGGCGCGGGCCAGCGAGGCGGCCTCGGCGAGGTCCGGGGAGCCGATGGCGTCGCCGAGCAGCGCCCGGTACATGCGGTCGACGGCGCGCACCCGTGCCCGCAGGACGCGCTCGGGCGGCGCGACCGTCCACACGGCGGGGACGTGCTCGGCCACCATGCGCGGGCTGAAGCTGTAGAACGCGGACGCGACCCGCTCCGGACCGGCGGCGCCGAGCGGGGCGGCGCGCCAGGCGAAGTAGCTCGGCCAGCGCGTATCGACCTCGTACCCGAGCTCCGCCGCCTCGGCGAAGACGTCGGGCGAGTACCAGAACAGGGCGTGGACGGCTTCGAGCTGGTGCCACATCTGCCGTGCCAGGCCGGGGTTCTCCGTCATCGGCGCTCCTTCGCTCGGGATCACCACCAGCCTATCTAGACAGTGACAAGATTTCACCGGCCGAGCCGGAACGCGTCCGCCTCGGACCACCGCCCGTCCGTCCCCAACGCCGCCGACCAGGCACCCGACGCCCCGCTGACCTGCGTTGACGGCATCCCCGGAGCGACACGCACCTCCCCGGAATAGGCACCGCTCGACGCTGCCGGATAAGCACCAGATGCAACGGACTGGCCGTGTGGCACCCCGCGATAGGCCCCCGAGGCTGCGGGATGCTCGTCCAACACGGCCGGGTAGGCGCCAGACGCTGCCGGGTGTGAGGGCGTAGGGGCGGCAGCGGGGAGGGCGCGGGTGTAGGCGCCAGAGCGGGTCGGTGGGCGTCCTGTCGTGATCGGCGCCGGCGCGGAGGCGGTGCGGCGGGTGCGGCGTTCGTGGCGGGGGAAGGCCAGGAGCGCCAGGACGGCCAGACCGACGCCCGCGACGCGCAACAGGAACGGTCCCGACTCGTGCGGCCACGGCTCGCCGTACAGCAGCGTGGCCGACAGCAGCAGGTGCGTCTTGGCGGTGACCGTGACGACCGTGACGATGATCATGAGGCGGCAGCGCTGCAGGCCGATCGAGAGCAGCCCGAGGCCGAGGAGGCCCGCGAGCAGAAACAGGTAGGGGTGCGGCGAGGCCAGCACCCCTGCGCCCCGGCCGTCGGCGAGCATCATCGCCATGCCCTGGCCGAACACCTCGGTGGCGCCGAGCAGGACGCCCGCGCCGAGCCCGTGGGCGATGCCGGTCAGCGGGCGCGCGTGCCGTCCGCTGACGGGGCGGTCGCGCACGCAGAACATCCACAGCGGCAGGACAAGCGACGGCACGAACACCAGGCCCGCCTTCCACAGCGGGAGGGTATCGGCGGCACTGGCGCCGCCCGGCCGGTGCAGGGCGTCCGGCAACGACTCGCCGGCGCCGGGCAGCACCGACAGCGCCGCGGTGATCATCGCGGCCACAGTGATGAGGACCGCGAGCCACTCCCGCGACGTCGGCCGTTCACCGAACCCGCTCATCCCCACCGCGAGGAGCGTGATGAGGCCGAGCCCGTAGGCGGGCAGGGTCGCGACCACGGGCAGCGTCACTAGCGCGAAGGCCGACAGGGCGAACCCCGCCAGCAGCACCGCGACCCCGGCGAGCCAGCGCGGACTGCGCCCGAGCCGTCCGGCGGCGTGCAGCGGGTGCCGACCCCCGATCGGGCTCATCCGCCCGGCGGCCGTCTTGAACAGGACGTAGGCGGCGATATAGACGGCCTGCGCGGCGCAGGCGAGGACGACCGCGTGCATGGCGCACCTCCGGGACGGACTCGCGTCCTTCACCCCACCCGGCGAAAAACGCTGTCGAAACGGATGGTGACATGAGGAGGGCGTCCGCCGATTCTCGCCGCGAGACGGAGAAAACACCCGATTTGTGCGCCTCGGTGAGTATCGCGGGGCCCGGCTGTCCCGGAAAGGCCAAGATCAATGCATCGGGCGCATTGCCGATCACTCACCGCAGGTGAATGATTGCGGTGCGCTTCCGAGTCAGGTGTGGTGATGCAGTGTCGGTCAGGTTGGAGAGGCTGGGCGAACCGTTCGGCTTCAGCGACGGCGAGGGCGGCCGCCGGGCCCGCCGAGCGGTGCGCGAGCGCGCCGCCAAGCTCATCGCGGACGAGGGGCTCCTCGACGACGTCGAGCTGATGACGGCCGAGGCCGTCGCCAACGCCGTCCTGCACGGTTCCGGGCTCGTCACGGTGACCGTCGCCACCGACGGCCGCGCGCTGCTCGTGGAGGTCGCCGACGACGGCCCCGCCCGCCCCGGACCGGCGGCGGCCGACCCGCACGTCCGCCGCCGCCTCGACCACGGCCGCGGCCTGACCGTCATCGACGCCCTCGCCGACGAATGGGGACTGGATCAGACCCCCGACCGCACCCGCCTCTGGTTCACCCTCAGCCCCTGAACCCAGCCGAGCGCTAGGGCAGGGATAGGAGCGCAGGGCGCTAGGGGGGCGGCGTTAAGAGGCAGGGCGTTAAGAGGCAGGGCGTTAGGCGGGCCGGGCTCTAAAAGGGCCGGGCGGTAGGCGGGCCGGGCGGTAGGCGGGCCGGGCGGTAGGCGGGCCGGGCGGTAGGCGGGCCGGGCGCTAGGAGAGCAGAGCGCTAGGAGAGCAGAGCGCTAGGAGAGCAGAGCGCGGCGGACGACCTTGCCTGTGGCGTTGCGGGGGAGCGCGTCCAGGAAGTGGACGTCGCGGGGCACGGCGAAGCGGGCCAGATGCTCCCGGACGTGCGCGCGAACGGCGTCGGCGTCCAGCTCAGCCCCTTCGCGCAGGACGAGGAAGGCGGCGGCGCGCTGACCGAACTCCTCGTCCGGGACGCCGACGACGGCCACCTCCCTGACCTGCGGCAGCTTCTCCAGCACCTCTTCGATCGCGCCCGGGAAGACGTTCTCGCCGCCCGAGACGATCATGTCGTCGTCGCGGCCGTGCACGAACAGCCGGCCCTGGTCGTCGAGGTGCCCGACGTCGCCGAGGCTCATCAGGCCGTCCCGCATCTCTTTGGTGCCGCCACCGGTGTAGCCGGCGAACAGCAGTTCGTTGGCGGCGAAGATGCGGCCGGTGGTGCCGGGCGGGACGGGGCGTCCCTCGTCGTCCAGGATCGCGACCTTCGTCCCCGGCGGCGGCGTGCCGGCCGTGTCGGGGTCGGCGCGCAGGTCGGCGGGCGTGGCGATGGTGACCCAGGACGCCTCGGTCGACCCGTACAGGTTGTAGAGGACGTCGCCGAACGCGTCCATGAACGCGGTGGCGAGCGTCGCGGGCAGGGCCGAGCCGCTGACGGCGGCAATCCGCAGGGAGGACGTGTCGTGCTTGCACCTCGCCGCCTCCGGGACGTCCAGGACGCGCTGGAGCATGACCGGCACGGCGACGAGCGCGGTCGCTCCCGTGACGTCGATCGTGCGGAGGGTCTGCTCGGGGTCGAACCGGCTCCGCAGGACGATCGTGGCGCGCAGCGAGATCGCGGTCTGGAGCATCGCGTAGCCCCAGGTGTGGAACAGCGGCGCCTCGATGAACATCCGTTCGTGCACCCGGTAGGGGATGCGGGAAAGGATCGAGGTGAGCGGCGACAGCCCGGGGCGCGAGTGCCGGTCGGCGCCCTTGGGGTGGCCGGTGGTGCCGGAGCTGAGCACGATCGTCCGGCCGGGCTTCGCCGGCGGGTCGACCGGCGCCGTCGGCGCGGTCGCGATGACGTTCTCCAGCTCCGACCCGGGCCCGCCGGCCGTGATGACGTGCGCGGTCTTCGGCACGGCCGCGATGAACCCGGCGAACTCGGCGTCGGCGATGACGACCTCGACCTGCTGCTGCCGCAGGACGGTGACGAGCTGCTCGGTGCTCATCCCCGTGTTGAGCAGCACCAGGTCGGAGCCGCGCTTGCTGCACGCGGTGAGCGCCTCGACCATGCCGCGGTGGTTGCGGCACAGCACCGCCACGCGGGGCGAGTCGTTGAACCGGCCGAGCGCGGCGGCGAGCCGGTCGGTGCGGGCGTCCAGCTCGCCGTAGGTCAGCTCCCCGGCGTCGTCGGCGATCGCGACGACGCCGGGGTCGCGGGCGGCCGCGGAGGCGACCGTCCCGCCGAGCAGGGTGCCCCAGCGGCGCAGGGCGTCGAGCTGGCGGACGACCTTCAGCGGCGGCCCGGGGCGCCACAGCCCGCTCCGGGCGAACATGCCGCCCGCGCGCGCGACCGACGCCGCACGGTGCCCGAACTCCGATCGTCCGCTCATCTCCCACCGCCTCCGGTACGGGGTTCCGGATTACCGACCGTACGGTTGGCGGCTTTCGTGCACTTCTGACTGAAGTCAGCTCTTCGCGGCGGCGATTGTCAGGTGCCTGACAACGAACCGTCCGCGGCGGCGGTCATCGGGGCGTCCGCCTTGTGCGTCCTGCCCGCCTTCTCCGCCGCGTCCGCCGCGTTCGCCTCGGCGGGCGCCGCGGGCTCGGCCAGGTCGAGGCTGTCGCGCAGCGTGACCGGCTTGAGCAGCGCCGCCGCGATGATCCCGACGACCGCGATGGCGGTGGATACCAGGAAGATGTGCCCGGTGGCATCGCCGTAGGCGGCCCGGACGATCTCCTTGACCGGTCCCGGCAGCGCCGCGATGTCGAGGTTGCCGGCGTCGCCGCCGCCCGCGGTCGGGTCGACGCCGAGCCGCCGCAGCCCGCCGGCGATCTTGTCGGCGACCTGGTTGGCGAGCACCGCGCCGAGCACCGACACGCCGACCGTCCCGCCGAGGGAGCGGAAGAAGGTGACGGTCCCGCTGGCGGCGCCGATCTCGTTCAGGTGGACGGAGTTCTGCACGACGAGCACGAGGTTCTGCATCGTCATGCCGACCCCGGCGCCGATCAGGAACATCCCGACGCCGAGGTAGACCAGCGAGGTCTCGTGGTCGATGGTCGCCAGCATGCCGAACCCGGCGGTCAGGACTAGCGTCCCGAACACGATGTACGGCTTCACCTTGCCGGTCTTGGTGGCGAGGCGTCCGGCGATGGTGGACGCGCCGAACACGCCGAGCATCATCGGGAAGGTCAGCAGGCCCGCCTTGGTCGGGCTGTAGCCGCGTCCGATCTGGAAGTACTGGCCGAGGAAGACGGCGCCGCCGAACATGGCCATGCCGACCGCGAGGCTCGCGATGATCGCGAGGGCGGTGTTGCGGCGCGCGACGATGTCCAGCGGGACGATCGGCTCGGCCGCCCGCCTCTCGACCCACACGGCGATCGCCAGCAGCACGACGCCGCCGCCCGCCATCGCGGCCGTCTGCCAGGACAGCCAGGCGAAGTTCTCGCCGACGAAGGTGACCCAGATGAGCAGGACGCTGACACCGGCGGCGATCAGCGTCGCCCCCGCGTAGTCGATCTTCACGTCGGGGCGCCGCATGACCGGCAGCTTGAGGGTCTTCTGCAGCAGCACGAACGCGACGACGGCGAACGGGACGCCGATGAAGAAGCACCAGCGCCAGCCGAGCGCCGAGTCGACGATCAGCCCGCCGAGCAGCGGCCCGCCGACGGTCGCGACCGCCATCACGCCGCCGAGGTAGCCGTAGTAGCGGCCCCGGTCACGCGGGCTGATCATCGCGGCCATGATGATCTGGACGAGGATCTGCAGCGCGCCGACGCCGAGCCCCTGCACGGCGCGGAAGAAGATGAGCTGCGCGGTGTTCTGCGCGAACCCGGACGCGGCCGACGCCACGATGAAGATGACGACGCCCGCCTGGAGCAGCGTCTTCTTGTTGTAGAGGTCGGCCAGCTTGCCCCAGATGGGGGTACTGGCGGTGGACACCAGCAGGGTCGCGGTGACGACCCACGTGTACTGCGACTGGCTGCCCTTGAGCGCACCGATGATCTGCGGCAGCGCGGTGGACACGACGGTGCCGCTGAGCATCGCCACGAACAGCACCAGCAGCAGGCCGCTGAGTGCTTCTAGGACCTGCCGGTGCGTCATCTGCGCAGGTCTGGTCGGGGCAGGAACGGTCAAGAGACGCCTCCGCGAGAAGTTGGGAACGAGGCTTCAACCCCGCCGCCCCGGGCTCTTATTCCCAGTGGGCAAATTTTCTCACAGAGCAGCATTTGAAGGTGGGTAGGCTGGACGCACCATGGAGAGCACCGGTGGGCTGCGCGAACACAAGGGCGGACTTCGCGAGCGCGAGGGCGGGTCGCCCGAGCGGCAGAGCGGACGCCCCGAGCCCCAGGGCGGATCGTCCGGGCAGCAGGGCGGATCGTCCGGGCAGCGGGACGGACGCCCCGAGCCCCAGGGAGCGCGGCCTGAGCCGCGCGGCGGGCTCCGCGAGCGCAAGAAGGAGGCGACACGCCGCGCCCTTCACGAGGCCGCGATGCGCCTCTCCGTCGAGCACGGCCTTGACGAGGTCACCGTCGAGGCCATCGCCGACGCCGCCGGCGTGTCCCGCCGCACCTTCTCCAACTACTTCGGCGGCAAGGAGGAGGCCCTCCTCTACGGCGGCGAGCAGCGGATGCGCGCCCTCCTGGAGACGTTCCAGGCCCGCCCGGAGGACGAGTCGTCCTGGACGGCGCTGCAGGCCACGTGGCGGCTCGTCCACGAGCGGTTCGGCGACCTCGACCCGCAGTGGGCGGCGCAGGTCCGGCTCGCCCGCAACCACCCGTCCGTCCTGGCCCGGCAGCTCGCCCACTACGCCGAGTTCGAGCGGGCCCTCACCGAGCTGATCGCCGCCCGCGACGGCGTCCCGTCCGCCGGCCTGCGCCACCGCGTCATGGCCGGGGCGTTCATGACCGCGCTCCGCGTCGCGTCCGTGACCTGGACCGAGGAGCGCTCCACCCGCTCCCTCGCCGAGGTGGTCGAGGAGTCCCTGGCCGAGATCGCCCGCGAGTACCGCTAACCGGCGCCGGCGCTCTCCGCGAGCTCGGCGGGGTGCAGGTCCCCGGTGAGCAGCCGCCGCGCCCGCGCCCACCGGTCGGGGCCGTCCAGCCAGGCCCGGACGAGCCGCCATCCGTGGTAGTAGGCGTAGAGGTAGGGGTTGCCTCCCGGCACCATGACGAGCGGCATCGCGGCGGCCGCCTCGTCCTCCCCGAGCAGCGCCCAGCGCACCAGGTAGTCGCGGACCTCGCGTTCCGGCCGCCCCTCGGCGGCCATCAGCGTGGCGTTGGGCCAGACGCCCCACAGCAGGTTCGCCGCGCGGTGCAGGGCGGCGACCTCGCCGGGGTCCCGGCCGAGGACGTTCCCGGAGAGCCATTCCCGGGCCTCGTCCCCGGGGAAGACCAGTTCCTCCGCCGCCAGCCCCAGCCCCTCGCTGAGGACGCCCTGCGGTGAGAGCAGGAACCAGACCCGCCGTTCGAGCCGTCCGGGCAGGTGGATCTCCTTGAGCACCGCTTCGGCGATATGCCCCGGATGCCCCTCGTGGGCCACGACGTACAGCAGGTCGGCCAGGTTGAACGGGACATCGCGGTTGATGTGGATGGTGGAGGATCTGCCGCCCGCGTACTCGCCCGCCGCATGGAACGGCACATCGGACACGAGCCGGCACGTGACGGTCTCGTCCTCGGGCAGCGGGACGATCCGGGAGGTGCGGGCCCGGGTCTCGGTGACCGCCCGGTCCACGAGCGCGGGGAGCCGGTCGACGTCGTCGAGCCGGTGGGCGCCGCGCCAGCCCGCCCGGCGCTCGGCGAGCGACCCGCCGGGGGTGCCCGGTGGGAGCGCCGCGTCGAGCATCTCGTGCGCCTCGGCGAACACCGCCTCCGGCACCCGCTCCGCCTCGATGCCCAGGCATTCGCGGACGTACTCCGGCAGCGCGGCCGGCACACCCGCAAGGCGCCGCGCCACCGCCCGCAACGCCCGCACCTGCCCGGCGAGATGGACGGCACGATGGTCGGCGCGGTGGCCAGTACGCTGGTCGACGCGGTGGTCGGCATGGCGGTCGGCACGGTGGTCAGTCCGGTGGTCGGCGCGGCGGTCGGCATCGCGGTCGGCGCGGCGGTCGGCATCGCGGTCGGCGCGGCGGTCGGCATCGCGGTCGGCATCGAGGTCGGCATCGAGGTCGGCGCGGTGGTTAGTGCGGCGAGCGGCGTGGTGAGGGGCTCGGGTGGGTTCGGACGGGAGGGCGTCCAGCAGCGCGTCCGCGTCCTCGGCGAGGCGGGCGGGCGGGACCGGCTCCTCCGCCGCGACCGCCTCCCGCCATCCGGCCGGACCCCGGTAGACCAGCGCCAGCCCGCTGGTGTTCGGCCCGTCCGCGGCTCGGGCGACTCGCAGCGCCAGCAGCGCGTAGGAACGCAGCCACTCGTCGTCCATGTCGCCTCCTTCTGTCAGAGGGGGTTCCGCAATCGAGGCCAAGCTAGCCGTACGGTTTTCCGTACACTGCACGGATGGAGGCTGCGCGGATGGGAACTGCACGCAGTGACTCGGTCTGGTTTCGCGGCGCGGAACGTCCGCGCAAGCCCCGGCTGTCGCGCGAGCGGATCGTCGCGGCGGCGGTCGCGCTACTTGACGCCGAGGGCGTGGACGGCTTCTCGATGCGGCGGCTCGCCGCCCGGCTCGGCGCCGGGACCATGTCGCTGTACGAGTACGTCGCCGCCAAGGAGGACGTCCTCGATCTGGCCCTCGACGCCGCCATCGCCGAGATCGAGCCGGTGCCGGACGAGACCGGCGCCTGGCGGGACGTCGTCGCCGCGCACATGGCTCGCGGGCGGGAGGTCATGCTCCGCCACCCGTGGGTGCCCGCCCTGATGGGGACGAGACCGCTGCTGGGCCCCGGTTCCCTGGCCCGCTCGGAGCGCGTGTTCGCGGCGCTCCACCGGGCGGGCCTGTCGGGGCCGGAGCTCACCGCGGCCGTGAGCGCGGTCAGCGGCTACCTGCACGGGTTCGTCGCCGAGGAGCTGGCATGGCGCGCCCGGTTCGCGACCCGGCGGCGGAGGCGGAGCTGCGGGAGCGGGCCGGGGAGCTGATCCGGCGGGACGCCGCCGACTATCCGACGCTCGCCGTGCACCTGGACGCCGGGGGCACCGACTTCGGCGCGGGGTTCGAGCTCGGCCTGTCGATCGTCCTGGACGGGATCGCGGCGCGGCTCCCCGCCTGATCCCGACCGCAGCACCCCGCCTGATCCCGACCGCGACTCTCCCTTGATCCCGACCGCGGCTCCCGGGCGGTCAGGGGCGGGGGATGTTGCGCAGGTTGCTGCGCGCCAGGTCGAGCATCTTGCCGACGCCGCCGGTGAGGACGGTCTTGCCCGCCGACAGCGCGAACCCCTTGACCTGCTGCGGCGTGATGTGCGGCGGGATGGACAGGGCGTTCGGGTCGGTGACGACGTCCAGCAGGTAGGGGCCGGGCGCGGCGAGGGCCCGCTCCATCAGCGTGCGGACGTCGGACGGGCGCTCCACCCGCGCCGACTCGATCCCCATGGCCGCCGCGACCGCCGCGTAGTCGACGGCCTCGTGGTCGGTCTCGAAGGCGGGGAAGCCGTCCACCATCATCTCCAGCTTCACCATGCCGAGCGACGCGTTGTTGAACACGATGATCTTCACGGGGACGCGGTGGAGCTTCACGGTGAGCAGTTCGCCGAGCAGCATCCCGAGGCCGCCGTCACCGGAGAGCGACACGACCTGGCGTCCGGGCGCGCCGTACTGGGCGCCGATGGCGTGCGGCAGCGCGTTGGCCATGGAGCCGTGCACGAACGAGCCCATCACACGGCGGCGCCCGTTGGGGGTGAGGTAGCGGGCGGCCCACACGTTGCACATGCCGGTGTCGACGGTGAATATCGCGTCGTCGGCGGCGAGGTCGTCCAGGACGCTCGCGACGAACTCCGGATGGATCGGAATGTGCTTCTCGATGTCGCGCGTGTAGGCGGAGACGACGTTCTCCAGCGCGCGCGTGTGGCGGTGCAGCATGTCGTCCAGATACGTCTGGTCCTGCTTCTGCTCGACCTGGTCCATGACGAGCCTCAGCGTCTCGCCCACGTCCCCATGGACGGCCAGGTCGAGCGGGGTGCGCCGCCCCAGTTTCGCCGGGTCGTCGTCCACCTGGATCGTGTTCTTGCCGGGCAGGAACGGGTCGTACGGGAAGTCGGTGCCCAGCAGCAGGACGAGGTCGGCGGCCTGCATCGCCTCGTAGCAGGCGCCGTAGCCGAGCAGCCCGCTCATGCCGACGTCGAAGGGGTTGTCGAACTGGATCCACTCCTTGCCGCGCAGCGCATGCCCGACCGGCGACAGCAGCCTGTGCGCCAGCTCCATCACCTCGGCGTGCGCGTCCTTCACGCCGGAGCCGCAGAACAGCATCGGCCTGCGCGCCCGGTTCAGCGCCCCGGCGAGCTGCGCGACCTGGTCGGACGGCGGCCGGACGATCCCCTTCCGGACGAGGAAGTCGTGCTCCCCGGTCGAGGCGACCGCGTCCTTGCCGGCGGTGTCGCCGGGCATCGTCAGCACCGCGACGCCGCCGTGCCCGATCGCGTGCTGGATCGCGGTCCGCAGGATGCGCGGCATCTGCTCCGGCGTGACGATCTGCTCGCAGTAGTGGCTGCACTCGGTGAACAGCCGCTCGGGATGCGTCTCCTGGAAGTAGCCGCTGCCGATCTGGACGCTCGGGATCTGCGACGCCAGCGCCAGCACCGGCGCCCCCGACCGGTGCGCGTCATAGAGGCCCTGGATCAGGTGCGTGTTGCCGGGCCCGCAACTGCCCGCGCACACCGCGAGCCGCCCGGTCGTCTGCGCCTCGGCCGCCGCCGCGAACGCGCCCGCCTCCTCGTTGCGGACGTGCACCCAGTCGATCCCGGCCGTCCGGCGGACGGCGTCCACGACGGGGTTGAGGCTGTCGCCCACCACCCCGTAGACGCGCCGTACGCCGGCCTGCCGCAGCACCTCGATGAACTGGTCGGCGACGGTCGCCATGCGTGCCTCCCCGTGGTCTGCCCGCTCCCCGCTCCGGGAAATGCCCGATGATCTCCCCCTGACACCCGGCGGCCCGCCGGGTTAAATGGTCAAACCATGAACCGGATGTGGGGTGCGGGTCGAATGCGGCGCGATGGTGGGATGTGGGGTGGCGATCGACTGCGGGTCGCGAGTGGGATGTGGAGCGCGGGTGGGATGTGGAGCGCGGGTGGGATGTGGAGCGCGGGTGGGATGTGGAGCGCGGGTGGGATGTGGGGTGGGGGCGATGGATGAGCGGGACGACCTCGGCTTCTGGACGTTCGTCGACCTCGCGGGACGGCGGCTCTCGGAGGAGTTCGGCTTCCCCGACCGCCTCGCGACCCGGCTGCTGCTGACCCTGAACCGGGCGTCGGCGATCGTCACCTACGACCTGGAGTCCACGGTGCACCGGCCGCGCGGGCACTCCTGGGCCGGGTTCCGGCTGCTGTTCGTGACCTGGCTGGCCGGTCCGCTGGAGCCGGGCCGGGCCGCGACGCTCGCCGGGATGAGCCGCGCCGCCGTCTCCAACCTGGCGAAGACGCTGGTCGCGGACGGGATGATGGACCGGACGCCCGGCGAGCGCGACGGCCGGTCGGTGATCCTGTCGCTGACCGAGAAGGGCCGCACGGCGATGCTGGAGATCTTCGCCGCGCAGCACGAGCGCGAGCGGCAGTGGGCCGGCACGCTGACCGAGACCGAGCAGCGGATGCTGATCATGCTGCTGGACAAGCTCATCGCGGGCCGGACGTCCTTCGACGCCCGCGAGCGTTCCTGACCCCGCGCCGGCCGGGCGGCACGGGGAGGGCCGGGCCGCCGTGACCGGGTTAGGCCCTTCCCTGAACGGAAGAACACCCGTAAGGTCGGCAGAAAGTAGTTAATGCATTAACCATCGGAGGCGATGGACATGGCCCACTACCGTCGGGTCGGCCACGTGCCGCCGAAGCGCCACACCCAGCACAGGCACATCGACCACGGGGACGGCGAGGAGCGGCTGTACTTCGAGGAACTGATGGGCGAGGAGGGCTTCTCGTCCGACTCGTCCCTCCTGTACCACCGGGAGATCCCGTCGGCGATCACCGACTCCCGGGCCTGGGACGTCCCCGACACGGCGACGACCCCCAACCATCCGCTCAAGCCGCGCCATCTGAAGCTGCACGAGCTGTTCCCCAAGGAGACCTGGGCGGACACCGACGTCGTCACCGGCCGCAGGGTGATCCTCGCCAACAACGACGTGCGCCTCTCCTACGTCGTGTCGTCCGCCGACTCGCCGCTGTACCGCAACGCGACCGGCGACGAGATCGTCTACATCGAGTCGGGAACGGCAACGGTCGAGACGGTCTTCGGCACGCTGTCCGCGCAGCAGGGCGACTACGTCATCATCCCGACGTCCACCACGCACCGCTGGCTGCCGACCGGCGACGAGCCGCTGCGCGCCTACGCGATCGAGGCGACGGGCCACATCGCGCCGCCCAAGCGCTACCTGTCCCGCTACGGGCAGTTCCTGGAGAACGCCCCGTACTGCGAGCGCGACCTGCACGGCCCGTCCGAGCCTCTGCTCTCCGACGAGACCGACGTCGAGGTCCTCGTCAAGCACCGCACGTCGCGCGGCATCGTCGGCACCCGCATGACGTACGCGCGGCACCCGTTCGACGTCGTCGGCTGGGACGGCTGCCTGTACCCGTTCACGTTCAGCGTCCACGACTTCGAGCCGATCACGGGCCGCGTCCACCAGCCGCCGCCCGTCCACCAGGTGTTCGAGGGCCACAACTTCGTCGTGTGCAACTTCGTGCCGCGCAAGGTGGATTACCACCCGCTGTCGATCCCGGTGCCGTACTACCACTCGAACGTCGACTCCGACGAGATCATGTTCTACTGCGGCGGGGACTACGAGGCGCGCAAGGGCTCCGGCATCGGCCAGGGCTCCGTCTCCGTCCACCCCGGCGGCCTCGCGCACGGCCCGCAGCCCGGCGCCTACGAGCGCAGCATCGGCGTCGAGTTCTTCGACGAGCTGGCGGTCATGGTCGACACGTTCCATCCGCTCGAACTCGGTGAAGGCGGGCTGGCCTGCGAAGACTCCGCCTACGCGTGGACCTGGGCGAGGCAGCGGTGATCCCCGCGTTCGCCCACGGCCTGTGCGACGACGCCGCCGTGTTCCCGCCGGGACTCGCACCGCTCGCCGACGCCGTCCCGGCCCACCGCGCGCACCGCGCCGCCCCGTACGCCGACCTCGTCGGCCCGCTCGTCCTGCCGGCGACCGCGCTGGACGACCTCTACCCGCTGCTCGGCGGGGAGCCCCTCGACGTGTCGATCACTGCGCCGAGCGGCCCGTGCCAGGCGTCCAAGGCCCTCGCCGCCGCCGCCGACCTGCCGATCACGGTGCGCGGCCTGGAGGTCGCCGTCCCGCCCGGCATGCAGCCGGAGGAGTTCTTCCGCCTGCTCGGCCGCGCCGACGTCCCCGTCTACGTCGAGATCCCGCGCGACGACCGCCGCTCCGCGATGATCGCCGCCGTCGCCGCGCGGCGGCACCGCGCCAAGTTCCGCACCGGCGGCGTCAAGGCGCACCTGTACCCGAGCCCGGAGGAACTGGCCGCCGGGATCAAGCAGGTCGTGGACGCCCGCCTCCCGTTCAAGGCGACGGCCGGGCTGCACCACCCCGTCCGCAACACCGACCCGGAGACCGGCTTCCATCAGCACGGCTTCCTGAACCTGCTGCTCGCGACCGACGCCGCCCTGCGCGGCCGCCCGGTCACCGAACTGGCCGCGATCCTCGCCGACCGCGACGCCCGCTCCATCGCGTCCCACGTCTCGACGCTCGGCACGGCCCGCACGATCGCCGCGCGCGGCCGCTTCCTGTCCTTCGGGACGTGCAGCATCACCGACCCGCTGAACGAACTCGCGGACCTGGGCCTGCTCGCGTCCGCCCTCCAGGAGACCACCCGATGACCCGCATCGCGATCCCCGAAGGCTCCCACTTCGGGCTCGCCAACCTCCCGTACGGCGTTTTCTCTCCCCCCGGCGGTTCACCGCGCGTGGGCGTCCGCGTCGCCGACTCGGTCGTGGACCTCGCCGCGGCGCTGGGCGACGACGTCTTCGCGGCACCGTCCCTGAACCCGTTCATGGCGCAGGGCCACGCCCGCTGGGTCGAGGTCCGCGAACAACTCCTCGACCTGGTCGCGGACGACATCCCCGACGCGGCGGTGCATCCGGTGGACGCGGTCACCATGCACATGCCGTTCGAGGTCGCCGACTACGTCGACTTCTACGCGTCCGAGCACCACGCGTCGAACCTCGGCCGCCTGTTCCGCCCCGGCTCCGAACCGCTGATGCCGAACTGGAAGCACCTCCCGGTCGGCTACCACGGCCGCGCCGGCACGGTCGTCCCGTCCGGGACGGACATCGTCCGCCCCACCGGCCAGCGCAAGGGCGAGGACGCCCCGACCTTCGGCGAGAGCCGCCGCCTGGACATCGAGGCCGAAGTCGGCTTCGTCGTGGGCACGGGCTCGCCCCTGGGCACGCCGGTCACCACGGAAGACTTCTCCGAGCGCGTCTTCGGCGTCGTCCTGGTCAACGACTGGTCGGCCCGTGACATCCAGGCGTGGGAGTACGTCCCGCTTGGGCCCTTCCTAGGGAAGAGCTTCGCGACGTCCATCTCCCAGTGGGTCGTCCCCCTCCTCGCCTTGGAAGCGGCCCGCGTGGCGACCCCGCCCCAGGACCCGGAGCCCCTCCCTTACCTCCAGGAGAAGAACCCGTGGGGGCTCGACCTTTCCCTTGAGGTCTCGTGGAACGGCCAGGTGGTCTCCCGCCCGCCCTACCGCGAGATGTACTGGTCCCCGGCGCAGATGCTCGCGCACATGACGGTGAACGGCGCCTCGTCCCGCACAGGCGACCTGTTCGCGTCCGGCACCATCTCAGGCCCGGCCAAGGACCAACGTGGCGCCTTCATAGAACTGACCTGGGGCGGCAAGGAGCCCATCGAGGTCAACAACGAGCCCCGCACTTTCCTAGAGGACGGCGACGAGGTCGCCATCACCGCCACGGCCCCCGGCCCGTCCGGCACCCGCATCGGCTTCGGCGAAGTCAGGGGCCGAATCCTCCCCGCCCGCTGAGCACAGCCACCGCCCACAGCCTCCGTGGGCGGTGGCTCAGCCGGCCTTACCAGGTGGCCGGGTACATGCGGTGCTTGAGAAGCAGGTCAACCTGCTCAACGGCTCCCTCAACCTCTCCGCACGGAGATAGGTAGCCCGCCCGTCCCCGCTCAGTCTCGTAGTAGGCGAGGCCCCCGGGGACGGCCCTCACGTCCACCAGGACCCCGACATCCCGGACGGCCCCGCGCGCGTAGACCCACAGCATCGGCAGCCACCCGACCCGGTAGAGCCGGAGGCACCGATACCCGCGCGCACCGACCCCGTCGGCAAGAAGATCGAGCCAACGCACGGCCATGCGGCGTCCCGCCACCGTCCGCCCCCACAGCACGGCCGTACGCATCAGGTGGCGACCTTCGCCCACACCCACTTGCCGTGCGGCTCGGTGTCGCGGACTCCGCAGCCGGACGAGAGAGCCTGGACGAGCGGGAGGCCCCACCCGCCGATCCCGTCGTCGTGCCCGTCCTCCAGGGCCCGAGCGTCCGGCACGACGTCGTCCAGCGTGAGCTCCACGACCGGCCGCATTACCGGCATGGCATCGGACGAGTCCCACACCGCCAGCACGACGGCCGAAGCCTCCCGCGTGAACCGGACCCGGATCTCCCGATCCGCCGGCGCGTGCCGGACGGCATTGGCGACAAGCTCACCGGCGATCAACAGAACATCGTCCGCGAGCTTTTCCAGCCCCCATTCCGCAAGCCGGAACTCCACCAGAGTCCGCACCAGTCCCGACACCGTCCCGGCCGCGAGACAAGAAATGTCCAACTCGCCCGAACCCGAGGCTTTCACTCCCATTTCACCCACCTCCCTTTCCCTCGCGTTTCCACGACAAGGCTGCCTCCGGTTGACATATATTGGCTACGGGAGTTCAACAAGCTCAACAAGCCAAGGATGACCATGCGCACGCGTCACGGCTTCGATCCCGACAATGATCTCTGGGACTTCATAGCCGTTGAGCTGCGAAGACAGCGCCTTGAGCGAGGACTGTCCCTCGCTGCCGTGGGCGACCTGATCGACAGGGATCGGTCATTGGTTGCCCGTGTTGAATCAGGAGACACCAGGCTCCAGGCGAACCACGCAAGCAAGATCGACGGCGCCTGGGGCTTGGGCTGCTCTTTCAGGCGCTTGGTGAACTTCGCCAAGGCGGGGCACGAGGTCGAATGGTTCAAGACACATCTAGATCTTGAAGCAAGATCCGCTGAACTTCGGATATGGGAGCTCGGCTGGGTTCCGGGCCTACTCCAAACCGAGGGCTACATCCGCGCCATGTTCGACGCGGCCGGGATAGAAGACCCCGAGGACGGAGTCAAGGCCCGTCTCCAGCGCCAGGAGTACCTCCACCGCAAGCCACGGCCCCGAGTGTGGGTTCTGCTCGACCAAGGCGTCATAGAGCAGCCGGTGGGCTCCACCGCGATCATGCGCGAGCAACTTGCCCATCTCGTGGAGATGGCCAGTCTCTCCCATGTCACCATCAGAATCGTTCCCAGGGACGCCGGTGCGCACGTAGGCCGCGACGGTTCTTTCAAGATCATGACCGTGGACCGCTCGCACACGGTCTACTGTGCTGCCCATGGGGGCGGACGACTCGTCCAGGATGCAACCGAGATAGCCTCATATCGGGTGTGGTTCGACCTCATCGGAGATGTGGCCTTACCCAAGAACGCATCACTGAACGTGCTCATCAAGATGCTGGAGCGATTCTCATGATCCAATGGCGAAAGTCCAGCTACAGCGGTAGTACCTCGACCCAGTCGGACTGTATTGAGGTCGCTGATCTGGGCCCGGAGATTGGCATTCGGGACAGCAAGGCACCCGGCGCAGGCCACCTCGCTCTCTCCCGGCAAGCCTTCGCCGGCCTCCTTTCCCTAGCTCTGCGGGATGAGTCGCCTCACCGAGGCCCCTCGATCGCGCTCTCATGACCACCCAATGGCGCAAATCCACGCGGTCGGACGACTACGGCAACTGCGTCGAACTGGCACGACTCGCGGGGGGCGTCGGCGTCCGTGACAGTAAGGACGCCGACGCCGGGCACCTCGTCCTCACCCGCCGAGCCTTCGCCTCCCTTATTGCTCAGGCCAAGCGGGACTAGTTCCATTGCCAGGCGAGGGCCTGACGGCGAGATGCTCTAGTTGGTCGCGTTCACGCTGGTCGGTAGGGCGGGTTCGGCTCTTGGCCGGTCACGCGCGGATGTAGCGCCGGAACGTGATGCCTGAGGGGAAGACTCGGTGTTCGGCCAGGTGGAGCCGCACCTCCTTGCTCACGGGCATGTACGGCTTGCCGCCGCCGATGATCACGGGGGACGCGTACACCCAGAACTCGTCGATCAGGTCCGCCAGGGAGGCGGCGAGTTCGGGGCCGCCGAGCTGGAGCGGGCCGTCGAACTCCTGCTTGAGGCGCGTCACCGTGGACTCGGCGTCCTTGCGGCGGACGATCGTGACCCCTTCCGGGACGGTCTGGACGGTGTCGGAGAAGACGTACCGCGGCGTCTCCTTGTAGAGCTGGGCGAACTCCCGCTCGAGGGGCGGGGCGTCCTCCTTGCCGAGGTCCTGCGTCCAGGGCTTCTCCATCGCCTCGTACAGCCGCCGCCCGAACAGGAACGCCGAGATCCGGCGGACATGCTCGTTCGCCGCCCGGCGGAAGTCGTCGTCCGGGTCCATGAAGCCCATGCCGCCGCCGGGGTCCTCGATATAGCCGTCCATCGAGGTGTTCATCCAGTAGATGACCTTGCCCATGAAGCTCCTCACCGGTCGTAGAGGTCGTCCAGCGTGCAGACCTGGCGGGGCGCCGAAACTCATCGGCCGCCGTGCGGGGCGGGCGGGGTGGCCGGATGCGGTCAATGGAGCGGGGCCGTGATCATCACCGGAGCGGGCGGGGACGTTAATGATCATGTTCGGATCTGATGGAGACAGGCCGGTCGGCGGGGTGAGGCGGCTTCCGGTGGTGGTCGGCGCGGCCGCCGCCGTGACGTTCGGGCTCTGCGTGCCCGGCGCGTCCGCCGATGTCCGGTACGAGCCCGGGGCGCCCGGGCTCGGCGACCCCTACTTCCCCGACCTCGGCAACGGCGGGTACGACGTCGCCCGCTACCACCTGAAGACCGCCTACGACCCCGACACCGACCATCTCACCGGGACGACCACGATCACGGCCACCGCCACCCAGAACCTGTCCCGGTTCAACCTGGACCTGTTCAAACTGAACGTGCGGTCGGTGCGCGTGAACGGGCACAAGGCCGCGTTCGCCCGGACCGGCGAGCGCGAGCTGGAGATCACGCCGCGGCGGGGGCTGCGCAAGTCGCGGCCGTTCACCGTGGTCGTCCGGTACGACGGCGTGCCGCAGACGCTGGGCGGCCCGATCGTGTTCGACCTGCCGTACGGGTTCCTGCACACGTCGGACGGCGCCACGGTGGTCTCCGAGCCCAACGCCGCCTCCACCTGGTTCCCGTCCAACGACAACCCGCGCGACAAGGCGCTCTTCACGATCGAGACGACGGTGCCGAAGGGGCTCAAGGCGATCTCCAACGGCCACCTGGTCAAGCGGTGGACCGCCGGCGGCAAGGAGACCTTCCGCTGGCGCGAGGACAGGCCGATGACGACCTACCTCGCGACCGTCTCGATCGGACGGTTCAACGTGTCGACGACCACCACCCCCAAGGGCGTCCCGCAACTGGACGCGGTCGACCCGGCGGTGGCGTCCGACCCCGACGCGCTCCAGACCCCGGAATGGACGACGCGGGCGACCGACGGGCTGGCCGACTATTTCGGCCCCTACCCGTTCACCAGCTCCGGCTCCATCATCGAGAACAATTCCGTCCCGCCGCTCAACATCGAGAACGCGCTGGAGACCCAGACCCGGCCGACCTACCAGAAGCACCCCATCGAAAAGGGTGTGGTGCACGAGATGAGCCACCAGTGGTTCGGCAACAGCGTCTCCCCCGGACGCTGGAAGGACGTCTGGCTGAACGAGGGCTACGCGCTGTGGACTGAGAAGTACTGGGCCGAGAAACACGGCGGCCCGTCCGCCCAGGAGGCGTTCGAGCAGATCTACGCTGACCCGCCGCCCATGCCGCCGGGACGGCCCGCGTTCTGGGACGTCGTGACCGCCGACCCCGGCCGCGACCAGATGTTCCACCGCTCCATCTACTTCCGCGGCGGAATGGCGCTGCAGGCCCTCCGGCACAGGATCGGCGACGACCTGTTCATGAAGCTGACCCGCACCTGGCTGGACGAGCACAAGTACGGCAACGGCACCACCGAGGAGTACGAGGCCCTCGCCGAGCGGGTCTCCGGCCAGGACCTCGGCGCGTTCTTCACGACCTGGCTCCACAGCACCGGCAAACCGCCCGCCTGGTGGTAGCGCCCCGGCGGACCGGACGGGCGGCAGCCCCCGCCCGCCCGGCTCCTCCCTGCGCGTCCCTCAGGACCTGGGGACCCGCAGGTGTCGGCGTTCGGCCAGCTCCTCCTCGCCGACCACGGTCAGGACGGGAGTCCCGGGAGGCGCGAACATGGTCACCACCAGCTGCGACTGGGCGTCCGGAAGGTTGTTGGCGCCCTGGATGTGGATCACGTCGCCGCCCGGCTCGAACACGGCGTCACCGGCCTTGATCACCCGCGGCGCCTGGCCCTCCAGCTCGAAGAGGATCTCGCCCTGGGTCACGTAGCCGAACACCGGCCCGGGGTGCCGGTGCGGCGGCGCGCCCGGGTCGCCGGGCGGCAGCGTGACGCGGATCGTCCTGGCCTCGGCACCGTCCACGATCTTGGCCGCGGCGTCCGGCAGGGTCGAGACGACCTCGACGCCCGGGGGCAGGTGAGAGCTCATGCGTTCCTCCTCCACAGCTGGTGAATGTCCACAGCTAAGGACCGGACGCCCCGCCCGTTTGTGACAGCGCCGCGCAAGGCGGGGATCATGTCGGAGCCCGCGGTTAGGGTGCCGCCATGCCAGTTCCCGAGGTCATCCCGATCGCCTACGAGCCGGACTACCGGACGGGCACGATCGGCCGCTACGCCGATGGCCAGTTCCTCGCGTCGATCACCTACGCGTTCCCGGACGGGTACCGTCACGGCGAGGGCTGGGAGGACGTGAAGCGGCTTTACACCGTCCTCCATCGGTTCGACTTCGAGGGCCGCCACATCGACTCCGACATCTGGTGCGCTGGAACAGCGCGCGAAGAGCAGCGGCAACGCGGCCACGCGGATTCGCCGGGAGTTCGTGCGGAGGCGCGCATGGCGGAGTTGCTGGACGCTCTACCGCATCGCGAATACCAGGACATCGGTATCCGCCCGTTCCGGGTGACCGCCGACGGCGTCCTGTTCGGCCTGGTCATCGAGCAGCATGGGGAGGACGAGAACGAAGACGACTGGGCCGAACTCTATCCCGACAACCTCGGATTCAGCGCCCCCTGGGACGGCGAATACTCCACCTGACGGCAGGGGAATCGGCAGATTCCACGAGGCGGGGGCAGGTCGCGGGTTCGGGGTGGCGGCTCAGGCGCCTAGCGCACCGAGGATCGATGCCAGGATCGTGGACGCCGGGCCGGCTATGTCGGCGGCCTGGGCGAGGCCCGTGCGGAGCATCTCCAGTTTCGTCTTCGCGGCCGCCTGGTCGGGTTCGGCCCGGTCGAGGTCGACGGCCACGCCCTGGATGACGTTGGCCGCCTCCTCCTTGTCCCCGTCGGGCAGATCGGCACTGGACAGGACGAGCCGCAGCAGCTCGGCGAGGTGCTCCTGCCCGGCCAACGCGGAATGGGTGTTCTGGAAGTCCTGGATGACCGTGTCGACCGGCCGATTGATGAACGTGGTCTGGCCGTGGAAATTGAAG
This sequence comes from Actinomadura geliboluensis, assembly GCF_043197915.1. Classification (NCBI taxonomy): domain Bacteria; kingdom Bacillati; phylum Actinomycetota; class Actinomycetes; order Streptosporangiales; family Thermomonosporaceae; genus Actinomadura; species Actinomadura geliboluensis. Next base: position 400,080 of record NZ_JBICUA010000008.1, on the reverse strand, counting down.
TTCTCCACCATGCTGGCACCGCTCTCGACGATGGCCGTGTGGCCGTTGAGGATGTATTTGTTCTCGCGCCTGCGGAAGAGCGGCCTGGCGAGCGACCGCCGGATGCGCTCCTCCGCGCGGGCGACGCGCTCGAACGCCGCCTGGTCGTTCTCGGCCGCGTCACCGTAGACGGCCGATGGGTGATTCTCCTCGAACGGGTAGAGCGCCTCGGCGATGGAGTATGGCTCGGGCGGGGCGTCGAGCGCTCGCAGGATCTCGCCGAACAGCTTGCGCAGGTACGTCGCCGACACCTCGTTGATGGGGAACACGATCCGGTTCTCCATCGCGTCGCCGCGGACCAGCGCGAGACACGGCAGCAGATCCGGGTCGATGCCGAGAGTGCGCGCGATGTCGTAGGCGCGGTGCCGCTCATAGGGTTTCCATTTGAGCCAGCGCAGCGTGTTGAAGACCCGGTACAGCTCAGGTTCGAGGTTGTCGCGCCAGTAGCGCTTCGTCGCCGACCAGTTGGACGGGCGTTCAAGGACGAACAACCGGAATATCGGGCCTGAGAGGGCGTTCAGTTCGTCGAAGTGCGTGCGGACATAGGTGGCCAGTTCGACATCCGCGTCGGTGTAGAGAAGGATTCCCCACAGCCGGGGCAGCGACCGGGGCGACGGTGAGCGCGAGCCCAGTTGCAGGCTGCGGAACAATGCCTGCGGATCGGGCGCGGGCCCCACGGAATAGGCGCCGCCCGCCTCACGCTCGATGCTCAGGACGACGGTGTCGCCATCGCACAGGCCGGCCTCCCCCACCGAGATGTCCTCGGGGTATCGCTCACCGTCCGTGTCATGAAGCCATATGCGGATGAGGGACCCGTATCGGGAGAACAGCGGACCGGTGTCGCCGCCGTACCGCGGACGCCTGCCGTCGTCGGGTTGGGCGAGGCCGTGCTTGCGTGCGGCGGCAAGGGCCAGGGAGGTCAGTTCCGCGATCGGCAGCCGCGGCGGGACGGCGACCCGCACCGTCTCGCCGAATCCGGCCCGGTCCAGTTCACGCCACCGCTCCGTCATGTCCGCCGTAACGGCCGCCGTGGGAGAAAAGGCCGCTATATCCCTCATGCGGTAAGTGAGGCGGGCGCTGAAGGGCCCGTGGAACGTGGCCCAATCGCCTTCTCTGACGGCGACCAGCAAACGGAGCTTCTTCAATCGGCGCTCCCGTCCGTCGCGAGCCGGCAAGCCGGCCACTACGTAGCGGAATCGACGATACACGGACAGCTGTTCGGCCACAGCCTGATCATCGGGGAGACGGCCGGATCGCCGGGGAGAGACGTCGGCCGCGGGACCGGGAGAGCGGTCCCGCAGCCGGCGTCCCGGGTCTCTCGGGTCAGGCGCTCGCGCGTTCTCCGAAGAGCGCCTTCACGAACCTGAAGAGCATCAGGACCGGCAGAATGAAGGCGTAGAAGAACATGAAGTACTCGCCGCCGTCGAAGATGAACCCGAGGTAGATCGCGTAGCCGAGGAAGCCCACGCCGAACGCCAGGTTGAGCAGCCGCTCGCCCCCGCTCTGGCCGCCCCCGACGGCCGCCATGAGAAGCATGGCGAGGCCGGACACCAACAGAAAGACGACGTACCACGAGAATGCGGCATCGGCGCCGAAGTCGATATTCATGATTTCCCTCTGAATGTGCGTGACAAAGCTGCATGATCATAGCGGCCGCCCGCCATTGGAATCGCCGTTGGCCGCATCAGGCCAATGGCGGCCATGACCGGCGGCCGGAAGGGCCGCTCAAGCGGGCCATTTGTCACGGTGGTCTTACGGACGCTCTCGCTCGGTGAATGGCGACGGCGCCGGGCCGTTGCCGGACGTGTTGGCCAGCCTTCGTGAAGGGATTACTCCGTGACGATTCGACGCCCGGCGACTGCTGGTCTGCGGTGTCGCGCCGACAATGGCGGTCGGCGTGCCGGGAAGGCCCGAACTTCCAGGACGCGGCGCTGGCCGGAGCCGTCCACGATGCGCTGCGCCCGCTCGTTTCGGCGCTGGCCGGAGAGCAGGACGCCGCGCTCGCCCGGACCCTCAGTGTTCGTCCGGCCCCGGTGGACGCGCGCCGGCCTCGACGGCTTTCAGGATGCCGCCCAGGACGCGGACGGCGAGGTCGCGGACGTCGTCTCGCTCCATGTCCTGTTCCGCCAGCCAGGACGTGGCGGCTCCCTCGACGAACGACAGCCAGCCCTCCAGGGCGATGCGCAGGGCCGGGGACGGGATGGCGCGGCCGGTCAGGCCGTGGGAGAGGGCGGCGAGCAGGTCGCCGCGGACGCGGTGGTGGAGGGCGGCGACCTCGGCGTCCACACCGACGCCGCCGCTGGTGATGGTCTGGAAGGCGGCGCGGTGGCTTTCGGCCCAGCACAGGAAGCCGTCCAGGCTCCGGGTCAGGCGCTCGACCGGGGACAGGTCACCGAACTCCGCGGCGAGCTCGCCGAGGTGTCCGGCGGCGTCCTCGATGACCGCCAGGAACAGGCCCCGCTTGCTGCCGAAGTAGTAGTAGATCAGCCCCTTGGCGACGCCCGCGGCGGCGGCGATCTCGTCCATCGACAGCACGTCGTACGGGCGGTCGGCGAAGAGCCGCGCCGCGGTCCGCATGATGGCGGCGCGCCGGTCGGGGCGGTTCTGGTCCGCCATCGCGCCCTCCTGACCGTCGTCCAGCGCCCCAAGGCTAAGGGATCCGTCGTTCTTGACTTTCGTTCAAACCGGGCCGATATTAGATTGCGAGTCTAATTGTGCGGCCCGTGAGGGACGCGAGGGACCCGGCGACCCGGTGCACGGAGCGTGATGCGATGAACGAGAGTCCGGAGCGGTTTCGCGACCTGCAGCGGCTGGCGTACGAGGCGGCCGAGGAGGTGGCGGCGAGCCTGGCGCCGGGAGTGACGGAACGCCAGGCCGCGCGGCGCCTGCGGCGCCTGCTGGAGAGCCGCGGGGTCGACGACTGGTTCCACGTCCCGTTCGCCTGGTTCGGCGACCGGACCGCCTTCCGCGGGGTCGTCCTGCCGCACCAGTTCCTGCCGACCGGCCGCCGGCTGGCCGAGGGCATGCCCTACATCCTGGACGCGGCGCCGATCGCCGACGGGTACACCGCGGACATCGGCTACGCGGGATGCCTCGGCGCCAACCCGACCTGGGAGAAGCTGACCGCCGACCTGGCGGTGTACCGCGAGATGATCGTGGAGCTGGTGCGGGAGCGGCGGCCCTTCGCCGACATCTACGCCGAGGTCGACCGGCAGATCGTCCGGCACGGGTACGAGAACCGGCACCGCAAGTACCCGGGCAGGGTCATCGGCCATCAGGTCGGCCGGGTCACCAGCCGGCTGCCGCGCAAGGTCATCGTGGGGGCGTTCGGGGCTCGTACGGTGCAGACCGTGGCCCGCGAACTGGTCAAGGAGCGCCTGCAGGGGCGGTCCACGCTCTGGAACGGCTCCCGGCGGTCGCGGCACGCACCGACGCCGGGCCTCTGGGCGGTGGAGCCGCACCTCGCCCTCGGCGGCGTGGGCGCCAAGTTCGAAGAACTGCTGGTGGTCACCGAAGACGGCGCGTACTGGCTGGACGACGACCTGCCGCACGTCCGGCGCTGGACGGCAGCGCACACCAGGAAGCCAGTGACCGGGGAGCCGGTGACCAGGGAGTCGGTGAGCGAGGAGTCGGTGAGCGAGGAGTCGGTGAGCGAGGAGTCGGTGAGCGAGGAGTCGGTGAGCGAGGAGTCGGTGAGCGAGGAGTCGGTGAGCGGGGAGTCGGCGTGAGCGGGTTCACCGGCCGTACGGTCAAGTCGAACGGGGTACGACTGGCCGTCCGCGAGTACGGCGAACCAGGCCGGACGACCGTCGTCCTGGTGCACGGCTACCCCGACACCCAGGCGGTCTGGGAACCGGTCGCGCGCTTTTTGGCCGATGATTTCCACGTGGTCACCTACGACGTGCGCGGTGCCGGTGCTTCGACACGGCCGCGCCGCACCCGGTCCTACGTCATGGACGAGCTGAACGGCGACCTGCACGCGGTACTGGACGCGGTCTCCCCCGACCGCCCGGTGCACCTGGTAGGGCACGACTGGGGGTCGGTGCAGAGCTGGGCAGCCGTCGCGGGCGCGCGCGCAGACGGACGTATCGCGTCGTTCACCTCGATCTCGGGGCCGTGCATCGAGCACTTCGGCCAGTGGGTCCGCGATCGGCTGCGCAGGCCCACGCCCCGCCACGTGCGGCAGTTGCTCGGCCAACTGGCCCGGTCCTGGTACCTGGTGGGCGGCATGATCCCCGGGGTCGGCCGGATGGTGTGGCACCTCGGCGGCACCCGGCTGTTCCCGGTGCTGGTCGAACGGACCGAAGGCATCGAACGCACCCCCGCCGCGACGTTCAAGAAGGACGCGCTGCACGGGATGAAGCTGAACAAGGCCAACGGCCTGCGCTTCCTGCGTCCGGGCCGGATGATTCGCACCGGCGTCCCCGTCCAGGTCATCGCACCGACCAGGGACCGGTTCGTCTCGCCAGAGCAGTCCAAGGACCTGGCCCGCTACACCGGCCGGCTGTGGCGGCGCGAGCTGCCCGCCGGGCATTGGGGCTCCATCGCCGCGCACTCGGGGGCCGTGGCGACGGCCGTCGCGGAACTCGTCCACCACATCGAGGGACGGGACGAGCCCGCGGCGCTGAAGCGGGCGCGCGTCACCCCCCTCCCGGCACCGCGCACCGCCGAACGCGCAGCGACCTCCTGACGCACTGCCCCCCGCCCGAACCCCCTGACCGCACTGCACAGCGGTGCACCCGAGGAAGGAAGCCATGACGGAGACCCGCGCCGCCGACGAGAGGGAGCGGCACCCGATGATCGCCCCGCGGCGGGTGAAGTTCGAGTGGGACGGCACGCCGCTGCACTGGATCCCGGGCGAGCCCGTCGCCACGCACTTCATCAACACCCTGCACCTGCTGCTCCCGGCCGGTGAGCGCTGGTTCGTCCGCGTCTACAAGCAGACGCTCCAGCTGATCGACGAGCGCGACGCCCGGCTCCGCGCGGAGGTCAAGGGGTTCATGGGGCAGGAGGCCGTGCACGCCTACTCCCACCAGGGCGTGCTCGACCGCCAGATGCTGGAGCGCGGGCTGGACCCGCGACCGCTCACCCGCAAGATCGAATGGCTGTTCACCGCCCTCCTCGGCGACCGGCCGCCGCTGCCGCTCATCTCGCGCCGCCGCTGGCTCAACCTGCGCGTCGGGATCATCGCCGGGATCGAGCACTACACCGCGGTGCTCGGCCAGTGGATCCTGGACGCCGAGGAGCTGGACGCGGCGGGCGCCGACCCGACCATGATGGACCTGCTGCGCTGGCACGGCGCGGAGGAGGTCGAGCACCGCTCGGTCGCCTTCGACGTCTACGAGTACGTGTCCGGCGCCTACTGGCGGCGGTTCGTCACCTTCTTCGTCGGCGTCCTCGCGCTGCCGCTCGCCGCCTACGCCGGCGCGGCCTACCTGTGCGCCAAGGACCCCACCCTGCACGGCGTGCGCCCGCGCGTCCGCGACTACCGCCGCGCCGTCCGCCGCGGCCTGCTGCCCGGCAACCGGTTCATGGTCGCCGCCGCCCGCCGCTACCTGCGGCGCGACTACCACCCGTCCACCGAGTGCTCCACCCAGAAGGCCCTGGACTACCTGGCGACCTCCCCCGCCGCCCAAGCGATCGGCTCAAGCAAACCCACCTGACCGACGCCCGCCCACGGGCGACGGTCTCGGACGGCACGTCACGGTCGGACGGTATGTCATGGCCCAGTGGGATCTCATGGCCGGACGCGATGTCATGGCCCGGTGGGACGCCACGGCCGGGCGGCACGTCATGGCCAGGCGAGACGTCACGGCCCAGCGGCACGTCACGGCCCAGCGGCACGTCACGGCCCAGCGGCACGTCACGGCCCGGCGCCACGTCACGGCCCGGCGCCACGTCACGGCCCGGCGGCACGTCACGGCCCGGCGAGACGTCACGGTCGGGCGGCATGTCATGACTCGGCGGGACGTCATGGCCTGGCGGTACGTGATGGCTGGACACGAGGTCATGGCTGGACGGGGCGGCCCAGCAGGGCTGCTAGGCGGGTGACGGGCGGGGCGTCCTCCGGGGCCGGTTGCGGCGGGCCGAATGGGGTGCGGTCGGGTGGGACGTCGGCGAGTCGGGCGCGGGTGAACTCCAGGATCCGTTCGACGATGCCGTCCGGGAAGCGGGGGTCCTGGCCGGTGGCCTGGGCGATGTCCCAGCCGTGGACGACGGCCTCGGTGGCGCGCAGGCGCGCGGCGGCGCTGCCCGGGATCGGGCCGATCGGGCTCTGGAAGGTCTGCTCCAGCACGCCCGGCCGGGCGAGCTCGGCGATCAGTTCACGGGCGCCCTTCCGCTGGGCCGCGGCGGCGTCGTCGCCGAGGGCGTCGTTGAACTTCGGATCGCGGGCGCCCGGCGCCGGAGGTTCCTCACCGCGCAGGGTCGCGGTGAACAGGCGGTCGCCGATGACCAGGTGGTTGACCACGTCGCGGACGTCCCAGTCGGTGCAGGGAGTCGGGTCGTTCCACTGGTCGTCACGGACGCCCGCGACCAGGTCGCCGGCCGCCGCCAGCAGCGAGGCGAGGTCTTCGACGGGTGATGGGGTCATGCGCTGACACCTCCGATACAACAGGTAGCCGCAACGTTACTCACCGTCCCCGACAGAATTCGGAGGAAGCCTCTATCCCCGGACCATACTTACGAGTATGGTCTCCGTACCATGGAGTATGGAGACGAGATCGTGCGGCGCGTCAGGGAGCTGGCGCCGGTCCTGGCGGAGCGCGCGGAGGCCGCCGAGGCGGCGCGGCGGCTGCCGGACGAGACCATCGCGGACCTCGCCGCGACCGGGCTGTTCGGGATGCTGGTCCCGAAGCGGTTCGGCGGGGCCGAGCTGGGGTTCGAGGCGATGGCGGCGGCGTGCCGGGAGGCGGGGGCGGCGTGCGCGTCCACCGGATGGCTCTCGGTGATCTACACGCTGCACAACTGGATGGTCGGGCTGTTCCCCGAGCAGGCCCAGGCCGAGGTGTGGGCGGAGCGGCCGTACGCGCTGATCCCGTGCGCCCTGTCGCCGTCCGGCACCGCGGCGCCCGTGGACGGCGGCCACACCGTCACCGGCCGCTGGGGGTGGGGCAGCGGCGTCATGCACGCCGACCACGTGATGGTCATGGCGCTGGTCACGGTGGACGACGCGATCGAGCCCCGGCTGTTCCTGATCCCGCGGGGGGACGTGACCGTCCACGACGTCTGGCACACGAGCGGCATGCGGGGCACGGGCAGCAACGACATCGAGGTGGCGGACGTGTTCGTGCCCGCGCATCGCTCGGTGCCGATGCTGGAGCTGGCCGAGGGGCGGTCGCCCGGGTCGCGCGTCCACCCGGGGCCGCTCTACCGGACGCCGCTGGTGCCGGTGTTCGCGCTGACCGGCGCGGCGCCCGTGCTCGGCGCGGCCGAGGGCGTCCTCGCGCGGTTCACCGAGCGGATGTCGACCCGCGTGATGGCCTACAGCGGCCAGCGGCAGCGCGACCTGATGAGCGGGCAGATCCGGTTCGCCGCGGCGACCGCGGACCTGGCCGCCGCCCGGCTCCTGCTGGACGGCGCGCTGGGCGACGTGACCGCCGCCATCGCCGGGGGCCGTCCCCTCGACATGACGGAGCGGGCGCGGGCCCGGCTGGTCGCGGCGCACGTGGCGGTGACCGCACGGCGGGTCGTGAACGAGCTGTGCTCCGCGGCGGGGGCGAGCGCGCAGTTCACGTCCTCCCCTTTCCAGCGGGCGCAGCGCGATGTGAATACGATCTCCGGGCATGTGGTGTTCGACCCGGACGCGGCCTACGCGCTCTACGGCAGGATCGGGCTGGGCCTCGACCCCGGCCCGGTCGTCCTCGTCTGACCGGCGGCGGGCGCGGGCATGACGTCCCCCGGTGAGGCGGGCATGACGCCCCGGACGAGCACGGCGCGGACGAGGATGGCGCGGACGAGGATGGCGCGGCGGGACTGGATCGAGGCCGCCTACCAGGAGCTGGCCCGCGCCGGCGAGCGCGGCGTGACGATCAACGCGCTCGCCGCCCGGCTCGGCGTCACCAAGGGCAGCTTCTACTGGCACTTCACCGACCGTCCCGAGCTGATGCGGGCGCTGCTCGACCGGTGGGCGCACGAGCGGACGGACGAGGTGCTCGGCCTGTCCCTCGGCAGCACCGCCGACCCGCGCGAGCGGCTGCGCCGTATCCAGGCGCTCGGCCGGGAGGTCGCGCCGATCGACCGCGCCATGCGGCTGTGGGCGCAGCACGAGCCCGCGGCGGAGGAGGCGGTGCGGCACGCCGACCGGGCCCTGCTCGGGCACATCGCCGCGTGCCTGGACGATCTCGGCTTCGGCGCCGAGGAGGCGCGGCTGCGCGCCCGGCTGATGCTGCGCTCCTGGGTCGGCGGCTACCTCATGCCCGGTGAGGACGGCTCCGACCTGTACGAACGCACGCTGGAGATCCTGCTGGCGTGACGCGGCCGGGCGGCTAGTCCGCGCGTCCCGGCCTGTCGCTCGCGCCCGTCCCCCGGCGCTCGATGCGGCCCTCGATGTCCTGCTCGGCGTCGTGGGTGCTCGGGCCCTCGTCCGTGTCGAGGTGTCCGGGGGCGTCGCTCGCCCCGGTGCCGACCCTGTGGATGCGCCGCCTCATGTCCGCTTCGGCGTCCTGGCCACTGGCTCGCTGGTTCATATCGGGCTTCCCCCGCTTCCGGATGGACCGGTCGTTGTGCTGTTGCTACCCCGCCGACCTGCACTAACCCTTCGGCGCCGGGGCCCGGGGGTGCGGCGGCGGGTGCGACGGCGGGCTTTCGGATGAACCGAATCGCGTTCCGGCGAGTCCGATGGTGAACCGCCCGCGGCAGGGAAGGACCCTCATGACAGCTCTGATCGCCCTCATGTTCGTCTTGGCGGCCGGCTGCCTGATCCTCGCGTGCGTGGACCAGCGGAAGCTCTACTGGAAGACCGGCGCCTGGCAGTACCGGAACCCGGAGGCCAACGAGCCTTCCGAGTCGGCGTTCGCCATGCGCCGGGCCTCGCTGGTGATCGGCGCCGTGGTTTTCGTGGTCATGGGGTTCGTCTTCAAGGCGGCGGACAGTTCGCTCGACTACTCCACCGCGCAGGTGAGGTCGGTCGCGTACGCGGCGGCCTCGGAGCTGGACCGGGGGTCGGGGACGGGGCTCGGTTCCAGCTACCGAGCGGGGAGCGACGTCTTCGATGCCGTGCAGGAGGAGGGAAACGGCAACGTGAGGGTCCGGCGCGCCGGCAGCGGCAAGTACGAGCTGACGAATCGCAAGGGCAAGAACCCCGTCTGCCTCACCGTCACGGTCGACAACAAACTGAGGCTGGGCGGGTCCGACCCTTGGAGCCATTCGATCAGCACGTCCGTGGACGAGGGCACTTGCTGACACACCACCGACCCTGGCAGCGGTGGCGGTGGTGGTCAGCTGAGGCGCGCTAGGAAGGCGAGCATCGCTTCGTTGACCTTCACCGGGGCCTCCATCTGCACGAAGTGTCCCGCTCCTTCAACGGTGTGGACGTCGCGCAAGCCCGGCACCAGACTCTCCATCTGCTTCAGAGCATTCGACCCCATCATCTGCAGGACGGGGTCACGCTCGCCCACAAGGAACATCGTCGGGACGGCGACGGGCTCGTCCGGACGATCCTGCTTCTCTCTCCACACATGGTCGTAGGCCCGGTACCAGTTGAGGCCGCCGGTGAACCCCGTCCGGCGGAACTCGTCGACGTAGTAGGCGAACTCGTCCTGCGACAGCCACGGCCAGGGCAGGGGCGGGGCTTCCGGTAGTACGTCCAGGTAGCCGTTGCCTTCGCTGGGGTGCTGCCAAATGTCGAGGTACCGGTAACCGCCGCTGAGCGCCCAGAACACGTTCGCCAGGAAGCGCTCTGGCTCGGCCACCAACTCCCGGTCGGCAGGCCCCTCCTCCTGGAAGTAGTGCACGTGGACGAAGTGCTGTTCGGCCATCCGCGCGTAAAGCTCGGTGGGCGGACGGCTGGAAACCGGCATGCGCGGCACGCTCAGCTGCATCAGCGCCTTGACTCGTCCAGGGGCCCATTGAGGCAGGTCCCAGACGAGAGCGGCTCCGAAGTCATGTCCGGCGAAGACGGCCTCATCGATGCCTAGGCCGTCCAAGAGCCCGACCACGTCCGCGACGGTGCGGCGCCGGTCGTACTGCTCCGGCGAGGCGGGACGGCCGCTGCGCCCGTAACCGCGCATGTCGACTGCGATGGCCCGGTACCCAGCCGCCGCCAGCACCGGCAACTGGTGGCGCCAGCTGTACCAGAGGCCGGGGAAGCCGTGGCACATCACCACAGGAAGCCCCTGCTCCTCACCCAACTCGGCCACGTGAAGCGCGATGTCGCCGACGTCGAGCACGCGGTGCCGGACGTCCTCCTCGCCAAGGCTCATGCCGACGATCCTCGGCGCCCGTCCCGCCGCGGTCCGCTCCCCTCCCGTTCACCGGGACAGGGGACTGGACGGACCGCCGGCCGTCGGCGAAGGTCGAGCCACCATGCCGCAGCCACCGAGCCCCGACCTCGCCGCGCGCGTCGCGCGGCTGGAGGCCGTCGAGGCCATCAAGGCCCTCAAGCACCGCTACCTGCGCGCCTGCGACGCCAAGGACCCCGCGGAGTTCCGCGCGTGCTTCATCGCGTCCGGCGCCTCGATCGACTACGGCCGGCTCGGCGCCTTCGACGACGCGGACGGCATCGCCCAGGTCTTCGAGCGGATCGCGCTGCAGAAGATCGACGGCCGCAACGCGATCCTCGACATGCACCACGCGCTGCACCCGGACATCACCGTCCACAGCGAAACGAGCGCGTCCGGCCGCTGGACGCTGAAGTTCCGCCAGGTGAACCTGTTCGACGACACCGAGACCGTGGCGACCGGCGAGTACGACGACGAATACGTCATCGAGGACGGCCGCTGGAAGATGTCGAAATGCCACTTCCACCGCTACTGGTCGATCACCCGCCCGATCGGCCCGGACTGCCGCGTCGACCAGTAGGCCGCCCCGGCTAGAGTTCCGCCCGATGGACACGACATTTCGCACGGCCGACCCGGCCGACGTCCCCGCCCTCGTCGCGCTGATCGAGAGCGCCTACCGCGGCGACGCCAGCCGCGCCGGCTGGACGACCGAGGCCGACCTCCTCGGCGGTCAGCGCACCGACGCCGAGGCCGTCACGGACGTCCTGACCGGCCCCGGCTCGCGCATGCTCGTCGCCGAGACCGACGGCGCCCTGACGGCGTGCTGCCAGTTGGAGAACCGGGGCGGCCACGCCTACTTCGGCATGTTCGCCGTCGCCCCGTCCCGCCAGGGCGGCGGCCTCGGCAAGCAGGTCCTCGCCGAGGCCGAGCGCGTCGCGCGCGAGGAGTGGGACGCGACCGAGATGCACATGACGGTGATCAGCGCCCGCGAGGAGCTGATCGCCTGGTACGTCCGCCGCGGCTACGCCCGGACCGGCGAGACGAGCCCCTTCCCCTACGGCGACGAGCGCTTCGGCCTGCCCAAACGCGACGACCTGGAGTTCGAACTCCTGGTGAAGAAGCTCACCTGGCGGCGCCGCGCGTACTCGCCTGACACCCCCGCGGCTACTCGCCGGTCACGCCGTCGGCCAGCTCCCTGACGATGTCGAGGTGCCCGACATGCCGGGCATACTCCTGCAGCACGTGGAACAAGATCCAGACCAGTGCCGGCCGGTGCTCGGACGGCCCGAACCCGCCGCCCGTACGCGCCGGGTCCTGCAGGTCGGCGCCGGCCACGATCTCGCGCGACCGTGCGCATTCGTCCAGGAAGAGCCGCTTGAGACCGTCCACCGACTCCTCCGGGCCGACGTGCCAGCGACCGCTGCCGGGGTCGCGATCGCCGTCGACGTCGTCCACCCGCTCGGCGGCGAAGCCCCAGCGGAACCAGCGCCGCTCGACGTAGGCCAGGTGCTTGAGCAGCCCGAGCGGCGTCCAGCCGGACGGGAGCCTGCTCGTGCGCAGGTCGTCCTCGGGCATGCCGTCGAGCTTCCGCAGCAGCGCGGACCGGTAGTGGTCGAGGTAGCCGAGCAGGAGTTCGCGGGTGTCGGTCAGCGTGTCCGGCGGTTCGGGCACCGGGGATGAGTCGGCCATACGGCGGACGCTAACTCTGCCGCCGCCCGTGCCGCCACGCGATTATCGGCCCTGCCTCGTCACCGCGACGGTGCGGGCACGAGCCGGAAGGCGATGAAAGCCGGGAGAGCCTCCAGGCGGGTGTAGTCGTCCGGGTAGCGGTCGGCCATTTCGGGGACGGGACGCGGCTCCAGCAACTCCTCGATGAGGAAGCCGGCCGCGCGGAATTCGGCGCAGATCGACGTCAGGGGGCGTCGCCAGGCCCGGATCGGCCAGTCCCGGTCACCGCTCAGGGATTCCTCGACCGGCTCCTCCGTGAAGTAGGAGCCGCCGAGCCGCACCCATGCCATGGTCGGGTGCTCGGTGGAGAGGACGACAGCTCCGCTGGGCTTCAGGATCCGGCGCAGTTCCGACAGCAGCGCCACACGGTCGTCGATGTAGTGCACGGCCAGGGCGAGAACGACGAGGTCGTACGCATCGTCCTCGACCCACGTCAGCGGCCGGGACAGGTCGTGGACGCGCAGGTCGGCGCGGCCCCCGGTGCGCGCGCGGGCCATGTCGACGAAGGTGGGGCTCGCGTCGCAGCCGGCGACGCGAGCCCCGCGCTCCAGCAACTCGGCGGCGTACAGGCCGGGGCCGCAGGCGGCGTCGAAGACCGCCAGCCCGCCGACGTCACCGGTAAGACCCAGAACGGCCGGACGGTCGTAGAGGGCGTTGTAGGCACTGTCCTCGGCATGGGCCGCATACTCGCGGGCGAATTGCTCGTACATGCCCCCGATCGTGCCAGAAAGATCGACTGCCCTTGTCAATATGTCCCACCATGGCGGGTCAGCCTCACGGCGCCCGATGGCGCCGTCTTCTGTTTGAGCAGGAGCAAAGCCTCTCAGGCCACACGCGCTTCACCACCGAGCGAGTGTCTCTTCACCAAGGGGCAACCACGTGCGGAAGCGCCACGCGAACCGGGGCGGGCCGCGGCCGGCGCCGGCGGCGGACCGTCCCACGGTGCGCCGGCGGCGCCTGCGTGCCGAGCTTCGCAGCGCCAGGGATGAAGCCGCTCTCCCCCTTGGAGCAGGTCACCGAAAACCTCGACTGGCCCCTTTCGCAAGTCATTCGCATCGAGTCCGGCGCGGTCAATTTCTCGACCACCGACCTCAAGGCGATCCTCTCGCTCTACGCCATCGAGAGCAGTCGCCTCGACGAACTCGCACAATTGGCCAAGGCAGCGCGTGAACGCACATGGCGGAGCGGCCACCGGAAAGTGCCGCCGCTGCATTTACGAACTGATCGGTTACGAGTGCGCGGCCCCCATCGGGTCAGCGGGGCTTCTCCCCGTCGCTCGCCGCGCCCTCCGCCCGGTCGGGGTCGTAGATGTACCCGGTGTAGACCATCCCCTTGACCGTCGTCCGGGTCGGTTGGAAATGCCGCGGCGACAGCGCGCAGAAGCCGCTGCAGACCACTTCGCGGAAGACCTGGTCCGAGACGATCAGGGCGACGTTCCGTTCCGGCCGGCGGTCCAGGTGCCGGCGGAGCGGGCGGGCGTCGAGGAGCCGGCTCACGACCACCGGCGCGTCCCCGGCCGGCCCGAGCGAGGCCGGCCATCCCATGATCAGTGCTCCGTGGTGGAAGGAGAGCCGGACACGCACCCGCGGATGCCGGGCCTCCCGCCGGTTGGCCTCCGCGAGCGCGCGTTCGAGGGCGGGGGCGAACACGCCGATGACCGTGACGATGTCCGGGTCCCCCGGCAGTACCGCCAGTTCTCCGTCGCCGCTGACCTGCTGCAGCCACTGGCCCCTGTCAAGGCCGGCCGCCGCGGCCGCGGCCTCGATCGACTCCTGCAGGACCTGCTGTGCCTGCACCTGGAGGCGAGGGGGCCGGGCGCTGTACCCCTGGATGTCGATCGCGAGCAGGAATCGGAAGAGCAGCCGTGCGCCGGAACCCGACTCGGCCGGCGGTGCTGGAGTGATCGTCATATGTGCCCTCGCCCCCATCTGGCCCTGGTGCGACTCTGGTTGGCCTCGGCTCAAGAATCGCACTTCGCCGGGCCTTTTTGCAGCCACCTGGACGCCGGCAGGGAGCACACTGACATATGTCATTCCGCCACGCTTCGCAGAGCCAGCAGGCAAGCTGCGTGCATTACAGCAAATGACTCGGGGAGGCCGCTGGTAGCCGCACCAGAACAATGAGACGCCTGGCGATCTGCCACCTGACAGACTGATATCTACTGCAAGCTGTCTGTCGGGTTATATTTCTATTATCTCCCACCTCGCGCCCGGAAGCGAGGGTGCTCGCGGTGGGAGATGGAAGCCATTCGGAATGGGGAGAAGGCGCGGAGGGTTCGCGGACCCCGACCGACCCGCGACACCTCCGCGCCTTCGCTCATGGGGCCCGTCAGTAGCCGCCTCCCGCGGCGCCTGCCGCCTTCTTGCCGGTGGGGGTGGTCGCCCACCAGACCCCGCCGACGCCCTGGCCCTTCGTGTCGCCGGGCTGCTCGTCCTTCTCGTAGTAGTACATGGGCCAGCCGTTGATGGTGAGCTGGCACTTGCCGTCGTCCTTGCGCTCGATGAAGCCGACGACCTTCTTGCTGACGCCTTCGAGCTTGAGCTTCTTCCAGCCCTTGAAGGTGGCCGGGGGCCACGCCTTCTTGCAGGCGCCGAAGCAGTTGGTGGTCGGCGGCTTGTTCGTGTCCCTGTCGTAGCGGTAGAGCGTCCGGCCGTCGCCGTCGGTCAGGATCAGGCCGAGCTTCGGGTCGTTCTTCGCCTTGACGACCGTCCAGCCCTTCCAGCGGTTGTCGGTCTTGACGGGAGCGGCCTTCTTACCGGTCGGGGCCGCGGCGTACCAGGTGCCGCCCACGCCCTGGCCCTTCACGTCGCCCGGGCCCTGGTCCTTGGCGAACCGGTACAGCGGCCATCCGGCGAGGGTGACCTGCCAGGTGCCGTCGGGACGCTTGACCTTGCCGACGAGCGACTGCTCCACGCCGGTCGCCTTGATGTCGCCCTGGCCGGCGACGGCCGGCGGCCAGGCGCGGGCGCACGCGTCAGCGCAGGTGGACGCGGGCGGGCGCGCGGTGTCGTTGTCGAACCGGTACAGCGTCATGCCGTTCCCGTCGGTGACGACCTTGCCAAGCTTCGCGACGCCCGCGACCTCCAGCGCGGTCGGCGCCGCGGCGGGCGCGGGCGGGGCGGCCGGCGCGGCCTGCGCCTGGGAGCCGGCGGCGGTGTTCTGACCGCCGCCGGGGCGCTCCTGCCCGCAGGCGCTCACGACGAGTCCCGTCGCGGTCAGGGCGGCCGCTAGGGGGATCACCCAGCGTGGGAATCTCATGGCGTTGTCCTCCAGGTCGTCTGGGCCCCGGCTCCGGTCCAGGTCCCGTCCCGCGATCCGGGACGAGCCGCCGCGCCGCTCGCCCGGATCGACGAGGAGTACGGTGAACCGCACGGAAGGGGTTCAAGCCGGGAACCGCGGACCCATCGGACGGGTCAAAGCAGGGCGAAGGCGACAAGGAAGGCAGCGGTGACCGGAGACGAACCTGCGGGCGGCACGATCGACCTGACCAAGCGGCCGGCCCGCGGACGTCCGGAACCCGAGCGGCAGGGCCCCGCCTGGATCGTCGTCCCCGCGCGCGTCGTCGCGCTGATCGTCGTGCTGCCGCTGCGGCTCGTCCACGACCTGTTCGTGCTGCTCGGCCGCGGCCTGCGCGGCACCGGGCGCGCGCTGTACCGGTGGCTGCTCGCCCCGCTCGGCCGACTGGCCGCCGCGATCGGCCACGGCATCGCCGCCGTGCTGGACTTCCTCCTGCTGCGGCCGCTGCGGTGGCTCGCCGTCGTGGTGGTCCTCGGGTTCCTGCGCTGGTTCGGCCGCGGGTCGGGACGGCTCGCCCGGTGGATCTACCGCGCGCTGATCGCCCCGGTCGGCCGGTTCTTCGCGATGCTCGGACGCGGCCTCGGCAGGCTGCTGGAACTCGTCCTTCTGCGTCCGCTGGTGTGGCTGATCGGCGTGCTCATCGTCCTGCCGGCGACGCTGCTGTGGCGGTACGTCCTGCGCCCGCCGCTGCTCGTCCTCGGCTGGCTGTGCCGGGTCGCCTGGGGTGGCCTCACCTGGCTCGGACGCGGGACGCTCCTCGTCCTCGGCGCCCTCGCGGCCAGCGTGGTCTGGTCGTGGCGGGCGCTCGGGCGGTGCCTCGGCTGGCTCGGGCGGGTGCTGGTCGTCATCCCGGCGCGGGCTCTGTGGCGGTACGTCCTGGCACCGATCGTCGCGGGGGCGGTGGGCGCGTGGCGGCTCGCGGCGCGCTTGCTGCGCTGGCTCTGGCGCACGTTCGTCGTGCTCCCGGTGCGGGTCGTGGTCGTCGTCCCGGCCCGCTGGGTGGGGACGAACGTGCTGCGGCCGATCGGGCACGGCATCGCCGCGGCGTGGCGGGTCTCGGTGCTGGAGCCCGCCCGGTCCGTCCGCCGGACGATGCGGCAGGCGACCCGGGACGTCCGCCTGGCCCTGCGCCGCACCTTCCGCGGGCACTGATCGCAGGCCCGCCGGAGGCGGCTGAGATAATCGAGCACGATGTATCGATTCCTGTTCTCCGTGGTCATCACCCGCGTCCCGGCCGAGGCAGCGCACCACCTGACGCTGCGGGGGCTGCGCGCGATCCAGGCCGTGCCCGGGCTGGCGCCGCTGCTGCGGCGGCTGCTCGCCCCGCGCGACCCGGCGCTCGCCGTCCACGCGCTCGGGCTGGACTTCCCGAGCCCGCTCGGACTCGCCGCCGGGTTCGACAAGGACGCCGTCGCCTACGAGGCGCTCGGCGCGTTCGGGTTCGGCCACGTCGAGATCGGGACGGTCACCGGCCGCCCGCAGCCCGGCAACCCGACCCCGCGACTGTTCCGGCTCCCGCCCGACCGGGCGGTCATCAACCGGATGGGCTTCAACAACGCGGGCTCCGAGGCCGCCGCGCGGCGGCTGCGCGACCGCCGCCCCGGCACGGTCGTCGGCGTCAACATCGGCAAGACGAAGGTCGTCCCCGAGGCATCGGCCGCCGCCGACTACGTCGCCAGCACCGAACGGCTCGCCCCTTACGCCGACTACCTGGTCGTCAACGTCAGCTCTCCCAACACGCCCGGCCTGCGCAACCTCCAGGCCGTCGAGCACCTCCGCCCGCTGCTGACGGCCGTGCGGGACGCCGCCGACCGCGTGTCCGCGCGCCGCGTCCCGCTCCTGGTCAAGATCGCCCCCGACCTGGCTGACGACGACGTCGACGCGGTCGCCGACCTCGCCCTCGACCTCGGCCTGGACGGCATCATCGCGACCAACACCACGATCGGCCGGGACGCCCTGCTCAGCCCGCCCGCCCTGGTCAAGGAGACCGGCGGGCTGTCCGGCGCGCCGCTGAAGGAGCGCTCGCTGGACGTCCTGCGCCGCCTGCGCGCCCGCACCGGCGGACGGCTCGCGCTCATCTCCGTCGGCGGCGTCGAGTCGGCCGACGACGTGTGGGAACGCGTCCGCGCGGGCGCGACCCTCGTCCAGGGCTACACGGGGATGATCTACGGCGGCCCGTTCTGGGCGCACCGCGTCAACCGCGACCTGTCCCGCCGCCTCCGCGCGAGCACCTTCCGCACCCTGGACGAAGCCCGCCGCTGACCGCGTCCCGCCGGCCCTTCCCCGGCCCGCGCGCATCGGCGGGACGCCCGCGGGCACCGTGCCCGTATGGCCGGCGAGTTGATCACCCGCAGGACGCTGCTCACCCGGATCGCGCCGGCGCTGCTCCTCGGCGTCCCCGCCGCCGTCACGCGGGCGGGCGGGTTCGACCTTCCTCCTGGTCCAGTGGCTCGCGCCGCCGGCGTCCGAGGCCCCGGAACTGCTCGTCGCGGTCATGTTCGCGTGGCGGCTGCGGGACGCCGACGCGATCGGGACGCTGCTGTCGAGCAAGGTCAACCAGTGGACGCTGCTGATCGGCACCCTCCCGCTCGCCTACCGGCTCGGCGGCGGCGCCTGGTCGCTGCCGCTCGGCTCACGCCAGACCGAGGAGGTGCTGCTGACCGCCGCGCAGACCGTCCTCGGGCTCGCCCTCCTCATCGACCTGGTCTTCAAGCAGTGGGAGGCCGCCGCGCTGTTCGCGCTGTTCGCGGTGCAGTTCGTCCTGCCGGACGAGACCGCCCGGCTCGTCCTGTCGGGCGTCTACCTGGCGATCGGCTTCTCCGTGCTGATCCAGCGGCACCGCGACCTGGGCGCGGCGATGTCGGCGGTCGTCCGGCCTAGATGAAGAAGCCGTCCGCGATCAGCTCCGGCAGCACCGCGTCGGCGTGCGCGCGGACCTGCTCCGCGTCCATGCCCGTCAGCTGGGCGATGGCGCCGAGCAGCGGATCAAGGGGCAGCGTGCCGTCGCAGACCCCGGCGAGACCGGCCTCGACCGTCCCGACCCCGGCCGCCCGGCGCAGCCGCCGGGTCTGCCGCAGCACGATCCGCTCCGGGTCCTCGGCGCCGGGCGGGCCGACCTGTTCCTGGACGAGCCCGTCCGCCGCCGCGAGCAACTGTCCACAGGCTGTGGAAAACTCCGCGCCCTTCCGGAGCCCGTCCAGGATCTCGCCCGCGTAGGCGCCGACGGGCTCCTCGACGGCGTGCCGCAGCTCCTCCACCCGCACCACGGGACGCTCGCTCCGCCGCAACGTGATCCACCCGAACCCGACCCCGACGACGTTCCGCCGCTCGAAGTGATCGAGCCACGCGTCGTACCGCGCCCGGTACTCGGGCGTCCCCGCCTCACACGAATCCCGGAGCCACAACTCGGCGTACTCCGCCGGATCCTGGACGTCCCGCTGGACGATCCACGCGTCGCAGCCGTCCACCCACGCGCCGACGCGCTCGTCCCACGGCACCCCGTCGACATGCAGCCAATTGGCCAGGAGCTGGCAGTATCCGCCGTCTTCCAGATACCGCGCCGCCTCGCCGACGAGCCGCCGGCAGAAGTCGTCCCCGGCCATCCCCGACTCGCGGTAGGTGAACCGCGGCCCCTCCTCCGGCGCCACCACGAACGGCGGATTCGACACGATCAGATCGAACCGCCGCCCCCGCACCGGCTCCAGCAGCGACCCCGCGCGAAGCTCGGCGCCGTCCACCCCGGAGAGCGCGAAGCTCATCGCCGCGAGCTCCAGCGCCCGCGGATTGACGTCCGTCGCCGTGACCCGCGCGGCCGGATTCCGCCCCGCCACATGGACGGCCTGCACCCCGCACCCGGTCCCGAGATCCAGAACGTTATCCACAGGGCTGTGGACAACGAGCCGCGCCAGGCTCCCGGACGCCCCGCCCGTCCCCACGACATGATCGTCCGCCGGCACCCGCCCCGCCCCGGGCCGCACCTTCAGGTCGGACACGACATATCCGGCATGCCCATCACCGCCGACGTCCTCCAGCGGCTCCACCCGCAGCAGCGCCCGCAGCTCCCCACCGGACACCTCGGCGAGCCCCGCCGCCACCAGCTCGTCCGCCGCGATCGCGTCCGCCGGAACCGGCACCTGCAGCCAGAACAGCCGCGTCAGCACCTCCACCGGCGACCCGCCCCGCGTGGCCCGCAACGCCGGCACGATCTCGTCCCGCGCCAACGCCCCACCCGCGACGCCCCCCAGCAGCTCCCGCACCCCGGCCACGGTGTACCCGCCACCGACCAACAACTTCCGCACCCGAACCAGACCGCTCACCACCCCATCCTCCCGGATGTGCCTGCCCAGAGGAGCGCCCCTGGAAGACTCGTTGCGATCCGGGAGTTGTTGGTCGGTGGGTCGGGGCGGGGTGTCTTAGCCCAAGTAAGTCTCGAAGCCCTTCGCCAGGGACTCGGCTATGCGTTGGCGGAAGGCGGGGTCTGCGAGTTTGGCGGCGTCGGTCTTGTTCTGCATGTTGCCGCACTCGATGAAGACCTTGGGGACCTTCGACATGTTGAGGCCGCCGAGGTCGTCGCGGCGGTCGATGGCGTTCTTGCCGAGGTAGTTGGAGTACGGGATGCCGGTGCCCTGGTGGTAGGCGTCGCGGAGGGCCTTGCCGAGCTTGGCGGAGCCGGTGACCATCGCGGCGTTGCGGCCGATGGAGAGCGGCTCGATGATGTGGAAGCCGTGGCCGGACGCGGAGGCGCCGTCGGCGTGGATGGACACGGCGGCGTCGGCCTTCAGGCGGTTGCCGAGGGCGGCGCGCTCGGTGATGCAGGGGCCGACGCCCTTGTCGTCCTCGCGGGTGAGGGCGACCTTGGCGCCGCGGGCGCGCAGGAGCTTCGCGAGGCGGTTCGAGACGTCCCAGGTGAAGGCGTGCTCGGCGTAGCCGGACCGGGTCTCGGTGCCGGTCGTGTCGCACGCCTTGCTGCCGTTGCCGATCTTGACCTGCTTGTTGATCTCGGACGGGTGCGCGGCGTTGCCGCCATTGTGGCCCGGGTCGATCACGATGGTGCGGCCGTCCAGCGGGCGGCCGCCGGCCTTCGCGGCGGCCGGTGACTGCTCGTCGGGCGCGGCCGGGGCCGTCGGCGGAGGCGCGGGGTCGTCGGCGGACGCGCCGGAGGAGCCGGTGCACGCGGTGAGCGCGCCCAGGCACAGCGCGAGACCGGCGGCCATCGGGCCGCCTCGATGGATTCGCACAGGCCGATTCCTCCGTGATGACTTCGTTACCGGGGACCCTGACAGTCTGCACGGCGGCGGAGGTTCGTCAAACGCGGTCCGCGAAATCAGCGGAGCGGGTCCTCCTTGCCGAGCAGCGCGGCGAGGGCGCGCGCCTCGTCGGCGTCCAGGCCGAGGACGACGCGGGGCCGCCCCCACGGGTGGTCGATGGAATGCGCCACATAGCTGGCGACGGACTCCGACACCTGCTCGGCGAGGCCGCGGGCGTTGCGCCACTCCGACCACGCGCGTTCCAATTCGCTCGCCGCGCGCTGCGCGCACGACACCAGTTCCGGATCACGCACGAGCTGAACCCCCCAGTGGACTTTCCCGACGTCCGGCCCGGCCGGGCGGCCTCCCCCGAGGCCGCCCGGATGCACCCGTCGGACGGTGAGTCCCATTAACCCCCCGGCGGCGGGCCGGGGACCGGCGAATGCGGCAGGCTTGGCCAGCCCCTTACCCGTCGAAAACCGGTTCCTGAACGATCGACGCGGCCGCGGGCGGCCACGGGCACCGGTCGCGCGGGCGTGCGTGCGGGAGCGTGAAGAGGCGGGGGGACGTCTCGGGTCACCGGGGGAGGCGGGTCACGGGGCGGGAACGGGCCCCGTCGTGGAGCGCACCACGAGGTGCGGGACGACCAGGTTCTGCCGGGCGTGCCGGGACGGGTCGCCGATGCGCGCGGTGAGCAGTTCGGCGGCCACCCGCCCCATGTCGCGGCGCGGCTGGTCCACGCTGGTGAGGGAGATGTGGCGGATCGCGGCGAGGTGGGTGTTGTCGTAGCCGACGATCGACAGGTCGGCGGGCACCCGCATGCCGAGTTCGTCGGCGGCCGAGAGGGCGCCGGTCGCGACCAGGTCGTTGGGAGCGAAGATCGCGGTGGGGCGGGCGTCGCGGCGCAGCAGGGAGCGGGCGGCGCGGTAGCCGCCGTCCTCGGTGAAGTCGCCGGTCTCGACGACGATCTCGGCGGCCAGCCCGTGCCGGCGCATCGCCTTCTCGTAGCCGGCGCGGCGGTAGTGGGCGGTGGTGGAGCGCGCCCCTTCGATGTGGGCGATGCGGCGGTGCCCGAGTTCGACGAGGTGGTCGACGGCCAGGCTGGCGCCGAGCTCGTCGTCGTCCACGACGATGTCGACGCCGTGGACGTCGCGCTCGCCGACGACGACCACCGGGACGCTCGCCGCGGCCTCTTTGAGCGATTCGGGGACGACGCTGAGCAGCACCAGCCCGTCCACGCGCATCTCCAGGAACGCCTCGACGGCCTCCGCCTCGAACAGCGGGTCCCACCGGCCGCTGCCGACGAGCATTCGCAGGCCGGCGCCGTGCAGGCTCTCCTGGAGCCCGTCGAGGAACTCGGCGAAGAACGGGTTGTGGAGGTCGGCGACGATGGCGCCGATCAGCCGGGTGCGGCCCTCGACCAGGCTCCGCGCGACGGCGTTCGGCCGGTAGCCGAGCTCCCGGGCGGCCTGCAGGACGGCCTGCCTCCGGCGCTCGCTCACGTGCGGCGACCCCCGCATCACCAGTGAGACGAGCGACTTCGACACTCCGGCGCGCTCGGCGACGTTGCGGATCGTCGGTTTCGGCGCCGGCACCGCCCTCCCCTCCTCGCGCGCGGCGGGAGAGGATCCGCTGCGCGGCTGGGGCACCGCGCCCTCTCCCTGCCTGCCGTACGGGGGATTCGGTTCATCAGCTGACATGGCACTCCGTCCGGGGGGACCTGCAGGACCTGCCGCGACGACGCGCCGCCGGGGGAACCGGCGCGCCGACCTCCGCTCGGGAGGAGATGCCATGATGCCGCGCCTTCCGCCCGAATCGTCGCAACCGGGAGTAACGGGCATACGCCAAAGGTGGTTCGGGCCTGTGGTGTTCCGGATCACAGTCGTGTCCGCGGCCGATCACGACCCGGTGAAAAGGACGTCCCGCGCCCGGTCGGCGCGGCACGGCTCCGGGCCCGGCTCGGATACGCTGCCCAGGTGGGAGATCGTGCGGTGGCCGGCGGCAAGGCGCAGGGCCGACGGAGCGGCGGCGGACGGGGCCGTCGCCGGCTCAGCGTGGACGAACGGCGGGACGAGCTGATCGACGCGGCGCTGCAGCTGTTCAGCACGCGCTCGCCCGAGGACATCTCGATCGACGACGTCGCGGCCGCGGCCGGCGCCTCCCGGGCCCTCGTCTACCACTACTTCGGCGGCAAGTACGAGCTGTACATCGCGGCGCTCGGCAGCGCGGCGAAGAAGCTGTCGGTGCTGCTCGAACCGCCGACGGAGGGCAAGCCGCTCGACCGGCTGCGCATCTCGCTGAAGCGGTACTTCGACTTCGTGGAGAGCCACGCGGCCGGCTACACGGCGCTGCTGCGCGGCGGCCCCGCGGACCGCTCCGGCGAGGCGGGCGAGATCGTCGACGGCATCCGCCGGCTGCTGCTGGACCGCATCCTGCACTCGCTGGACGTGGAGGTCCCGCCGCCGGTGCTGCGCATCACGCTGCGCTGCTGGATGGCGACGGTGGAGACCGCCGGCCTGGACTGGCTGGAGAACCGGGACGTGCCGCGCCCCGAGCTGGAGCGGCTGCTCGTCGACCAGCTCGTGGCCATCATGCAGACGGCCGGCCGCCACGACCCGGGCACCGGCGCCCTGTTCGCCCGCCTCTCCCAGGAGGAGCTGGGCGACTGACCGCCGTGGCCGTAACCGCTGTGGTCGCAACCGCTGTGGTCTCAACAGGTGCGGTCGTAACCGCCGCGGTCCTGACAACTGTGGCCGTAACAACCGCGGCCGTAACTGCTGTGGCCGCCGGGACTGGTGTCCGGTTGTGGACGATTGAACCTAAGGTGTCCGAAATTCCGTGCAGGCCGGCATCCCACCCACGGGATCCGCGGGCGCGATGCCGGCCCGAACGGCGTGCTCGGTACCGGGCCCACGGTTCTCGGATGACCGTGGTCCCGGCCGGTCGTCCAGGAGACCCCTGGAGCGTCCTTCGCGCGCGAGGTCGCCCAGCGGCCTCCCGGCTGTCCCCCCTTGGTGCCGTGCGCGTTACTCCGAGCGCTGCTGCGGGATGCCGGCGAGCAGCGCCCGCACCTCCGCCTCGCGGTAGCGACGGTGCCCTCCCAGCGTCCGGATGGACGTGAGCTTTCCCGCCTTCGCCCACCGTGTGACGGTCTTGGGGTCGACGCGGAACATCGTCGCCACCTCCGCCGGCGTCAGCAGGGGCTCGGCCTCTGGCGTACGTGCTGACATGTTTGCGGCCTCTCCTCCGTGGACCGATGACAGCGATCCTGCGATTGATCCTCGCGTGGTCACTGATGTCCCCTATGGCCCGAAAGAGCCACTATGACATCACAACGTGTAACCTTGCCACCACTCAGCGCAACAAGCAAGTTCCTGGCGGTAGTTGCGTGCAAACATCCCCGCGACGGCGGGGTGTCGCACCTGAGCGGCGAACAGTGGGTCACGCTGCGTGATTCTAGCGACACGTATAGTCGTATCGCGCGCGGATTCGGGAAATTTGTTTTAGTTCGCGGCCTCCAGCGCCCGCACGGGCCGCCAGCGGGCCAGCAGTCGCTTGTACATCGCGACGGTCAGCTCGGCCTCACCGCGCTCCATCCCGGTGAGGGCGACGGTCATCTCGGCCACCGACTCGTCCGCGCTGAGGGTCCGGTCGTCCAGCAGGTGGACGAGGCCGCCGTAGTCGAGCTCGACCAGGGAGCCGGGATGGAACTCGCCGAGCCACCGGGCGAGCGTCTCCAGCCGCCCGGCCGACAGGAGGTAGACGTCCTCGGAGCCGTCGCCGAGGTTCTCGCGCACCACCGGGAGCGCCGTCGCCACCCGGCGGCGCGCCTCGCCCATCGAGGTGACGTAACTCAGCGTGCGCGCGGGCGCGGCCGTGGCCGGGCCGTGGCCGGGCAGTTCCTCGGCCGCGTCGGCGGACTTCCGGTACCCGGTCCCCGGCGTGCCGAGCATCAGGCACCGCTCCCCGCGCGCGAACGGCACGAACCAGTCGAGCGGGACGTGCCAGGTGCTCGTCAGTATGTGCGGCCGCAGCGGCCGCCCGGCGCGCTTCCACTGCTCGAACTCGCTCATCGCCCGCTCCGCCACCGGCGGCGGGATGAACGCCGCCGCGACGCCGGCGGCGTGCTCGTTGCGGAACCGCTCGAAGGCCAGCCACGAGCGCAGCCGCGTCCCCCACGGGCACACGTAGATCATGTCGTCGAGGCGGCGCACGTAGGCGTCCCGGCTCTCCCGCTCGGGGACGACCTCGGGCGGCGTGCCGACCAGCCTCAGCGCGGCCTCGCGGTGTTCCACACCGAGCGCGTGGATCCGCCGCGGGCGCCGCCTGGAGTCGGCGTAGACCGTCCACAGTGTCCGCGCGGGCTCCGGGAAGGCGGTCACCGGTTCATAAACCCGTAGGTACGCGGCGTACGGAAGCACAACCGCATCGTGACATGAGATCAGGGCGGACGGGGGGCCATACCGCGCCCTAGTCTGATCTAGAGACAGAGAGGAGGGCACTACCGTGCCTAATGTCTTCGGGGCGCCCCACAAGGGCACCGAACCCCGACACGAGCAGGTCGTCTTCTGCCAAGACGAAGCCAGCGGCCTGCGCGCCATCATCGCCATCTACTCCACTGCGCTGGGCCCGTCCCTGGGAGGAACCCGCTTCTTCCCCTACGGCACCGAGGAAGAGGCACTCGCCGACGTGCTGAACCTGTCCCGGGGCATGGCGTACAAGGCTGCCATGGCCGGGCTCGATCTCGGCGGCGGCAAGGCCGTCATCATCGGCGATCCGGCCGTCGACAAGTCCGAGGCGCTGCTGAGGGCGTACGGGCGCTTCGTCCAGTCGTTGAACGGCCGCTACTACACGGCGTGCGACGTCGGCACGTACAGCGAGGACATGGACATCGTGGCGCGGGAGTCCCGCTACGTCACCGGACGGACGGTCGCGCACGGCGGCGCGGGCGATTCCTCCATCCTCACGGCGTTCGGCGTGTTCCAGGGCATGCGGGCCGCCGCCGAGACGATGTGGGGCACGCCGAGCCTCCGCGGCAAGCGGGTCGGCGTGGAAGGTGTCGGGAAAGTCGGTCACCGGCTGGTGGAGCATCTGCGCGAGGACGGCGCGGACGTCGTGGTCTGCGACGTGAACGAGGCGGCGGTCGACCGGGTCCGGTCACTGCACCCGGAGGTGGAGGTCGTCACCGACGCCGACGCCATGGTCCGCGCGGATCTCGATGTGTACGCACCCTGCGCGCTGGGGGGCTCCCTGAACGACGACACCGTTCCCGTGCTGCGGGCCAAGGTGGTGTGCGGCGCGGCGAACAACCAACTCGCCCACACGGGAGTGGAGAAGAGCCTCGCCGACCGGGGCGTCCTGTACGCGCCCGACTACGTGGTGAACTCGGGCGGTGTGATCCAGGTCGCGGACGAGATCGAGGGCTTCAACTTCGACCGCGCCAAGGCACGGGCGTCCGGCATCTACGACACGACCAGGAAGATCTTCGCGCTGGCCGCCGACGACGGCGTCCCGCCGGCGGTGGCCGCCGATCGGCTCGCGGAGCGCCGGATGTCCGAGATCGGCAGGCTGCGGGGGATCCTCCTCTAGAGCGGCCTAGGGGTCCTTTTGGGCTCGGCCCCGGTCTGGACAGTGGGGCTTCCTGACTCGTTTAGACCGTTGCAAGACCGTTGCAAGGGCCGCCGTGGAGCGCTGTACGACCGTCCCACGGCGGCCTGGGCATGTACTCGTGACCACCGGATACACTGTTGTCATCAGCAACAGGAGCGCCGCCACGTACCGTCGATGTACCGAGCCAGGCGCAAAACGGGTACGGTTGTACCCGTGACTGACGCATGGCTCATCAGGCACCGGTTCGTGTGGTACACGCGCGCGTTGATGGGCCCACGAAAGCCCTGACCATCGAGGGGGTCGAGCCAATGGGTCGCGGCCGAGCCAAGGCCAAGCAGGTGAAGGTTGCCCGGCAGCTCAAGTACAACACCGGCAACACGGACCTCGACCGCCTGAAGGACGAACTGGGAGTCACGGACTCCGGCGACGACTCGTACGACGAGCTCGCCGAGAAGTACGCCGACTACGCCGATGACTACGGCACGGAGCACCGCAAGGACGGCACCTCCGGTTGACCGGCCGACAGCGCGCCACTGCCCGCCACGGGCAGTGGCGTTTGTCGTGACTTCTCCAGTTCGGCGCGGTTTTCCCTCATGGGGGGTGTGCGAGTCATGGTTTCCGTCGGCCGCCGAGAGGGCCCCTGAGGCACCTTCGGCGGCGCACGCTTCCGTGGTGACGGTTGAGGGCTGAGAGGCGCTCAGTGACCCTCTCAGCCCGTCCCACCCGGCGTCCCCGCCTTTTCGGGCCGCGCCCCGCCGGACGGCGGGGCGGTCGGCCGCGCGGCTAGCGCAGGACGGCGGCACCGGTGCCGTCGGTGATCTCACCGAGCGCCCAGGCGGGCACGCCGCGCGAGGTCAGCAGGCGCAGCGCCGCGTCGGCGCCGTCCGGGCTCACGATCGCGGCCATCCCGACGCCCAGGTTGAACGTCTTGTCCATCTCGGGCTGCGGCACGCCGCCGTGGCCCTGCAGGACGCGGAACAGGGCCGGGACCTCCCACGAGGAGCGGTCGAGCACGGCGTCCACCGTCGGCGGCAGCGAGCGGGCCAGGTTCGCCGCCAGCCCGCCGCCCGTGATGTGCGCGAACGCGCGCACCCCGCCGGCCTGGATCAGCGCGAGGCAGTCCTTGGCGTAGATGCGCGTCGGGGTGAGAAGTTCCTCACCCAGCGGACGGTCTAGTTCGGCGGGCTCGGACTCCAGGGCCAGGTCGGTCGTGGCCAGAATGTGCCTTACGAGCGAGTACCCGTTGGAGTGGATGCCCGACGAGGCCATGGCGAGGACGACGTCCCCCACCTGGACGCGGTCCGGGCCGAGGATCTCGTCTGCCTCGACGACGCCCGTCCCCGCGCCCGCGAGGTCGAACTCGTCCGGCTCCAGAAGGCCGGGGTGCTCGGCGGTCTCGCCGCCGACGAGGGCGCACCCGGCCAGGGCGCAGGCGTCCGCGATCCCGCCGACGATGTCGGCGATCCGTTCCGGGACGACCTTCCCGCAGGCGATGTAGTCGGTCATGAACAGCGGCTCGGCCCCGCATACGGCGAGGTCGTCGATGACCATGCCGACCAGGTCGTGCCCGACCGTGTCGTAGATGCCGAGGCGCCGCGCCAGGTCGACCTTGGTACCGACGCCGTCCGTGGACGTCGCGAGCATAGGACGCCTGTACTTCAGGAAGGCCGAGGCGTCGAAGAGGCCCGCGAACCCGCTGACGTCGTCGACGACCTCCGGGCGCCGTGAACGGGCCACCCGGGACTTCATCAGCTCTACGGCGCGTTCGCCCGCGGCGATGTCGACACCGGCGGCCTCATAGGACGTCAACGCCCGACCTCCAGCAGGTGCTTGCCGCGGGCGTCCTGCTCCACGGGGATGGGGTAGACGCCGTCGAAGCACGCCCGGCACAGGTTGTTCTTGGGGATCTGCGAAGCGGAGATGAGCTCGTCCAGGGAGATGTAGCCGAGCGAGTCGGCGCCGATGGAGTCGCGGATCTCCTCCACGGACAGGTTCCCGGCGATCAGCTCGGCGCGGGTCGCGAAGTCGATGCCGTAGAAGCAGGGCCAGGCGACGGGCGGGCTGGAGATGCGCACGTGCACCTCGGCGGCGCCCGCGTCCCGCAGCATCCCGACGATGGCGCGCTGGGTGTTGCCGCGCACGATGGAGTCGTCCACCACGACCAGGCGCTTGCCCTCGATCGCCTCGCGCAGCGGGTTCAGCTTGAGCCGGATGCCGAGCTGCCGGATCGTCTGGGACGGCTGGATGAACGTCCGCCCGACGTAGGAGTTCTTCACGAGGCCCTGGCCGTAGGGGATGCCGGACGCCTCCGCGTACCCGATCGCGGCCGGGGTGCCCGACTCGGGCGTCGGGATGACCATGTCGGCCTCGACGGGGTGCTCGCGCGCCAGCCGGCGGCCCACCTCGACGCGGGTGGCCTGGACGCTGCGCCCGGCGATCGTCGTGTCGGGCCGCGCCAGGTAGACGTACTCGAACAGGCAGCCCTTGGGGCGCGGCTCGGCGAACCGCTCGGACCGGACGCCGTCGCCGTCGATGGCGACCAGCTCGCCGGGCTCGATCTCCCGGACGAAGCGCGCGCCGACGATGTCGAGCCCGGCCGTCTCGGACGCCACCACCCAGCCGCCGGCCTCCAGGGAGCCGAGGACGAGCGGCCGCACGCCCTCGGGGTCGCGGGCCGCGTACAGCGTCCCCTCGTCCATGAAGACCAGGGAGTACGCGCCGCGGGTGGCGGGGAGGATCTCCCGCGCCGCGGCCATCGGGCCGCCCTCGCCGTGGTGGGCGAACAGCGCGGTGAGGACCTCGGTGTCGGTCGTGGCGGTCAGCACGCCCGGCTCCAGCCGCGCGGCCAGCTCCGGGGTGTTGATCAGGTTGCCGTTGTGGGTGAGCGCGAGGCCGCCCGCGTCCGTGGACCGGAAGGTGGGCTGGGCGTTCTCCCACGTCGGCGACCCGGTCGTCGAGTAGCGGCAGTGGCCGACGGCGATGTGGCCGCGCAGCGTGTTCAGCACCGACTCGTCGAAGACCTGGGCGACGAGGCCCATGTCCTTGAACACGACGATGCGGGAGCCGTCGCTGACGGCGATACCGGCCGATTCCTGGCCGCGGTGCTGGAGCGCGTACAGGCCGTAGTAGGTGAGCTTGCTCACCTCGGCCCGCGACGCCTGGTCGGCGGGGACCCAGACGCCGAAGACCCCGCAGGCGTCCTGGGGAGCGCGGTCGGAGGGATCGATGTCGTGGCTCAGACGTCCGTCACGGAGAGGCACGCTCGCCAGTCTAGATGCCCGATTCACCTGCTCCGATCGGTGGCATGTCTTAACGGACCTTTACCCCCTGGAACCACGGGCATCACGCGGTTCGGGGGAATCTGGGGACGACACGTGGAGGGGACACATGACGCTGCCCGGGTACCAGACCTACGCGCCGCCCGCACCGCCGCGGCGCAGCGGGCTGGCGAGGGCCTCGCAGGTGCTCGGAATCACCGGACTGGTGGGGCTCGTCTTCTGCCTGGTGGGCTTGATACCCGCCCTCGTAGGGTTCGCCCTGGGAGTGGCCTCCCTCGTCCGGCGGGACCCTGACCGACGGCCTGCCGTCGTAGGGGTCGTCTGCTCCGCCCTTGCGCTCCTCATAGGCGGGGGCGTGGGCTTCTGGCTGCTGAGCAAGGCCGTGCAGTGCGCGGACGAGACGAGGTACCCGGACGAGACGTCACGCCGGGGGTGCGTCGAGCGCGAGTTCCCCTATGCGCGAGCGGACGTCCAAGGCGCCGGTGCGGTGCGGGGCGCTAGTGAGGGTCACTCGGCCAAGGCCCGGACGGCGTCCTCGTTGAGCGCGGACGAGTACACCCGGAAGTCGTCCATCAGCCCGCCGAAGCCGGGCTTGGTGAGTTCGCTGCCCAGGTAGATGGGTCCGGACGGTGTGACGACGGGGTGCTCCAGGGGGGCGGCGCCGTCCAGTACGCCGTTGACGTAGAGGAACATCCCCTGGGTGTTCACGACGAAGGCGACATGGGTCCATTCCCCCAGCGACAGCCTGATGTGACTGTCGACATAGTCGGGGCCCTTCACAGTGAACAACTGGACCCGCAGCCGCATGGCGTCCGGGTACAGCCACAGGCCGAGGCCCCGGGCGTCGTCCTCGGCGACCGGCTTGTAGACGAGGCTGCGCCACTCTCCGGTGGGCGCCTCGGTGACCTGGACGAAGAACGCCAGGCTGAACCCGAACACCTGGCTGAGGACGAGCTGGGGCACGGCGGGGATGACGGCCCGGTCGCGCCCGCTGAGCGACAGCGCCTCCCCCTCGCGGCCGGGGACGATCCCGGCGGTCTCGTCCAGTTCGGCGGCGGGCCCTGCCCCGGTCGCGTCCGCGACCGTGCGGCCGTCCACGGTGTCGACGTCGAACGTCCAATGAGCGATCAGCACGGGGATCACCTCCAGCAAGGCGGATACTCCCGCACGGGAAGGTTTCAGTCGATGGGTAGAGGAAGATAGCCCGTCAGGTCCGCGCGCGCGCCACTGGCCCGGACCCGCCCGTCCGCGACCGCGTCGGCCCAGGCCAACCGTCCCGTCGCCAGTGCGATCCAGGTCGCGGCGTCCATCTCCACCACATTCGGTGGTGTACCACGGGTATGGTGCGGGCCGTCGATGCACTGAACGGCGGCGTGTGGAGGGACCCGGACCTCCACCGAGCGGCCGGGCGCCGACTCGGCGAGCCGGTCGAGCAGGAACCGCACCGCCCCCTTGACCACCGGCCGGGATGGTTCCGTGCCCTCCGCCTCGGCGGCGAGGACGGTGTCCAGGGCCGCGCGACGGAGCGCGGCGGGCTCGTCCTCGCCGGTGTGCGGCGGCAGGCCGAGCGCGGCGCGCTGCTCGTTCAGGACGGCGGAGGTCAGCGGGGTTCGCGGCATCGGGACCGACGCTACCCCGTCCGTCAGGGTGAACGCGGAGCCGGCGGCGGACGCTGGTGGGGGCCGCTCCGGCACGGCCGGCCCGGACAGGCGGTAGAAATGGACCCCGGTGCCAGGCATGGGGAGTGAGTTGAACGGGGAGCCGGGGACGCGCGTCCCCGGAGGACACGGAGGTTCGTGAGATGCCCGAGGCGCTGCCCCTGCAGCCGGGTGACCCGCGCAGGCTCGGCTCGTTCGAGATCACGGGCCGGCTCGGCGTCGGTGAGCAGGGCGCCGTCTTCCTCGGCAGGGACCCGGCGGGCGGCCACGTCGCCGTGAAGGTCCTGCACGTGCGGCTCAGCGGCGAGCCCGTCGCCCGGTCCCGGTTCGCCGGCGCGTTCACGTCCGCCCGGAAGGTCTCGGGGTTCTGCACGGCGGCGATCCTGGCCGCCGACGTGGAGGGCGACCGCCCCTACGTGGTGAGCGAGTGGGTGGACGGGCCGTCCCTCCAGCAGCTCGTGGACGAGGAGGGCGTGCGCGGCGGCGCCGTCGTCGAGCGCCTGGCGGTCGGTATGGCGATCGCGCTCGCGGCCGTCCATCGTGCGGGTGCTCTTCATCACAACCTGAAGCCGGCGAACGTCCTGCTGGGGCGCAACGGCCCGCGGATGAGCGACTTCGGTATAGCGCACGCTCTGGAAGCGGTGAACGTCGCCTTCAGCGGCCACAACACCGAGGACCCGTCCTACAAGGCTCCGGAGCAGTTGAGCGGTCTGGGCATCGGCCCGGCCGCCGACGTGTTCGCCTGGGCGTCGACGCTGCTGTTCGCCGCTACGGGCAAGGCGCCGTTCGGCGAGGGCTCGCCGTCCGAGGTGATGCAGCGCATCGTCTACGACGAGCCCGACCTGTCGGACGTCCCCGACGCCGTGCGGGAGGTGATGGCAGACGCCCTGGCCAAGGACCCGGCCGCCCGTCCCACGGCCCCGCGCATCCTTGAGCGGCTTCTTGGCTCGGACAGTCCGCTTCCTGCCCGCATGCCACCGTCGATGGTGGAAGAGGGACGCGCCTTGGCCGCCGGCCCTGCGGCAGGTCCTGGGGGCGCCCGGAAGGACGTCCCACCGGCGGCGCCGTTGCGTTCTCCCATGGGCGTCCCAGCGCCTCCCATGGGTCCTTCGGGCCCGGCCCACCCTCCCGCACCACCGATGCCTCCACCGATGCCCATGGCTCCTCAAGGGCCGCCGGTGCCTCCCCCTCCGGCCGCCCAGCCTGGGCCTTTCGGGCCACCGGGGCCGTCCGGTCCGCCTCAGGAGGGGGCGTCGCCGTCCCTTCCCCTCCTCGGCAAGCTCTCGCGCACCCGCAAGGCCCGCCGCGACCCGGAGCCCGCACCCGAGCCGCCGCCCCTGGCCGACCTGGACCCGGCCGCCTTCGAGGCGACCGCGATGTTCGGCGCCGTCGGCCTGGACCGTCCGGCCGGCTCCGCCCAGCGGGAGGAGCACCCCCGGTCGGACGAGACCACGAGGTTCGATCCGGTCGCCGCCGACCCGACGGCCGCGTTCGACGCGGTGGCTCCGGACCCGACGGCGACGTTCGACGCGGTCGGCATGTACGACCACCCGCCCACCGGCGGCGACACGGCGGGGAACCTCATCCCCGGGCTCGGCCATGGGCGCGACGGCGGCGGACATCGTTCCTCACCGCTGTCCTCCCTCGCGCGCATGCGCCGCCCCAGCAACCATGTGCTCGGGCTCGCCCTTTCGCTGTTCATCGGCGTCAGCGTCGGCATCGCCATCATCGCGCTGGTGCTGTGGCCCCAGCTCAAGGGCGACGATGGGCCGCCCCCGGACAGCGCCAACGCGTCCAACAACCGTCCGGTGACAACGATCCCGTCGTCCTTTGCGGGCACCTGGAAGGGGACTGTGGTCAACACCAACCGCAATGTCTCCTTCCCGGTGGAGGTCACGTTCCAGACAGGCGGCACCACGGCCCAAGCGGTGTATCCGCGTGAGGGGTGCAACGGCACGCTCACATTGGCCAGGGGCACCGAAAGCGCGCTGAAGATGAACCTGGCCATCGGCAAGCCGTGCACGAGCGGGGTCGTCGAGATCACCCGCCAGCCGGACGGGACCCTGCAGTACACATGGAGCAAGCCGGGCACGAAGCTCGCCTACGGCGGCCGGCTCAACCGCGGCTGACCGGCGGACATAGGGCCTCATATCCGGCAATACAGTCAGTTTGTCGTCTCTTATCAGGACAGTTCCGCTAGGGTTCCCCTCGGTCGAGATCATCGGCCTTGTTGGCGGGGCCCGCCGCTCGCGGTCCCCCGGCATAAGGAGAGGCCGTGCGGGCTGTCCACCGAAGGCTGCTGTTGGCCGGCGCAGTCGCGACGAGCCTCGCCGCCGCCGCGGCGCTCCCCGCGTTCGCCGGCGACTCCGCGTCCCTGGTGCGGGTGACGGCGGCCGAGGGCACCCCGGTGCCCGGCCAGTACATCGTCACGCTGAAGCCCGGTGCGTCCACCGACACCGCCGCGAAGAACGTCAGGGCGTCCGGCGTCAAGCGCTTCGACGGCGTGCTGAACGGCTTCGCCGCCAAGCTGACCGGCGACCAGCTGGACAAGCTGCGCCGCGACCACCGCGTCGCCGCGATCGAGCAGGACCAGATCGTCCGGGCGACCACCACCCAGCGCTCGCCGCTGCCCTGGGGCCTCGACCGGATCGACCAGCGGTCCAGGAAGCTCTCCAAGACCTACTCCTACACGTCGTCCGGCAGCGGCGTGAACGCCTACGTCATCGACACCGGCATCGACGTCCGGCACAAGGAGTTCGGTGGCCGCGCCTCCGTCGCCTGGACGGCGAGCAGGTTCGGCGGCAACGGAAGCGACTGCAACGGCCACGGCACCCACGTCGCGGGCATCATCGGGGCCAAGACCACGGGCGCCGCCAAGTCGGTCAAGCTGCGGGCACTGCGCGTCCTCGACTGCAACGGCTCCGGCTCTATGTCGGACGTCGTCGCCGCCGTCCAGTGGCTGCGCACCCATGCCGCCAAGCCGGCCGTGGCGAACCTGTCCCTCGGCGGACCGAAGTCCTCGGCGCTCAACACCGCCGTGATGAACCTGTCCAAGTCCGGGGTGTTCGTGTCCGTGGCCGCAGGCAACGACAACAAGGACGCCTGCAACTTCTCCCCGTCCGGCGCCGGATGGGTCATGACGGTCGGCGCGACCACCGTTTACGACAACCGCGCCGCGTTCTCCAACTGGGGCAAGTGCGTCGACATCAACGCCCCCGGTTACGGCATCTGGTCCACCTGGCCTGGCGGCGGCCTGAAGAAGGCCAGCGGAACGTCCATGGCCGCCCCCTACGTCAGCGGCGTGGCGGCCCTCTACCTGTCCACGCATAAGAAGGCGACTTTCCCGCAGGTGCAGAAGTGGCTGAACGACAACTCCACGCACAGTCTCAAGAAGCTGCGGTCGCAGCCCAATCGGCTGCTCTACAAGGGCAAGCTGTGAGTCCGGTCACGTAGGATGGCCCGGCTCCCAGCAAGGGAGCCGGGCTTCGCGCGTACGCGCCGTCCCACCGGGCCCTTGGGTCTACCCTTGGCGAGGCTGGACGGTTCTTTAGCTTTCATTGACCTTCGGGCCACCGGACCTCCGTACCTACGGCCATGACGAGAGGAGAACACGTGGAGACCCCCGCCTCCACATGTCGGCCCACCGCCCGCCGGCGAGGTGGACGACGCGCCGCCGCGGCTCTCGTGGCCATCGCCACGGCACTGCCGCTGCTCGGCACCGCGACTCCGTCGGCGGTGGCGGCGCCCCCCGCGGCCGTCCCCATGGATCCGGGCGACAGCGCCAAGTTCGCCAAGCTGAACCGCCAGATCGCGCAGCTCGACAGGGAGTACGGCGGCGACCTCGCCAAGCTGCGGGACGCCCAGTACGCCGCCCAGAAGGCGCTGAGCAAGTCCAACGCCCTGCAGAAGGACCTCGTCGAGGCGCGCAACCTCGTCGCCCAGCTCGCGGCCACCCAGTACATGACCGGCGGCCAGGACCCGACCGTCACCTTCGTCACCGACGCGAACCCGACCGACCTCCTCAGCAACGCCACCCTGGTCAGCCACCTCGCGCAGAACAAGGCCGCGAAGGTCGCGCAGATCCAGAAGCTCGTCAACGACCAGCTCGCCGCCCGCAAGCAGGCGCAGCAGAAGATGACGGAGCTGAAGAAGGAACTGCAGGACCTCAAGAACCGCAAGGCCCAGATCAAGAACCTCGTGAAGAAGTACAAGCCCGAGTCGCCGAGCGTCGGCATGGGCGGCGTCACGCCCCGCATGTTGAAGGTGAAGAACACCCTCGACGTGGAGTTCGGGCCCTTCCCCACGATCGGCTGCGTCCGCCACACCGCCGACCCGCAGGACCACGGCACCGGCCACGCCTGCGACTTCATGGTCACCACCGGCGGCGCGATGGCCTCCGGCAGCGCCCAGTCACTCGGCGACCAGACGGCCCAGTACGCCATCTCCCACGCCAGCGCCCTCGGCATCAAGTACGTCATCTGGCGCCAGCGCATCTACGACATGCGCAGCCCCGGCTGGCGCACGATGGAGAACCGCGGCGGCGTAACCGCCAACCACTACGACCACGTCCACATCTCGGTCTTCTAGCCGTATCCCGCTCTGACCAGGGCCGCAGGTCACGAGATCTCCCGAGAGGGCACATCCAGGGCACTCGCCCCCGGAATCGTTCCCCACGTGTCGTCGATCGCCTTGCGCATCCGGTCCCGGCTGGACGGCATGAGATGGGTGTAGGTCCGGAGCGTGAATCCAGGGTCAGCGTGCCCGAGGAACTCGGCGAGCGCCCGGATGTCTACGCCCTGCTCCAGCAGCACACTGGCGAAGTGATGCCGCAGCGCGTGAAAGCCGTTGGCCCGAGTTGCCGAAACATCGGCGCGCACGAGGGCCGGTTTCCAGACGAAGCGGTTCCACTCGCTGCGATGGATTGCCGTCCCCTGCCGGGTCGTAAAGATCAGCCGAGCCGTCACCGGGTCACCGTCCGGCGCCTTCCACGGCAGAGTCACGGGCACGGGCGGGTAGTTGTCCGGCTGCATGTGCTCGGCCAGGAGCAGCCGCAGCGACTCAGGTAGAGGGATGTCGCGTTCCTTGCCGCCCTTGGGCAGAGCGAACACCTTACGCCGACCCTTGAAGATTTTGATCTGCCGCCGGACGTGCACGACCCCTCGAAGGAAGTCGACATCCTCCTCGGCCAAACCGAACGCCTCACCTTGCCGAAGTCCGAGCCGAGCCCCAACCGCCACCATCACCGCGTATCGCTCAGTGATGGCCCCACCGACCGCCGCCACCCGTTCGACCGGCCACGGTTCGAACTTCCGTCCGTCCCGCTTGGGCGCACGCACCGACGAGGCCCGGCACGGGTTCTTGATGATCACGCCGTCATCTATGGCCGCGTTGAAGACCGTGGAGACGTGCGCGAGGATCACCCGGACGTAGTTCGGCGCGATCACCTGCTGACGTCCCCGCAGCCACGCTTGCATCAGGGACGGCCGCTTGGACAGCACGCCGAGCTGCTTGTCCCCGAGGTCCGGATAGACGTGCAGGCGTAGCCGCTGTTCGATGGCATCGCGGGTCCCCTCGTCGAAGGTCTGGGCCGCAAGCCACTGCACGGCGTACTCCCGGAAGGTGATCTTCCCGGCGTTCGGGTCGACGTACATTCCGGAATCGAGGTCAGCTTTGACCTTGGCGTCAAAGGCGTCAGCGCAGGTGTTCGGGTCCTTGCCCGCCTTCTTCGCGAAGTTGCGCTTGCACTGCTTGCCGTTCTCGTCACGCCACCGGACTTGCCAGCGATCCCCCTTACCGTGGTCCGCGCTGGGGAACTGCTTGTGTTCACGGCATCGAGGCATCGCCTTGCCCTGCTCGTCGCCACGAGGCTTGGCCGTGTGCCACCGGTCGTAGACGGCCATTACGCGGCCTCCTGCTGCTGGCGGAACCAGTCGAGGACATCAGCGGGGAGGTAGCGGAGATGACGTCCCACCTTGGCCGCTTTCGGTCCAGTGCCGAGGTAGCGCCACTGATGGAGCGTGGCCACTGGGACGCCGAGGAAACGAGACACCTCCTGCGGGGTCCATGTTCGGTCGACCGGCAGGTTCACTACCGCTGTGTTTGGAGTCCTGTTCACGCCGCCTCCGCAGTTGCCGAAAGTTCTGGGGTGGGGTTGAGGGTCGCGGCGTCGAGCTGGCGGCGCCGTTGGATGCGTTCATTGATCAGCAGGAGAAGCCGTTGCTCGGCCGGCTTCACGTCCGGGTCTCCAGGCCCCGCCCGTTCCCAGACGTGGACGGCGTTCGGATCGGCCGGATTCGACACGGGGACGCCAGCCTCAGCGAGCCGGGCGAGAACCCATGCCTTGCGGTCGGCTTTGTGGTCGGCGAGGGTCTTGCCGGACCATTTGCGGGAGACCAGGACGCGGCGGCCGCCGTAGCCGAGGTGTTCGCGGCGGTGGGCTTTGCCTTTGCAGTAGCCCGGCGTGAGGCCTTTGCGCGCGTTCTTGGGCTGTACGCCGTAGCGCAGCCAGTTCGCGCACGTCGGCGAGCACGGTTCGTAGCGCAGGGCTTCGGCCATCCGGTCGACGTGTTCACGCTGCGCGCTCGTCTCGGCCCGGTGGCATTCGGCCACGCCCTTGACCAGGTACTTGGTCAGGTAGCCGATGCAGCGCCGGGAGTCGGCGGAGTCGGCGAGGACACCTTGAGCGTCGATCTGCCGCCCGAATTTCACCACGTGCAAGGGGTCGGTGTCGTCGTCCTGGCCGAGAGCGTCTAGCGCCTCATCCCAGGTGGGCAGCACCTCACCGGTGGCCGGGTCGAGGTAGCCGCCGTTACCGTCCACGCCTGCCGCGTCGTCCCAGACGGGTAGGTGTTCGCCGTCGAAGACGACGCGATCGGTCGGAGGCCACCACACTTGGTGGTAGGTGGCCGCCACCACCTGCCTCAGCTCAGCGCGGGAAATGGTGCCCCGTATGGCCATGTGCAGGTGGGGCGCGAGACGGCGTTGCGGTTCGACGGCGGCGAAGTACTGGACGTCGTAGCCGACGAACCGGCGCAGGTTCTGCACGAACCGGTCCACCAGCTTGGAGAAGTGCAGGGCATCACGGGCCGCCCGCGCGTAGTCGTAGGACTCGGGGTCGACCGGCGTACCGTCCGAGCGCACCCGCCCGTAGGAGTCCAGGGTGAGGGTCAGGAACAGCGAGGGCCGGAAGGTCTTGCCATCCTTGCCCCGGAACACCTTGCCGACAGTGCGGGAGTCGACCGGACGCCGGGGAAGGTCGGGCGCATCCTGCCGCCGCCGGGTCGACCGAGTGCGCCGGCCCCTGGTCTCATCGCCGGTTTTGAGGGAACCGCGGACCCCGGTGCGTTCAAGCTCGTTGTCCAGGTCGCGGATCACCGCGTCCCAGAACGAGGCGTCTTCCCCGTCCGCCGTTCCGTCGACTGCTGCGCGGTCGCGAGCAGCCGCAGCGTGCGCCCGCAGCTCCATCCACGCCCGTTGCTCCTCGTCCGGGTCGGCGCGCGTGATGACCGGTTCCTCGGTCAGGTGCCAGCCCTGGCGACACTGCACGGCGCGGAGCTTGCGCTTGCGTTCGGCGCACGAGGGACAGACCGAGGCCAGGGTGTGACCGCAGGGGACATAGACCATTTCGGCCGCGCCCGTGTTCAGGTCGACCCGCCGCATGGGGACCGGACGGATACAGACGCCGTGTTCGACTGCGACCGCTTCCAGCACGCCCCGCGCCAGCGGAGCCAGTGTCTTGACGACCGGTTCCGGGCCGGGCTCGACCGACGAGGGCGGAGTGTCCTCGGAGGTGTCGTCGAGGGTGGGTTGCCTCACGCCGCCTCCACATCAGGGAGGCCGAGCGTCACCATGTCGCGAATGTCGTTGTCGGAGATGTAGGCGGCCCGGACCCGCACCGGGTCAGGGGAGGCTTCCAGTCGGACGAAGCCGACGCCCGCGCCGATCTCGGGGATGGAGGAGATCTGGTCTGCGAGGGCGCCACGGTCGCGGGCACCGTCGCCGAGGACCATGTCGACCTGTTCGTCTTCGTCCAGGCGCAGGGCGATGCGGTCGGGGAAGAGGTTGCGCAGGTTGTTGACCTCTTTGCGCGCGTCCTGCTGCGCCCCGATCACGCAGTACCCCACCGAACGCCCCTGCGAGGTCAGCACCGCAAGCGCCGACTCGGCCCGCTTCCGTAGATCCCGTTCAGGGCAGTAGGCGGTCAGGAACGCCAGCTCATCCACCACGATCACCCGGAACGGATGCTCATGCGAGGGCGTGAACGACCGGGTGACACCGGCGAACTGTTCGGCGCGGGCGTTCATGTCCTCGGCCGCCGCCTCCAGCAGCTCGACCATGCCGCCCTTGGGGTCGTCGCTGTAGCGCCCGTACCGCTCGAACAGCGGACGCCCGAAAGACAGCTCCATGCGCTTGGGGTCGACCGCCCACACCTCCACCAGCCCGGCCAGCATCAGCGGCAGCAGCGCCCGAACGGTCGACCAGATCACCGAGCCCTTGCCGGCCCCCGTCGCCCCCGCGATCAGCACATGCGTACCGAGCAGCCGCAACCGCCATGGCGACCCGTCCTCACACCGCCCGACCACCACCCCCGCCAGGTCGACGTCGGAGCCGTCCGGGACGGGCAGGGCAGGAATGGGGACAGCGAGGGCGTCTTTGCGGACGAATTCCAGCCAGATGCGGCCCGGACGGTCCCCGTCGCGGACGCGGACCAGGGTTGCGCCGAAGCCGTGCGCGAGGTTGACCGCGACCCGCTCCCACGCGTCGGGAGCCTGCCCCTTGAGCATGCGGACGAGCACTCGATCCGACGTCGGGCCGCAGCGCACGCGGACCAGGGAGGGCAGGTACTCCCGCCCCTTGTGAACCTTGGTCAGGCCAGCGGTGACCAGGACGGGTTGCCAGTCGCGCCGGTACACCGCGACGAGCCGCCACCGGGCACGGGCCGGACGGGCGATCCAGCGGACGAAGGACGGACGGTCCACCCCCGCCCACACCGACAGGCCCACGGCGACGAGGGCCAGGACCACGACGGGGACCAGCCACCCGAACCGGACGCCGAGCCACCCCAGACCGGACAGGACGGAGACGGGGACGATGTTGCGGACCAGGAACACGGCCATCCGGACCAGCGTGCGGACGGCGTTGACGAGCAGCACCAGGCCCTCGGGCATGTGCCACACCGGAGGCGCCCACTTCGGGGCGGCGAACGGGTCACGCTGCGCTTCAACGGCGACGTTTTCGCCGGGGCCGAGCTTGCGGAACTCCCATGCCATGATGGGTCACCTCTTCTTTGTGCTGTTCAGGGGAGAGAAGCGGGGCGGCCGGAGGTACCAGCTCCAGCCGCCCCACCCGTGTTCAGGCCGCCGTGTTCTCGGAGGGTTCGGCCACGCGGTTCTCGACGTGGAGCCGCCCCACCTCGGCCGCGTAGGCCGCGAAGGACTCGGCGAGCTGGCGCGCGATCCGCACGTCTTCGGCGGTCGGCGTGGTCGGGTTCGTCGGAGTGATGGTCACGTTGGCGCGCGCGTGCCTCACCGAGATCTGCGCCCGCCCGTAACCGGTGACCGCCAGCACCGACACCGACTCATCCGGGTGCAGGGACACATGCACCGCCGCCGAGCCGTCCGGCTCCACCTGGACCGTTGTGTAGCTGTAGGCGTCCATCACGCAGCCGCCCCCTTCCCCGGCGACCGCACCGACGAGGACGAGGGGCGGCGGCCCGAGCGGTACAGCCGCTCCACCTCCACCGCGTACGCCGCCGCCTGCTCGGCCAGCCGCCGCGCGAACTCCACATCCCCGGCGTTCAGCCGCTCGGGAAGCGTGAGGGTGACCAGCACCCGACCCGCCGACACGGTGAACAGCGGCGTACGCGCCCGGAACGCCCGGAACTCGGTCGAGGCCGCGCCGTCGATGGGCAGCGACAGCGCCGACATGCGCCCGCCCGCCATCACGCGGCCTCCTTGCCCGCCGCGTTGTCCTTGCCCGAGCGGTTCGCGCCGCCCTTGAAGTTGGCCGGACGCACCGCGCCCGCCTTCAGCGAGTAGGCCAGCCGCCCGGTACCGGAGTTCACGTAGGGCGTCACCGTCAGACCGTCGAACTCCACCGGCACGAACGGGAACCCCGCCGGAGCCTCCGGCACCAACGGCTGCACCGGCCCCGACAACTTCACCTTGAACGTCCCCTTGGACTCGGGGTCGGCGTCCAGCACCTCCACCGCCCACACCAGTTCCCCGGTGTCCTTGTCCCGCGCCTGCACGAAGTTCTCACGGGTCGACCGGTCGAAGTCCCGCACCGCCTCCACCCCGCCCTTGACGAACGCCCCGAACGGGAACACGTCCCCGAACGCGACCTTGAACGGCCCCTGCACCGCCATCGCAGATCACTCCTGTCGATCGGTCCTTCTGACGACAACTCGGCTTGTCGAGTTGCTGTATCGACAGACTATGCGAGGGCGAGCGATTTACAAGGGGGTGTAAGTCGACTTATCGAGTGATCTGAATCACAGTCCGTAGGACTCTTCGAGCACGTGCAGTGACCCCGGGAGGGTGGCCTCCACGACCAGGACCGTGCGGCCGGTGGAGTCGACCACCGATCCCAGCACCGACAGCACGGGCTCGCCCTCCACCAGGTCGAGGGACTGGCGCTCTTGATCGGTGGCACGTCGAGCACGAAGGCGCTCATCGACGCGGGCCAAGCGGTCATTGGCGTGCGCGGTCAAGAGCTGGCGGACCGGAACCGTCAACAGTCCATCTTGGTCCAGGCCGGAGGCTCGCGCGACATCCAGCGGAGTCCACAGCGAGACAAGCTCACTGGCGATGGAGTCGTACAGTCCCACGTATCGCCGCAGGTGGACAGGCGCCGACTCGGCCAGTCCGAGGAGCATCGCCACCGCGTTCGGAGCAGGTACGCGACTGACCTCCACCAACCTGACCGAGGAGGCGGTTTCCTGGCGATCCAGGACGGCCAGGCCGGGCCGGCTGCTACGCGCCCCAGACGAGGGAGCGGCCTTAACGAAGGTGCCCCTCCCGTGCTCACGATGCAGTTCGCCCAAGAGCTGCATCTCATTCAAGGCACGAACCACCGTGGGACGCGCCGCCCCGAACTCCCGCCCAAGCGCCGACTCGGAAGGAATCCGCGAGTTGACGGGATAGGTCCCGTCCTTGATCCGAGCGCGAAGCGTCTCCATGATCTGGACGTACTTCGGAGCGTACGAAGCGTGATCTGACACGATGTCCTGCCAACAGCTCGACAATACGAGTACCCACAGGAAACCAGACGCCACCGGCGCTGTCACGACATCACTGGTTCCCGAGCAGGCACTT
Organism: Actinomadura geliboluensis; assembly: GCF_043197915.1. Classification (NCBI taxonomy): domain Bacteria; kingdom Bacillati; phylum Actinomycetota; class Actinomycetes; order Streptosporangiales; family Thermomonosporaceae; genus Actinomadura; species Actinomadura geliboluensis. The sequence continues at coordinate 357,470 of NZ_JBICUA010000008.1, read as the reverse complement.
CCTCGCCCAACCACCTCAGCAGCGCCCACCAGGGCCCCACGCCCCACCCTCACGCACCGCCCGCCCCAACCGGTCCAGAGGTCACCCCGATCCGGGAAGCCCAAGGAACGACTGAACCCCCGGCGAGACTCGCAGTGATCAACTGCGGTACGCCGGGGGCTCAGCTCAACCCTTGATGACGCAGGCCCGAGCAATCCACTGGACGAGGTCTCCACACGAAGGCCGTGCGGCTATTCGGGCCTTGGATTCTCCTGAACGGCCGTGAGACTTGTGGTGCCTGGGGCCGTGGAATGACTTTGACGCCGGGTTAAGTTGGTTGCCGCCCGCCCCGCGGGCGATTGGGGAACCCCACCAGGCCGGGGGAACCGGCGGGAAGCGCTCCGCGGGGCGGGGGCCGTCTACGGGGTGGCGGTCGGGCGGGTGGGCCTGTCAACGTGCGGGAGACCTCCCACCACCGGACAGCCGACCATCCGCGCGGCGGAGAGCATGAACGCGTAATCGACGGCGATGCGCGCCCAGACGAACTTCCCTTCGCCCAGGCTGCACCATCCCCAGCCGCCGGACGCGAACGCCTGAACGATGATCAGGCCGCGCCCGCACTCGGCGCCGTCGACCGGCGTTTGCAGCGCGGGGCGTCCAGGGTGCCCGTCCCACACGCACAGCTCTATGCCAGCGTCGATCCGGCTCACCCAAGCGCGGATCGTGGTGCCCTTGCAGAGCGTTGCCGCGTTGGCCGCCAGCTCACCCATGATCTGGCAGGCGTCGCTCGCGTAGGCCGCGAGCCCCCATCCCTCCAGGGCTTCGCGCACCAGAGCACGGCTCAGATACACGCTCTCGGGACCGGCTTTCGTCAGCGTCTGCACGCGCAGATGCGCCGACTTGTCCATCAGAGCCATTGCGGTCATCGAAGGCCGCCCTCCCCGCCGGCGACCGGGCCCGCCAGCATGCCCGCCAGCACCGCCGGAGCCGACTCGACGTCGTCGACCGGCGCCACCCGCTCACCGGAGTCAGCGCGAACAAACCACCACACCCCGCCGAGTCGCTCACACCCCACGGGCACCGACCGTGCGCGGTCCGCGCCGCTCACCACCAACAACAGCGGCGGCCTGCCCGCTTGGCTCGCCAACCCACACGACAACGGCTCCCCGCCCCGCACGATCACCGCGTCCAAGGCCGCCAAGTGCAACCGACGCGCGCCAACCGCGTGATTGAGCCGACCAACGGGCCGACCGTCATCGCCAGCGCCCGATCTCATCGGCTCTATGACCACACTGGCCTTTTCCGTGTCACCCGCCATGACAACGCCTCCTTTCCCTGTGTTTCGGATACGGCGACATGGGGTCTTGCCATCACCCTGGCTCGCGGCCCGCGCGAGAGCCGAACCGGATGACGACCGCCCGCAGCATGCCGCCTGACTCGCCGACTTACGCCACCTCGGCGCGGCTCACCCCGCCGCACTCGGTGCAGCTCTCCCGCCGTCGTTCCGGCCCGCGTCCGAAGTCACCTCGCGCGACCAGCAGGTCAAGCCGGGACGACACCCAGGACCAGCCACGCCCCATGCACGAACCGCAGGGGGTCTCACGAGTCGGCTCGTTCTCTCCGGGACGAGGGATCACCAGTCATGCCTCCTGAAGCCGCATGATCAACTGTGGTCTGATGCCGTACGGTGTTGCTTGTCATAGAGGCAACCAGTCATCACGTTCTGTCAGCACCGCTAACCAGCCCCTTTCCCGCCCCCAACCCGCCCCTTTCGCCCTCTGTGAGGCAAGGCCGGATGCCCGACGCGATCCCCAACGTGCAACTCACCGCTTGGCGTGAGGCGAGGTACTCGACTCGCGCGGATATGGCCGAGGCCGTCAACCGCACATCCACGGCGATCGCGAAGGGGTTGGTCTGCGACGAGGAGCGGCTTCGCCGTTGGGAACGGGGAGAAGTGCGCTGGCCGCATCCTCCCTACCGGAAAGCACTCCAAGAGTTGACCGGCCGGACGGCTGAGGAACTCGGCTTCGTCCCACCCGCGAAGCAGAAGGAGCGCAGCCGTTCGCGCACGGAACTCGCGCCCTCCTCGCCCGCAGAGGCAGATCCCGACCACTTCGAGACGGCCGAGTTGGCGCATACGGCCGAACTCGCTCGCCTCACGCAGTGGGTAACCACGAGCGGCACCAACGAAGAGGCCATTGCACGGCTCGCAAGATCAACAGGGTCCCTTGCGGCATCCCACACCCAGGTTCCGGCGAGAAGACTGCTCCGCGAAGTGGTCCAACTGCATCGCCGTACGCAGGAACTCTTGGAACGTGGACGTCACCGGCCCCGCCACGTGCGAGAACTACTCAGGATCGATGCCGACCTTCTAGCCCACGCCGCCGTGATCTTCGGAGACGTCAATCTCGACCACGCCGCCGAGGAGTACGCCGCAGCCGCGCTCATCCTGGCCCAGGAGGCAGGAGCCAACGAGTCCCTCGCCTGGTACGCCCAGGCCAAGACGGCACGCTGGCAGAACCGATTCATCGAGGCAGCCGACCTTGCCCGGCAAGGCTTCGAGGCCAGTGCGCCCAACCCGATGAAGACACAACTCGCCTGGTACGAGGCGAACGCCGCCGCTCTCCTTGGAGACAAGACCAGGGCACGCGAGGCGGTGAACCGTGCCGAGCGATCCGCCGAGGCCGGCCACGACACCCCCTCTGATCTCTCGGTGTGGTCCTTCCCGACCGAGCGCCAAGCCCTGTTCTCCCTGTCGGTGGCCACCCGAACCGGTGATCTGGACGGCGCGCTACAAGCAGCCGAGATGGCGGACAGCGCATGGGCAGCGGGCGCCCCGGTCGCTCCCGCGAACTGGGCTCAGATACGTGTCGGCACCGGAGTCGCCCACCTGCTGAAGGGCGACCTGGACGGCACCGCCGAGGAACTGACCAAGCTTCTAACACTGGACCCCGGAATGCGGCTTGCGACCGTCACCCGCTACCTCGGCGACCTGGACCGCCAACTTGGTCGAGCACGCTTCCAGCACAGCCCGCTCGCTGCGCAGCTCAGACAGCAAATCCGTGACTTCAACGCCGCCGCCCTGACCGACGACGCAGATATGGAGAGCCCATGAGTCCGCTGCCTGCGCAGATGACTGACCGCTGGCGGAACCGCGAGGAACCCGGACCAGGCCAAGGCACGGTCTATTGGCACATCCTCATGAGCGGCCATCCCGAAGCGCAGGAACTCGCGCAGACGGCTCAAGAGCGGCTCGCCCCCTTCTCCGGCCTGCACTTGACCCCCGCTGCGTGGCTACACGTGACCACCCACGTCGCCGGCCCCTCCGACGAGATCACCGACGACCAGCAACAAGACATGCTCGCGATGGCAAGAGGTCTTCTCAGCAAGACTCCGCCCGTCGATGTGACGCTAGGCCGGGTCCTGTACCACCCCGAGGCCATCGCCATTGCCGTCCGTCCCGCGGCGCCCTTGACCCAGATCCGCGAAGCCGTCCAGGCAGCCACCCTCAAAGTGACCGGCAGCGAGGGAACGGCCGAAGGCCGAGCCACGTGGGCCCCGCACATGACGATCGCCTACAGCGAGGCGGACCAGCCAGCCGGGCCGATCATCACCGCACTTGGCCGAGAGCTTCCAGCACGCCAAGTCACCATCGACACCGTCACCCTGGTCGTGCAACGCGGAGCAGAACGACTCTGGGACTGGCACCCCGTAGGACAAGCCCGCCTACTCGGCCATCCCTGACCGGCCCATGTCCGTCCGCGCGGGACACAACCCTTGATCATTGCCGAATTGGGCTGTTTGAGATCAAGGGGCGGCGGCGCTCAGGCCGCTGCGCGGCCCCGCGCCAGGCCGCCCGGAGCGTGCGGCGTGGGCGCCGGTCACCGGACGGCCGCGCCGGGCCGCGCGCCGCGCCACGCCAGCCGGCCCCGCCCCGACCGCTCACCGCAGGGTCGCGCCGCCACCCTGACGAGCCGACGCCGGAGCGTTCGAGTCCGTTCGGCGACGAGCACCAGGGCGTGACTGTTGGTCGAGCGCCGTTGGAGTCCTCAGGGGAGATTGCCGGAAGATCGGTTGCGCGTGCGCTACTGGGGAACCCCGTGGTTCCCCAGACCCCTCCTGGACCCGGAGGGCACTCCCGCGCGAATCGGTCTGTCACGGATTGCGCGCCGTTCGCGCGGGAGCACCCTCCGGACAGGTCCGTTCGTCTGTTGCGGGGCGCGGGACGACGGCAGTCGGGAAGCTCAGACCGGGTGGCGTGGCTGTCCAGCTCAGGCCTTCACAGATAACGCTCGATCATTTCGGCTTGCTGAGTGTATCCACGCTCACGGAGGTATCTAAGAAACACGTCCATTGGTGGACGGTTGCTCTTGTATGGGTCAGTGGATGGACCCGTATAGAGACCACCACCGGGCCCCGTATAAAGGCCGCCCCCTGGCCCGGTGTAGAGACCGCCACCAGGGCCCGTGTAGAGGCCGCCGCCGGGTCCCGTGTAGAGCCCCCCGTCGGGCCCCGTGTAAAGGCCACCGCCGGGCCCGGTGTAGAGACCGCCACCGGGCCCTGTGTAAAGGCCACCGCCCGGTCCGGTGGACCTCCCGCCGTCAGGACCGGTGTACTCGCCACCGCCCGGTCCGGTGTACAGCCCCCCGCCAGGACCCGTATATCGGTCCCGGGGCCACATGTTCTGGGTCATGCGAGCAGTGTAGGAGTGGCTTCGGACGCTGTAAGGGTGCTTGCAGGTAAGGCCAACTGAGGCCATCTCATCGTGCCCGTTGCGTGCCCGTTGGAGCGGACGATCAGGGTCGTGAACGGTCGTCAGCGGGGTTGAGGGCATGCAAGGGCAGGTCAGCGGTCCGGCTGGTGATCGTTGATCTAGGGAAGTGACTTCCCAAGCTGACGGCGCGTTCCAGCCCAGAGCCCCCGATGTGTGAGGGCACATCGGGGGCACATGGGTTCGCGATCATGCGCGAGACGACGAGAACCATCGAGGGCAGTAGCGCCAGGTCAGAGCAGGAACGGGCGACGTTGCCGCAGGTCGTGATCTCGGCCCGTTCAGAACTCGGTCTTCTAGACGTTTTCGCGCGCGGTTACTTTCTGCGGCCGAAGAGGAAGTAGGCGATCGGGCCCACGTAGTTGACGAAGGCGAGCATTCGCCAGAGGCGCTTCGGTCCCTTGACCTGCTCGCTCGGACGGCGCTGCAGGTCGACCAGTGCCGCCGCCGAGAGCGACAGTTGCACCGTCGTGGCGCCCGCGATGAACGAGCGTTCCCGCCGACTGAGTTCGGACCAGCGCTTGGTACCCACCCGTGCCTCCCCGTAGACCGGTTGCAGTCTCAGGCTAGACGCGGGCGGGCGGGAGGCAGAGGGCACCCCTGGTAGTGAGAAGGGGCGCCCCTTGGCGGGACGCCCCTTCGTCGATCAGAACTTCGTCAGTCGGCGTAGCTCGGGAGCATGCGCTCGTGCGCCTCGCGGAGCTCCGACAGGCCGATGCTGAACAGCTCCTGCTGGTCGCCCTCCGGGCCGCGTCCGGTCACGTGGAGGGAGTCGCCGCCCGCCACGCCGATCTGCGTGACCGGGACGCCCGCCGACTCGCACAGGGCCGCCAGGCGCGCCTCGGCGCCCGGCCGGACCACCAGCATCGCGCGGGCCACCGACTCGCTGAACAGCGACACGAACGGGTCGCCGGGCAGCGTGATGCGGGCGCCGAGGCCGCCGCGCAGGCACGACTCGACGAGGGTCTGCGACAGGCCGCCGTCCGACAGGTCGTGCGCCGCCGTGATCAGGCCGTCCCGGATGGCGGCGACCATGACGGACGCCAGCGCCGCCTCCGCTTTCAGGTCGACCAGCGGCGGCAGGCCGCCCAGGTGACCGTAGACGACGTGCGCCCATTCCGAGCCGCCGAACTCCTCGCGGGTCTCGCCGAGCAGCGCGATCGTGGCGCCGTCGGTGGTCAGCGACATGTTCACCCGGCGGCGGACGTCGTCGTGGACGCCGAGGACGCCGATCACCGGGGTCGGGTTGATCGGGGTGTCGCCCGTCTGGTTGTAGAAGCTGACGTTGCCGCCGGTGACCGGGATGCCCAGGTACTGGCAGCCGTCCGCGAGGCCCTCGACGGCGCGCGCGAACTGCCACATGACGCCCGGGTCCTCCGGGGAGCCGAAGTTGAGGCAGTTCGTGACGGCCAGGGGACGCGCGCCGGTGGCGGCGACGTTGCGGTACGCCTCGCTGAGCGCGAGCTGCGCGCCCGAGTACGGGTCGAGGCGCGTGTAGCGGCCGTTGCCGTCCAGGGACAGCGCGATGCCCAGCCCCGACTCGTCGTCGATGCGGACCACGCCCGCGTTCTCCGGCATCGCCGAGACGGTGTTGCCGAGGACGTACCGGTCGTACTGCGACGTCACCCACGTCTTGCTGGCGAGGTTCGGGGACCCGGCCAGCCACAGCACCGTCCGGCGCAGCTCGTCGCCCGTGGAGGGACGCGTAAGACGGCCCGGGGTGTCGGCCTGCAGGGCCCCCAGGTCGTGCGGGGGCTCGTACGGGCGGTTGTAGACGGGGCCCTCGTCGGCGGCCGTGACCGGCGGGAGGTCGACGATCGTCTCGCCGCGCCACGTCATGACGAGGCGGCGGGTGTCGGTGACCTGGCCGATGACGGTGGCCGGGATCTCCCAGCGGCCGCAGATCTCCATGAAGCGGTCGACCTTGTCGGGCGACACGACCGCCATCATGCGCTCCTGCGACTCGCTCATGAGGATCTCCTCAGGGCGGAGCGTCTGGTCGCGGAGCGGGACGGCGTCGAGGTCGACGTGCATGCCGCCGGTGCCGGCCGCGGCCAGCTCCGTCGTCGCGCAGGACACGCCCGCGGCGCCGAGGTCCTGGATGCCGACCACGAGGTCCTCGCGGAACAGCTCCAGGCAGCACTCGATGAGCAGCTTCTCCATGAAGGGGTCGCCCACCTGGACCGACGGCCGCTTCTGGTGCGACTCCTCGTCGAACGTCGCCGAGGCGAGGACGGACGCGCCGCCGATGCCGTCCGGCCCGGTCAGGGCGCCGAACAGGATCACCTGGTTGCCGGGGCCGGGGGCCACGGCGCGCTTGATGTCCTCGTGCTTCATCACGCCGACGCACAGGGCGTTCACGAGCGGGTTCTGCTCGTAGCAGGCGTCGAAGACCGTCTCGCCGCCGATGTTGGGCAGGCCCAGGGAGTTCCCGTAGCCGCCCACACCGGCCACAACGCCGGGCAGGACGCGCTGGGTGTCAGGGGCCTCTGCCGGGCCGAAGCGCAGCGAGTCCATGACGGCGATGGGGCGGGCGCCCATCGACATGATGTCGCGGACGATGCCGCCGACGCCCGTAGCGGCGCCCTGGTACGGCTCCACGTAGGACGGGTGGTTGTGCGACTCCACCTTGAAGGTGACCGCCCAGCCCTGGCCGATGTCGACGACACCGGCGTTCTCCCCCATGCCGACCAGGAGCTTGTCGGTCTTCGGTGCCTTGTCGCCGAACTGGCGCAGGTGCACCTTGGAGCTCTTGTAGGAGCAGTGCTCGCTCCACATGACCGAGTAGATCGCCAGCTCCGCCGACGTGGGACGGCGCCCGAGGATGTGCCGGACGCGCCGGTACTCCTCCTCGTTCATCCCCAGCTCGGCGTACGGCTGCGGACGCTCGGGGGTCGCGGCGGCGATGGCCACGGTGTCCGTGCCGTGGTCGACGGGGACGGCCCCCGCGATCGCGGGCTGCGGACCGGTGCCCCGGCCGAGGGCGGGCTGCGGACCCGTGCCGCGGCCGATGGCCGGCTGCGGGCCGGTGCCCGTGCCGATGGCCGGTTGCGGCCCCGTCCCACGGCCCACGGCGGGCTGCGGACCCGTGCCCGAGCCGATCGCGGGCTGCGGGCCGGTGCCGGTGCCGATGCGCGGCTGCGGGCCCGTTCCGGGGCCTTCGGAGCGGACGGGCACCAGCGGGCCGGTGTTCAAGTTCACGGCGGGCTGCGGGCCCGTCCCGGAGCCGATGACGGGCTGCGGGCCGGTGCCGGTGCCCACGGCGGGCTGCGGGCCGGTGCCGGGGCCCTCAGGGCGCGCCAGCGGGCCCGAGTTGAGGTCGACGATCGGCTGCGGGCCGCTGCTCGGGATCGCGGGCTGCGGGCCCGTCCCGGTACCGACCGCGGGCTGCGGGCCCGTCCCCGTACCGACGATCGGCTGCGGCGCCGTGCCGGTGCCCACGGCGGGCTGCGGGCCCGTGCCGGGGCCCTCGGGGCGCGCCAGCGGGCCCGAGTTGAGGTCGACGATCGGCTGCGGCGCCGTGCCCGGCCTGACGGCCGGCTGCGGGCCGGTCCCGGTCCCGACGGCGGGCTGCGGGCCGGTGCCCGTCCCCACGGCGGGCTGAGGCCCAGTACCGGTGCCCACGGCGGGCTGGGGGCCGGTGCCGGAGCCGCCGGGCGCCGCCGGCGGGCGGGGCGCGGCGAACGCGCTCAGGTCGGGCATGGTCAGCGACGGGTCGCCCGCGGTGGTCGAGGGATCGACCACGGTGACCGAGGGGTCACCAGCGGCGCGCTCCTCCTCCAGCGCCCTGGCGAACTCCTGCTCGGGCCCCTGCGCGGGGCCGGCGGGCGGCGCCATGGGCGGCGGCGGCTGCTCGCCGTCCTGCGGCAGGCCGCCGGCGGGCGGGGACGCCTGGACGGCCGGGTCCTGGACCGGGCGGCCGGCCGGGGCCGCGTGCCGGTCCTCCTCGATGATGGCCTTGAAGCCCTGGGTCACCGCGGGGTTGACGGGCTGGAGCTCGGGGTCGTCCGCGTCGGACTTGAGCTCGCCGAGCCACTCCATCGAGGGCTCGTCGGACGCGTTGCGGGTCGCTCGCCCGGACGCGTGGGGCCGTTGCTCACTCATGCGTTGACCAGTCTCTTGACGATCGAGGTGAAGAAGCCGAGCCCGTCGGTGGACGGGCCGGTCAGGGACTCCACGGCATGCTCGGGGTGGGGCATGAGGCCGACCACGTTGCCGGCCTCGTTGCAGATGCCGGCGATGTCGTCGAGGGAGCCGTTGGGGTTCAGGTCGACGTACCGGGCGACGATCCGGCCGGTGTCGGCCAGTTCGATCAGCGTCTCCCGGTCGGCGGTGTACCGGCCGTCCCGGTTCTTGATCGGGATCACCAGCTCCTGGCCCTCGCTGTACTCGCTGGTCCAGGCGGTGTCGGCGTTCTCGACCCGGAGCCGCTGGTCGCGGCAGACGAAGTGCAGCCCCGCGTTCGGCAGCAGCGCCCCCGGCAGCAGATGTGATTCGCACAACACCTGGAAGCCGTTGCAGATGCCGAGGACGGGCAGGCCCGCGTTCGCGGCGGCCACCAGCTCGGTCATCAGCGGTGCGAACCGGGCGATCGCGCCCGCCCGCAGGTAGTCCCCGTAGGAGAACCCGCCGGGCAGCACGACGGCGTCCACGCCCTGCAGGTCGTGGTCGCCGTGCCACAGCGCGACCGGCTCGGCGCCGGACAGCCGGACGGCGCGTGCGGCGTCCTTGTCGTCCAGAGAACCGGGAAAGGTGATGATGCCTACCCGGGCAGCGTCCATCTGTTCTGTTCCTCCGAAATGAGGTGCGGCCGGGACGGTCGGGATCTCCTCCGCCGATCACCCCGCTGCGCGCGTCGCATACCCCCCGCGCGCCACTAATCTACCCGGCGTTGTGCATGAGTCCGGCGTCGAGGCGGCGGACCAGGGCCCCGTCGCTCCAGGTCAGCCGCTTCCGCAGGTGAACGACGGTGCCTGCGTCGGGCGAGGAGTCGATGTCCAGTTCGTCCACCAGCGCCCGCATGATTTTAAGCCCGCGGCCGGACTCGCTCAACGCGCCCCGGTCGACCGGGGCGGGCCGCGGGCCGCGGCCCCAGTCCATGACCTTGAGCATGCACTCGCCGTCGTCCACGTGCCCGGTGACCTCGTACTCGCCGGTCGCGCGGGCGTGCTGGACGACGTTCGTGCACGCCTCGGAGGCGGCGACGAGCATGTCGTCGACGCAGTCCTCGGCGACGCCGAGCCCGCGCAGGGCGTCCCCCAGCACCCGCCTGATCACCGGGATGCTCAGCGCGTCGCGCGGCAGCGCGAGCGAGAACCTCATGTCCACCCGGTCACCTCGTGTCATGCCCCGGGCTTCCCGATCGTTCCCCCGACCCCGGAGCGTGCTCGACGACTCGACGCAGCTAACACTTCCCCGGCGGTATCTTCCGTAATCGCCATACTGGCGGGTCTTTCCAGGGCGGTAGGACGCCCGTGACCCGGACCGGGCCGGTTACAGAACGTGAACCTCGTAGTTCTCGATCACCGGGTTGGCCAGCAGCGTCTCGGCGATCTTGCCGACCCGCTCCAGGGCCGCCTCGTCGGCGTCCCCCTCCAGCTCCACCTCGAACCGCTTGCCCTGCCGGACGGCGACGACGCCCTCGTATCCCAGCTGCGGCAGCTTCCGGGCGATCGCCTGGCCCTGCGGGTCGAGGATCTCCGGCTTGAGCATGACGTCCACGACGACACGCGCCACGACCGCCCCCTCACTGATCTGCGCTTTTCCTGACGATCTGAAGCGTACGGCACCATGGCAGTCCACGACCCGTCCGCACCCCCGGAGCCGTCCGATGAACATCGAGGACCTCACCCCCTCCGAGCGCCGCCTGTGGAAGGCCTTCCCGAAGGGGGAGGCGGTCGACCTGTCGTCCGGCGACCCGGCGTTCGACGACGTCGGGCAGTCCGACCGGTGGGGACACGACCGGGTGGTCAGAGCGGAGGTCCTGGTCGCCCTCCTCGTCGGCGCCGTGGAGCCCGAGCCGGGGCAGGTCGCCGCCGTCCGGCTGACCGGCGCCCGCGTCACCGGGTCGCTGAACCTCGGGCACGCCGAGGTCACCGTCCCGCTGGCGCTCACCGGGTGCTCGTTCGACGAGGCGCCGCACCTGTACTGGGCGAGCATGAACAGCGTCCACCTGATGCGCTGCCGGCTGCCCGGCCTGGTCGCGTCCGGCACCCGGGTGGACGGCCACCTGTGGCTGGAGGGCAGCCGGATCAACGGCGGCCTCTGGCTGGACGGCGCGAACATCACCGGCATCCTGAACATGTCGGGCGTCCAGCTGACGAACCCGGGCGGGGACGCGCTGCTCGCCGACCGGCTCGCCGTCGAGGCGAACGTGTACTGCGACCAGGGCTTCGTCGCCAACGGCGAGGTCCGGCTGCCCGGCGCCCGGATCGGCGGGCAGCTGATCTTCCGGGGCGCGCGGCTCTACAACCCGACCGGCGTCGCCCTGTACGCGAGCCGCCTGGACGTCGCCGCGAACGTGTTCTGCGACGGCGGGTTCGCCGCCGAGGGCGAGGTGCGGCTGCGCGGCGCCCGCGTCGGCGGCTACCTGTCGTTCGTCGGCGCGAACCTGTCCGCGCCGGAGCGCACCGCGCTCAACGCCGACGACCTCGCCGTCGAGACCGACGTCTACTGCTCGGACGGCTTCACCTCCGTCGGCGCCGTCAGCTTCTCCGGCGCCCGCGTCACCGGCCAGCTCAGCCTCCGCGGCGCCCGGCTCCGCCACGAGGGGACGGCGCTGAGCCTGCAGCGCGTCCAGGCCGAGGAGCTGCTGCTGCGCACCGCCGAGCCCGTCCAGGGCACCACGGACCTGTCCTACGCCCGCATCAACCTGCTCCGGGACGACGCCGCGTCCTGGCCGGACCGCCTGCAGCTCGACGGCCTCCAGTACGAGACCCTCGAACCGCCGCTCACCGCCCGCGAGCGCCTGGCCTGGCTGCGCCGCGACTCCGACGGCTACGCACCGCAGCCCTACGAGCGCCTCGCCCAGACCTACCGCGCCCTCGGCCTGGACGCCGACGGCCGCTCCGTGCTGCTCGCGAAGGCCCGCGACCGCCGCCAGACCCAGGGCGTCCCCCGCAAGATCGTCGGCTGGCTGCAGGACGTCCTCGTCGGCTACGGCTACCGCCCGTTCCGCGCCGCGAGCTGGCTCGTCGGCCTGCTCGCCTTCGGCACGATCGTCTTCTCCCTCCACAAGCCCGACGTCCTGGACGACGGCCACAAGCCGCACTTCAACGCGTTCTTCTACACGCTGGACCTGCTGCTGCCGATCGGCAGCCTCGGCCAGGAGATCGAGTTCGCCCCGAAGGGCGTCTACCAGTGGATCGCGAACCTCATCGTCGCCGCCGGACTGATCCTCGGCCTGACCGTCGCCGCCGGCGCCACCCGCGCCCTGTCCCGCGAGTGACCCTCACCGGCGGGAGTTGAGACGGGCGGCCTGGCGCGTCAGATGGTCGCGCTCGGCGAGGTCGGGCGCCTTCCGCGCCGCCTCCGCGTACAGCCGCGCCGCCGTCTCCAGGTCGCCGTCGCGCTCGTGCAGGTAGGCGGCGGCCGCCGTGTAGCGGGGCAGGGAGTCGTCCAGCTCCGCGAGCGCCGCCAGCCCGGCGCGCGGACCGTCCGCCTCCCCGACCGCCACCGCCCGGTTCAGCCGGACGACCGGGCTGCCGGTCAGGCTCACCAGCTCGTCGTACCACTCGACGATCTGCACCCAGTCGGTCTCCTCCGCCACCAGCGCGTCCGCGTGCAGCGCAGCGATCGCGGCCTGCGCCTGGTACTCGCCCAGCCGGTCCCGTGCGAGCGCGGCCTGGAGGATCTCGACGCCCTCCGCGATCAGCACGGTGTCCCACAGCCCGCGATCCTGCTCCGCCAGCGGCACCAGGCTGCCGTCCGGCGCGGTACGGGCGGCGCGCCGGGCGTGGTGGAGCAGCATCAGCGCGAGCAGCCCCGCCGCCTCCGGATGGTCGACCATCCTCGCGAGCTGCCGGGTGAGCCGGATGGCCTCCGCCGCCAGGTCCACATCACCGGAGTAGCCCTCGTTGAACACCAGGTACAGGACGCGCAGCACGGTGGCGACATCAGCGGGCCGGTCGAACCTCACGTCCGACACCGTCCGCTTGGCGCGGCTTATGCGCTGCGCCATGGTCGCCTCAGGCACCAGGTAAGCCCGCGCAATCTGGCGTGTGGTCAACCCGCCCACCGCACGCAGCGTGAGCGCGACCGCCGACGACGGCGTCAACGACGGATGCGCGCACAGAAAGTACAGCCAGAGCGTGTCGTCCACCGCGGTCACGGGACCGGGCGGCGGCTCCTCCTCGGCCCGGTCCTCCCGCCGGCGCCGCGCCGCGTCCGCCCGCGTCGCGTCGAGGAACCGCCGCCAGGCCCGGCTGACCAGCCAGCCCTTCGGGTCGCGCGGCGGGTCGTCCGGCCACGTCCGGACCGCCTCGACCAGCGCGTCCTGCACGGCGTCCTCGGCCGCCGCGAAGTCGGCTCCGCGGCGGACGAGGATCCCGAGCACGCTCGGCGTGAGGCTCCGCAGCAGAGCCTCGTCCATGGACGTCACTCCGTGATGGTCGGCGGCGCGGCCAGGAACGGCCGCACCTCCAGCCACTCGTGGATCGGCCGTCCGCCCGCCCCCGGCGCCGCCGACAGCTCCCCGGCCAGCTCCACGGCCCGCTCGTAGGAGTCGACGTCGATCACGATCCAGCCGGCGATGAGGTCCTTGGTCTCGGCGAACGGCCCGTCGGTGACCGGCGGCCGCCCCTCCCCGTCGTAGCGGACCCACGTCCCCTCGGGCGACAGCGCCTGGCCGTCGACGAACTCCCCGGTCTCCTCCAGCCGCGCCGCGAAGTCGTCCATGTACTGGACGTGCGCCGAGATCTCCTCCGGCGTCCACTTGTCCATCGGCACGTCGTTCACCGCCGCCGGCGCGCCGCTGTAGTGCTTCAGAAGCAGGTACTTCGCCATCGTCGTCTCCTGGATGCTCGTGCGGCCCATTCTGACCGCCTCCGCACCGGGGACGAAGCCGCCCACGGGATCTCGACATCCCCGCGCGAACTTTTTCCACAGAGTTCGATCCCGTCCCGCTGCGCCTCGCCTTTCACTAACGTCAACATCACGCAAAGGAGGCGGTCATGGCCCTGAAGATCGACGTCCGCGCCGTGCACGCCGAGCTTCAGGCGATTTCCACGGCGATGTCCGAGGTGACCCGACTCATGGGCCCGCAGACCTGGCAGGGCGGCTCCGCCGCCGCGTTCACCACCGACCTCCAGGGCCACAACCGCGCCCTGAACCGCCTGATGCTGGACGCCGAACGCACCGCCATCCGCCACAACCAAGTGCCCCTCACCCTCGCCCCGCCGGAGATCCCCCGTGTCACACCGCCCGCCGGCAAGCCGGGCGTCGCCTCGGTCTCCCCGTCCGCCTTAGAACGCCTGGAGACGGCCCTGAACCGCGCCGCCGCCGACCTCCCCCACCGGGCCAGGGCGATCCGCGTCCACCTGGCCCCGGCCCGCCCCGACATCCCGAGCACCACGTCCTGCGACAACGCCGCCGCCTGGTGCCGCAGCCAGGCGGCCCGCATGCGCACCCGCATCATGTACGCGCTGGCCGAAACCGAGGTCAGCCCGACGCCCTTGATCCAGGGCCCGGTCATCGAGATCCCCGACCTGGAACGCTTCGGCTCCAAGGAGATGACCGACCTGGCCCGCCTCCAGGCGCGCGCCTACCTGAAGCACACCACCCACCCGGGCGCCGGCACCCCGGCTCTCATGTCCGAGATAGCGCGCACTCTGCGCGAGAACAGCAAGAACACCGCCTACCTGGCCACGTTCTTCTCGAACGTCCCACCGGGCTCCGTGGGCAAGCTCGCCTACCGCCTCCACCGCCTGAGCAAGACGAGCGGCCTGACTCCCGAAGACAAGAAGACGGTCGGCGACATGGGCACGGCCTTAGCCGTCCTCTCCCGCAAGAAGGACGGCGAACCTGTAGCCGCCGAAGCCCTAGGCTCCGCAGGCAACGACATGCCCGGCCAAGCCCTCCTGGTCAAGCTGAGCGCCCCCGACGTCAAATGGAGCAGCGCCATCCTGGCCGACCTGGGAAGGGCCGCCCTCCGCTGGCGCCAGAAGTACCCGTCCTACGTCATCAACGAAAAGCAGCAGATCGACGTCGCCACCATCATCCAACCGGTCAACCAACCCGACCACGAGTGGTGGCGAGACTGGGACCTCGACGACGACCCGAAAATGCTCAGGGCCTACGACCCGGCACTCAACGTCCTAGGCCGCATCTCCCAGCAGCGAGACCTCACCGCCGCACGCACCCTGGCCGCGACGAAACTGGAAGCCACGTTCACCATCAAGGACGCCGAAAAGGCCGCCGCCCTCACCTGGATGACCCGCGGCACCGGCGAAACCTACGCCTCGCTGCTCGTAGCCCCCGACTGGCCCGACGGCGGCACGATCGCGGGATCGGTCATCCAACTCGCCACCACCCCGCAGAACGGCCACGAAGAAGAAGCCGCGACCAACGCCGCCGAGATCATCAAAGCCGTTTCCTGGTGGAACGATAAAGGACGGGAGGCGGTCAACAAATACCTCAAGAAGGACAGTCCACCGGACTGGATTCCGTGGTTCGACGTTCTCCCGCGATCGGACCAGGGGCCGAGCTGGATCAGCCGCAGCGAGCATTACGCGGCCGAACTCGGTCCCGGCATGCGCAACGGCCTTCTCGGGATGATCCGCATGCACATGCCGGTCCTCGCCAAGGGCGACGTCGCCGTCAGCGGGACCGGGCTCACCAGCGCCGATCCAGTGACGGGACGCGTGCACGCCGACGTCGGCGGTCAGGAGGTCCAGTCCTTCCTGCGGACGCTGGCCGCGGACGACAGGGTGTGGGCGCAACTCGCTCACGATGCGCAGATCTACCGGCAGCGGCTGTTCACCTGGGCGCTGACGCACCACCACCTGACGAGGGCCGCCGACCGGTCCGGCTACCTTGAGGGCAGCCTCATCGCCGCTTATCTGATCGAGAGAAGCAACAGCGAGAAACTCACCCAGAAAGAGTTCGACGATGCCCAAAAGCACCTGGGCGTACTGCGCAACGTGGTGGGCGCCGGCATCGGATTGAGCCCGGCGGGGAAAGTGCCCGGCGTCACGGACGCGTACAGCATCGGCACGGACATGGCCTTGGACAAGGTGAAGTACCAGGACTTCGAGAAGAAGATGGCGCAGATAACCGCGCATGATGCGACGTACGGCGACCAACTCTATATCGACCTCGCCCACGCCTATGCCTTGTCCAAGGGTGGTCACACGGGGAACAAGGAGATCGATGCGCTGCTCGCACTGGACACGCTGACCGATGACCAGAAGGCCGTGGTCATCCACTGGACGAAGGAGCACCCGTTCCGCCGGGGAACGGCGGAAACCGACACCCTGGACGGGACCGGCGTGATCCGAATGATCGAGAACGGGGTGAACCAGAACCGGCCGTCAGGCAGTTCCTAGCGGCCGAAAGGAGTGCCGCTCAGCGGCTCGGGGAGCTTAAAGGCGTACACCTGGCCGCACCTGCGGTCGTTCAGCACGATCGTGCCGTCCGCCCGCCTGACGACGCCGCCGGGGAGGGCGGAGGCGATCGTCGCGAGGCCGCCACCGGCCCCCGGACACCACTTGAACCCTCCCCAGGACAGTCGCTCCATACGGCCGTCTGCCCGGACGATCGTCGGGCGTGGAGTGGTCCGGGTGGGTGTTGTTCCTCCCAAGAGCAGCACGTCGCCGTTCCCGATGCCGATCATCGCGGACCATGGAGGCAAGGCGGCGGTGGAGGCGGGAAAGCGAACGTAGCGGGCCTTCCCGGTTCGCGGGACGTACAGCAGACCTGCCCGGCCCAGCAGGATCGTCTGACCGTTCTGGTCGGTGACTGCGTCCTCAGGCCGCAGCCCCCCGCCCGCAGCCACCTTGGCGAGCGCCTCCGAGTACCCCGGTGGGGACCACTCGCGGAGAGTTCCGGATCCCACCACCTCGAACATCCGACCCGCTCGGGAGACGACGATCGGCGTGCCGTCGGCGCGGGCGAAGAACTTCGCGCCCGTCCAGTCCCGGTAGAGGCCGCGGGCCTCCTTCTCCGGGAGAGCGGCTCCGTTCACCCCGGCCACCTCGACCGTCGCGGACGGCGCCGTCCACTCGATGATCGGGGTCTGCTTCCAGTCGGTGAGCGCCACCTTCGTGACCGCCAGTCCGGACTTGGCGGCGAGCAGCCACAGGTCGTTCCCCTGGACGAACATCTGGTCGGCCGCGATGTCGACGGCACGCAACTGGATGCGTCCGTCCTTCCCCAGCCGAACTATGCGGCCCTCCCGACCGTGGTACACGCGGTAGTAGAGGGTTCCGTCCCGCGAGACCGCAAGCCCCCCGCCGCCGTATGCGCTGCTTCGGAGGGCGAACTCGCCGTCTCTGGGGTCCCTGTTCAGGTCCGGGGAGCCGGCGATTACTACGGCTTGGGCTGGGTGGGTGGGGTGGGGGGTCGGGTTGAAGGCGGGGGCTTCCGTGTGGGTGCAGGCGGTGGGCAGGGTCAGCAGGAGGGCTACTGGCGGGATGACCCTGGTGTAACGCACGTGTCGATGATGCCAGGGGCGGGGCGGATCCGGGTGGGGTGCGTCACGTTCGGGGGGTCAGGGGGCGGGGCCGGGGGTAGGGATCACGGTGGCGGGACTTGCATCGCAGGGTGTGATGTCTGCCACGATGGCATTGCGGCTTTTGTCCCTTACCGGGGTCAGTGGCCGTTGACATCGGCCGGCGACGCGGCGATCCCGTGTTCCGGCCCCGAACGAGGAGTGTCATCGATGACGATCGACTCCGTGCGCGGCGCACCCGGCACCACCGAGCTCGCCGAGCCCGAGCTCGTCCGGCTGCTTACCCCCGAGGGGGAGCGCGTCGAGCATCCCGACTACCCCCTGGACCTCAGCGCCGAGGACGTGCGCGATCTGTACCGCGACCTGGTGGTCGTGCGGCGGATCGACCTGGAGGCCGTGGCGCTGACCCGGCAGGGTGAGCTCGGCCTGTGGGCCTCGCTGCTGGGGCAGGAGGCGGCGCAGATCGGGTCGGGGCGTGCGCTGTCCGAGCACGACATGGTGTTCCCGACGTACCGGGAGCATGGTGTCGCGTGGTGCCGGGACGTGGACCCGCTGAAGCTGCTCGGGCTGTTCCGGGGCGTGAACCACGGCGGGTGGGATCCCGCCGAGCACGGCTTCCACCTGTACACCATCGTGATCGGCAGCCAGACGCTGCACGCGACCGGGTACGCGATGGGCGTCCAGCGGGACGGGGTGCTGGGGACGCCGAAGGCGGGCGCGGCGATCGCCTACTTCGGGGACGGGGCGACCTCGCAGGGCGACGTGAACGAGTCGTTCGTGTTCGCGTCCGTGTTCAACGCGCCGATCGTGTTCTTCTGCCAGAACAACCAGTGGGCGATCTCGGAGCCGCTGGAGAAGCAGACCCGGATCCCGCTGTACAAGCGGGCGCAGGGGTTCGGGTTCCCGGGCATCCGGGTGGACGGCAACGACGTGTTCGCCTGCCTCGCGGTGACCAGGAAGGCCCTGGAGAACGCCCGGACGGGGCAGGGCCCGACGCTCATCGAGGCGTACACCTACCGCATGGGCGCCCACACGACGACGGACGACCCCACGCGGTACCGGCTGAAGGCCGAAGAGGAGGCGTGGAAGCTCAAGGACCCGATCGAGCGGGTCAAGGCGTACCTGGTGCGGGGCGACCTGGCGGACGCGGGGTTCTTCGAGAAGGTCGAGGACGAGGCGAAGCAGCTCGCCAAGGAGCTGCGCGAGGGCTGCCGGTCCATGCCGGACCCGGAGCCGCTGTCGATGTTCGACGAGGTGTACGCCGAGCGGCATCCGCTGATGACCGAGGAGCAGGAGCAGTTCGCCGCCTACCTGGCGTCGTTCGAGGAGGAGGCGAAGTGAGCACCACCCTGACCCTCGGCAAGGCGCTGAACGAGGGCCTGCGCAAGGCCATGGAGAACGACCCGAAGGTCCTGGTGATGGGCGAGGACGTCGGGAAGCTCGGCGGGGTGTTCCGGATCACCGACGGCCTGCAGAAGGACTTCGGCGAGGAGCGCGTCATCGACACGCCGCTGGCCGAGTCGGGCATCGTCGGGACGGCGATCGGGCTCGCGCTGCGCGGGTACCGGCCGGTCGTGGAGATCCAGTTCGACGGGTTCGTGTTCCCGGCGGCCGACCAGATCATCACGCAGCTGGCGAAGATGCGGATGCGGTCGCTCGGGGCGCTGTCGCTGCCGGTCGTGGTGCGGATCCCGTGCGGCGGCGGCATCGGCGCGGTCGAGCACCACTCGGAGTCGCCCGAGGCGTACTTCACGCACACGGCGGGGCTGCGGGTGGTGTCGTGCTCGAACCCGGTGGACGCGTTCGCGATGATCCAGCAGTCGATCGCGTCCCCCGACCCGGTGATCTTCTTCGAGCCGAAGCGCCGGTACTGGGACAAGGCCGAGGTGGACGTCGACTCCAGTGAGTGGGCGCCGCTGCATCGGGCGCGGGTCGTCCGGCCCGGGGAGCAGGTGACGGTGCTGGCGTACGGGCCGGCGGTGAAGACGTGCCTGGAGGCGGCCGCGGCCGCCGCCGAGGAGGGGCGGTCGCTGGAGGTCATCGACCTGCGCTCGCTCAACCCCCTCGACATCGGCACGGTGACGGAGTCGGTGAACCGGACCGGGCGCTGCGTGGTCGTGCACGAGGCGCCGGTGTACAGCGGGTTCGGCGCCGAGCTGGCCGCGCGGATCACCGAGCGGTGCTTCTACCGGCTGGAGTCGCCGGTGCTGCGCGTCGGCGGGTTCTCCACCCCGTACCCGCCGTCCCGCCTGGAAGACCAGTACCTGCCCGACCTCGACCGCATCCTGGACGCGGTCGACCGGACCTTCGCGTGGTGACGCCGGTGACCGAGCCGAAACTGTTCAAGCTGCCGGACGTGGGCGAGGGCCTCACCGAGGCGGAGATCGTCAAGTGGCACGTCCAGCCGGGCGACACGGTCGAGGACGGCCAGACCATCGTCGAGATCGAGACGGCCAAGGCGATCGTGGAGCTGCCCTGCCCGTTCGACGGCGTGGTGACCGAACTGCTGGCCACCGAGGGCGAGACCGTGGACGTCGGCGTGCCGATCATCGCGGTGGACGCCGGCGGGGACGGCGCCGTGGCGACGCCGGTGTCGGAGCCCCCGGCGCAGACGGCGGCGCTCCGCGAGGAGGGCGTGCCGACCGCGAACGAGCCGGGCATGGTCACGCCCGAGGAGCCGCCGAAGCGGCAGCCCGTGCTGGTCGGGTACGGGGTCAAGGAGGGCGCGACGAAGCGGCGGGCGCGCAAGGCGTCGTCCAACGGGGTCGCGTCGGCGCCTGTTGCGCCCGTGCGGCCGCCGGCGCCTCGTCCACAGCCTGTGGACAACGGGTTGCCACTGGCGAAGCCGCCCGTCCGGAAGATGGCGAAGGATCTCGGGATCGATCTCGCCACCGTGACGGGGTCGGGTCCGCAGGGCTCGATCACGCGGGAGGACATCCTCGCCGCGCAGGGCGCTCCGCAGGCGCCCGTCGCGGCGGGCCCGCGCGAGGAGCGCGTGCCGGTCAAGGGGGTGCGCAAGGCGACGGCGGCGGCGATGTCCGGTTCGGCGTTCACGGCCCCGCACGTCACCGAGTTCCTCCAGGTGGACGTCACGCGGACGATGGAGACCGTCAAGCGGCTCCGCGAGCTTCCCGAGTTCGCGGACGTGAAGGTGTCGCCGCTGCTGCTGGTGGCGCGCGCGCTGCTCACCGCCGTGCGACGGCACCCGATGGTGAACTCCACCTGGGTGGACGGCCCGAACGGCGCGGAGATCGTGGTCAAGCGCTACGTGAACCTGGGCATCGCGGCGGCCACCGACCGCGGGCTCATCGTGCCCAAGGTGAAGGACGCGCAGGACCTCGACCTGCCCGGCCTCGCGCGCGCGCTGAAGGAACTGACGGAGAAGGCGCGCGCGGGCAAGGCGTCCCCGGCCGACCTGTCAGACGGGACGATCTCCATCACCAATGTCGGCGTGTTCGGCGTCGACACCGGGACGCCCATCCTCACACCCGGTGAGGCGGCGATCCTGGCGTTCGGCCAGATCAGGGACATGCCCTGGGTCCACGAGGGCGAACTGGCCATCCGCAAGGTGACCACGCTGGCCCTCTCGTTCGACCACCGCATCGTGGACGGCGAACTGGGCTCCCGCGTCCTGCGCGACGTCGGCGACATGCTCGAAGACCCCATCCGCATGCTCGCCTGGAGTTGACGTCCGGGGCCGGTGCCGCGACGCGGCACCGGCCCCGCGACCGATCGGCAACCGCCCCGCGCAGTGCCGGATTACGAGACGGGGACCTTGTCCACCTTGCCGAACGGGCCGGCGTTGAAGGTCACCGATCGGACGTCGCCGGGCGGGGCGGGCAGGTAGACGAAGCCGCGGGCGGGCTTGCCCACGGCGGTCAGGAAGGTGGCGCGTCCGGCGTCGAGGTAGATATTCGTGCCGCCCTGCCGGGCCGGGCCGACGCGGACGGCCCGGTAGGCGTCCTTGCCGCCCGGCATCTGGATGCTGAACGAACCGAACACGGCGCCCGGGTGGTTGGGATCAGGGTAGGAGGCGTCGGGAGGGACGGTCCCCGGCCCTTCGTTCACGATGTTGAACACCGCGACGATGTAGGCGCCGTCCCGGTAGAAGGGTTTGACCTCCAGCCGCCGCTTGTCGGCACCGAAGGCGGCCGTGCGGGTCGCCACCGTCTTGCCGTCCTCCGTCTGGAAGTCGGCCGGTGAGGTGGTGCCGCGCGCGCCCGGCTTCGCCTGGTAGGAGATCTCGACGCGGTTGTTGCGCGCGGCGTCCCTGGCCACGCGCTCCGCGTTCCCCTTGCCGGTGGCCGTGTAGGTGAAGGCGCCGCCCAGCCGCGTCTTCATCTCCTTCAGGACGGCGTCGGCCTGCTCCTTCGAGAGCTTCATGTCATCGCCGTCGGTGTGGCCTTCGATCGACAGCGCGCCTGTCGCCCCTGTCTTGATCTGTTGCGCCGTCTCGTCCAGGACGGCCTTCGCACCGCTGGACAGCTTCGCCGAGCCGTTGTCGAACAGCGCGCCGGCCCGCAGGCCGACGGTGACCTCCGACCCGCTGGACGTCACGTCCTTCGTCTCGCCCTCGACGATGTCGTACAGATCGACCGGGTTGGGCCCCGGACCGGACGAAGGCGAAGCCGAGACCGAGGTCGAAGCCGATGGGGAGGCCGATGGGGACGCGGACGGCGACGGCGACAGCGGCGTGGAGCGGCCGAAGGGTTCAGCCCCCACGGACGGCTCCACGCCCACCGACGGCCGCGACGAAGGCGTGGACGACGACGGCGGCGCGGACGACGGCACCGAAGACGCCGGCGAAGAAGGGGCCGGTGCGGAAGGGGTCGCGGAGCCCTCCGTCACCGGGATCCCGGTGTACTCCCCCGCCGTCCCCGGCGTGATCGCGGTGACCTTCGCGACGTCCGCCGGGATCACCGGGTACTCGGCGGCCATCTCCCGGGTGGAGCCGGGCGTGATGTCGGAGCCGCTGGTGACGCCGGTCGGCTTGTAGAGCCGGCGCCCGACCGGGTCGATCAGCGCGATCTCGAACGGGACGGACTTCGTGGCCGTGTCCAGCGACGTGATGCTGAACCGCAGCACCGCCTTGCCCGCCTGCCGTTGCACGCTCCTGATGTCGAGCCGCGCGTGCAGGCCGTCCGCGCCGCCGAACCAGCCCTCCCGCGAGAACGATCCGCTGCTCTGCGCGGCCGGGCTCGGCGCGGCGCCGCCCGGTCCGGCGGTCGGCGGGGCGACCTTCTCGGCCTTGTCGGCGGACGAGCAGCCCGCGACGAGGAGTAAACCGGCGAGGGAAACGGCCAGAGGCAGCGCGCGCATCGAGGAACCGGTCCGGGGTGGAGGCGGGCGAGGGACGCGGCCAACAGTAGTCAAATGGGACGGCCCCTCGCCATACAGGCGCGACCGAGCACAGCCGGCCGTCGCGCTGCGCCGGTCAGATGTTCTTGAGCGCCCGAACGAAGCAGCCGAAGTCTCGGCGAGTCACCCCGACCACAGGGCCATTGGGGTCCTTGCTGTCACGCAACGCCACCATCTGCGAAATCAGAGCAACCTCGACGCAGTTGTCTCCCGACTCATTGCTGCGGGACGACTTGCGCCATACTGGCGTGGCAGTGGACATCGCCAGCCGACTAGAGATTCTTGACCGTTCTTGCAAGGCTCCGGAATCAGAGTGACTGATGACGAGTTTGGGGCCGTCGGAGTCCTTGCCGTTACGGAACGCAACGATGTTCGACACGCCGGCGACATCGACGCGGTTGTCATTCTGAACTGTGCTGCGCGAAGCCTTGCGCCACACCGTCCTCCTCCAGACCATCCTCTTCACGAGTTCTCTCCAGCGGAGGGTGAATCCTGCTTACAAGTTCTTGAGCACCTCAGCGAGTCGCCGGAAGCCTTCGCGATTCATAATCATCTTGGGACCGTCGGGGTTTTTACTGTCCCGGACCACCACTACATCGCGGGCAGATGTGACTTCGACGCACTGGTCCCCGTCATCGTGACTGCGGGATGCCTTGCGCCAGGTCGCCTTGCTCAGGTCCATTTTTCTTCAATTACCTTTCGGATCAGCGCTCGCGAATCCGCTGTGTTGAGCGACTGTGCATTCAAGGTGTGCATCACTTCGCTGATCTTTGCAAGCTCTGACGGATCACGTGTCGTTTCACCTCCCGTAGCTTTAACGATATAGGCAATCTCACTTCTGTCGCCTTGGGTTGCGATGGTGAACGAGGCTCGCACACCTCGGTAATAGCGGGTCCTAGCGATCTGAAGAAAGATGCCTTCCCTCAGGGATAGCTCGATCAGGTACTCGAGTTGCTCGCGCATGACCTCCTTGGAACCGACCTGACGGTGCAGGACGCTCTCCTCCATCACCACACTGATCATGGGGCGGGGCGTTCTAGACAAAAGCGCTTGACGCTTCATGCGGGTAGCTACCGCGTCCTCGTCGACCAGCAGGACACGAGCATACGCCTCCGTCTGAAACAGCCCATAGACCAGATAGTTCTCATACACCCTGAGCTGGTCAGCCGACGCCTCCACCTTCGGGAAGGCCACGAAGTGGGTCGGATACCTGACCTGCTTGATCTGCTCCAGGAGGTCGTCCCATGCCTGGGTGATCTTGCCTCCGGCGTTCAGCACGTTGTCCACGCGTTCGGCGAAGTCTCGACGGCACTTCGTCCGGCCGCACTCCACGTGGCTGACGTAGGACCGCGCAACGTTGACAAGGTCGGCCAGTTGACCCTGTTTCAGACCACTCACCTCACGGCACCGCTTGACCACAGTCCCGAAGCCGACCAGTTCGGGGTCGATCTTCGGCCGGGCGCCACCAGATGCGGGCATGGCTGCTCTCCTGACGGATGCTAGTAGCGCGCTAATAGCTGCTACTCGAATGTGGCTACTGCACGACTCTCCTGAGATTTTACGGCGCGACGTGGCCTGATGGTGTTCGCTCAATAACACAGGGTGATAGCGGCGGGTTCTTCCGGTTTGAAAGGTTGACCCCGTTCGAGATCAGCCTCCGTCCAGGCCGGAGGGTCTACCGATGCCAGCAGTACTGCTCGCGCCCGAGGAGCCGGCGCCGCTCGTCCTCGATCCGTCCGACGAAGCACCCGCGAGAGCGCGCCGCTACCTCATCGACCGGTTCCGCGAACTGGGGCACGCCGACGACTTCGTCGGGCGGCTCGTGGTCACCGAGCTGGTTACCAACAGCTACCGGCACGTCGGGACCGGGCACATCGTTGTCCGGGTCTTCGCGGACGTGCGCGAGCCGCTCACTGTCGTCGAGGTCTGGGACGAGAGCAGGTCCCTGCCCGTCCTCCAGCGTGAGGACCTCTGCGCCGAGAGCGGGCGCGGTCTGCTGCTGATGGCCGAACTCGTCCACGACTGGGGCGTCCGGCCGCTCAACGAGGAGGGCAAGGTCGTATGGGCCCGCTGCGCCCGCTGAACGTCCAGGCGGGCCGCCACCTGCTGCGGTGGCGGACACGTCTGGGACGCTCCACCGCCATCCGCAACCTCGACCTGCTCGCCGTCGCCCTCCAGGCCAGGAGCTACCGGTTCGTCAAGCTCTACCAGGCCGACGAGTTCCCCACCCGTCCTCCGCTTCTGTGGGTCTTCGCGTTCAGCCCGGACGACCACGTCCGCGTAGCAGTGACCGTCCACGCCGTACCTGGCCGGGACTGGGCCTACTACGAGGCCGGGCGCGGACGGCACGGCTACCTCTGCCCCTGCGGCGACACCAAGGAAGCCGCCGACCGGGTGGACGCCGTCCTCAAGCACCGCATGTTCCCCTCCACCTGGTAGCGCGGCCGGAGGCATCCCGATGACCCACATTTCCGAAGCGCGGTACGACCGGCCGACGCAGGCCGGATCGGCGCCCGCGCCACCGCTGCCCGCGCGTCCGGTCGGGCGTCTGGACCTGGATCTCGACATCGACCGGGCCCTCGATGACCTGCACCGCGCCTTCCCCGGCATCTGCATCTGGCACGGCGAGTTCAGCGGTTCGTTCTGGGCGCTCCTCCCGGACCGGCTGGTCGAAGCCAGGACGGTCGCCGATCTGGCCCGGCAACTCCGCGCCGCTCTGCCCCGCCCCGAGCCCGAATCGCATGCGTGCCGCTCTCGGCCGTCCACTCGCCGTGCAGACGGAACCTGGACGTCCGCGACGCCCGCCACCCGGCGACCGGCGCGACGCGGCAGGCGCGGCCGTCGTGTCGTCCGCTGGCTCCTGACCACCTGCCTCCACCTGACACCGGCGGCTCCATTCCCGTGACCGGCGCCCCTCGAAAAGCCCGCGCGCCGTGAAGGTCCGAAATGGTCAGGCGAGTCATTCCAGTCCGAGCCGAACGAGGCCCGAACTGGCTCGATATTCCGTAAGGTCACAATGTCCCCCGGAAGGAACGGCCCCATGGGCAAGCACGAGAATCCGTCGAACTGCGGCATGTGCGGCGGAAGCGGAAAGATCACCGTGAACAACGACAGCAAAGAGCAGAGCGTCACATGCCCCAGTTGCAATGGTTCGGGAAAAGCATGAGCATCGATGCCGCATTCGATGCCATGCCGCGTGAAGCGTTCGTCCCCGACCTGGTCTGGGTCCGTCGTGACAGCGCCTGGGCCGTCCCCCTGCGCCGCCAGGACGACCCGGACGGGTGGCGCGCTCTCGTGCACTCCGACGACGCCATCACGACGCAGATAGACGACGGAGCGTCCGAGAAAGGCGTGTGGCCCACGAGCTCGTGCTCGGCCCCGCGCGTCGTCCGGCAAATGCTGGAGCTCCTGGACCTCGAACCCGGTCACCGGGTCCTGGAGATCGGCACGGGCACGGGCTGGAACGCCGCGTTGATGGCACAGATCGCCGGGCCGGAGAACGTCACCACGATCGAGATCGACGCGGTGGTGGCCGAGCAGGCAAGGGCGAACCTGGCCGGGGTCGGCTGCCCGGTCCAGGTCATCACCGGGGACGGCGAGGCCGGGAGTCCAACGGGCGGTCCTTTCGACCGGCTGATCGCCACGGCCGCCGCGGCGGAACTGCCTCATGCCTGGGTACGGCAGACGCGGCCGGGCGGGCTCCTACTGGTCCCGTGGGCTCCGACGTTCCACCCCGACGGCCCGATCGCCCGTCTGGCCGTGGACGACCAAAGCAGGGCAGAGGGCCGGTTCGTCGCTCCCTCCTGGTTCATGCCGCTGCGCGGTCAACGGATCTCCCAGCCCGTCCGAAACGCCTACAAGGAGAGGTGGGCCAGCGCGGGCAAGCCCGCGATCGACCGGTTCGGTATCACCGTGACGCCGGAGGGGCAGACGATCTGGCTCGACTCCCCGGAAAACCCCATCGACCCGTCCTGAACGTGAACAGACCCCCGCCGGGGTTCGGCGGGGGCCTGTTTCAGAGGGTCAGAACGCCTCTTCGGGGAGGTCCATCACGTCGAGGGTGGTGGCCTCGGTGATGGCGCGGTCGGAGGCGAGGCGCGGGAGCACCGTCTGGCAGAAGAACTGCGCCGCCGCGACCTTGCCGCTGTAGAACGCCTTGTCGGAGTCGGAGACGTCCCCGCCGCCGAGGGCGGCCAGCGCGACCTCGGCCTGGCGGAGCAGCAGCCAGCCGACGATGAGGTCGCCGAGGCCGAGCAGCAGGCGGGTCGTGTTGAGCCCGATCTTGTAGAGCTGCTTCGGGTCCTCCATGGAGCCGAGCGCCCAGCCGATCATCGGGTTGAGGATGCCCTGGACGTCCTCCAGCGCGCGGCCGAGCAGCGCCCGCTCGTTCTTCAGCCGGCCGTTGCCGGCCTCGGACTCGGCGAACGCCTGGATCTCGCCCGCGAGCACCTTCAGCGCCTCGCCGTTGTCCCGCAGGATCTTGCGGAAGAACAGGTCCTGGCCCTGGATCGCGGTGGTGCCCTCGTACAGGGTGTCGATCTTGGAGTCGCGGATGTACTGCTCGATCGGGTAGTCCTGCAGGAAGCCGGACCCGCCGAGGGTCTGCAGCGACTCCGCGCCGAGCAGCGCGTACGCGCGCTCGGAGCCGAAGCCCTTCACGACCGGCAGCAGCAGGTCGTTGATCTTCTCGGCCTGCTCGTCCTTGCGGCCCTCGTGCTCGGCGACCTGCACGGCGTCCTGGTAGGACGCGGTGAGCAGCACCAGCGCGCGCATGCCCTCGGCGTACGCCTTCTGGGTCAGCAGGCTGCGCCGGACGTCCGGGTGGTGGGTGATCGTGACGCGCGGGGCGGTCTTGTCCGTCATCTGCGTCATGTCGGCGCCCTGGACGCGCTCCTTGGCGTACTCCAGCGCGTTCAGGTAGCCGGTCGACAGGGTCGCGATGGCCTTGGTGCCGACCATCATGCGGGCGTACTCGATGACGAGGAACATCTGCTTGATGCCCTGGTGCACGTCGCCGACCAGGTAGCCGACCGCGGGGTGCTTCTCGCCGAAGGTCAGCTCGCAGGTCGTGGAGACCTTGAGGCCCATCTTCTTCTCGACGTTGGTGACGTAGGCGCCGTTGCGCTCGCCCAGCTCACCGGTCTCGAGGTCCACCAGGTACTTGGGGACGAGGAACATCGACAGGCCCTTGGTGCCGGGGCCGGCGCCCTCGGGGCGGGCCAGGACCAGGTGGAAGATGTTCTCGGACATGTCGTGCTCGGCCGAGGTGATGAAGCGCTTGACGCCCTCGATGTGCCAGGTGCCGTCGGGCTGCTGGACGGCCTTGGCGCGCCCGGCGCCGACGTCGGAGCCCGCGTCCGGCTCGGTCAGCACCATGGTGGCGCCCCACTGGCGCTCCAGGGCCAGTTCGGCGAACTTCTTCTGCTCGGGCGTGCCGATGTGCCAGAGGATCTGGGCGAAGCCGGGGCCGGAGGCGAACATGTAGACGGCCGGGTTGGCGCCGAGCACCTGCTCGGCGACGGCCCAGGTGAGGGAGCGCGGGGCGCCGCTGCCGCCGAACTCGGGGGCGAGGTCGAGGCGGTACCACTCGGCGTCCATCCACGCCTTGAACGACTTCTTGAAGCCCTCGGGCATCTCGACGGTGCCGGCGGCCGGGTCGAACACCGGCGGGTGGCGGTCGGCGTCCTCGAAGGAGTCGGCGAGCGGGCCCTCGGCGAGCCGGTTCACCTCGTCGAGGATGCTGCGCGCGGTGTCCTCGTCCAGTTCCGCGTACGGGCCGCTGCCGAGGAGGTCCTGGCGCCTGAACACCTCGAAGAGGTTGAACTCCAGGTCCCGGAGGTTGCTCTTGTAGTGCCCCATTCGAGACTCCGTCTGATCCGGCGGCGGCCGGGGGCCCCGCTGCGTACTGGTGGGTAACTCAACATCATGCTACCCGCTGGTAACCAGTTGGCAACCACCTAAGTCAGGGGCGATCCGGCCACATCGAACCACGCTCGGGTCCGAACATGTGACACAACTCACAAGCCCGCCGCCGTCCTGCGCGTCCGGTACCGGCCCCGTCCCGCCCCGCGGCCCGGCGCCCGCCCTCCGACCTGCGCCGGGGCCCGCCCCGGCGACCCGCACCGGGCCCTCCGCCGGGCCGCCCGGGCGTGGTGGGAAGATCGGGCGGGGGCGTGAACATCGTGAGGCACGAGGAGGTGCGCATGAACCAGGAGGAGCCCGGAGCCCCGAGGCTGACCGTCATCGGAACCGGCTACCTCGGCGCCACGCACGCCATCTGCATGGCGGTGCTCGGCTACGAGGTCCTCGGCGTGGACGTCGACCGGCACAAGATCGACCGGCTGGCGTCCGGCGAGGTCCCCATCTTCGAGCCCGGGCTGCCGGAGCTGCTCACCAAGGCGCTCGACTCCGGCCGGCTCCGGTTCACCACCTCGTTCGAGGAGGCGGGCGCGTTCGGCGACGTCCACTTCCTGTGCGTGGGAACCCCGCAGCAGGCCGGCTCGGACGCCGCCGACCTGAGCTACCTCGACGCCGCCGTCCGCGCGCTCGCCCCCCACCTGCGCCGCCGGGCCCTCGTCGTCGGCAAGTCCACGGTGCCGGTCGGGACGGCCGCGCGGCTCACCGGCCTCGTCCAGGAGCTGGCGCCCGCCGGCAAAGAGGTCGAGCTGGCGTGGAACCCCGAGTTCCTGCGCGAGGGCTACGCCGTCGACGACACGCTGCGCCCCGACCGCATGGTGTTCGGCGTCGCGTCCGACTGGGCGGACGAGCAGCTGCGGGCGGCGTTCAAACCCGTCCTCGACCTCGGCACCCCGGTCATCCGCACCGACCTCGCCACCGCCGAGCTGGTCAAGGTCGCCGCCAACTCCTTCCTCGCCACCAAGATCTCCTACATCAACGCGATGGCGGAGGTGTGCGAGGCGGTCGGCGCCGACGTCAAGGACCTCGCCGACTCGCTGGCGCTGGACGACCGCATCGGCGGCAAGTTCCTGCGCCCCGGGCTCGGCTTCGGCGGCGGCTGCCTGCCGAAGGACATCCGCGCGTTCGCGCACCGCGCCGAGGAGATCGGCGTCGGGCAGGCCGTGTCGTTCCTGCGCCAGGTGGACGACATCAACCGGCGCCGCCGGGCCCGCACCGTCGACCTCGTCCGGGAGCTGCTCGGCGGCGACTTCGCCGGCAAGCGCATCGCCGCGTGGGGCGCGGCGTTCAAGCCCAACTCCGACGACATCCGCGACGCGCCCGCGCTGGACGTGGCCCGCACCATGCACGGCCTCGGCGGCGACGTCCGCGTCTACGACCCGGCCGCGCTCGGCAACGCACGCGCCGCGTTCCCCGAGCTGCGGTACGGCGAGAGCGCGCTCGACGTCGCGCGGGACGCCGACGTCGTCGTCCTGCTGACCGAGTGGTCGGACTTCCGGGAGGTCGACCCGGAGGCGCTGGCCGGGGTCGTCCGGCACCGGCGGATCGTGGACGGGCGGCACGCGCTCGACGCCGCGCAGTGGCGCGCGGCGGGCTGGGAGTACCGGGCGCTCGGCCGCTCGTACAGGGAACAACCCGCCACAACCGGCCGTTGACGGGAACGAGGACGCCGGGGCCGAGGGCACCGGCCCTCCCGGACGAGGTGCGCCGTACCCGGAAAGCGAAGACGACGCGTGACCACCGTCGTCTCGCACCGGGAGCGCATCCATGGCCTGGGTCCTCGTCATCGTCGCCGGCCTCGTCGAGGTCGCGATGGCCCTCTGCCTGAAGGGCAGCAAGGGCTTCACCGAGCCGCTGCCGTCCGTCGGTTTCGCCGTGTTCGCCGTCACCAGCTTCGGGCTGCTCAGCCTGGCCCTGAAGCATCTCGACGTCGGCACCGCCTACGCCGTCTGGGTGGGCATCGGCGCCGTCGGGACGGCGGCGCTCGGCATGCTCGTCATGGGCGACCAGGTGTCCGCCGTCAGGATCGGCGCGCTCGCGCTCATCATCCTCGGCGTGATCGGACTGAACCTCGCGGGCGGCCACTGAGCGCCCGGCGGCGGGCCCGCTGGCCGCAGGCGGCCAGCGGACCCGGCCGTTCGCAGGTCACCACCGTTTCCGCGGAACGTAATCTCCCGTAGCAGCGTCTATCGGACGAGAGCGCGGGGAGTGCTCGGACACGGGAGGGACCGACCTTGGTCTTCAAGAAGCTGCGGCAGGCGATGGGCATCGGCGGCCCGTCGATCGAAACGATCCTGCACGACCCGAACACGACGCCGGGCGGCGTCGTCACGGGCGAGGTCACCATCATCGGCGGCCAGTACAACTCCGACATCAAGTCGGTGAACCTCGCGCTGCGCACCCGGGTCGAGGTCGAGTCGGGCGACAACGAGTACACGTCCAACCTGGAGTACGCGAAGATGCCCGTCGCGGGCAGCTTCAGCCTCCAGGAGGGCGCCCGGCACAGCATCCCGTTCCAGATGCCCATCCCGTGGGAAGCTCCCCTCACGCACATGTACGGACGCCCCCTGCACGGCACCACGGTCGGCATCGCGACCGAGCTGGAGGTGGCGGGGGCGCTCGACCCGGGCGACCTCGACCCCATCGCCGTCCACCCGCTGCCCGCGCAGGAGCGCATCCTCGCGGCCTTCTCCAACCTCGGCTTCCAGTTCCGCAACGCCGACTGCGAGAAGGGCCGCATCTGGGGCGTCCACCAGGAGCTGCCGTTCTACCAGGAGATCGAGTTCTACCCGCCGGGCCAGTACGCGCGCGGCATCAAGCAGCTCGAAGTGACGTTCGTGTCCTACCCGCAGTCCATGGAGGTCGTGCTGGAGCTGGACAAGCGCGGCGGCGTGTTCACCGAGGGGCACGACGCGTTCAGCCGCTTCACGGTCGACTACGCGACCGTCGACCACACCAACTGGGAGCAGCAGCTCGACGGCTTCCTCCAGGAGGCCGGCCGCCGCCGCGGCTTCTTCTAGGCCGCCGCGGGCCGTCCGCCCAGCGAGATCCGGGGGATCCCCTCCGCGAAGTTGATCGCGGAGGGGATCGCCGCGTAGAAAGAGGTTCCGTGCCCCAGCCCCCCGGACTGAACGACGCGGAACGGCGCCTCTGGGCCGCGTTCCCGACCGGCGCCCGCGTCGTCCTCGGCGACGACCTGCCCGCCGGACCCGACCCCGACCGCATGGTCCGCGCCGAGATCGTCACCCGGCTGCTGCTCGGCGCCGGCGAGACCCGGCCGGGCGCGGTCGCCGCCGTCCGGCTGCGCGGCGCCTACATCACCGGGCAGATCGACCTCAAGGGCGGCGCCACCGAGCACGAGCTGCGGCTGGAGGAGTGCCGGCTCGTCGAGGAACCGAACTTCTCCAACGCCGAGACCCGGCAGCTGCGGTTCGCCAACTGCCGGATGCCCGGCTTCGACGGCGGCGGGCTCCGCGCGGACGGCTACATGAGCCTGTCGGGGTCGCGGATCGAGGGCTCGGTGCGGCTGCCGAGGGCGCAACTCGCCGGCGGCCTGCGGATGAACGGCACCCGCATCACGGTGACCGACCCCGCCACGTGGGCGATCTTCAGCGGCGGGCTCGTCGTCGAGGCCGGCACGTTCATGCGGGACGCCGAGATCACCGGCGGGATCCGGTTCGTCGGGGCGCGGATGAACGGCGGCCTGTTCATGGAGCGGACCGTCCTGAACAACCCCGGCCGGATCGCCCTGGACGCGCAGAACATCGTCGTCGAGGACGCGGCCGAGCTCAGCAACGGTTTCACCGCGCACGGCACGGTCCGGCTGCGCAGCGGCCGCTTCAACGGCATCCTGTCGTTCAGCCGGGCGCACCTCGACTCCACCGACCCGGCGCGGATGGCGCTGCACGCCAGCCACATCCAGGCCGACGAGCTGCTCCTGTGGCCGGAGGAGCAGATCAAGGGCCGGGTGTCGCTGTCGTTCTCCCGGATCGACATGATCATGGACCACCCGTCCGTCTGGCCGGACGAGCTGTACCTGAACGGCATGACGTACCAGACGCTGCGCGGCGCCGAGTTCAAGGACCGGCTGAGCTGGGTGTCGCGGGACAAGGAGTTCCACCTCCAGCCGTACGAGCAGCTCGCCGCCTGGTACCACGGCATCGGCCACGACGACCTCGCACGCAAGGTCCAGCTCGCGAAGCTGCGCGCCCGCCGCCGCAGGCTGCACCCCGTCGCCAAGGCGTGGAACCACTTCCTGGACTGGACGGTCGGGTTCGGCTACCGGCCGTGGCTCGCGTTCGCGTGGTTCGCCGCGCTGCTCGCCCTCGGGACGACGGTGTTCTCCATCGAGCACCCGCGTCCGGTGAAGCCGGGCAACGAGCTGCCCGCCTTCCACGCGCTGATCTACACGCTGGACCTGCTGATCCCGCTCGACACGTTCGGGCAGCAGCTGTCCTACGACGCGGTGGCCTGGACCCGGTGGGTGGCCTACGGGCTCGTCACGACGGGCTGGGTGCTCGCCACGGCGCTGATCGCCGGCGTGACCCGGGTGCTGCGCCCCAACTAGCCGCGCCTCCGGCCGGCCCGGCCGAGCGGCCGGGCCCCGGCCGGGCGCCGAACCAACACCCCGCCCCGGGCGTCCACCCGGATAGGGACCGACGAGAATGGGACTCCATGGGCACGTATCTGATCACGGGGGCGACGGGCGGCATCGGCACGGCGGTCGCCGAGTTGCTCCGCGAGCGCGGGCACGACCTGATCCTCACCGGCCGCTCCCCCGAGCGCCTCGGCGCCCTCGCCAGGACGCTGGAGACGGGCGCGCACGCCGCCACCCAGGTCATCAACCCCGGCGCGGTGAGCGCGCCGCCGCGCGCCGGGACCGTCGCGACCGTCCCGCTGGACCTGACGGAGCCGCGCCGCATCGAGGCGTCCCTCGCGATGGCCGGGATCCCGGAACGGCTGGACGGCGTCGTCCACGCGGCGGGCATGGTGCACCTGTCCCCGGTCGCCGAGCTGGAGGCCGACGAGTGGATGGAGCACCTGTCGGTGAACCTGGTGTCGGCGGCGGAGCTGACCCGCCTGCTGCTGCCCGCGCTGCGCGCCGCCGGGGGGCACGTCGTCTTCGTGAACTCCACCGCCGGGCTGCGCGCGAACCCCGAGTGGTCGGCGTACGCGGCGAGCAAGTTCGGGCTGCGCGCCCTCGCCGACTCGCTGCGCGCGGAGGAGCCGTCGCTGCGCGTCACGACCGTCTACCCGGGCCGGACGGCCACGGAGATGCAGCGCAGGGTGCGCGCCCAGGAGGGCCAGAACTACGCCGAGGACGACTTCGCGGCGCCGGGCACCGTCGCCCGCGTCCTGGTGGCGGCCCTGGAGACGCCGCGCGACGCGGTCGTCTCCGACGTCACCGTCCGGCCGAACTGACGTCGGCCGCGCCGCTCACTCCGGCCACGGGCTGTCGAGGATCAGCTGGACGAAGTCGGCGCGTTCGAAACCGTCCATGTAGTGCTGGAGGACGTCGGCGTTCATGTTGCCGAAGGTCGTCTCCGGGCGGTGGACGTTGCCGTCGGTGAACGCGCGGAGGATGCGGTTCTTGAAGTCCGGGCGCGGGTGCGCGCTCGTCACGGCGCCGCGCTGCTCGTCGGTGAGGTCGTCGTAGCCGAGGCCCAGCACGTCGGTCGCCACGCCCGCGTTGAGCAGGGCGATCACCGGGTCGAGGAACTCGGGGACGCCGGGCGTGGTGTGCAGGGCGATGCCGAGCCACACGGTGCGGGCGTCGGCCTCGCCGTGGCCGCGCCGGAGGAGGAAGTCACGCGCGGCGTGGGCGCCGTCGACTTCGAACCGCAGCCGCGAGTCCCGGTAGCCGGGGGTCAGGCCGAGGTCGTGGAACATCGCCGCCGTGTAGAGCAGTTCCAGGTCGGGCTCCAGCCCCCGGGCCCGGCCCTGGAGCGCGCCGAAGAGGAACACGCGCCGCGAGTGGTGGTAGAGCAGGTCGTCCTCGGTGTCGCGGATGTACTCCGTCACGTCCCGGACGAGCGGTGTGTCGGGGACGGTGATGCCTGCGATCGTCTCGGCCATGGCACCGGGGTACCCGGGTCACCGCGGTGCACGCGCCGGGCGCCGGGGCTCAGCTCCGGCGCAGGAACCAGGATGCCAGCACGCCGCCGACCAGCCCGAACAGGTGGCCCTGCCAGGAGATGCCGGGGTCGCCGGGGATGACCCCGAGGATCATCGTCCCGTAGACGGCGACGACGGCGACCGCGATGCCGATGTCGACCAGCCGCCGCTCGAAGAGCCCGCGCCCGACCAGGTAGCCGAAGAACCCGAAGATCAGGATGCTGGAGCCGAGCGTGTTCGCCGAGCTGAGGAACCACACCCCGAGCCCGCCGACCACGATGATGATCAGGCTGGCGGCGAGGAACTTGGCGATGCCGCGCGCCGCCGCGAGGAACCCGAGCACGAGGAACGGCAGCGTGTTGGCCATCAGGTGGCCGAACCCGGCGTGCATGAACGGGGCGGTGAAGATGTCCGGGAGGTCGTTGACGTCGCGCGGCTGGATCCCGAACCGGTCGAGCCACCCGTCGGTCGTGTAGTCGAACGCCTCCAGGACCCACATCACGGCGGTCACGGAGACGATCAGGACGAGCGACGACAGCGCGCGGAACCCGTGCTTGGCCAGCTCCTCGGAACGCTGCCGGTCGGGGGTATAGCTCATGTCAGCCACCGTATGTCTGGACGTCCCTGAACCGTCAACGACCGGGACGCGGGGAAGGTGCCAGCGGACCTTTCCGGCATAGTGGGCGGATGCGCGCTGCGATCTGCGAGAAGCTCGGTTCGGTCGCCGTCACGGAGACCGCCTCCCCCGTCCCCGGCCCCGGCCAGGTGCTCGTCACCGTGGAGGCGGCGGGGGTCAACTACGTGGACGCCCTCTTCGTCCAGGGCCGGTACCAGATCAAGCCGCCGCTGCCGTTCGTGCCGGGCAGCGAGGTGGCGGGGACTCTGCCGTCCGGGGAGCGCGTCCTCGCGATGTGCGGGCTCGGCGGCTTCGCGACCGAGGTGGCGGTGCCCGCGGCCTCGGCCGTCCCGATCCCGGACGAACTGGACTTCCCCCGCGCCGCCACGTTCACCCAGAGCTACTGCACCGCCCTGTTCGCCCTCCGCGACCGCGCGGCGCTGCGGCCGGGCGAGTCGGTGCTCGTCCTGGGCGCCGGCGGCGGTGTGGGCCTGGCCGCGGTGCAGATCGCGAAGGCGATGGGCGCCCGCGTCCTCGCGGCGGCATCCACGGACGGCAAGCAGCAGGCCGCCCGTGACGCGGGCGCGGACGACGCCATCGGCACCGCCGACGTCAAAACCGCCGCCCGCGCGTGGTCGGACGGCGGCGTGGACGTGGTCTACGACCCGGTCGGCGGCGCCCTCGCCGACCCCGCCCTGCGCTCCCTGCGCGAACGGGGCCGCTACGTCGTGATCGGTTTCGCGTCCGGGGACATCCCGTCCCTCCCGCTGAACCAGGTGCTGCTGCGCAACCGCGCGATCGTCGGCGTCGACTGGGGCGCCTGGGCGATGGCGAACCCCGAGGCGCAGCGCGCCCTCCTGGACGAGCTCCTCGCCATGGTCGCCAAGGGCGACCTCACCCCGGTGCCGCCCCGCACGGCACCGCTCGCGTCGGTGGCGGAGGTCCTGGACGACCTGCTGAACCGCCGCGTCGTGGGCAAGGTGGCCCTGCTGCCCTAGGCGGCGGAGTCCGGCTAGGCGGCGGAGGCGTGCTCCGACTCGGAGGCGTCGCCGCGCACCACGATGACGGGCAGCGGGCGCCGCGCCGGGGCCTCGGCCGTCCGGCGGAGGTAGCGGCGCTCCTCCGGGGTCGTGCCGCCCCAGATGCCGTCGGGCTCACCGACCTTCAGCGCCCACGCGAGGCATTCGGCCTTCACGGGGCAGTTCGCGCAGATCGCCTTGGCGGCGTCCTCCTGCGCCTGGAGCACCGGCGCCGAGTAGCCGATCGGGAAGAACAGGTCCGGATCGGCACCGCGGCAGATGGCGTGGTCCGTCCAGTGCTCCTCGTTCTCGTTGTTCTCGTTGACGTGCATTGGCTTCTCCCTGCGCCGCGACGAGACCACCGTGCGGGGTTCTCCTCGGCCGGGGTGGTCTCCACTCAACGTAGTACTACGACACGTAGTACTACAAGACATGCGTGAACGTTGCAACTTAGCGTCCGGATAACCTGTGGGGTGTGCAGCGTGATCAAGAAGTGACCTTCCGCGAGGCGACGGCGGCCGATCTACCCCAGATCGTCCGGCTTCTCGCCGACGATCCCCTGGGATCGACCCGTGAAACACCGGGCGAGGAGATCCCGGAGGCCTACTTCACCGCCTTCGCAGCGATCGAGAAGGACCCCAACAACACGGTGATCGTCGCGGAGGTCGAGGGCGAGCTCGCGGGCACCCTCCAGCTCACCTTCATCCCCGGCCTGACCTACACCGGCGGCGAGCGCGCCCAGATCGAGGGCGTCCGCATCGCCGCCGAGCAGCGCGGCCGCGGCGTCGGCCAGCTCATGATCGACTACGCCATCGACCGCGCCCGCGCCCGCGGCTGCCGCGTCGTCCAGCTCACCACCGACCGCCAGCGCCCCGACGCGATCCGCTTCTACCAGAAGATCGGCTTCCGCCCCTCCCACATGGGCATGAAGTACCACCTCTCCTGACGGGCCACCGCGCGGAGTCACTGTGCGGCCGGCGCGGCGGCCCGCCTGGTCAGGCGCCGGGGAGGGAGAGGTGCCGCGGGTTGGCGACTGTGAGTTTGTCCACTACCGAGTCGCGTACCGCCCGGGTGACCTCGTCCATCCGGGAGTCCAGAGTGCCTTCGCGGATGGCCTTGGCCAGATCGGTGTCGGATCCGCAGTCGAGGTTGCGGAGGCGCTTTTCGTGCGCCGCCTTGTGAGCGTCGCCTAGGAGGAGTTCCCGGCGGGCTATGACCAGGGCCGCGGCGGCGACACGGGCATGGAAGCGCAGGCGGTCGTCGGGTTGCTCTGCCTGGAGGAGGAACGCGCCCACTGCATCGATGAGGGTGGACGCGTCAGGACGGTCATGCGGGGGCGTGCTCGTGTTCTGCGCGGTTTCCAGGGGGTCTTGGACGGTCGTGGGTTCGGTCAGGCCCAAAGCCAGGAGCAGGTCGTGTTCTTGTTCACAGACCTTGCGGCCCAGGACCGCGTACTCGATGGACGGGTCTGAGCCGGTCAGGTAGCGCTCGGCCTGGTGGCGGCACAGGATCAGCCAGCGGAGGGTGCCGTAGACCTCCCACCAGTGGAGTTCCTCCGGGGTGGGCGGGGTGCCGCCCGCGTCGGCGTAGCCGGCGAGGAGCTCCTCGCGGGGGCCGAAGCCGCCCACTGGGTGCGGGGAGTTGAAGCGCCATGCCTTAGTGCAGAGCCAGCCGAGGTCTTCGGCCGGGTCGCCGAGATGGGTCAGCTCCCAGTCGAGGACGCCGCGGACGCCGGTCTCGTCGATCATCAGATTGCCGTTGCGGAAGTCGCCGTGGACGACCGTGCGGGGGCCCGAGGCGGGCGGGCGGTTGCCGTCCAGCCAGCGGAGCGCCAGCTCGACGGCGGGGCGCGCCTCGAAGTTCGCGTAGTACTCGGTGAGGGCGTCGAGGGGGTCGAGGTCGGGGAGGTCCGGGACGGGGGCCATCGTGTGCAGGCGGGCCAGGATCGCGCCGAGCTCGCGGGCCAGGGCGGGGCGGACGGCGGCGAAGCGGTCGTCGCGGAGGAGGCGGCGGGGGATCGTCTCGCCGGGCAGCCGCTCCATGATCAGAAAGGGGGCGCCGGCCAGGTCGTCGCCGTGGTCGGCGAGGGCGGGGACGGGGACCCCGGCCGCGGCCGCGGCGGCCAGCAGCGCCGCCTCGCGGGCCATCGCGGTCGGGTCGGGCGAGCCCGGCGGGTCGCGGCGCAGGATCAGGGCGCGGCCGCCGGCGTCGAACGCCCAGGTCTCGCGGCTGGCGCCGCCGGAGAGCCGACGCAGGCCGGTGATCTCCGAGCCCAGGCGGGCCGCCAGCGCGGCCGCCACGGCGGTCATGCGCGGGCCGCGCGCTGGGCGGCGGCGAGGTCGCGGAGCGGGTCGCTGCCCCGGGTGTCGGCGTACTCCTCGATGCGCGCGATCCGCCCGGCGGCGACGGTCGCGAACAGGCACGCGGCCATCTCGACGGGCGTCCCGTCCGGGAGGGTGCCGCGCAGGACGTGCCGCTGGACGTAGCCGTCCGGCAGGGGGTCGCGGCGGATCTCCTCGTAGCGGAAGTCCGCCAGGTTGCGCGACAGCCAGCGCAGCGTGCGCAGGTTGTCGTCGACGCTCTGCTCGGAGCCGCCGCCGGGGCCGGGTCCGTTGTGCCAGATCCGGGCGTCCGGCGCGTAGATCGCGCGGAGGGCGTCGACGTCTCCCGAGGTGATGGCGGTCATGAAGCGGTCGGCGAGTTCCACGGGTCTCCTTCGTCAGGACGGCAGGCCGAGGGCTCGGACGGTAAGAGTGTCCAGGGTGTCCAGGAGCCGCTCGGTGCCCGGGGGGTCGTTGCCCTGGACGAGCGACAGGTACAGCGAGTGGTCCACCATCGCGGCGAGGGCGCGGGCGGCGGTCTCGGGGTCGAGGTCGGCCGGGACGAGCCCCTCGCGCTGCCAGCGCGCGATCGCCCGCGCGGAGCGCTCGGCGGACGCGGCCCGGTGCTTGCGGCGCAGTTCCTGGAACTCGGCGTTGAACGTCGCGACCTGCTCGATGATCGCCATCATCTTCGCGTTGCGCAGGTACGCCTCGTAGTAGGCGCGGTTGGCGCGGCGGATGCGGGCGGCCGGGGACGGGCCGGTCAGCGGGACGGGCGCGTGGTCCGTCATGTCGGCGAACAGCCGGTCGGCGACCTCCAGGAACACGGCCTCCTTCGACGGGAAGTAGGTGTAGAAGGACCCGTAGGCGACGCGGGCGTGCCGGGTGATGTGCGCGACGCGGGTCTCCAGGAAGCCGTGCTCCTCGAACACCTCGCGGGCGGCCGTGAGCAGGCGCTCCCTGGTCCGGGCGCCGCGCTCGGTGAGCGGCTGGCCGCCGGATTCGTCGCCGCTCCGCATGACCGTGGTTCCTTTCTCCAGGGCTTGACAACCCGATGCTCGCAGGAACAGTATCCGAGCATCGAGCAAGTTGATATGACTGTCAAGTCAACTTCTGGGAGGCGCGATGGCGGGCCGGGCATGCTGATCAACGACATCGTCGAGTACGCGGCGCGCAAGCACCCCGAGCGGCCGGCGATCCTGTTCGAGGACGAGGCGGTCACGTACGCCGAACTGCGCGACCGGGTGCGGCGCACCGCGAACGCCCTGCTCACGGTCGCCGAGCCGGGCGACCGGGTGGCCGTGCTGTCGGGGAACCGGCCGGAGTACTTCGACCTCTACTACGGCGTCCCGGGCGCCGGGATGGCGCTGACCTTCCTCAACCACCGGCTGCACCCGTCCGAGATCGCGGGGCTCGTCGACCACGCGCAGGCGTCGGTGCTCATCGTGAGCAGCGAGTACGTCGAGGAGATGGACCGGCTCCGCGACGCGATGCCGACGGTGAAGACCGTCCTGAACCTCGACGACGACTACCGCGACCTGGTCGCGGAGGCGCCCGCGACCGAGCCGCCGCGCCCCGACGAGGACTCCGTCGCCTGGCTCGTCTACACCAGCGGCACGACCGGCCGGCCCAAGGGCGTCATGCTCAGCCACCGCAACCTGGTCACCGGAGTGATCAGCTCGGTGGCGCACTGGGAGATCCCGGACGCGACGCGGTTCCTGTTCTGCTTCCCGCTCTGCCACGTCGGCGGCTACACCGCCGTCGTCTACCACATGCGCGGCGCGACGGTCGGGATCGTCCGGTCCTACGACAACGAGACGTTCCTGCGGCTGGTCGCCGAATGGCGGATCACCCAGACCGGGCTGGCGCCGACGATGATCGCCTTCCTGCTGTCCCACCCCGGGATCGAGGACCGCGACCTCGGCACGCTGGAGGCCATCGGGTACGGCGCGTCCGCGATCCCGGCCGAGGTGCTGCGCCGCGGGATGGACGTCCTCGGCTGCGACTTCTACCAGGGCATGGGCATGAGCGAGCTCGGCGGCAACATCCTGCACTTCGGGATCGCCGAGCACCGCCGCGCCGCCGCCGGGGAGACGCACCTGCTCGCCGCCGCCGGCCGCGTCATGGACCTCGCCGACGTCCGGATCGTGGACGAGGACTTCCGCGACGTCCCGGACGGCGAGCCCGGCGAGATGGTCGTGCGCTGCGACCAGGTGATGCGCGGCTACTGGCGCGAGCCGGAGCTGACCGCCGAGGCGTTCCGGGACGGCTGGTTCCGCACCGGCGACGTCGTCCGGCGGGACGCCGAGGGCATGGTCTACATCGTCGACCGGATCAAGGACATGATCATCACCGGCGGGGAGAACGTGGCGTCCCGCGAGGTCGAGCAGGTCCTCTACCGGCACCCGGCGATCGCGGACGCGGCCGTGTTCGGCGTCCCCGACCCGCGCTGGGGCGAGTCGGTCTGCGCCGCCGTCGTGGCGCGCGAGGAGATCGGCGCGGGCGACGTCATCGCGTTCGCCCGCGAGCACCTCGGCGGCTACAAGGTGCCGCGCCGCGTCGAATTCGTCCCCGAACTGCCCCGCAATGTCGCCGGCAAGGTCCTGAAACGCGAACTGCGCTCCCGATTCAAGGAGGTCACGTGAACACCGAGTTCGAACTCGGCGGCATCAACCACCTGGCGCTGGTGTCGTCCGACATGAAACGCACCATCGACTTCTACTCCGGCGTCCTCGGAATGCCGCTCATCAAGACCCTCGACC
The DNA here is from genome assembly GCF_043197915.1 of Actinomadura geliboluensis. NCBI lineage: Bacteria > Bacillati > Actinomycetota > Actinomycetes > Streptosporangiales > Thermomonosporaceae > Actinomadura > Actinomadura geliboluensis. The sequence continues at coordinate 315,947 of NZ_JBICUA010000008.1, read as the reverse complement.
TGCCCGCCGGACTGGGCCAGCACTTCTTCTTCGACTGCGGCGGCGGCGACTGCGTGGCGTTCTTCTGGTTCCCGGACGCACCGGACCCCGTCCCCGGGATCTCCGCACCCGCCGGCCGCCCCGAGCAGGGCGAACTGCTCAGCGCGGTCGGGTCGATGAACCACGTCGCCTTCCACGTCCCGCCGGAGAAGTTCGAGGAGTACCGCACGCGGCTCAAGGAGAAGGGCGTCACGGTCAGCCCCATCCTGAACCACGACGACAGCCCGATGGGCGTCTCCCGCGACGTCGACGACGGGGTGTTCGTCCGCTCCTTCTACTTCCAGGACCCCGACGGGATCCTCCTCGAATTCGCCTGCTGGACGCGCGAGTTCGACGCCTCCGACGTCTCCCACGAGCCCAAGACCGCCGCCGACCGCACCATCTCGAAGGACAAGCATGCCGCGACTGCGTGAGGTCCCCCGCGCCGAAGTCACCGACGAGCGCATCCTCTTCTTCTACGACCACCTGTTCGCGCCCGACCGCGACCCGGCCGTCGACCACGGCACCGCGACCGGCTCGCCCGGCGACTGGTGGACGGTGTTCGCCCAGTCCCCCGACGTGTTCCGGCACGCCGTCCGGGGCTTCGCGCTGTACCGCAACGCCGACCTCGACCCCGTCCTGCGGGAGCTGGGCCAGTGCCGCGCGGGCTGGGCGCGCGGCAGCCAGTTCGTGTTCTCCCAGCACTGCAAGCAGATGCGGGCGCTCGGCATGGCCGAGGAGAAGATCGAGTCCATCCCGCACTGGCAGACGGCCGACTGCTACTCGCCGCTGGAGCGGGCCGTCCTCGCCTACACCGACTGCCTCGTCCTGGACGGCGGCCGGACGCCCGACGCGGTCTTCGACATCCTCAAGGAGCACCTCTCCGACAAGGAGATCCTCCAGCTCACCTACATCACGTGCATGTACGAGATGCACGCGACGATGTCCCGCGCGCTGCGCCTGGAGTTCGACGACCGCCCCGAGCCGATCGTGGAGGTCGCCGCGCCCGAGGGCTACGGCAACCGCGACATCTCGGCCGACCTGACCGGGGCGGGCTGATGCTGTTCCCCGTGCCCGAGCGGGTCCGCGGCGTCCGGGACGCCGTCCACGCCTTCATGACCGAGCGCGTCGAACCGGCCGAACCCGCGCTGAACGGCGGCGACCGCGAGACGCTCCGCAAGCTGCGGGAGGAGGCGAAGGCCGAGGGCCTGTGGGCGCTCGGCCACCCCACCGAGCTGGGCGGCGGCGGCCTGCCGTTCCTCGACTACGTCTACGTCAACGAGGTGCAGGGGCGCAGCGAATGGGGGCAGCTCGCCCTCGGCACGTTCACCCTCCAGGACTCGCTGATGCTGCACAAGTACGCGGGCCCCCGCTGGCGCGAGCGCTACCTGGCCCCGATGGTCGCGGGCGAGGTCTCGCCGAGCTTCGCGATGACCGAGCCGGACATCGCCAGCTCCGACCCCACGCAGCTCCGGACGAAGGCCGTACTGGACGGCGACCACTGGGTCATCAGCGGCCGCAAGTGGTTCACGACGGGCGCCGCCGACGCCGCCTACACCACGGTCATGTGCCGCACCGAGCCCGAGGGGACGGCCCCGCACCGCTCCTTCAGCATGATCATCGTGCCGACGGACACGCCGGGGTACCGGATCGTCCGGGAGACGCCCGTCCTCGGCATCAACGGCGGCCACTACGAGGTCGCCTACGACGACGTGCGCGTCCCCGCCGACAACCTCCTCGGCCCGCGCGGGCAGGGCTTCGTCATCGCCCAGGACCGCCTCGGCCCCGGCCGCATCTTCCACTGCATGCGCTGGCTCGGCCAGGCCCAGCGCGCGTTCGAGCTGATGTGCGCCCGCCTCGGCGCCCGCGTCGCGTTCGGCGAGCCCCTGTCGGCGAAGCAGCTGATGCAGCAGCACGTCTTCGACTCCTACACCGAGATCCAGGCCGCGCGCCTGCTCACCCTCCAGGCCGCCGAGCAGATCGACGCGGGCAGCCAGGCGCGCATCGAGATCGGCGCGATCAAGGTGGTCGGGGCGCGGATGCTGCACAACGTCGTCGACCGCGCCGTCCAGGTGCACGGCGCCGCCGGGCTCACCGACGACACGCCGCTGTCCCGCATGTACCGGCACGCCCGCGAGGCCCGCATCTACGACGGCCCGGACGAGGTCCACGTCCAGAGCACCGCCCGCCGCATCCTGCGGGAGCTCGCATGAGGCTCAGCCGCAGGTCGCTGCTCGGCGGGTTCGGCGCGGCAGCCGTGCTCGGCACGTCCGGCACCGTCCTCGGCACGTCCGGCACCGCGGCCGCCGCCGGCCGGCCGCGTCCGCGAAAGGGAAAGAAATTGAAGATCACCAAGCTGGCCGAGGGGCTCCTGTTCCCCGAGGGCCCGACCGTCCTGCCGAACGGGGACGTACTCGTCGTCGAGTTGCACCGCGGCACGCTGACCCGCGTGAAGCCGGACGGCACCACGTCCGTCGCGGCGGAGACCGGCGGCGGCCCGAACGGGTCGGCGCTCGGCCCGGACGGGCGCGTCTACATCGCCAACTCCGGCGGCCTCAACCGCTTCGAGGTCGGCGGCTTCGTCTTCGCCGGCGGCATCCCCGCCGACTACGCGGGCGGCAGCATCCAGGCCGTCGACCTGACGGACGGCTCCGTCGAGACCCTCTACAGCGACGGCCTCCGCGGCCCCAACGACCTGGTGGTGGACGCCCACGGCGGCATCTACTTCACCGACTACGGCAAGAGCGACGGCGTCACCGGCGACAAGGGCCGCCTGTTCTACGCCAAGGCGGACGGCTCGTCCATCGAGATGATCGCCGCCGGGATGGAGGGCCCGAACGGCATCGGCCTCTCCCCGGACGGCACGCGCCTGTACGTCAGCGAGACCTACACGGCGCGCGTCTGGTGGTGGGACGTCACCGGCCCCGGCGAGATCAAGGGCGGGAGGTCGCTCGGCGGCTCCGGCGGCGGCAACTTCCTCTACACCGCGCCCGACTACACCAACTTCGACTCGCTCGGCGTGGACGGCCACGGCAACGTCTGCGTCGCGTCGATGGTGCACGCGGGCATCTCGATCATCAGCCCGGAGGGCGACCTGGTCCGCTTCGTCGACATCGACGTGGACGGCGACCCGGGCATCACCAACATCACCTGGGGCGGCGACGACATGCGCACCGCCTATGTGACCGCCTCCAGCACCGGCCGGCTTCTGAAGATCGAGAACTGGCCGTTCCCCGGCCTGGTGCTCAACCACGCCTGACATGCGGCCGCGCCGCCGACCGCCCCGCCCGCCGACCGCCCGGCGGGCGGGGATTCGGACGCTCATGGCCGTTTCTTGGAATAGGCGGGCACCGCGTTTTTTCGGTGGGCGGAGTTTCCCGGGGTGACTGCTGGGAAATCTGCCTGCTAGAGGGAACGGAGGCGGTTGGCATGGAGGTCGTTCTCGAAATGACCCTGCCGAGGAACGCCGAGAGCGCTCCGCTGGTGCGGCACACGCTCGACGCTTCCCTTCGCGGGCTCGGAGTGGGTTCCGAGATCCGTGCCGATATCGCGCTGGCGCTCGGAGAGGCGTGCGCGAACGTCATCCAGCATGCCGCCTCCGGAATGGAGTACGAGGTCCGGGCGCGGATGGACGGCGCGCGATGCGTCGTGGAAGTCATCGACGGGGGCACGGACGCGGGGGAAGGCGACGGGAGCGTCATAGAAACGGAATGGGAGCCCGCGGACGCGGCGCCCCTGGCCGAACACGGCCGGGGGCTGCGGCTGATGCGGGCGTTCACGGAGGAGCTTCGCATCGCCGACCGGGTGCACCGCACCGGCGCGATCGTGCATTTCGAGAAGTCGCTGGCCGGGTGACCGGCCCGCGGACCGGGTGACGGGCCCGGCGGCGCGCGCCGCCGGACCGGTCACCCGGCCGGGTCGTGGCCGCCGTCAGCCGGTGACCGGGATGTCGTGCTCGACGGGCGTCGGCGCGGGCGCCTCCTTCGGCGCGCGCGCCGGGGCGCCGCGGCCGCAGGTGGCGGACGCGACCCGGAGCGTGCCCTTGTCGCGGGGCAGCGCCAGCTCCATCGCGGTGACGGCGAGCCGGCCGTCCGCGGTGCGCTGCTGCTTGTTGAGGATCAGCGCCGTCCGGCCGACGCCGTCCACGTCGACCGGGATGGTGGTGTTCGGCGGCGGCGAGGCGTCCAGCCGCTTGCCCGCGAGGACGGCGCGGCCGAGGTGCGCGGAGCCGCGGCCGTCGACGCACTTGGCCGACACGGCGCTGGCGAGCAGGTCCGCGGACGGGACGGCGAGGCGCGTGACGGTCGAGCGGGCGCGGGACGGCGAGGCGCTGACGTGCAGGGCCTCGGCGTCGGCGAGGTCGGTGTGGTTCTCCCGCAGGAGTCTCTTGTTGACCTCCTCGGTGGTGGACGAGACGGCCGGCACCGGCGGGACCGTGATCGGCCCGGTGATCGCCAGCCCGTACGCGGACCCCTCGCCCGCGGGAGCGGTGGCGGCCTGCGCCGGGACGGCCGCGAGCCCGCCGGCGAGCAGGCCGGCGGCGAGGCAGCTGACGACATGGCGGTGACGCATGGGTGTGCTCCGATTCTGGAAAGGTACTCGTTGAGGTTGGTCGAGCGGGGTCTGGTCAGGCGGTGATGAGCACCGGCGAGCCGAGCGGCACGCGGGACAGCGCCTTCAGCGCGTCCGCCGGCACCCGCACGCAGCCGTGCGTGACGGCCTTGCCGAACACGGAGGCGTCGGGCCAGCCGTGCAGGGCGACGGTGCCGGGCCCGCCGCCGAAGGTGTCCAGGGTCGCCGAGTGGGTGCCGAGCGGCAGGACGAGCGGGCTCGGCGTCTTCTTCCCCGGCAGGACCGAGGCCATGATGAACGTCCGGCCGGCCGGTGTCGGGGTCTTGGCGCCGCCGACCGCGACCGTCCACCGGCCCGCGCGGCGCCCCGACTTCAGCAGCGTGAGCTGCCGCTTCGCGACCTCGACCCGGACGGTGTAGGGCGTGCGCGCGGTGCGCAGCCCGGTGCCGGCGAGCCAGCCGCTCGCCCGGTTGGGACGGCTCGGCAGCAGCACGCGCCGCCACTCGCCGGAGGTCTCCACCACGGGCACCCAGGTGGGGCCGCCCAGCTGGGTGGCGGGCAGGGTCGCGATGCGGCGCCCGCCGGGCCGGTCGAACACCGGAGCGGGCCCGGTCGGGTGGACGACGGTGCCGTCGGTGCCGCCCGCGCCGCCCGCGCCGGCGGCCGGTGCCGCGTCCTCGGGCGCGCCGCGGACGGTGGTGAACGTGGTGGCCTCGGGGACCTTGGCGGCGCCCGTGCCGGTGCCGGCGCTCGGGCCGGCGCTCCGCTCGCCGGCGGACGCCGTGCGGTGCTGGGCGGCGCCGCCGCATCCGCCGAGCAGCAGCACGGCGGCGGCCGCGCCGAGCAGCGCGGCGTGACGGGAGTACCGCGGAGCGTAAGTGGTCGCCATGGGCCGGGATATTAGTAGTGGCGAAGGCGGTCGTACCGAGAATGGCGAAAAAGAACGGCGAGCCGCCATTGCAATTAGCAATAAGAACCGATTTGGTGGGTGTGTTGCGGAGGGTTGCGACTTACTCGAATAAAGCGGACAGGTCAGGCGAGCATGGAGAGCGAGCCGTCCTCGCCGTCCCGCCTGGAGGCCGCCTCGTGGAACTCCGTGAGCCCCCACAGCAGCGCCGCGCGCGCGGAGGCCGGCATCTGGGCCAGCACCCGGGTGAGCTCCGCCTGCCGCCGCTCCCGGAGCCGGCCGACCAGCGCCCGCCCGTCCGCGCTCAGCCGCACGGTCACCTCCCGGCGGTCGCGGCCGGAGTCGCGGGCCAGCAGCCCGGACGCCTCCAGCCGGTCGCACAGCCGACTCGCCGAGGACACCAGCGCGCCCAGCTCGCCCGCCAGGCTGCTGATGTTGACCGGGCCGCGCTCCAGCACGAGCAGCGCGCGCAGCTGCGTGGACGGAACGGGCACGTCGGGGGCGTTATGGGGCCGGGACCAGACGTTCATGAGAGTGGCGGCCACGTCGTCCAGGGCCGCCGCAGTGGACTCCGCGGCTCCCTCACCCGGCGTTCCGACCATGCCTCCCACTGTTACATAACGGCGCCCGGCACGGCACCTGGGCCCCTCCAGGCGCCGCGCCGGGCCTCGTCGACGCACCGGGCCTCGTCGACGCACCGCGGGTCAGCGCGGCAGCTTCACCACCGTGACGAAGAAGTCGTCGATCCGGCGGACGACGGAGATGAACTGGTCGAAGTCGACCGGCTTGGTGACGTAGGCGTTCGCGTGCAGGTGGTAGCTGCGCAGGATGTCCTCGTCGGCCTCGGACGTGGTGAGCACGACGACCGGGATGCTCCGCAGGTCCTCGTCGGCCTTGATCTCGCCGAGCACCTCGCGGCCGTCCTTGCGCGGCAGGTTCAGGTCCAGCAGCACGAGGTCGGGACGGGGCGCGTCCGCGTACTCGCCCTCCCGGCGCAGGAACGCCATCGCCTGCTCGCCGTCGTTGACGACGCTGAGGGTGTTGTTCACCTTGTTGTGCTCGAACGCCTCGACGGTCAGCAGGACGTCACCGGGGTCGTCCTCGACGAGCAGAACCTCGATGGGACGCGGACCTTCGTTCATCGGATACCTGCCAGCGTGGAGACCCCGTCGTTCGGGGCGGGGCGGGGAGGGGATGCGGGATGCTTCGACACGGTGACTCTCCGGGTTTTGTCGGTGGCGGTCGGTATGGTGCGGGCGTGTCCCGGTACCGGTTGTGCCCGACCCCTGCCCAGGAGGCGGGGCTGTTGGAGCATTGCTCGCACGCCCGGTACGTCTGGAACCTGGCTGTGGAGCAGCACTCCTGGTGGACGCCGCGGCGGGGTCCGGCTCCGGGGTATGTCGCGCAGGCCCGGCAGTTGACCGAGGCGCGGGCTGCGTTCGGGTGGCTGGCGGCGGGGTCGCAGACGGTGCAGCAGCAGGCACTGAAGGACTTCGCGCAGGCGATGGCGAACTTCTTCGCGGGCACGCACCGGCGCCCCACCTGGCGTAAGGCCGGGGTGCATGAGGGGTTCCGGATTGTCGGGGCCCGCGGGCGTGCCTGGGATGTGCGGCGGTTGTCGCGCCGTACCGGTGGGGTGCGGGTGCCGAAGGTGGGGTGGGTGCGGTTCCGCTGGTCCCGGCCCGTTCCGCCGGGGGTGAAGTCGTTCCGGGTGACGCGGGACCGGGCCGGGCGCTGGCATGTCGCGTTCGCCGCGATTCCGGATCCGGTTCCCGCGCCGGGTAGTGGTGCGGCGGTCGGTGTCGACCGGGGCGTGGCGGTGTCGGCCGCGCTGTCCACGGGCGAGACCAGCAGCGTGCCGGGCCTGACGGCCGGTGAGGCCGAGCGGTTGAGGCGGCTGCTGCGCCGCCTGGCACGCGCGCGCCGGGGGTCGAACAGGCGTGCCCGGGTCAAGGCCGCCATCGCCCGGCTGAAAGCACGTGAGGCCGACCGCCGCAGGGACTGGGTGGAGAAGACCTCGACGGATCTGGCGCGCCGGTTCGACGTCATCGCCGTCGAGGACCTGGACATCGCCGCCATGACCCGGTCGGCGCGCGGCACCGTCGAGGCACCCGGCACGGGTGTGCGCGCCAAGGCCGCGCTCAACCGGGGCATCCTGGCCAACGGGTGGGGACAACTGGTCACCCGGCTTGAGCAGAAGGCGCCGGGGCGCCTGGTCCGGGTCGACCCGGCGTACACGTCGCAGACCTGCAACGCCTGCGGGCACCGCGCCCGGGACAACCGCGAGAGCCAAGCGGTGTTCCGATGCGTCGCCTGCGGGCACCGGGCCAACGCCGACGTCAACGCCGCCCGCAACATCAAAGACACCGCCGTGGGACGCACGGTGGCAGCGCGGGGAGGCACGCCGTCGGGCGGGCCGGTGAACCGCGAACCTCAACCCACTCTCCTTTTCGTATAGGGGACGGGGTTGGAATCCCCCGCCTTCAAGCGGAGGAGGACGTCAAGCGTCGTCTCCGTTGGTGAGGTGCGCGTGGGCCGGCAGGGTCCAGCGGAAGGTGGTGCCGGGCTCGCCGCCGCGGTCCGCGCCGTCGAGCCAGATGCGCCCGCCGTGGTACTCGACGATCTTCTTGCAGAGCGCCAGGCCGATGCCCGTGCCGGTGTACTCGTCCCGCGGATGCAGCCGCTGGAAGATCAGGAAGATCCGGTCGGCGTACCGGGGCTCCACGCCGATGCCGTTGTCGGCGCAGCGGAACTCCCACTCGTCGCCGGTGCGGCGGGCGTCGATGACCACCCGCGGCGGCACGCCCTCGCGCCGGAACTTGATGGCGTTGCCGAGAAGGTTCTGGAACAGCTGGGTCAGCTGGGTGCGGTCGCCGGACACGTGCGGCAGCTCCGCGACGTCCACCTCGGCACCGGTCTCCTCGCGGAGCGTCGCCAGGTTGTCCAGGGCCTGCCGGGCGACCGCGCCGAGGTCGACCGACTCCTCGGGGCGCGCCATCCGGCCGACCCGGGAGAAGCTCAGCAGGTCGTTGATGAGCGCCTGCATGCGCTTGGCGCCGTCCACCGCGAACTCGATGTACTGCCGGCCGCGGTCGTCCAGCTGGTCCCCGTACCGGCGCTCGATCATCTGGCAGAAGCTCGCGACCTTGCGCAGCGGCTCCTGCAGGTCGTGGCTCGCGACGTAGGCGAACTGCTCCAGCTCGGAGTTGGAGCGGCGCAGCTCCGCGGTCTGCTCGTCGAGCAGGCGGGTCTTCTCCTCGCTGATCCGCCACTGCCGGATGATCCGGTCGCGCATCGCGTCGATGATCGCGGCCAGCTCGTTGATCTCAGCGGGGCCCGGCACGTCCAGCGGGTGCTCGAAGTCGCCCTGGGCCACGGCGCGGACGCGTCCGGTCAGGCCGGACACCGGGATCAGCACGGTGCGGCGCAGCAGCACGGCGAGCGCCAGCGCGGCCACGACGACCATGACGAGCGCGGCGACCGTCGACCACTGGGCCGCGCTCGCGCGGGACCGGACCTTCTCGGCGGCGCGGTCGTGCAGCTCGGTGAGGCCGATCTGCAGCGGGGTCATGTCGCCGCGCGCCTGGTTGAGCAGCCGGCGCGCCTCGCGGCTCGCGTCCGGGTCGATGCCCTGGCCGCCGGGCCCGGCGGCGATCCGGTCGGCGAAGGCGGCGCGCCACGCCGCGGAGTCGGCGGTGGCCTTGTCCAGGAGGCGGACGACGTCCCCGCTCTCCGGCACCCCGGCCAGCAGCCGGCGCATCCGCGCCGCGGCCTGCGCCTCCAGCCGCACGGCGTCGCGGTACCGGGCGACCTCCTCGGCGCCGCCGTCCTGCGCGTAGTCGCGGATCGCCATGTCCTGGCTCGTGACGGCGGTGGTGAGGCGGAACTGCTCCAGCGTCGCCGGGTCGACCTGGTTGATGAGGACGTCCCGCGCCTCGCGGCTCCCGAACAGGGCCGCCCCGGCCTGCGTGAACGCGGCCAGCAGGAGCACCGCGAGGACGAACGCGCCGATCTGGTAGATCCGGACGAGCCGGAGCCGGCCCATCCCGTGCCCCTCGGGCAGGGTGCCCGCGGGCATCACGACCGCCGGGCCGCTCATCCTCAGCTCCTGGGGGAAGCCGGAGGGCTGCTCGACGGCTGGCTCCTCGGCGGCCTGCTGTTCGGCCGGGGGCTGCTCGTCCGTCATCAGCCGTCTCCCCGGCTCAGCAGCAGCACGGCCAGGTCGTCGGACAGGACACCGCCGTTCAACCGCTCGGCCTCCGCGATGAGGTCGTCGATGAGCACCTCGCCCCGCCGGCCCGCGTCGTGCGCCGTCTTCGCCAGCTCCACCAGCCCGGACAGGTCGAGGTACTCGTCGTCGCCGACCCGCCCCTCGATCAGGCCGTCGGTGTAGAGGAGCATCCCCCACGACTCGCCGAGGTCCAGGTCGAGGGCGGGCCAGTCGACGCCGGGGATCAACCCGAGGGCGGGGCCGCGGGGCTCGTCCGGGACGACCTCGACGCCGCCCGGCCCGAAGAACAGCGGGCGCGGGTGCCCGGCCCGGTGCATCCGGGCGCTGCGCCGGTCCGGCGCGATCGTCAGCATGCACACGGTGGTGAAGATCTCCTCCCCCCATCGCTCGTGCTGCAGGACGGCGTCGAGCGTGTCCAGCAGCCGCGCGCCGGTGTGCCCGGCGAGGACGAGCGTCCGCCACGCCATGCGGAGCCGTACCCCGAGGGACGCCTCGTCCGCGCCGTGCCCGCTGACGTCGCCGATGACCACGTGGACGGCGCCGTCGTCGGTCTGCACGGTGTCGTAGAAGTCGCCGCCGAGCAGGGCGCGGTCGCGTCCGGGACGGTAGCGGGTGTGGTGGCGCAGCGTTCCGTCGGTGAGGATCGGGACGGGCAGCAGGCCCCGCTCCAGCCGCGCGTTCTCCCGGCTCAGCGCGCGCGCCTCCACGAGCTGGCGCTCGGACTCGTCGGCGCGTTTGCGCTCGATCGCGTAGCTGATGGCGCGGGTGAGCAGCGCGCCGTCCACGTCCTGCTTGACGAGGTAGTCCTGGGCGCCGGCGGCGACGGCCTCGACGCCGACGTGGGCGTCGGCGAGGCCGGTCAGCACGAGCACGGCGGTGGCGGGCGCGTGGGTGCGCACCTGGTGGAGGGCGTCGAGGCCGCGCGCGTCGGGCAGTGACAGGTCGACGATGACGCACTGGATCTCGGGCCGGAGCGCGTCGAGCGCCTCCCGCAGCGTGGTCGCGACGGTGATCCGGACACCGGGCTGCGCCTCGGTGAGCAGCTCCTCGAACAGGAACGCGTCGCCGGGGTCGTCCTCGACGAGGAGGAGGTGCGGGGAGCCGGCCACACCGAGGAGTCGCTCCGCACCGCGACTGTGCATCGCGGCCATGTCTCAGCTCCTTCGGTCGGGGCGCAACCGGATGAACCAGGGCGGGGGGTTTGCTTGTCGTCGAGCAAATATTAAGGGCACCCGGGTGACCGGTATGCACCAGCCACAACCTACTTGCGTCGTGCGTAGTAGCGCGCGACGCGCTCGCGGTTTCCACAGCGGGCCGCCGAGCACCAGCGGCGGCGCGGATGCGCGGGCAGGAAGAGCAGGGTGCAGCCCGCCGCCTCGCACTGGCGGACGCGCCCGATCGCCGGGTCGGCGAGCAGGACCGCCGCGGCCTCGGCCAGGTGCGCGGCGAGCCGCGCGCCGTAGGGTCCGGGGCGCTCCGGGACCACGGTGACGGCCGTCCCGTCCCAGGCCGGGCGCTTGATCGCCGGGGCGCGGCGCTGGGCTTCGGCGAGGCCGTCGAGCGCGTCGCCGGGCGGCCGCTCGCCGCGCCGGGCGGGTTCGATGGCGGCGGCCGTGTGCTCCCGGACGGCGTGGACGGCCGCCACATCCGCCGGGGTGAGCGCCTCCGCGGGCTCGGGTACCCGCCCGTCTTCGAGGGCCAGCCAGGCGGCCAGGCCGTCGGCGGTGGCGATCAGGTCGCCGGTGGCCGGACGGGTGTTGAGCAGGTCCAGCGCGAGGGGCTCTCCGGTCAGCGGGACGGTGTCGCTCATGCGGCTAATGCTACATCCGGCTGTTGACACATTAGATCACGCTCGGCTACATCTAATGCATCTTCATCCTTAGGAGGCATGTGAAAACGACGGTCCCCACCCTTGCGCACACCGTGCACCGCCACCTCGACGTGGACGGGATCCGCGTCTTCTACCGCGAGTCGCTGCCCGCCGACTCGGGCGCGCCCGTCCTGCTCCTGCTGCACGGCTTCCCGTCCGCGTCGCACCAGTTCCGGCGGCTGATCGACGTGCTCGGCACCCGCTACCGGCTGATCGCCCCGGACTATCCGGGGTTCGGGCACAGCGACGTCCCCGCGCCCGCGTCCGCCGGCGGGACGTTCGCCTACACCTTCGACGGCCTCGCCGACGTGATGGAGGGCTTCGTCGAGCGCCTCGGCCTGCGCCGCTTCGCCCTGTACATGTTCGACTTCGGCGCGCCCGTCGGCTTCCGGCTCGCGCTGCGGCACCCGGAGTGGATCGCGGGCCTCGTCGTCCAGAACGGCAACGCCTACGAGGAGGGCCTCTCGCCGGGCGCCCGGGACTTCATCGCGCTGCGTCCCGAGACGGAGGGCGCGGAGAAGGCCGTCCGGGACCTGCTGACGCCGCCCGCCACGCGCGGCCAGTACGAGGGCGGGACGACCGACCCCGAGCTCATCGCCCCCGACGGCTGGACCCTCGACCAGCACTTCCTCGACCTGCCAGGACGGACCAGGCCGCAGATCGACCTCGCCTTCGACTACCACTCGAACGTCGAGCGGTACCCGGCCTGGCAGGCGTGGCTGCGCGAGCACACCCCGCCCGCCCTCATCGTGTGGGGGCGCGACGACATGTTCTTCCCCGAGCCCGGAGCCCGCGCCTACCTGCGCGACCTGCCGGACGCCGACCTGCACGTGTTCGACACCGGCCACTTCGCGCTGGAGGATCGGCTGGCCGAGATCGCTCCGCTGATCGCCCGTTTCCTCGATTCGCTCTGACTTCCCCGATCCGCTGTAACAAGGCGGTCCGTCCGGCCACTACCTCGTGACATGAACACCTGGACGGACGGAGCAGCGGTGCCAGAAGACAGCGGCGGAGGGACGGGCGGTGACCGGCATGACCCCCGATGAGCGGCGCTTCACCGCGATCTACGACGCGTGCCGGCAGAACGTGTGGGCGTACGCCGCCGCGCGCGCCGGGCGGCAGGCGGCGGACGAGGTGGTGAGCGAGACGTTCGCGGTCGCGTGGCGGCGGCTCGCCGACGTCCCCGACCCGGCCCTGCCGTGGCTGCTCGGCGTCGCGCGGAACGTGCTCCGCGACGGCCACCGGGCGCAGGTGCGGCGCGAGGCGTTCACGGCGGAGCTCGGCCGGTGGGCGGCCCGCCCGGCGGGCGACATCGCCGAGGACGTCGCGGAGCGGCTCGCCGTGCTGCGCGCGATGGCGGCGCTGCCGGAGGCCGACCGCGAGGTCCTGATCCTCGTCGCCTGGCAGGGGCTGACACCGCGCGAGGCGGCCAAGGTCGTCCGCTGCTCGCCCGCCGCGCTGCGGGTGCGGCTGCACCGGGCGCGGCGCCGGCTGCTCCGCGCGGCGGAGCAGGACACGGCCGGGGGCAGCCCGGCACGGGGCGGCACGCGGCCGCAGGTGGGGATCATCAGCGAGGAGATGACATGAGGGACGTTCTTCACACCCTGCGGCAGGCCAGGCCCGCCGAGCTGGACCCGGACCTGCCGGTCGGCGACGACGTCCGGCGCGCGGAGCTGACCCGCGCGATGGCGGCGGACCCGGGCGCGGCCGCGGCCGACGCGCGGGTCGCGCCGGAGCGGCGGCGGGTGCGCCCCGCGTGGGGGCTGAGCCTGGCCGGGGCGGTGGCCGCGGGGGCGATCGTCGCGGCGGCCGTCGTCACGACCGGCGGCGACCCGGCCGGCGGGGTCGCTCCCGGGCCCGGCGGGAGCGGGACCGCGGCGGTCCCGGCGCTCGACGCGAAGACCGTGCTCCTCGCGGCGGCGGAGAAGGCCGGCGGGCAGCACGAGACGACCGGGGCGTACTGGCACCAGGTGACGGTCTCGTCCCACCTGTACCTGGTCGGGACGGGCGCGGACCGCTACGGCGTCGTCGTCCGCGACAAGGCGGAGACGTGGACGCCGAGCAAGCCGGGCGTGCGGTCGTGGACGCTCCAGCAGAACCTCGGCGCCAAGCCCGCCACGCCCGCGGACGTGGCGGCGTGGCAGCGCGCCGGGTCGCCGTCGGCGTTCCGGATCGAGGTTCCGCCCGCCCCGAACGCCAAGCCCGGCCAGGGCCGCCTGAAGGCGTTCACGGCGAAGGGCGCGCCCGGCCGCGCCGAGGTGCAGAGCGCGCCGCTCGTCGACGGCGACAAGGTGTTCTGGCTGGGGCGGAACGTGACCATGAAGGACCTGCGGTCGCTGCCGTCCGACCCGGCACGGCTCAAGGCCGAGCTGATGCGCTGGTACAAGGGCCACGGCACCGAGTCGAACGAGCGGATGCCGGCGGACCAGTGGCTCTACGAGGTGGCGCGCGGCCTGGTGATGGACATGCCGGTGAGGCCGGAGGTGCGGGCGGCCGGATTCCGGATGCTGGCCGCGCTCCCCGCGGTGAAGTCGGTCGGGAAGGCCACCGACCCGGAGGGGCGGACGGGAAACGCCATCGCGGTGGACGAGCGGACGGACCGCGGTGTGATCCGCCGTCAAATGATCATTGATCTGGCCACCGGCACCGCACTGGCCAGCCAGAACATCGTGCTTAAGCCCGCGGAGGGAACGCAGATCCCGGCGGGGCGGACGGTGGACTCCACCGTCACGGTCACCGCGGAATGGACCGACTCCCACCCGCGCTGACCCGTTCCCGGAAGGGACGGTGCCGATCCCGGTGCCGTCCCTTCCCGGCGTTTGCGGCCGAGATGTGATCAGGCGCTTTTGGGGGTGTGCCGGGCCGTTCTCTGCGCGGCCCGGCGCTGCGCGGCGGCGGCCTTCGCGCGGTTGAGGCTTTCCCTCACCTTGGCGGCGCCGCGCGTCGCGGTCTTGGTGTCCTTGGCGCGTCCGGCGTAAACGGCGAGCACCTCGGCGACGGGCGGCGGCTGCCATTCCTCCTTCGCGACGATCGGCAGGGCGGGGACGGCGGCGGGGATCGTGGCGGGTGCGGTTGCGGAGTTTCCGGGCACGGGTTTTCCAAGCACGGGGACGAGCGCGAGATGCGATTGGCAGTGCGGGCACTGCACCCCCGGATGGGTGTCTCTGCTCATAACAGAAATCATTACGCGAGGGTCTGACAAAACAACCCCCTCTTTTAATCCGGCGGCGGGCGGGGGCGTCGGCGGGTGGCGGCGGGGTTGCACCTACCTGGCCACCGGGAGACCTGCACTCCGCGCGGCGCCGTGGGTACAACGAGACCGTGACATCACATGAGCCTTCCTCGACGGCGGTGTTCTGGCCGCGCTGCTCGGCGGTCCACGGGTGCAGCGGACGGGCCGCCGGCCCGCGCGGCGGGTGCGCCGCCCACCTGCGGCCCCGCGAGTTCGAGGAGTTCATGGGCACGCTGCGGCCGGGCGCCGACCTGGACCTGCGCGGCGTGACCGTCCCCGCGTGGCTCCTCGACGCCGTGCTGGACGCCGTCACCGGCCCGGACGGCCGCCCCCACCTCGGCCGGACCCGCTTCGACGGCGCCGTGCTCCCGTCCGACGCGGTGCTGCGCGGCGCCTGCGTGGAGGGCGACAGCTCGTTCGACGGCGCCTGCTTCCTCGGCGGCGTCTCGTTCTACGACGCGCGGTTCTTCGGCAACGTCTCGTTCCGGGGCGCGCGGTTCGGCCGCAACGCCTCCTTCCACGCGGCGCGCTTCCACCGGTACGCCTCGTTCGAGGAGGCCGTGTTCACCTGCGACGCCGTGTTCGGGGAGGCGCGCTGGCACGCCGACGCCTCGTTCCGGCGGGCGGTGTTCATGGGCGCGGCCTGCTTCGACCGCGCGCGGTTCGGCCGGGACGCGGCGATGCAGGCGGCCTGCTTCGGCGGCCCCGTCTCGTTCAAGCGGGTCCAGGTGTCGCGGCACGCCCGGTTCGAGCGGACCCGGTTCCGGCAGGGCGTCTGGCTCGGCCCGCTCACCGCCGCCGGCCGGATCGCGCTGTCGGACGCGACCGTGCACGGCCGGCTGCGGGTCCACGCGGCGGCCCGGCAGGTCACGGCGCGCGGCGTCACCGTGCACGGGGAGGCGGGGTTCCGGCTGCGGCACGCCGAACTCGACCTGGAGGACGCGGTGTTCGAGGGCCCGGCGGGCGTCGAGGCGCTGGCCCACCCGATCCAGGGGCTCGCGGAGCCGCCCTCGGCGGGCCCGGCGGCGGTCCGGGTCGTCTCGCTGCGCCGGGTGGACGCGGCCCGGCTGCGCCTCGCCGGCGTCGACCTGAGCGGCTGCGGGTTCCTCGGGCTGCGGCACCCGAACACGCTGGCGCTCGCGGGCGACTGCGCGTTCGCGACCGTCCCGCACCACCGCCCGCACCTGCCCTGGCACCCGCACGGGCGCGGCGCGCACGGCGGGCGGGCGGTGCTCGCCGAGGACCTCGCGCTCGGTTCCGCCGGCACCGCCGCCGACGACGACCGGCTGCGGACGCTGTACCTGGAGCTGGCCCGCGCCAGCGCCGCCGCCGACCGGGGGCGGCTGGCCCGGGACTTCCGGTACGGGGCGCTGGAGATGCGGCGGCGCGGCGAGCCCGACCCGCTGCGCCGCTGGGGGCTGCACCTGCTCTGGATCACCTGCGGCTACGGGCTGCGGGCGGGCCGCGTCGTCGCCTGGCTCGCGGTGATCGTGGCGCTGCTGTGCTTCGGCGCGTCGGTCCTGTACCACGACGGCCGCGCGGAGACCGCCCACAGCGCGCACTCGAACGGCCACGGCACTTGATCCAGCGCGCACCTGACCCGGCGCGCACCTGACCGGCTGCGGCCGGTCGGACGGCTGCCGGAAAAGTGGGCAAGACATGCGGAAATACCGTGTGATCAGGGGGAACCGCGGGCATGATCGGAGTGTCTGATACTTCGGTGACATCCCCGAGTTCGACTGTCGTTCATCTTGGTCGGGAAAGATCACGGTATGACCGTCTATCCAGGACAGCTCCCCCCACCGGACGAAGCGCTGCCGGACGACCGCTTCCTCGACCGGGAGGAGAGCTGGCTGAGATTCAACCAGCGCGTCCTGGAGCTCGCCGAGGATCCGGCCCTGCCGCTGCTGGAGCGCGTCCGCTTCCTGGCGATCTTCGCCAGCAACCTGGACGAGTTCTTCATGGTGCGGGTCGCCGGCCTCGCCCGCCGGATGGCGACCGGGCTCGCCGTCCAGTCCGCGAGCGGCCGGCAGCCCCGCGAGGTGCTGGAGCGCACCGGCGAGGTCGCGCACGAGCTGATGCGCCGGCACGCGGCCAGCTTCCGGGACGGGCTCCGCCCCGCGCTCGGCGACGAGGGCATCGACATCCTGCGCTGGGACGAGCTGGCCGAGACCGAGCAGGAGCGGCTGCGCCGGCTGTTCCGCGACCGGATCTACCCGGTGCTCACCCCGCTGGTGGTCGACTCCGCGCACCCCTTCCCCTACATCTCGGGCCTGTCGCTGAACCTCGCGGTGATCGTCCGCGATCCGGAGACCGACGCGACGATGTTCGCCCGGGTCAAGGTGCCGCCGCTGCTGCCGCGCTTCATCGAGGCGTCCCCGGACCGGTTCACGCCGCTGGAGGACGTGATCGCCGCGCACCTCGGGCAGCTGTTCGTCGGGATGGAGGTCGTCGAGCACCACGCGTTCCGCGTCACCCGCAACCAGGACCTGGAGATCGACGACGACATCAGCGAGGGCCTCCTCCAGGCGCTGGAGCGCGAGCTGCTGCGCCGCCGGTTCGGCCCGGTCGTGCGGCTGGAGGTGGAGGAGTCGATCTCCGCGGGCGTGCTGGAGCTGCTCACCTCCGAGCTGGCGGTGGACGAGGGCCAGATCTACCGCGTCGGCGGGCCGCTCGACCTCGGCGGCCTCGCGGCCATCGCCGACCTCGACCGCCCGGAGCTGAAGTACCCCCCTTTCGTCCCGTCGAAGGAGGCGCTGCCCGAGGACGCGAGCATCTTCGGCGCCATCCGTGAGCGGGACGTGCTCGTCCACCACCCCTACGACTCGTTCACCACGACCGTCCAGCGGCTGATCGAGGACGCCGCGGCCGACCCGCGCGTCCTCGCGATCAAGCAGACGCTGTACCGGACGAGCGGCGACTCCCCGATCGTGGACGCGCTGATGAGCGCCGCCGAGGCGGGCAAGCAGGTCGTGGTCGTCGTCGAGCTGAAGGCCCGGTTCGACGAGCGCGCCAACATCGCGTGGGCGCGCAAGCTGGAGACGGCCGGGTGCCACGTCGTGTACGGGTTCGTCGGGCTGAAGACGCACTGCAAGCTCGCGCTGATCGTCCGGCAGGACGACGAGGGCCAGCTGCGCCGCTACTGCCACATCGGCACCGGCAACTACCACCCGAAGACCGCCCGCCTCTACGAGGACTTCGGGCTGCTCACCGCCGACCCCGAGGTCGGCGAGGACGTCAGCGCCCTGTTCAACCACCTGACCGGCTACTCGCGGCAGAGCTCCTACCACCGGCTGCTCGTCGCGCCGAACAGCCTGCGGTCCGGGCTGGTCCAGCGGATCGAGCACGAGATCGACAACCGCCGGGCCGGGCATCCCGCCCGGGTCCGGATCAAGTGCAACTCGCTGGTGGACGAGGTGATCATCGACGCGCTGTACCGGGCGTCGCGGGCCGGGGTGCCGGTGGACGTCTGGGTGCGCGGCATCTGCGCGCTGCGTCCCGGCGTGCCCGGCCTGTCGGACATGATCCGGGTGCGCAGCGTGCTCGGCCGGTTCCTGGAGCACTCCCGCGTGTTCGCGTTCGAGAACGGCGGCGAGCCCGAGGTGTGGATCGGCAGCGCCGACCTCATGCACCGCAACCTGGACCGCCGCGTCGAGGCGCTCGTCACCGTCACCGACCGGGCGCAGCGCGACGACCTGCTCGCCCTCCTCGACCGCGCCATGGAGCCCGGCACCCACGCGTGGGCGCTGGACGGCGACGGCACCTGGACGCGCGGCCGGGCCCGCCCCGGCGAGACGCTCCTGGACATCCAGACCCACCTGGTCAAGAGCCGCCGGTGGAGGACGGTCGATGGCTGAGGTCATCCACGCCGCCGGGGCGGTGCTGTGGCGGGACGGGCCGGGCGGGGAGCCGGAGTTCGCGGTGATCCACCGGCCCCGCTACGACGACTGGTCGTTCCCGAAGGGCAAGGTCGACCCGGGCGAGCACGTGCTGCGCGCCGCCGTCCGCGAGATCGAGGAGGAGACCGGCATCACGGCCCGCCTCGGCCACCGGCTCCCGACCGTCGCCTACCCGATCGGGGACCGGACGAAGCAGGTCGACTACTGGGCGGCGCGGCCCGTCGCCGAGAGCGCGTTCACTGCGAACCACGAGGTGGACGAGCTGGTCTGGCTGCCCGCCGCCGAGGCGGAGGCCAGGCTCAGCTACCGGCACGACACCGACCTGCTGCACCAGTTCCTGCGTGGCCCGGCGCGCACGGCGCCGCTGGTGATCTTGCGGCACGCGTCCGCCGGGGAGAAGCGGGAGTGGCGGGAGGCTGACGAACTGCGCCCGCTAGACGCCTCCGGGCGGCGCGAGGCCGCCGCCCTGGCCGGGCTGCTGAACGCCTACGGGCCGATGCGGGTGGTCAGTTCGGCGACGGCGCGCTGCCTGGAGACCGTCCTGCCCTACGCGCGCGCTGCGCGGGCGCCCATCGCCACGGACGCGGCGTTCACCATCGGCGACACCGGCCCGGAGGAGGCCGTGGAACGGCTGCTCTCCCTGGCCGGCACCGGCGCGGTCGTGTGCACGCACGGGGAGATCGTCTCCGCGCTCGTCACCGGGCTGTGCAAGGAAATGGGAGAGAACGTCCCGGACGACCCGAGCCTCCGCAAGGGCGAGTTCTGGGTCGCGCACCTCGCGGAGGGCTCGCTGGCGTCACTGGAACGCCACAGCGCCGGGAACGGTTAGAAGGACGGGCCGAGCGTCTGCGACCAGGTCGTGGCCAGGCGGTCGCGGGCGCTCTCCGCCTCGACCTGCTCCTTGCCGTACAGGACGCCGAGCGTGAACGCCTCCGCCGGGTTCTTCGTCCGCTTCGCGGCGGCGGCGAGGTGCTCCATGGCGATGACGCCGTCCTGGTAGCCGCCGAGGACCTCCTGCAGCCGCTTGGCGTCCTTGACCACCCGCTTCGCCGCGATCCCCAGCACCGGGACGGCCAGCTCCGCCGCGTACCTGGCGCGCTTGGCCTCCTTGCGGGTCTCGTGGCGCGCGGTCTCCGGGTCGGCGGACGTCCGGATCGACGCGTACTCCTTGGCCATCCGGTCCCAGGCCCGCGTGACGAGGCCGGGCAGCTCCTTGCGCGCCTTGCGGGCCGCCGCCGCGCCGAGCGGCGGGTCGGCGACCAGGCGGTCCAGGTCGTCGAGCAGCGCGAAGTACCTCGGCTCCTTCAGCACGGCGTTCATCCGCCGGTACGCCGACCGCTCCCGCCGCTCCAGGTCGTCCAGCAGGAAGTCTGGCGCGCCCTCGAAGCGCATGCGCAGCACCTCCAGGTCGCGGACCTCGCCGAGGACCTGGGCGAGCCAGCGCAGCTCCGGGCCGAGCGGCGCCGTCCGCTCCGGGTCGAGGACGGGGCGGTAGC
Organism: Actinomadura geliboluensis; assembly: GCF_043197915.1. Taxonomy (NCBI): domain Bacteria; kingdom Bacillati; phylum Actinomycetota; class Actinomycetes; order Streptosporangiales; family Thermomonosporaceae; genus Actinomadura; species Actinomadura geliboluensis. Next base: position 295,722 of record NZ_JBICUA010000008.1, on the reverse strand, counting down.
TGCGCAGCGCGCTGCGCGTCCGGCGGACGGCGACCCGCATCTTGTGGACGGCGTCGTCCTCGCCCAGCCGCGCTTTCGGGTCGCCGGTCACGATCGTCTCGACCTGCTCGGCGAGGTAGGCCAGCACGACCTCGCCGGTCGTGATCGCCGGCGCCTTGCCGTCGCAGGTGGCCGCCGCGATCCGCGACCGGGCCGCGGACCGCGCCGCCGCCGGCTCCGACGGGACGACGGCGGCGCCGAGCAGCCGGCCGAGCTTGGACGACGACTTGGCCCGCTTCGCACCGGCCTTGCGGAGCCGCTTCCCGGCGGCCTTCAGCAGGTCGGGGCCGCCGGTGCCGAGCTCGACCTCGATCTCGCGCCACCGCTCGGGCGCGGCGTCCGCGCCGCCCCGGCCGGTCACCAGGTCGTCGGCGACCTCCGCCAGCTCGGCCCCGTCCGCGCCGAGCAGCCGGACGACCGTCCGGCGCGTCTCCAGTGTCGCGACCGGGCGCAGCTCCGCGCCGCGCGTGTGCACCGCGACCAGCCCGGCGAGCCGCGCCGGGACGGCCAGCGGGCGGCCGAGCGGCGCGCGCATCTCCTGCTTGCTGTCCGGCCCGGCGGGCATCTTCAGGTGCCAGCCCGCGTCCGGGCCGCCGCGCCGCCGCCGCAGCGTGATCTTGTTGGCGGCGAGCCGCAGGTCGGCGGTGTCGAAGTAGGTGGCGTGCAGCTCGTGGACCTCCGGCTCCCCGAGCGCCGCCACCCCCGGCAGCCCGGACAGGTCCGGCAGGACGAAGTCGGCGGCGGCATCGTACTTCTGCTCGATTTCGAGATGCCTGTCGGCCACGGGCTGCTCCCTCAACGATGCTCGGCAAATCGGCACGCACACCCAGATGACCAGCATTCCACGCCCAGGTGAACAGCAGGGGAAAGCTTTGCCCGGCCTGGACGTCCGTCTCTCCGTGTCCGGTTGCGGACTGGCCGTCCGTGGTGGTTTCCGTACTCGGCACGGATGCCGCCCGTACCGCCGTCCGGCGATGCTCGTAACCACGGCGACCGGCCCGGTTCGGGACGGTCGAACCACGGACAACGGGAGTGATCATGGCCGCGAACGGCACGTACGAGGGGTTCACCGCCGAGGAGCGGGCCGCGATGAAGGACCACGCGGAGGAGCAGAAGAAGGCGGCGCGGCGCGCCTCGCGCGCCGACAAGGCCGCGGAGGCCGCGCGGGACGTCCTCGCGAAGATCGCCGAGATGGGAGACGCGGACCGGGCCATGGCCGAGCGCGTCCACGCCGTCATCACGTCCACCGCGCCCTCCCTCGCACCGAAGCTCTGGTACGGGATGCCCGCCTACGCGCTGGACGGGAAGAACGTCTGCTTCTTCCAGCCCGCGGCGAAGTTCAAGACGCGCTACGCCACGCTCGGCTTCAACGACCCGGCGAAGCTGGACGACGGCCCGATGTGGGCGACCGCGTTCGCGCTGACCGAGGTGACGCCCGAGGTGGAGGGGCGCATCGCCGCCCTCGTGAAGCGGGCGATGGGCTGAACGCGTCCGCCCCTACCGGGCGGCCGCCGGGGCGAGCCCGAGTCCGGCGAGCGCGGCCTCTCCGGCGGCGGTGTGGTCGCCGCCGGCGAGGAGCAGCGTGCGCGCCGCCTGGTACGGGCACCCGGCCGCCTCGAACGCCTCCGCCGCGGCGAGCTGGCGCGGGAGGTCGCCGTCGAGCAGCGCCTCCGCCCGGTCCACCTGCGCGGAGGCGACCGGGTTGCCGGTGACGACCGTCCGGGCGGCGGCGATCCGGTCGCGGGCCTCGGGATGCCCGGCGAGCACCGCCGCCTCCGCCCGCAGCGCCGTGTACCAGTGCAGCCAGACCCAGCACACCCACTTCCACACCTGGTCGGGCTCAGGGGCGACCCGTTCCAGCGCCGCGTCCGCGTCGCCGTTGTGGAGCAGGACCATGGTGTCGAAGACCGCGCCGTAGCCCAGGCGGTTGTCCCCCTCGGGCCCGGCGTCCGCGGCGATCGCGAGCCAGGACGCGCGGGCGTCCCGGTCGCCGCGCAGGCCGTGGACCATCGCGACCGACGCGGCGGCGGGCGCGAGGGACCGCGACCGCAGGCCGTTCCGCTCCCACGAGTCGAGGAACCGGGCGCTGACCGGGAGCAGCTCGCCCGCCAGGCCGCTGAACGCGTCCGCGACGAGCAGCCAGGACGTGGCGTGGTGCCCCGCCTCCGCCAGCAGCGGGTGGTCGGCGAGCCGCCCGCCCCAGCGGCGGGCGTCCGGCAGCCGCCCCACGCCGACGGCGGTCCCGGCGGCCATGGCGAGGGCGTCCATCAGCTCGTGGGTGCCCGCCGGGCCGTCCGGCTCGGCGGACAGCAGGGCGATCCGGCGGCCTGCGGCGGCCGCCGCCGCGAACGGGTCGCCGGCCCAGCTCTGCGCGCCGGAGAGCGCGTCCAGCGCGGCGGACTCGGCCACCGGGTCGCCCGCGCGCCGCGCCAGCTCCACCGCCCGCCCGGCCCGCCGGACCGTCTCCGCCGCCGGGTTCTCCGGGTCGCCCTGGACGGCCCCGAACGCGTCCGCCTCCACCGCCGCCTCCGCCAGCGCGACCGCCGCCTCGGCGGCCGGTGAGTCACCGGCCAGCTTCCGCGCCTCCGCGAGGATCGCCGCCACCTCCGCGGCGGGCGGGATGCGCTCGAACGAGCTGGAGAAGCGGTACGCGACGGTCGCGGCGGCGGCCAGGTCGCGCCCGGCGGCGGCGGTGTCGCCCGCGCGGCGGGCGGCCTCGGCGGCGGCGCGGTGCAGCCGGTACATCTCGCCGTCGAGGCTGCGGCACCCGGCCACGGCGGCGGCGTGCCGGAGCGCCGCAGCGGCCTCGGCACCGTCGGCGGCGAGCCCCGCCGCCTGCTCGAACCGCTGCTGGGCCTCGCCGAGCAGGTTGCGGGCGAAGGCCAGCTCGGCCATGGGCACGGCGAGCCGGTAGGCGTCCGGGCGCCGCTCGGGCAGGTCGGCGGCCCAGGTGAGCGCGGCCCGCATGTCCTCGGCGGCGTCGTCGAACCGGGCGCGCCAGTCCGCGCCGCCGGTCTCCCGCAGGGCGGACGCGTTGGCCAGGCACCAGCGCAGATGCCGGGCCCGGACGTCCGCGAGCTCGCCCGCCTCGGCGAGCCGCTCCGTCCCGTACTGGCGGATCGTCTCCAGCGCGTGGTACCGGGTGCCGGACGGGGACGGCGCCACCGAGAGCAGGCTCTGCTCGGCGAGCGCCCCGAGCCCGTCCACGACCGCCGCCGGGTCCAGCGGGGCGAACCCGGCGACCTCGGCGGCGTCACCGGCGGTGAACGGCGCGACGAACACGGAGATCCGGCGGAGCAGCGCCTGCTCCGGCGGCTCCAGCAGGTCGTGGCTCCAGTCGAGCACCGCCCGCACCGACCGGTGCCGGTCGTCGGCGCGGGACCCGCCGGTGAGGATGCGCAGCTGATCGGAGAGGCCCGTCATGAGGCCGTCCAGCCCGAGCGTGGACCAGCGGGCCGCCGCCAGCTCGATCGCCAGCGCCATGCCGCCGAGCCCCTCGCAGACGGCCACGGCCTGCTCGCGCGCCGCCGGGTCCGGCGGCAGGCCCGCGACGGCCGCCCGGTCCAGGAACAGCGCCACCGCCTCGGACTCGTCGCCCCCGTCCCGCGACAGCGGCGGGACGGCCACGACGTGCTCGAACGGGACCATCAGCCGGGCCCGGCTCGTCACCAGCACGCGCAGCTCCGGGCAGGCGGCGAGCAGCCGCTCCACGAACGGCGCCACCCCGTCCCGCACGTGCTCGCAGTTGTCGAGCACCAGCAGCGCGCGGCGGTCGGCCAGCGCCGCCGCGACCGCGTCGTCGATGCCGCGTCCGGGCTGCTCCCCGACCCCCGCCGCCGCCGCGACCGCCGCGCCCACCCGTCCCGGCTCGGTGACCGGGACCAGGTCCGCGAACCACACCCCGTCGGCGAAGTCACCTGCCAGGTCCTCCGCCGCCGCGAGCGCGAGCCGCGTCTTGCCGACCCCGCCGGGCCCGGCCACGGTCACCAGCCGGCTGCCCCGCACCGCCGCCGCCAGCTCCCGGCGCTCGCGGACCCGTCCGATGAAGGCCGTCAGCGGCGCGGGCAGCGCGGGCGCCGACCGCGACTGCTCGGCGCGGGCGAACTCGGCGGCGTGCCGGGCGAGCGCCCGCCGGTCCGGCAGCGCCAGCTTGCGCAGCAGCGAGGACACGTGCGACTCGACGGTGCGGACCGACAGCACCAGCCGCGCGGCGATCTCGGCATTGCTCAGATGCGCCCCGACCAGGGCGAGCACCTCGGCCTCGCGGGCGGAGATCGTCGTCACCGGCCCATTATCCGTGGCGGGTTCCGTGCTCGGCACGGAGGCGTCCCGCCCGCCGGGCGGGAGAGCCTGGGACCGCGCCGGCCCGCCGGCCGGCCACCACCCGCGATCCGAGGAGCGACCATGACCCTCCCCGCCCCGCGCTCGCGCGCCGAGCGCCGCCGCGACACCGAGCACCGGCTCGCCCACGACGTGGACGTCTGGGTGGCGACCGCCTCCCCGGACGGCGTCCCCCACCTGGTGCCGCTGTCCTTCGACTGGGACGGCGAGGCGCTGCTCGCGGCCACCCCCGCGGACAGCCCCACCGGCCGCAACCTCGCCGCCGGCCGGACCGTCCGGCTCGCCCTCGGCGGCACCCGCGACGTGTCCCTGATCGACGGCACGGTGGAGGTGCTCGACCTGGACGCGCTGCCGGCGGAACGGGCCGACCGGTTCGCCGCGCAGGCCGGCTTCGACCCGCGCGAGGCGGCCGGCGCCTACCGCTGGTTCCGGATCACCCCGCGCCGCGTCCAGGCGTGGCGCGAGGTGAACGAACTCCCCGGCCGCGACCTCATGCGCGACGGCCGCTGGCTGCCCTGACCTCCCCGCTCGGCCGGTCGGGGTGGCCGGTTTCAGCCTTCGGCAGGGGGAACCTGGCGGCCGGAACGCGCATCAATACCTCCGATATCGCCTGACATGGGGGTTTATGTGAAGCGCGCAGTTCCGGTTCTCGCCGCTCTCGCGGCCGGGGGCGTCCTGGTGCTCGGCGGATGCCAGTCCAACTCGCACAGCTGCGTTAACGGCAAGTGCCACGTGACCGTGACCGGCGCCGGGCAGACCGTGGAGGTCAACGACGTCGACGTCACCGTCTCGCAGATCTCCGGCCGGGGCGTCACGGTCTCGGCGGACGGCTCCGCGCCCGCCACCATCGCCACCGGGCAGCGCGCCCAGGTGGGCCCGGTGACGATCACGGTGACCTCGATCGAGGGCGAGAAGGTCAAGTTCGACCTGCAGTGACGCGGGCGGCACCGACGCCCGGAACCGGCCGCCGCGCCTCCGTCAGGACGACAGGACGGCGCGGCAGGCCGTGACGATCAGAGCGTCGACCTCGGGCGGGGGCGGGCGGCGGGCCAGCAGGTGGCGGCGGACGGCGCCGTAGGGGACGTCGACCGTGGCGAAGACCAGCCGCTCGCGCTCCAGGCCCGGATGCCGCTCGGCGAAGGAGTCGAGCGCGGCGGCGCTCTCCTCGTTCAGCGCGGCGAACTCCTCGGGCCATTCGGCCACGAGGTCCTGCCGCCGGTAGAGCAGCAGGACGGCGGCCTCGTCCGGATGCGCGCGGCACCAGCGGGGCGTGTGGAGCGCCGCCGCCTCGGCGTCGTCCGCCGCCAGGGCCGCGGCGAACCCCTCCTGGAAGCGGCGCGCGCAGCGCGCCCAGAGGGTGGCGAGCAGCAGGTCGCGGGACCCGAACCGGTGGTAGATCGAGCCGGACGGGGCGCCGAGGCGCGCCGCGATGGCGCCGATGGTGGCCGCGCCGGGCCCGTCCTCGGCGAGCACCGCGAGCGCGGCGTCGAGGATCCGGTCCTCACCGAACTTGGCCGGTCTTCCCATGGCGGCACCCTCCATGCTAGTAGTGGATATATTCTAGAACACTGTCTCTAAAAGAGGTGCCCATGACCGCCGACGCCGATCTCGTCGCCGGGTTCTACACCGCCACGCAGGCGCGGGACGCCGCCGCGATCCTCGCGCTGCTGCACCCGGAGTTCGAGGCCCGCACCGCGCCCGGCCTGCCGTTCGGCGCGGGCGGCGCCTTCCACGGCCCCGAGGAGACGCTCACCCGCGTGTGGGGCGCCATCTTCGCCGAGTACGACACGGCGCCCTACGCCGAGACCTGGCACGAGACCGGCGACGGGCTCGTGGTGGTGACCGGTCACTACCGGGGCACCGCGCGCTCCACCGAGCGCCGCTACGAGGCGGAGTTCGTCCACCTGTGGCGCGTCACCGACGGCCGGATCTCCTGGCTCCACCAGTACACCGACACGGCCCGATGGCACGAGGCCCTGGCCTCCTGACCTGGCCTTCCGACCTCCTGGCCTTCTGGCGCTAGGGGGCCTCGACGCCGGAGATCAGGTACCGGTTCACCTCGGCGTCGCGGATCTCCGCCTGCTGCTCCGACGACGGGCCCGTCCCGCGGAACCGCTCGACGGCCTCGCCGCTTTCCCAGCGCTCGTACACGTTGATCCGGCCGGGCTCCAGGAGATCGGCCGAAATGGCGAAATCAAGGCAGCCCGCTGCTTTTCTCGCCAGTTCGACGACCTCCCGGCACCCCTCCAGATAGGCGTCCCTGGCCTCGGCGTCCACATAAAGCTTCCCCGAGATGATGACCACGCTCGACCTCCCTGGGCCGTCCGTACCGCCGACCAGGCCAGTGTGCCGAACGCCACCGACAGATCCGCCGCGGAGCGGCCCCCGCCCCGCGGGGGCCGTCCGTCCGGATACGGAAATTCACGCATATTTCCCCGACCAGTGACGATGGCGCCACATCGCCGTTTTTGCAATGCTATGACCGCTGTCGGGCGGGGGCACTTTCCGGCGACTTCTCCCGCCGTACGCTCACAGCGGGTTTTCCGGAGGTGGGGGGAAATGAAGCGTCTGTACGAGCGTTCCAGCAGGCGGTCCGAGCCCGGGGCGCTCGATCCGGAGGTGCGGGCGGCGATCGCCGCGCACGCCCAGGAGCACCTGCTCGGGAACGCGCTCGGCACCGCCCGGTGGTGCTGCGTCACGCGCAGCGTCCGGCTGAGGCGGCCGGGACCGCTGGCGAGGCTCACGGGGTCGGGCGACCCCGACGGCGAGCACACGACGGTCGCGCTGCTCCTGCCCACCTACCTCGTGGTCGCCGTGGCCGGGAAGCGCCGGGGCGTCCACGTCCGGTCGATCTGGCTGGGGGACGTCGTCCTCGACGCGCTCCCGCCGCTCGTGCCGGACACGGGGATCAGCGCCACCGGGCCGTGGTCGGGCATGCCGGAAGCCGCCTCGTTCCACCTCGCCCTGGGCGACGACGCCGACGGCAAGGACTTCCTCACCGCCCTGCGCGACGCCGTCGCCGCCGCGAAGTCGGGAGGTTAGGGCGCGCGATCGTCCGGGACGGCAGGGGCCTCCTCGGGGTCGCGGCCCACCACGTGGCGCCCGCCGTCCACCGGGAGGACGGCGCCGTTGACGAAGCTCGCCTCGTCCGAGAGCAGGTACGCGACGGCGGCGGCCACCTCGTCCGGGCGTCCCACACGGCCGACCGGGTGGAGCAGCCGCATCTCGCCCTCGATCCGGGCGGCCTCCTCGGGCGCCTGCTCCGCCAGGAAGTGCTCGTACCGCTCGGTGGTGATGGAGCCCAGCGCGACGGCGTTCGCGCGGATGCCGTACGGGCCGTAGTCGACGGCGAGGGCCCGGGTGAGCCCCTCGACCGCCGCCTTCGCCGTCGCGTAGGGAAGCGACCCCCGCACGGGACGCCGCGCCTGATGGGACGAGACGTTGACGATGGCGCCGCCCGTGCCGGCGTCCAGGAACCGGCGGACGGCGGTCACGCAGCCGACCACCGCCGGATCGAAGTTCAGCGCGACCAGGTCCAGCAGCTCCCGCGCGGACGGGGACGCGACGTCGCGGAAGACGGCAGCGTTGTTGACCCACCCGGCGAGCGTCCCCGCCTCCTGCGCCAGGTCGGCGGCCCGCTCCGCGACGCTCTCGTCGGCGGCGCTCCCGACGACCGCGGCGACGCCCGGGACGCCGTCCGCCCACGCGACCGCCGCCGCGTCGAGCTCGATCACCACGACGCCGCCCCCGTCCCGGAGCAGCCGCTCGACGATCACGCGGCCCACGCCGCGTCCACCGCCGGTCACGACGAAGGATTCACCCACCGCACACCCTTTCGGCGTCGCTCACACGATGCGGGCGCAGAGTACTCCCTTGCGGAAGTCCGTCCACCGCAGCGAGCCGCTCGGGCACGTGGACTCGTAGTAGCCGGTGAACTGGAGGATGTAGTTGAACCCCCGGGGGACGGTGCTCTTACCGCAGCCCCACGAGGTCATCAGGCCGTGCCCGTTGATGGCCGCCGTGCTGCCGTTCTTCGTGCTCTTCTTGCCCAGGAAGCACTCGCCCTCCCTGAACTGCCGCCGCACGCAGAGGTAGATCCGCTCTCCGTCGTGGTAGGGCGAGCTCCACCAGTCCTCGCCGTCGAGCGCCTCGGCGTCGCACCCGCTGCCGGAGTCCTCCACGCCGTAGACCTTCAGGTACGCGTCGCTCCGGCCGCAGGAGACCGCGGTCGGCTCGTCCTCGCTCCACTCGGAGGAGTCGTAGGGGTCCTGGTAGGCGTCCAGGCAGTCGCCGACCCTGATCGCGTCGAACGCCTCGAAGGTCGGGTCCGGGGTCGGCGTCGGGCTCGACGAACCGGTGGGGTCCGAGCCGCCGTAGAGCCCGGACGTCCGGGTGGTGGTCGAGGTGGGCGACGACGACGTGGACGACGAGGCACCGGCGTTGCCCGACGAGCCCGACCGGTCCTGGGCGGCGACGGCGATGAGCAGCACGACCAGCAGCACCCCGATGACCCCGGCCGCGATCCCGCCGGCCGGTGCCGGCTGCTTGGCCGGCGGGCGCGGCTGCTGCTGCTGCGGCCGCGGGGGCGGCTGCGCCTGGCCCTGCGCCTGGGCCTTGGGCTGCTGCGCCTTCGGCCTGGGCGGCGCCTTCGGCTCGGCCTTGGGCTTGGGCGGCGCCTTCGGCTTCGGCTTGGGCGGCGGCTTCGGCTCGGACTTCTTCCCCGCGCCGAGGCTTCCCGCGAAGACCTCCGTCTCGGCGACGCGCGTGGCGATCATCGTGTCGAACGTCTTCGGGAGGGACATGCCCTCGTCCGGGGCCAGCGCGGAGCAGCGCTCCAGGAACTCCTCGGTCGGCGGGCGGTCGTCCGGGTCCTTCTCCAGGCCCGCCGCGACGAGCTCCTGCAGCGCCGCCGGGATGCCCGCGAGGTCGGGCTCCTCGTGCCGGACGCGGTAGCCGAGCGCGTCCGGCGGCCCCTCCCCGAACGGGTGGCGGCCGGTGGCGGCGAAGGTCAGCACGGCGGCCAGGCAGAACACGTCGCTCGCCGGCCCGATGTCGCCGCCGAGGTACTGCTCGGGCGACATGTACCCGGGCGTCCCCACCAGGGTCAGGCTCTGGGACGTGGCGTCCATCGCGCGGGCGATGCCGAAGTCGATGATCCGGGCGCCGTCCCGGGCCAGCAGCACGTTCCCCGGCTTGAGGTCCCGGTGGATCACGTGCTGCTCGTGGACGGCCCCGAGCCCCTCCGCGAGCCCGGCGCCGAGCGCGGCCACCGACGCCTCGGGCAGCGGGCCGTTCTCGTCCACGGCTTCTTGCAGCGTCGGCCCGGCGATGTACTCCGTCACCAGCCACGGCGGGTCGGCGTCGGGGTCGGCGTCCACCACGTGCGCCGTGTAGAAGCCCCCGATGCGGCGCGCCGCGGCGACCTCCTTCGCGAACCGGCGCCGGAACGAGGCGTTGTCGGCGAAGTGCGGGTGGACGACCTTGACCGCGACCAGCCGCCGCCCCGGCGAGCGTCCCAGATAGACCCGGCCCATCCCGCCGGCCCCGAGCCGGGCCAGCAGCCGGTAGGGTCCGACCTGCTCCGGATCACCCGGCCTGAGCGCCTTGAGTCCCGCCCCGGACATCCCACCCCCAGCACCGGCTGCACATGATCGTCTATTTGACGCACACAGTACCGAGAGTGTTCGTCCCGTTCTGCGTCTTCCGACGCACAGCCGGCGCCCGAGCGCGGCCGGTGCACCGCCTCACTCGCGGGCGGCGAGGAGCGACGTCGGGGACGGCCGGGTCGCCGCCGCCGCCGTGACTGCTCCGGTGATGGTGGTGACGGCGAGCGAGACCGCTACGAGCAGGCCGAACAGGGTCCATGGCACGGCGAGGATGCGCACCCCGCCCGGCCCCGGATGGAAGCCCGCCAGCGCCGCCGCCGCGACCAGGGCCCCGAGGAGCAGGCCGATCACCGTCACCGCCGCCGCCTCGACGGCGGCCATGACGACGACCTGCCGCCGGCTCAGCCCGGTGGCGCGGGCGACGGCGAACTCCCCGCGCCGCTCGGCGGCGGCGATCACGACGGCGTTGACGACCGCGATCGCGGCGTACAGGCCGGACATCCCCATCAGCACGGCCATGATCCCCATGGTCCCGCGCTGCTGCTCGGCCACCCTGGCGTCGGCCCACCGGCCCACGGTCCGCACCTCGCCGAGGCCGCCGGCGCGGATCCGGTCGGCGACCGCCTCCGGCGACGCGCCGGGCGCGACCCGGACCATGGTCTCGGTCGGCGCGTCCGCGAGCATCGCGGCGGGGAGGAGGTCGCGCGGCACCAGGAAAGTGTCGCTCCCGTTCTCCAGGACCTCCGGCATCCGCGCGACGGTGCGCAGCGTGACCCGGCGGTCGCCGATCCGCGCCGTCACCGTGCGGCCCCGGACGCCCTGGGCGGCCAGCCGGGGCCCGATCGCGACGGTGCGTCCGTGCAGGGCGTCGAGCGATCCGGAGCGCGGGGTGAGGCGGTGGGTGCGCCGGTAGGCGGCGGCGTCGACCGCGGTGATCCCCGAGTGGTGCGTCTGCCGGTAGGTGCGCCGGCCCACCCGGTGCCGGGCGGTCACCGACATCTCCACCTGGCTCTGCGCGGACGCCACGTCCACTCCCGGCACGTCGGCGATCCGGGCCGCGGCGGCACCGGTCGAGGTCACCACCAGGTCGGCGGCGGTGGTCCGCTGCAGGTCGGCGCCGGTGGCGCGGGCGAGCGAGTTCAGCGCGCCGGTGAGGCCGACGAGCAGGCCGACCAGCACGATGAGGGGCGCGGCGGTCGAGGCGCTGCGCCGCACCGCGTCCCGCAGGTTGGCCTGCGCCAGGTCGCCGAGCGCGCCGGTGCGCAGCACCGTCCCGAGCAGCCGGCCGAACAGCGGGACGACCAGGGGGCTCAGCGCGCTGAGCGCGATCGATCCGAAGACGGAGACGGCCATCGCGACCAGCAGGGCGCCCAGCAGGTCCGCGCCGTGCCCGGCCGCGACGAGCACCACCGTGAGGGCGAGCGAGGACAGGCCCGCCAGCCAGCGGCCGGCGGTCATCACGCGGGTCGCGCGGGGCGCGCCGCGCAGGGCGTCCAGCGGACGCACCCGGGCCGCCCGGTAGGCGGCGGCGAGCACCCCGCCGATCGCGACGCCGGTCCCCACGCACGGCGAGAGCACCAGCACCCAGGCGGACCAGCGCGCGGAGAAGCCGTCCGGCAGCAGGCCGATCCCGATCAGCAGCCGCCCCTGCGCCCAGGCGGCGGGCACCCCCAGCGCGATGCCGAGGGCGCTGCCGGCCAGCCCCAGCAGGAACGCCTCGCCCAGCAGCAGCCGGACGACCTGCGGGCGGCTCCCGCCGATCATGCGCAGCAGGGCCAGTTCCGCCCGCCGCTGCTCGACGGCGAACGCGAACGTCGACCCGACGATGAACACCGCGAGGAACATCGCCAGCGGGGTCGCCATACCGAGCAGCGTCGCCGCCCCGACGTACCCCTCCCTGATCTGCTCGGCGGCCCGGCCGGACGTGCCCGGCGGGATCTCCGGCTCGCCCGTGGACACCAGGACGAGCACCGACGACTGGACGAGCGCCACCCCGAGCGTGACCGTCAGCAGCCCTCCGGCGAACAGCGGCCAGCGGTCCCGGACGGTGGCGGCGGAGACGCGCAGCACGGGTCAGCCCTCCAGCCGGGTGAGGCGTTCCGCCACCTGGGCGGCGGAGGGACGCACCAGCCGATCGGCGATGCGGCCGTCGGACAGGAACACCACCGCGTCGGCGTTGGCCGCCGCAACCGGATCATGGGTCACCATGACGACGCACTGCCCCGCCTCGTCCACCATGCGGCGCAGCAGTGACAGGACCGTGCGGGCCGACCCGGTGTCCAGGGCGCCGGTGGGTTCGTCGGCGAACAGCACCGAGGGCCGCGTCACGATCGCGCGGGCGATCGCCACCCGCTGCTGCTGCCCGCCCGACAGTTCGCGGGGCCGGTGCCGCGCGCGCTCCGCCAGCCCGACGTCGGCCAGCGCGGCCCGCACGTCCGCGCGGGACGGCCGGGCCCCGGCGAGCTTCAGCGGGAGCGCGACGTTCTGCTCGGCGGTCAGCGAGCCGATCAGGTTGAAGTTCTGGAAGATGAAGCCCACGGCGCGGCGCCTCAGCGCGGTCAGCGCGGCGTCGGTGGCGCGGGTGACGTCCTGCCCGGCCAGCAGGACGCGTCCCGAGGACGCCCGGTCCAGGCCCGCGGCGCAGTGCAGCAGGGTCGACTTGCCGGAACCGGACGGGCCCATCACGGCGGTCCAGGTGGCGGCGGGGAAGGCGATGCTGACGCCCGCGAGCGCGTGGACGCGCGCCTCGCCCGTCCCGTAGTGCCTGCTCACCTCGTGCAGTTGCACCGGCGGAGGCGGAGGCGGGTGGTTCATCGCAGGGCGCCCAGGTCGATGCCGCGCGCCAGGGCCTGGTAGCCCGCGTCGTTGGGGTGCAGGCCGTCCTCGTACACGTAGGCCAGGCGTGGACGGTCAGGGTCGGCGGGGTCGGCCATGATCCGGTCGGCGTCCAGGACCGCGTCGTACTCGCCGCTGGTGCGGATCCAGTGGTTGACGGCGTCGCGCTCCTTCTCCACCTGCGGCGTCCACACCGGGAACAGCGCGCCCTTCATCGGCAGGATGGTCGTCCCGACGACCTTCAAGCCGCGGGCATGGGCCGCGCGGATCAGCTGCCGCTGGGCCGCGATGACCTGCCGGGCGGTCGAGGGCCCGCCCGGCACCAGGCACGGGTCGCCTGGAGTGTCGCGGATGTCGTTGGCGCCGAGGTGCACGATCACCGACCGGACGCCCGGCCGGGCCAGGACGTCGCGGGCGAACCGGGCGGTGGCCTTGTCGCCGCTGCACGCCGAGTCGTACCGCAGCCGGTTCCCGCCGATCCCCGCGTTGACGACGCCGAGCGGGCGGCGGGCGGCGGCGAGCCGCTCCGCGAGCGCGTCCGGCAGCCGCGCGTCGGCACCGGGGGACGCGCCGACGCCGTCGACGAGCGAGTCGCCGAAGGCCACCACGGAGCCGGTACCGGCGGTGCCGCCGGTCACGTCGACGCCGGCCAGGTAGTAGAGCGCGTCGGTGGTCTCGGTGTAGGCGTCCGAGCCGATGTCGGAGAGGTGGTCGCCGGGCGCCCGGTAGGCGGGCCCGGTGGTGAAGCGGTGGAAGGTCGCCGGCCCGGTGGCGCCCGTGAACCGGAGCGTGACGGCCAGCTTCTCCAGCGGCGCGGTGGCCAGCGGCACCGGATCGCTGACGAGCTCCCGGCCCGGCGGGACGGCGGCGGAGCGGCCGCCGCCGAACGTCAGCGCGGCCGCGGTGCCCGGCCACACCTTGGCGCCGCCCGCCGACCGGCCGACCACGCCGGCGGCGACCCGCAGCGGGGCCGTGCCGTAGCGGTTGGACAGCCGGATCCGGATCCGCGTGCCGCCCGTGCTCAGCCGGACGACCTGCCGCAGCGAGTGGTCGCCGAAGCCCGCCGTCGACCAGTTCGGCCCGTCGTCCTCACCGGCGGCGAGGGGGCGCTGCATCGCCGTCCCCCAGCTCTGCGACCAGCTCGCGGACGGTGCGGCGACCGGTCGCGCCGACGCCTCGGGACCGCCGGGAAGCGGGGGCACGAGCCCGGCGACCAGCACCATGCCGGTCACGCCGGCCAGGGGAAGGATCATGCGTGCGGAGGGCTTTCGTCTCATGCCTCGATCCCACCGCCGCGGCACCCCGCGCCACATCACGGCAGGCCCCCGACTTCGGGGTATGCCCAGCACTACCCGCGCTCCGCACCCGGAAGGCTCGGCTACCGTACGCCTGTGCCGACCGACCCGCCGCCGACCGCGCTGGCCGCGATGGGGCGGCGCCGATTCCTGCTGACGGGCTGGCCCTGGCGCGCCGCAGCGTTCGCGCTGTCCACCGCGCCGGTCGCCCTCGCCGCGTGGGTGCCGCTGGCCGTGCCCGCGCTGCTGTGGCTCCTGGCGGCCTCACCCGGCGCGGGCCTGGGCGAGCGGGCGGTCTTCGTCGTCCTCGGCGCCCTGCTCGCCGCCGTGCTCGGGCCGCCGGTCACGATGCCGCTGGCCCGGCTGGAGCGGCGGCGCCTGCGGCTGGTGGACGCCCGTCCGGCACGGTCGGGCCACCGGCGCCCGCCCGCCCCCGGCTTCGGCCCGTGGCTCCGCACGCGCTGCGCCGAACCGGCGACCTGGCGCGAACTCGGCTACTTCCTGCTGGTGGCGGCGATCGTCCCGGTGCTCTACGCCGCGCTGCTCGCCGTGCTGGCGTTCCAGTTCGGCGCCGCCGCCGCGCCGCTGATCCTGCTGGGCGGGGACGGGCCGATGGCGCTCGGGCCGGTGAAGGTCGCCGCCCCGGCGGACGCGCTCCCGTACGCGGTCGCCGCGCTCGCGCTGCTGCCCGCCGTCCCCTACCTGCTCGCGCTCGTCGCGGGCGCGCAGGCCGCCCTGGCCCGGACGCTCCTCCAGGACGCCTCCGGCGGACGGCTTCACGCCGAGCTGGTCGAGGTCGAGCGCTCCCGGGCCCGGCTGGTGGACGCGTTCGACGCCGAGCGGCGCCGCATCGAGCGCGACCTGCACGACGGCGCGCAGCAGCGGCTCGTCTCGCTCACCATGAAGCTCGGGCTCGCCCGCATGGACCTGCCGCCCGGTTCCCCCGCGGCCGAGGGCGTGGCCGACGCCCACCGGGAGGCCAAGCAGCTCATGGCCGAGTTGCGCGAGCTGATCCACGGCATCCACCCCCGCGTGCTCACCGACCGGGGGCTGGCGGCGGCGCTGGGCGAGCTGGCCGACCGGTCGACGCTCCCGGTGGAGGTCGACGCCGACCTGCCCGGCAGGCCCCCGCGCCACGTGGAGGGCACCGCCTACTTCGCCGCCGCCGAGGCGCTCACCAACGCCGCCAAGCACAGCGGCGCCGCACGCGCCGCGGTGACCGCGCGGTGGGACGGCGGCGTCCTCACCGTGGAGGTCGCCGACGACGGCGCGGGCGGCGCCGACCCGCGCCTCGGCACCGGGCTGACCGGCCTCGCCGACCGGGTCGCGGTGATCGACGGCAGACTGCTGGTGTCGAGCCCCGCCGGGGGGCCGACCGTCGTCCGTGTGGAGCTTCCGTGCAGCCTGAGCGCACCGCCGTCCGCGTAGTCCTCGCCGAGGACGGCGCCCTCCTGCGGGAGGGCCTCGCCGGCCTGCTGGCCAGGTTCGGGTTCGAGGTGGCCGCCGCCGTGGGCGACGCCGAGGCGCTGCTCGCGGCCGTCGCCGAGCACCGCCCGGACCTGGTCGTCACCGATATCCGGATGCCGCCGGGCTTCTCCGACGAGGGCCTGCGCGCCGCCGTCGCGCTGCGCCGCGCCGACCCGGACCTCGCGGTCGTCGCGCTCAGCCAGTACGTCGAGCTGAGCTACTCCGCCGACCTGCTGGACTCCGGGACGGGCCGCCGCGTCGGCTACCTGCTCAAGGACCGGGTGGTGGACGTCGCCGACTTCGCCGACTCGCTGCGCCGGGTCGTGGACGGCGGCACCGTGGTGGACCCGCAGGTCGTCCGGCAGCTCATCCGCCGGCGCCGGGACCCTCTCGGCGAGCTGTCGCCGCGCGAGCGCGAGGTGCTCGCGCTCATCGCCGAGGGCTGCTCCAACGCCGCCATCGCCCGGCGGCTCGTCGTCACGGAGGCGACGGTGGGCAAGCACGTCCGCGGCATCCTCGCCAAGCTCGACCTGCCGCAGACCGACGACACCCACCGCAGGGTCCTCGCCGTGCTCGCCTACCTGCGCGGCCGCGACGCCGGGTGACCCCCGCGGCGGCTCAGGGGGCCATCGTCTCCCAGATGCGGACGAGCTGCTCGCAGACCTCGGTGATGTCGGTGATCGGGAGCTTGCCGGTCTCGCCGGTGCGGGCGCACCAGCGGAAGGTCGCCGACTCGCACCAGACGGTCAGGTCGCCCTGGCCGGACAGGACGGAGACGCCGAGCTCGTCACCCGGGACGAGGTCGTGCACGCCGCGCTGGACGAGCAGCGCGTGCAGGTCCCGCACGGCGTGCGGGCCGTCCATGCGCCAGTTGTGCCGGTGGCGGCGCGCGGTGCGCGGCAGGGGCAGCGCGAACCAGGTCGCCTTCCCCCGGACGGCCGGCGACCGGAGCCGGGAGCGGGACGGGTGGTGCCCCCAGCGGCCGCCGGTCAGCAGCTCGATGATCTCCAGGCCGCGGCCGTGTTCGAGCATCGGGCCGGCGGGCGCCTGCGGGCGCCAGGCGCGCAGCGTGTCGAACGCCTTGATGACCAGCTCGTCGGCGCCGCGCCCGTCCGCGCGCTGGTAGACCCAGAGTTCGGCGCCGGACGGGCCGTCGCCGGGGGTCGCGTGCTGTAAGACGTTCGTGGCCAGCTCGCTGACCATGAGCGTGATGTCGTCGGCGTCCTGGACGGCGAGCCCGAGCGCGGGCAGCAGGCCGGTGACGTGCGCGCGGGCGACCCGCGCGATCGTGTCGTCCCCGGGCAGGGGCAGTGCCGCGCAGCCGCCGTTCTCCAGCCTCCACGGAATCCCGCACGTCGCTGCGGCCTTCGTCATGACGCCCACCTCGGGTGGTCTTGGGAGACATTCGCAATTCAGACATTCGCGACCTGAACCTCAGAGGTTCGCAAGTCGCTATGTGTGAATCACAGATACAAGCTTCGCACATTTCTGGCCGCCGGACGCGGAACATCGCAAGGATCATGCGGTGACAGTTGAGACGTTCACCGATGCCCCCTTAAGCGCACAAACCACGTTCATGTTCGGGACGGCGGGAACGTACCGGCGGACCCGGGACGGGCGGCGCCCGCCGCTGTAGCGTGGACGGCGCCTGAGAGAGGGCCGCACACATGAAGATCCCCCAGGGGTGCAGCCCTGGGGGATCATGTGTGCGGCCCGGTCAGGGCCCGTACCGCGTGCTAGCGGTCGTACCGGCCGGCCCGCACGTCGCCGAGGAACGCGGCGAAGACCGAGCGGGGGACGACGTGCGCCCCCGCCTCGGGCGTCCTGCTGTCGCGCAGCCCGGTCGCGGTGCCGAGGTCGGCGACCTCGACGCATCCGCCGTTGCTGCTCGCGCTCGCGGCGGCCTTGAACCACCGTGCCTGAGAGAGGTCCATTTCACTCCAGCGTCGCGATGAGTTTCTCCAGGTGCTTCGCGGTGTCGGCGGGGCTCAGCGCCGCCGCGCGGATCTGCTCGAAGATCTCGTCATACGCCTCCACTCTGCTCGGATCGTCGATCTCCTGGATGTCGGCGTCGTTCTCGAGGAACACCATGGACGGCTCCCCGCACGGGAACCGGAAGATGTTGACCAGCGTCGACATGCCCGGATGCAGGCCGTCGGCGAAGCGCAGCAGCCGCATCTCGACGTTCGGCCTGGCGGACATGGCGAGCAGGTGGCGCAGCTGGGCGCGCCGGTCGCCGGGGTCGCCCCACTCGTACATCAGGGACGCCTCGGTGAGGACCGCGGTCAGCTGCGGCGCCGTGCCGTCGTCGCGGTCGAGGATCTGCTGGCGCCGCAGCCGGGCCCGCAGCGCCTGCTCCCGCCACTCCGGCGTCCGCGTCCCGGACGTGAGCAGCGCCTGCATGTACGGCAGGGTCTGCAGCAGGCCGGGCAGCACCAGCGGCATGACCACCCGGATGCTCGACGCGTCCCCCTCGTAGCCGGGGAACTCGTTGTCGAAGACGTCCGGGTAGTCACGCCACCAGGCCCGCTTCCGGGCGCGCGTCGCGAGTTCCTCGAGCTCGTCGAGGTCGCTGCCCTCGTAGATGCGCGCCAGGTCGCGGATGTCACTGAGCTCGGGCCGAACCCAGTTGTTGGCCTCGAACCGGCCGACCTTGCCCCGTCCCCAGTTCAGCCGGTCGCAGACCTGGTTGGCCGTGTATCCGGCCGCGACGCGCAGGTCCCGAAGGCGGCGCGCCAGCCCCCGCTTGGCAATGGTGGCGCCGTACGCCTCACTCATCGGCGCCACCTCCCTTGACATACGGCCGCCATCAGCATACGCCTTCCGAATTTGTGAATCACAGATCTGGCCGGATGAGGAAGTGCTTCACGAATCGCGGTCACGGGGCGGGCCTCACGATGCGGCCCTCACGATGCGGCGCGGTCGAACTCGCCCTTCCGCACACCGTCCAGGAAGCAGGCCCATTCGTGCTGGTCGAACACCGAGATCAGGTCGCCGGACGTGCGCAAAAGGGTCCATTCCCCGACAAAAGCGACTTCGATTCCGCCCTCGTCGCTCTCCGAGCGCTGCCAGTCGAGGGCGTCCGGATCGACGCCCAGCTCCGCCGCGGTCGGTTTCCTCATGCCGGCTTCCTCGCCACAGCGCAGTAGCCCAGCTGTGAGCCATCACTATCGGCCTCGTCAGGGTCCTCGGCGCCCCAGACACCGAGATGGCACAACTCCGCGGGCGCCCCCTCGTACGGCGGGACGATCTCCAGCCCGGCGAAGAACCGCTCGATCTCCGCGCGGGGCCGCGGGTAGGCGCCGCCGGACGACGACCTGGCGTACACCGCGGTCACCTGGTCCAGTTCCTCGCTCACCTGGCGGTCGCTGCTGATCGCGGACAGCGCCACGTAGCTGCCCGGCGCGAGCCTGCTCACGTACCGCTGCACGACCCCCCACGGGTCGTCCTCGTCCGGGACGAAGTGGGTCACCGTCACCAGCAGCAGCGCCACCGGCTCGGTGAAATCGATCATCGCGGTGGTCTCCTCGTGCCCGAGCAGGCCGTCCGGGTCGCGGAAGTCCGCCGTGATGAACGCCGTCCCCGCCACGCCCTCCAGCAGGGACTTCGCGTGGATCTCGACCAGCGGGTCGTTGTCGACGTACAGGACCCGCGCGTCGGGGGCGACCTTCTGCACCGCGTCGTGGGTGTTGTTGCCCGTCGGAAGGCCGGCGCCGACGTCGATGAACTGCCGGACGCCCTGCTGGGCCAGCCACCGCACCGAGCGCTGGAGGAACCCGCGGTTCGCCCACGCGGCGTCCTCCAGGTCGGGCATGTGCGCGCGGACCTTCTTCACGGCCTCGCGGTCGACCGTGAAGTTGGCCGAGCCGCCGAGGATGTAGTCGTACATTCGGGCCGGGCTGGGGATCGTGCTGTCCACCCCGGGTGGAGCCTGTTCGATGTCGCTCATCGCTTGGCCTCCATTGCCGCATCTTGTGATGCACGAATTATGAAGCAATTGGTCAAGACGAGGCGATGTCCCGGCCGGGCCCGCACCGGGCCGGCGGGGGTTCGGCGGCGCTCGCCTGGGCATCACCCGCCGAAGGGCCGAAAGGGGGGAACGACCATGAAGACCGCACCTGACCTCGCGTTGCGCCAGCTCACCATGCAATTCGTCGGCAATGCGACGACCCTGCTGCGCTGCGGGCCGTTCACGCTGCTGACCGACCCGAACTTCCTGCACCGCGGGCAGCGCGCCTATCTCGGGTTCGGGCTCACGTCCAAGCGGCTGACCGAGCCCGCCCTGCGGATCGAGGAACTGCCGCGGCTGGACGGCGTCGTCCTGTCCCACCTGCACGGCGACCACTGGGACCGGGTCGCCCGCGCGAAGCTCGACCGGGGCCTGCCGATCGTCACGACGCCGCACGCCGCCCGCCGGCTCCAAGGCTGGCACCGCTTCCGGCACGCGGTCGGGCTGCGCACCTGGGAGACGCACACGATGGTGAAGGACGGCGCGCTGCTCCGGATCACCTCGATGCCCGGACGGCACGCGCCCGGCGCGGCCCGCATGCTGCTGCCCCCGGTGATGGGCAGCCTCCTGGAGTTCGCTCCGGCCGCCGGCGACGTGCAGTTCCGCCTCTACATCACGGGCGACACGCTGATGTTCGACGGGATCCAGCAGATCGCCCGCCGTACCCGCGACATCGACCTCGCCGTCCTGCACCTGGGCGGGACCAAGCTGCCCGGCGGGCTCATCGTCACGATGGACGCCACCCAGGGCGCGGACTTGTTCGAGACGATCCGTCCCGCAAGGGCGGTGCCCGTCCACTACAACGACTACAGCGTTTTCAGCTCGCCCCTGGACGACTTCCGCCGCGAGATGGAACTCCGAGGCTTCGGCGACCAGGCGACCTACGTCGAACCGGGTCAGACACACACATTCACTCAGCAGACCGCCTGACGCGGCTCAGCGGCGCTCCCGTCTGCGCATGGCGTGGGCCAGGCGCAGCGGAAAGAGCGCGACGAGCGGGGCACGGCGGCCCATGTCGTCGGTGTCCTTCTTGTCGAAGGCCCGGGCGTAGCGCCGCGCCTCGGACGCGGTGCCGTACTCCTTCGAGCCGCCGGCACCGCAGCCGCGCGCGCACGTCCAGCGCATGGTGGCGCCTTCGGCCGTGAAGCGGAAGTCGTGCCCGAAGAAGCGGCAGGTCGGCATCGGTCATGCCTCCGGGTTCGCGTCGTGGTTCTCGGGCGGCCCGTACCGGTTGCTCGCGAGGGGGCGCGCCCGCCCCTCGTGGACGGCCTCGCGCAGCGCGGCGCGGAACCGTCCGGGACCCCAGTAGCGCGCGCCGACCACCTCGGCGAGCCGGGTGCGGCCGATCGGCCCGTGCTCGGCGAGCGCCTGCGCGATGGCGGTGACCTCGCGGTCCAGCGCGCGGTCGGCGCCGGACGCCCACTCGGCCGACCGGGCGGTCATCATCATGCCCGGCGAGTAGAAGGCCTGCCCCGGGCCGGGCAGGAACCGGCGCAGGCCCGCGCGGCGCTCCCGCTCGCGGCGCAGGACGCGGGCGCGGATGCGCTCGTCGCGCTCGCGCGCCGCCCGCTCCCGGTCCGCCGCCTCGGCGCGCTCCCGATCGGCCTGCGCGGCCGTGCCCGCCTCCGCGGCCAGCGACTCGGCGGCGGAGCGGTGCTGCGCGGCCTCCATCCGGTCGGCGGCGGACTCGGCCCGCATCCGGTGGACCTCGGCCCGCCGCTCGTGCGCGCCGGCCTCCTCCTCGTCGCCGTCGGCGCGGGCGGCGTGGGCGAGCGCCAGCTCGGTGTGCATGCGCTCCCATTCGGTGTAGGTCTGGGCCTGCTCCAGCACGATCTCGGCCTCGGTCCCGTCGAGCCCGGCGGCGCGCCCGCGGGTCTCGGCGGCCATCGCCCGCTGCTCGCCGGCCCGCGCCCGCTCGTCCGCCGCGGCGGCCAGCGCCGCGTGCAGCGCGGAGTTCTGCTCGTTCTCCGCGGCGAGGGCCTCGACCCGCTCGCGGAGCGCGCGGGCCCGCTCGCCGGCCGCCTCGGCGCGGCCCAGGGCGCTCGCCCGCTCGGTGTCGTCGCGGGCGCGCTCCGCGTGGGCCCGCTCCTCGTGGGCGGTGGCCTCCTCGGTGAGGCGTTCGGCGTCCCACTCGGCGATCTGCGCGAGGACCTCCTCGACGCGGAGCCGTTCGAGGGAGGCGGCGTCGCCCTCGGCCGCGCGCGGCCGCAGCTCGTGGACGGCGGCGCGGTGCTCGGCGGCGCGCGCCCGCCCTTCCTCGGCGTGCCGCCGCGCCTCCAGCGCCGGCCGGTTCGCCTTTTCGCCGCCGCTCACCGCCGGGGCCTTCTCGGACGGTTCGCCCTCCGCCCCCTCCGCGGTGAGCGGCCGGGCGATGGCCTCCAGCGACGCCTGCTCGGCGCGGACGCCGAAGAACAGCTCGGCGACGCCGCCCAGCGCCATGATGACGGCGCCGATGAAGAACCCGATCGCGACCTTCTCCGCGGCGCCGCTGTCGATCAGGTTGCCGAACAGGAGCGGGCCGGTGATGCCGCCCGCGGCGGTGCCGATCGCGTAGAAGAACGCGATGGCGAGGGCGCGGGTCTCCATCGGGAAGATCTCGCTGACCGTCAGGTAGGCGGAGCTGGCGCCGGCGGAGGCGAAGAAGAACGTCACCGACACCAGCGCGATGAACGTCCAGCTCGACAGCGCCCCGGTCACCAGGAACGCCCCGAGCAGGCAGGTCAGCGCGGCGGAGATGAAGTACGTCCCGGAGATCATCGGCTTGCGGCCGACGGTGTCGAACATCCGCCCGAGCAGCAGCGGGCCGAGGAAGTTGCCGAACGCGAACAGCGCGATGAAGTACGGCACCGCCCCGGACGCGACGTCGAAGTACTTGCTCAGGATCGTGCCGAGGTCGAACGTCACCGCGTTGTAGAGGAACGCCTGCCCGACGAACAGCGCGAACCCGAGCGTCGCCCGCTTCGGGTAGACCTTGACCGCGACCTGCGCGATCTCCCGGAACGGGATGGCCCGGCGCTGCCGCACCGTGATGCTCTCGCCCGGCTCGGCGAGGTCGCGGCCGGTCTCCGCGCGGACCTCGCCCTCGATGCGGTCGACGATCCGCTCGGCGTCCTCCTGGCGGCCGTGGATGAACAGCCAGCGCGGGCTCTCCGGCACGTGCCGCCGGACGATCATGATCGCGAGGCCGAGCACGCCGCCGATCCCGAACGCCAGCCGCCAGCCGAGGTCCTGCGCGAAGAACGAGGTGTCGAGCAGCAGCAGCGCGGCCAGCGCGCCGAGCCCGGACCCCACCCAGTAGCTGCCGTTGATCGCGAGGTCGACGCGGCCGCGGGCGCGGGCCGGGATCAGCTCGTCGATGGCCGAGTTGATCGCCGCGTACTCGCCGCCGATGCCCATCCCGGTGACGAACCGGCAGGCGAAGAAGTACCAGGGCGCGAAGGCGAACGCGGTCGCCACCGTCGCGGCGACGTAGACGGCCAGCGTGAGGATGAACAGCTTCTTGCGGCCGAACCGGTCGGTGAGCTGGCCGAAGAACAGCGCCCCGAGGCACGCGCCCGCGACGTAGATCGCCGCCGCGAGCCCGATGTCGGACGGGGTCATCGCGATGCCGCTGCCCGGCTCGGTGAGCCGCGCGGCGACGGAGCCGACGATGGTGACCTCGAGGCCGTCGAGGATCCAGACGGTGCCCAGGCCGACGACGATCATCCAGTGGAACCGCGACCACGGCAGCCGGTCCAGCCGTGCCGGGACGCGCGTGGTGATCGTGCCCAAGCGTGCGTCGGCGGTCATGCGCAGGCCCTTCCTCGCCGGTGCGGCGGTCGCCCAGTTGATCAGCGGTAGGGCTACCCGTCACCCGGTCGTCACACCTCGCCGCGCCCGGCGGCGCGCGCATAACCCGGGAAAAGCACCGCCCGATATCCGGAATGCCACCACAAAGCGATATCGGCCCACCGAGATCGCCCGGACTGGCTAATCTCGGCGCATGACCGGCACCTCCCCCGCGAACGGGCCGTCCGGCGACCGCCCGGCCATCGACTCCTCCGTCCCGCACACGGCGCGGGTCTGGAACTACTGGCTCGGCGGCAAGGACAACTACATCGTCGACCGGGAGCTCGGCGACCAGATCCAGGCGGTCATCCCCGGCATCGTCGCCTCGGCCCGCGCCGACCGCGGGTTCCTCGGCCGCGCCGTCGCCCACCTGGCCGGGGAGGCCGGCATCCGCCAGTTCCTGGACCTCGGGACGGGTCTGCCCACCGCGGGCAACACCCACGAGGTCGCGCAGGGCATCGCGCCGGAGTCCCGCATCGTGTACGTCGACAACGACCCGCTGGTGCTCACGCACGCGCACGCCCTGCTGACGTCCACCCCCGAGGGCGCCACCGACTACATCGAGGCGGACGCGCGCGACCCCGAGACCGTCCTGGAGCGGGCGTCGGCGACGCTCGACCTCTCCCGGCCGGTCGCGATCATGATGCTGGGCATCCTGAACTTCATCCCCGGCGAGGACGAGGCGCAGCGGGTCGTGGACCGGCTGCTCGCCGCCGTCCCGTCCGGAAGCCACCTGGCGATCGCCCACCCGACCGGGGAGGTCGAGGGCGAGGCCGCGCAGCAGGCGGTCGACATGAGCAACCAGGCCGGGGTCGCGACGATGCGGCTGCGCAGCCGCGCGGAGCTGGAGCGCTTCTTCACCGGGCTGGACCTGCTGGAGCCGGGCGTCGTGTCGTGCTCGCAGTGGCGCCCGGCGGTCAGCGGCCTCGACGGGCCGCCGAAGCCGGTCTACCAGTTCTGCGGACTCGGCCGGAAGCCCTAGTCACACGGATCGGCCGGGCGCCTCAGCCGCGGACGGGCCGGACCATGACGACCACCGGGTGGCCGGTGTCCGCCTCCGGCTTGCGGTCCCGCTCCTCGAACCCCATCCGCTCGTAGAAGCCGCGGGCCTTGGCGTTGGCCTCGAACACCTCGAGCCGTACCTCGCCGCGCAGCGCCGCCGCGTGCTCCACGAGCGCGCGGCCGGTGCCGTGCCCCTGCGCGTCCGGGTGGACGAACAGGCCGCCGATCTCGTCGCCGAGCAGGCCGAGCAGCCCGATGACGGCGCCGGACGCGTCCTCCGCGACCCAGTTCTCGGCCATGCGCAGGTAGACCTCCCGGACCTTGCGGGCGCGCTCGCCCTCGCCCTCCCCCTCGACGAAGGGGTGCGCGAGCTTGGACGCCCGCGACCACAGGTCCATCACCGCGTCCTCGTCGGACGGGCGGTAGGGGCGAATGATCAGTCCCGTGTCCATCCAGCGCACCCTAACCGACCGCCGCGGGCGGGACGCACGGGCGGGTTCTCCGCCCGCCGTGATCCCGGCCGCACCGGTCGTCTCGGCCGCGGTGGTCAGCGGATGGTGCGCCGGTACGTCCCGAACGGCCCGTCCTCGTCGGGGGGGGGGGGGGGGGGGGGGGGGGGGCCCCGGCGGCGGGGGGGCGGGGGGGGGGGGGGGGGGGGGGGGGGGGGGGGGCGGGCGCGGGGGGGGGGGGGGGGGGGGGGGGGGGGGGGGGGGGGGGGGGGGGGGGGGGCCCCCCCCCCCCCCCCCCGGCGGGGCGGGGGGGGGGGCCGGGCGCCCCCCCCCCCCCCCCCCGGCGACGTCCAGGCGGGTGTGGAGGCCGGTGACGTGCAGGACGCGCAGCACCTTCGGCTGCGGCCGGCGCAGGCAGAGCCCGTGCCCGCGCCCGGTCATCTCCTTGTGCGCCCACACGAACACGGCCAGGCCGCTGGAGTCGGCGAAGCTCAGGCCGGACAGGTCCAGCAGCAGCCGGTGCGGGTCGTGCGCGGCGATCACCGCCGCGATGTGCCGGCGCAGCGGTTCGGAGCCGGCGACGTCGAGCTCGCCCTCCAGGAGCAGCTCGACGGTCGTCCCGTCGAGGCGGGTGCCGACGGCCAGCAGCGGCGTCCCGTCAGGGCAGGTGAGGCCGATCTCGGCGGGCGGGTCGGGCGCGGTCGGGCGGGCGCCGGCGGGGCGGCGCCCATCTGCGGTGGTCACAGAGCCTCCAGAGGCAGGGGCGGATTCTCCGGGACCGGGCAGGGGTCAGGGGCCGGACCGAGGTGGAGCGAGCGGGGAAGAAGCGGGTCAGAGGGGCCCGATGAGGGGCCGGGGCTAGGGCGTGCCGTCCTTGAGGATCTCGGCGGCCAGATCGGCGACACGGCGGCGGGTGTTACGGGCCTGCTTGCGCAGCATGTTGAACGCCGCGACGGCGTCCAGCCCGTGGGTGGCCATCAGGAAGCCGATGGCGCGTTCGATGATGACCCGGTAGTCCAGCGCGTACTGCAGCTGGGTGGCGGTGGCGCTGTGCTCGCGGGACGACAGCGCCGCCGCCATGAGCTCGCTGATCAGCCCGGCGTAGGCGTGCAGCGCCGCGAAGTCGGAGTCGTCCCAGCCGTACGGCTCGGAGCGGTAGACGTTGAGCGTGCCGACCGGGCTGCCGCCCAGCAGCAGCGGCACTCCGGCGACGGCCCGCACCCGCTCGTCGAGCACGTCCACGAGCTGCGGCCAGCGGGGGTCGGAGCGGACGTCCTTGGTCGAGACGGGCCGGCCCTCGACATAGGTCTCGTAGCAGGGGCCCTGGCCGGCGCTGGCCTGGGCCTCCTCCAGGGACCGGCCGACCTCGTCGGACGCGGCCACGTACAGCAGCGCCTCGGAGTCGTCGATGAGCATTATCCCGGCGCCGTCGTAGCCGAAGAGCCGGTCCACCGAACTGACCACCCGCTGGAGGGCGCGGGCCACGTCCGAGTCGACGGGCGCCTTGCGCAGCACCTCCAGACTGGAGTCCAACGCGTCGGTGTCGATATGCATCATGCTCCACATCCTTGACTGCTTGCTGAGAGAACGGTGGTGAACGAGATGTGGAGGCACTACGGCAGGCCGTGGGCGCCGTCGCCCGCAGCCGGCCGCGCGGCCAGCCGGACCAGGAGGTCGGCCGTGGTCTCGGCCAGGTGCTCCCCAAGCGCGATCTGCCTGCTCGTCCATGGACATGGCGCGCACTGGTAGAAGTTCAGCGCCCCGACGACCTCGCCGCCGACGTGGACGGGGACCGCGAGGACGGCCCTGACCGGCGCCGCGGTGAGCGCCAGCCGCGCGTACCCGGGACGGTCGGGATGACCGTCCAGATCGTCCACGGCGACCGGGTGGTCGGCGGAGACGGCGTCCAGGGCGGGGCCCGCCTGAACGAGCTGCTGGGCGTACTGCAGGTTCAACCCTTCGGGAGTGGATCCGCCGACCGCGCGCAGCCCGCTCGGCTCGGCGGCCAGCATCAGGGCGGTCCCGTCCGCGCGGGAGATCACCGCCATCGAGCGCAGCGCGCCGGCCAGCCGGCCGGCGGCCTGGTGGGCGCCGTCACCGGCGCCGCGTCCGTTCGCCATGTTCCTCACCTCGGGCAGCATTGCCTGCTGATCCGCGGACACAGGGCGGAACTTTTGGTTCACCCTACCCGCTTCGCGGCGGTTTCCGTCCGCCGGTCGACACCGCGACGAGATCAGTCCAGCAGCCGGGGCTCCAGCCGTGCCTTGACATCCGCTCGCAAGGAACCTATAAGTGGAGTTGCAAGTTTCCTCTTGTACAAGGAGCAAGCGGGCCGGCGCCCGGCTCGGCGCCGGCGGTCCTCGGAGGTGATGTCATGTTGCTGACGTCGATCGACCCCTTCGTGCAGGAGTTCGAGCGACAGTTCGACCGGGCCGTCCGCCAGGCCAGTGCCATGGGCGGCGGCGCCGGCATGCCGATGGACGGCGTCCGCCGCGCCGACGACGTCGTGCTGCGGTTCGACCTGCCCGGCGTGGCGCCGGGCTCCATCGAGGTCACGGTCGACCGCGGCGTGCTGACGGTGACCGCGCGCCGCGAGGAGGAGTTCGGCGAGGACGAGCGGGCCTTCGTCCGCGAGCGGCCGATGGGCGCGTTCACCCGCCGGGTCTACCTGTCGGAGCACCTGGACGCCGAAGGCATCGAGGCCGCCTACGACAACGGCGTCCTCGCCGTCCGCATCCCCGTCCTGGAGCAGGCCCGGCCGCGCAAGGTCGCCGTCCAGCAGACGGGCGGCGGGCAGAAGGCGATCAAGAGCTGACCCGGCCGGCTCCGGACACGGCCCCGGACCCGCGACACCCCCCCGCGCGGGCCGGGGCCACCCCCGCCGGCCGTGCGCGCGGCCTGCGAAGGAGGAACCCCCATGCGCCTGCCGATCGATGACGAGCACGCCGCCCTGTTCACGGTGGGCCAGGTCGCGCGGATGCTGGACGTCCAGCAGGCGTTTCTGCGCCGCATCGACGACCAGCGGGTCGTCTCCCCCGAGCGCTCCTCGGGCGGCCAGCGCCGCTACAGCCGCCACGAGATCGGCCGCATCCAGGAGGTCGTCACGCTGATGGGCGAGGGCATGACCCTGCCCGCCATCCGGCGCATCTTCGAACTCCAGCACGAGCTGGCCGAGGTGACGCGCGAGCGCGACGAGCTCGCCCGCCGCCTCGCCGCCCGCGGCCGCGACGCCTGACCGGCCCGCGCGGCGCCTCCGCACCCGTACCGCCGCTGGATTCGCCCTGGTCAGACCGGGTAGGGCAGGCCCGTCACCCCGAGCGGGGCGGCGAGGGCGACTTCGGGGGGAGGCGTCGTGCGAGTGCGGTGGCGGCGGCGCGTGCGCGCGGCGCGCTGGCCCGCGGGCATGGGGCTCGCGGCCTGGCGCTGGCTGCGGACGTCCCGGCGGGTGCGGCGCCGCCGGCTCCGGACCGAGGCGGTCGCCGAGGTCAGGCGGATCCCGCGGCGCCCCGGCGACCGGGTGCAGGACGCGCGGCAGGGCGTCGGCCCGGTGTTCCAGCGGCGGTACGCGATCCGGATCGCCGGGAGCCCGCTCAGCCCGGCGGAGCTGATCACCAGGCTGGGCGCCGACCTCAACGCGGCCTCGCCCGTGGAGGTCGCCGTCTTCGACAAGACGTCCGGGGCCTCCCTGCCGCTGGAGGTGGAGGACGAGTACGTCGTCCACATGCCGGGGCCGTGGAACTGCCCGGTGCGGGTCGTGGAGCGCACTCCGGAGTCGTTCCGGTTCGCGACGCTGCACGGCCACCTGGAGGCCGGGGAGATCGAGTTCCGCGCCGTGCGGGACCCGGACGGCGGCGACCTCGTGTTCACGATCGAGTCGTGGGCGCGCAGCGGGGAGCGGCTGGCGGCGGTCCTCTACGAGAAGGTCGGCATCGCCAAGGAGATGCAGCTCCACATGTGGGCGCACTTCTGCGCCCGGGTCGCCGAGCTGTCCGGCGGCCGGATGGTCGGCGAGGTGGAGGTCCAGACGGAACGGGCGAGCGGCTCGCCCCCCGAGGACACCCTGGTCGCCCGCGCGGTCACCGCGGCGTTCAAGCACCCCTTCGCGCTCGCGGCCCGCGTGCGGAGCCGTCCATTGCATCCCGAAGGGCTCCTCTTCAACGCCACGCTGATGCTGCACGGAACGTCCCAGTACTGGGGAGTCCCCTTCCTGGACGAGCACACGGAGCTGCCGGCCGAGGTGCGGCTCTCCCGCGCCATGGGCCTCCCGCCCCTGATGCCGGACATCCTCGGCCTGGCCCTGCGCTGGCGGCAGCCGTCCGGCGCCGACGCGGAACTGCTGCTGGCCACGACCGGGCACACCCTGCTCGGCCGCCGCCTCCTCCATCTGAAGGCCGTGTGGAGCCCGGCCTTCTACGGCTCCCTGCTCCCCTACCGGGCCGGTGACCGCCGCCTCATCCTCGGCGCGGCCGTCTACCACTCGCCGTCCGTCCCGGCCGACCTGCGCTCCCTTGATCACGCCGTGCGGGACCGGCCGTTCTCGCTGACGCTGCTGGTGGCGACCGAGTTCGGCGGCTGGGAGCGGTTCGGGGAACTCCGGCTGCAAGGGCTCGCCTCCACCGAGGCCAGGCGATTCAACCCCGCGTACAACCCCGTGGAGGGCTTGGAGCCCGCGGGGCTGCTCCAGCAGGTGCGCGGCCCGACGTATGCCGCCGTCCAGCAGGTCTCACACGATCGTCACCTCCGCGAGGCGCCGCGATGAGGCCCGGGACACGGCGCCTGCGGCGGACGCGCCTGCAAGCGGGCCTGCACCGCCTTCCGCTGAACTTCGACCCGTCCCAGCACGACGTGCACAAGCCCGAGAGCGGCTGGGACGTCGACGACCGCCGGCAGCCGCTCCCTCCGGAGCCGCCCGGCCCGCCGGTGCCCGGCGAAAGCTGGCAGATCGCCCGCCTGCTCGTGCAGAACTACGCGTACGCCGACCCGGCCGTCATCCGGAGGATCAGTGGTTCCGGCCCGCCCGAGCCGGGCCGGAACATGCTGCTCGAAGGCCACTTCTACGGCCTGCGCTTCTACCTCGGGGTCCGCGTCGGGGAGGTCGTCGACGAGACCGTCGAGCTGGACGGGCGCCAGGTCCGGGTCTACGGCTGGAACTACCGCACGCTGAAGGGGCACCTCGAACGCGGCCAGATGGACCAGGAGGTCCGCAAGTGGCTCGACACCGGCGAGGTCGAGTTCCACATCCACGCGTTCTCGCAGCCGGCGGCCGAACCGCACCCCATCGAGCGCCTCGGCTTCCGCGTCTTCGGCCGCCGCACCCAGCTCAAGTTCTACGACCGGGCCTGCCGGCGGATGGAGCGGATGACGACCGCCGCCCTGACCGCCGACCGCCACCCCCGCCCGGCGGCCTGACACCGCCGCCCGGCGCCCTGACACCGCCGCGCGGGCGTCACGCCCGGAGGAACTCGTCGATCGTCCCGGTCTGCCCGAAGACGGCGTGGCCGACGTCCGGGAGCAGCTTCACCGTCGACTGCGGGACGAGCTCGTGGACGCGCCGCGCGGTCTGCCGCGAGTCGAACATGGCGTCCCGGGCCCCGACGATGGCGAGCACCGGCATGCGGAGGCCGCGCAGCGCGTCGTCTGGGAACACCGGGAGCTTCTCCCGGCGCGGGTTGAAGTGCGTGAACGTCAGGACGACGCCGTCGAGCACCTCGCTCCCCTCGCCCAGGCCCGTGACGGTCATCGCCGACTCCCGCAGCCCGCCGCGCCCGACCAGGCGGCCCGCCAGGGTCTTGAAGACCCAGCCGATCTTCTGCCGACCCAGCCCGCCGGGGCACAGCAGCGCCAGCCGGGTCACGCGCTCCGGCCGCCGGACGGCATAGTCGAGCGCCGTCCAGCCGCCGAGGGACGCGCCGGCGACCGCCGCGTCCGCGATGCCGAGGCCGTCGAGCACGTCGTCCAGCCACAGCGCGACGGCGTCGGTGCCGAGGACGGGACGCGAGGGCGCGCTCAGCCCCGGCTCGCCGACGAGGTCCACGGCGTGGGTGCGGAAGTGCCGCGACCACACCGGGACGTCGTCCCGCCACATGACCGCGTTCGCTCCCGAGCCGTGCAGCAGCACCAGGGGCGGCGCGTCCGGCGGGCCGGAGACCAGCACGAAGGTCTCGCCCTCGCGGGTCGGCACCCTGACCTGCTCGGCGGGCACCGGCCAGGCGTCCAGCGCCCGCTCGTAGTGGCCGAGCAGCTCGCGCCGCCCCGCCTCCGACTTGTAGATCACGCTCATGGCGTCCCCGCGAGCCGCGCGTCGAGCGCCTCCAGGTCCGGGACGAACCACACATGGCCGGACCTGTTCGACTCCCGCACCAGCGCACGCAGCGCCGAACTCCCCGCCATGTGCCCGGAGATGTCGCCGACGACCGCGAGCTTCACCCCGTACTGGACGAACTTCTGCATGAGGTCGCCCGCGAAACGGGTGCCCAGCGAGAAGAAGCGCACGTCCAGCCGGTTCGCGGGCACCGCCACCACCTCGGCGCCGAGGTAGGTCGCGCCGACCAGGTCGAGCCCGTCCTCCAGGGTGGCGATCAGCGGGCCGTCCGGGTCGCAGACCAGCACCTGGACCCCGGCCCGCTCCTGCACCACATCAGTCATCGCCGGCCTCCCGTCCGAGCACGCCGCCCTCGCCGAGCACGGCGTCGATCAACCGCAGCACCTCGGCCGTGGCCGCCGCGCCGCCGAGCAGCACGACCTTCAAGCG
The DNA here is from genome assembly GCF_043197915.1 of Actinomadura geliboluensis. NCBI lineage: Bacteria > Bacillati > Actinomycetota > Actinomycetes > Streptosporangiales > Thermomonosporaceae > Actinomadura > Actinomadura geliboluensis. The sequence goes on along the minus strand of NZ_JBICUA010000008.1, from coordinate 264,100 downwards.
CTGCCCTTCCTCGTCATGGACGACCTGGATGTGCACCGGCTGCCCAGGGTCGGGCCCGCTCTGCGCAGCGCTCACGACCAGCGTGCCGAGCCGGTCCGCCAGGTGCCGGTCGACACCGTCGACCTGCACGATGCTCGACACCTCGACCCGCGCGGCGGACCGTCCGGCGGGCTCCGGCCTCCCGGTCAGCTCCTCCAGGCCGTCGCGCCCGATCCGGTACTGCTTGCCGATCCGGACGGCCTTGAGCCGCCCTTCCCGGATGTACCGCCGCACCGTCCGCACATGAAGCCCGAGAAGGTCCGCGACCTCCTCGACCGAGTACATCTTGTCGTCCATTGACACCTAACATACGCCACGAAGGGAGCAATAGGGAACTTTAAGACCGCCGTCGTCAGCTGAGCCGGCCGGTCTGCCAGGCCCAGGCGGCGATCTCGACGCGGTTACGGACGCCCAGCTTGTGCTGGATGCTCGCGACGTGCGTCTTGGCGGTGCCGGGCGTGATGGACAGCTCGGCGGCGATCTCCGCGTTGGTGCGGCCCCGCGCGACGAGCGTCGCGACCTCGGCCTCGCGGCCGGTGAGGCTGCCGTCGTCGGCGCGCGGGCGGGGCGGGGCGAAGCGGCGCAGCAGCCGGGTGGTGATCGTGGGGCTGATGAGCGCGTCCCCCGCCGCGGCCGCGCGGACGCCCTCCACCAGGAGGGTGGGGCCGGAGCGCTTCAGCAGGAAGCCGCAGGCGCCGTCGCGCAGGGCCGTGTACACGTACTCGTCGAGGTCGAAGGTCGTGACGACGAGCACCCGGAGCGGATCGGGCACGCCGGGGCCGGCCAGCAGCCGGGTGACCTCCAGGCCGTCCATGCGGGGCATCCGGATGTCCGCGAGGACGACGTCGGGACGCAGCCGCCGGGCCAGGTCGACGGCGGCGGCGCCGTCGACGGCCTCCCCGACCACCTCCATGTCGGGCTGCGCGTCCAGGATGATGCGGAAGCCGCCACGGACGTCATCCTGGTCGTCGGCGATGACGATCCGAGTGGTCATGGCGGCGATCGTAGTGGGATCAGGGCGATCACCCGCCAGCCCCGATCACCGGCGGGACCTGCCCGGAAGTCGCCGCCGAGGGCCTCGACGCGCTCGGCGGTCCCCGGGAGCCCGAGGCCGCCGCGCCGCCGTTGGCGCCGCCGGCCCGTGCGGCCTCCAGGGCCGTCGTCGGTGACGGCGACGCGCAGGTGCGGCCCGGTCGCGGTGACGGAGACCTCGACGGCGGTCGCGCCCGGGGCGTGCCGCCGGACGTTCGTCAGGGCCTCGACGACCAGCCGGTACGCCGTCGCCGCGACCTCGGGAGGAGGGGTGACGTCCTCCATCGTCAGCCGGGTCCGGGCCCCGTCCGACGTGCTGAACCGGTCTACCAGCGCGGGCAGTTCGTCCAGGCCGTGGGGGCCGTCGCGGGGGCCGTCGTCGTGGAGCATGTGGACGGTGCGGTCCAGTGACGCCATCGCGCGCGCCCCGGCCGCCTCGATCCGCCGGAGCGCCGCCGCGGTGTCGCCGCCGAGCTGCGCGGCCTGCGCCTGGACGATCATCCCGCCGACCTCGTGCGCGACGAAGTCGTGCAGGTCGCGCGCCAGGTCGAGGCGCTGCGCGCGCCGCGCCTCGGCCACCGACCGGGACCGCCGCGCGTCCAGCGACCGCAGGTACAGCCCGGTCCCGGCGGCGACCGCCGCGCCGAGCCCGCAGAACAGGCAGCCGAGCACCGCGCCGCGCGGGCTCGCGGGCGGGACGACGTGCAGCGTCAGCCGCAGCGGGAGCACGGTCACCGCGACGGCGGCCGCCACTCCCGCGAGCGCGGCGGGACGGGCGTCCGCGCGCCGCACCACCAGATGGAGGACGACCGCCGCCGCGACCGACTCCGCCAGCCACCAACCGGCCGTCCGGTTTCCGGCGGGCCCCTGGAAGGCCAGGGTCGCGGCCAGCGAGCCGGCTCCGGCCGCGCCCGCGATCGCGCTCGGCCGGACGTCCGGAAAGGCGAGCATGAGGACCAGCGCGGCGCCGGTCAGCCAGGCCGACAGCGTGATCAACGGCCCCACGCCCGGTGTGCCCGCGGCGGCGGCCATCGCGAGGGCCGCGATCAGCGCTCCGGCGGTGAGGGCGCGCGGGCGCCTCTGCCGAACGGACGAGGTGCCCGCCGCGAAGATCTGCCGAACGGTCGATGCCCGTCCGGGGCCATGATCGCGAGGCTTGTCCCCATGAACGGTCACAAGCGAATCGTACGAACCGGGCTGGCCGCGGCCGCGGTGGCCTGCCTCGCGGGCTGCGGCATCACGGCCGAGGCGGCGCTGGCCGGCGCGCCGTCGGCGTCGTCCGGCAACGCGCTGCTGCGCGCCGACACCGACCGCGACGGACGGCTGTCACCCGCCGACGACGCCCGGCGCGGAGCGTGGACGGCCACGCGCGGGGCGATCATGTTGCCGAACCTCGACGACGACGCCTCCCGCTGCCCGACGGCCGGTGCGAACGGCAAGCGGCTCACCGACGCCGCGCTGGCGGCGTGCAACGACGCGTCCGACACGGTGGTGAACGGCGCGGCCGACGCCGCCGACCTGGCACCGCTGGAGATCCCGGCGATGAAGGGCGTGTCCGGTTCCGCGCGGGCGGCGCTGCATCCCGACGCCCGGTCGCGGAGCAAGGTGCGGATCTTCGTCGAGCGCGGCGGGCGCCTCACGGCACTCGGCGCGGACGGCGCGATCACCGCGGAGGAACTCCGCCACGGGGTACGGCTCGCGGTCGAGGCCCGCGACGTCGTCCGCGACCCGGCCGTCTGGTCCGGGTTCAGCGACCTCACGCTGACGGTCGCCGACGGCGGGCGGACCCGGTCCGACAAGGTGCGGCTGCGCGTGGCGCCCGTCCTCTTCCAGCACGACCTCCTCCCCCTGGACCGCGCCGTCGTCGCGAACCCCAAGGCTCCCGTCACGCTGGAGAAGGGCAAGGCCCCCGACAAGCCCGTCAAGGGCCAGGAGGCGTACCGGCGCGACCTGCGGCGGGCACTGGACGCCGAGGGGCTGCGCAAGCCGTTCATCGAGTCCCCGGCCGGGGGCGACCAGTGGATGGGCGACATGTTCAAGGCGGGCTACGCGTCCATGCCGGGCCCGGGCGGCAGGGAGCACCGCATCGTGGTGAACCTCAGGTCCCCGGCCGTGACCCCCGACTTCCCCGCCCGCGACCGCCCGCTGCGGGACGCGTCCCGCCCGGTGTTCACCATGATGCGCGGACCGGGCGTCGCGGGGATCCAGGAGTTCGACGCCACCGCGGTCGACCGCCCCGACGACAACCTGTACTACGGGTCGGCCAGTTCGAGCGGCAACTTCGGGACGATCCCGCCGTACGGCAAGTACCGCACGGGCCGGATCGTCTACGGCGGCGAGGGCAAGTTCACCCCCGACGCGAAGTTCGTCCGGATGCTGGAGGCGCAGGGCCACCAGGACCCGATCGCCGTCGACACGAGCTGGCTCGGCGTGGGCCACATCGACGAGTTCCTCCACTTCGTCCCCCGGCGCGGCGGCAAGGGCTGGGCCATGGTCATCGCGGACCCGCGGATGGGCATGGACCTGCTGAAGAAGGTCGCCGCCACCGGCGGCGGAGGGCAGCGGCTGGTCGAGGGCGTCGCCCCGTCCAACACGCAGTTCCCCGGCCTCACGGTCGCCCAGGCCCTCCGCAAGCCGGAGCTGGTGAACGGCACCCGCATCGCGGCGGCGGGCGTCGACCGGGCCCTCCGCCAGTTCCGCGAGAAGGCCGGGATCACCGAACGGGACGTCATCCGCGTCCCGGCGCTGTTCGCCAAGATCGACCTGCCCGGCGACTACCCGCGCAAGGACCTGACCGTCACCTACCTGCCGGACGCCGCCAACGGCATCAGCACCGGCACCGGCGGATACCTCGCCCCGGCCCAGCACGGGCCACGGCAGGGCGGCCAGGACGTCTTCCAGCAAGCCACTGAGCGGGCACTGGGCACGGCAGGCGTCCGCGTCCACTGGATCGAGGACTGGGACTACTCCCACTACGTCGGCACGGCCGGCGGCGACATCCATTGCGTCACCAACGTCCAACGCAACCTGGCCACCACCACCCCCTGGTGGCACTCCACCCGCTAAGGGGCGTTCAGGCGGGGGTTTGTCGGGGGCTGGGTGGGATGTGCCATAGGTGTACGGCGTTGTCGGAGCCTGCGGTGGCCAGGGTTTTGCCGTCGGGGCTGAAGGCCACCGAGCGGATGGTGCCCTCGTCGCCGCCGATGCGGTCGCCGTGGGGTTTGCCGGTGGCCACGTCCCATAGCTGCGCTGTCTGGTCTGAGCTGCCGGTGGCCAGGGTCTTGCCGTCGGGGCTGAACGCCACCGTGTTGACGTCCTCCGTGTGGTTGATGAAGGACTGGGGGAGCTGTGTGCGGGTGGCCACGTCCCACAGGCGCACATCGTCCTGCTTTTTCTCACCGGCACCGGCCAGCAGCTTGCCGTCGGGGCTGAACGCCACCGCGAGGACGCCGTTGGTGTCGCCTGTGATGTCGCGGGCGCGGGGCTTGCGGCCTGATACGTCCCACAACACCACGTCGTAGGCGTCTCCGGCCAGGATCCTGCCGCGCGGGCTGAACGCGATCGAGTCGAAGGTGCCGCGTTGTTCGAGGGGGCCGCCCATGGGTTTGCGGGTGGACGCGTTCCGCAGCAGGAGGGTGCCCACGTCGGCGGTGGCCAGCAGCTTGCCGTCCGGGCTGAAGGCCACCGCCCTGACGGGGTCCTCGTGTTCGGTGAGGGGCTTGCCGATGGGTTTGCGGGTGGCCACGTCCCACATGCGCACGGTCTTGTCCCGGCTGCCGGTGGCCAGGGCCTTTCCGTCGGGGCTGAACGCCAGCGACGTGACGTCCTTCTCGTGGCCCGTGAGGGGTGCGCCGAGGGGTGTGCGGGTGGCGACGTCCCACAACCGCACTGTGCGGTCGTCGCTCGCGGAGGCGAGGATCCTGCCGTCCGGGCTGAACGCCACCGCGTTGACGGAGAGGCTGTGGCCGGCCAGCGGCTGCCCGATGAGGAACGGTGCGGTGGGAGGAGGCGATTTGCGGGGCCGTCCCGTCCCGTTCTCCTGGGTCGCTAGGTAGCCGACGGGGACGGCCAAGGCGAGGGCCGCGATGCCCGCGGTGACGAGATAGGTGCGGCGGGAGAGTTGCGGGAGCGGCGGGACGGCGGCAGGGTCCGGGACCGGTGGGGCCGGCCGGGTGACGGCGGGCGCGGCGGCTGTCTGTCCGGCGAGGGCCGCGAGGGCGGCTGCGGCGGCCTTGGCGGTGGGACGCTGCCGGGGATCGCGGCGCAGCAGGTCGTGCAGGACCGGCGCCAGCCGCCGGGCACGCTGGACGGGAGCCGGATCGCCCCGGGCGATGGCCAGCAGCAGCGCCGCCATGGTGCCGCCGCTGAACGCGGGACGTCCCTCGACGGCGGCGTACAGGGTGGCGCCCAGCGACCACATGTCGGACGCGGCGGTCGCCTCCCGGTCGTTGACCTGCTCAGGAGACAGATAGGCGGGGGTGCCCAGCAACGCGCCGGTGGCGGTGAGGGTGGTCTCGCCGGGGATGACGGCGAGCCCGAAGTCGGACACCACGACCCGCCGTCCCTCCAGCAGGATGTTGGCGGGCTTGATGTCGCGGTGCACGATCCCCGCCTCATGCGCGACGGCCAGCGCCTCCGCGATCTGCGCGCCGATACGCGCGGCCTCCGCGTCGTCCAGCGGGCCGTTGTCGCGGAGAAGGTCGGCGAGGGAGCGGCCCCGCACCAGCTCCATGACGATCCAGGGCAGGCCGTCGTCGTCGTGGAACTGGTCGTGGACGGTGATGACGCCGGGGTGCTTGAGCATCCCGACCGAGCGCGCCTCCCGCTCCATGCGCGCCACCAGTTGCTCGCGCTCCCCGGCCTCCAGGCTCAGGGGGAGTTTGAGCTGTTTGAGCGCCACGTCCCGGCGCATCCGCTCATCGTGCGCGCGCCAGACGGCGCCCATGCCGCCCTCGCCCAGCACCTCCAGCAGCCGGTACCGGCCGAGCACGACCTTTCCCACGTCCCGTGTCACAGCGGCACATTAGTCACACCGAGCCGTGCCTCGATAGTGCCCCGCGCCCCTTGGTGATCAGCGGAACACGGGTGCGGCGGACGTCATGCCGAGGTGCGGGCGGTGGGTGGGGTGAAGGTGCAGGGGAGGCGCTTGTAGCCGTTGATGAAGCCGGACTGCAGGCGGTCGGGGTCGCCGGCGGCGATGTCGGGCAGGCGGGTGAACAGTTCGCGGAACATCACGGTGATCTCGCGGCGGGCCAGGTTGGCGCCCAGGCAGAAGTGCGGGCCGGGGCCGCCGAAACCGACGTGCGGGTTCGGCGAGCGCAGGATGTCGAAGCGGTCCGGGTCGGTGAAGACGGCCTCGTCCCGGTTGGCGGACCAGTAGAACAGCGTCACCCGCTCGCCCTTGCGGTAGGTGTGGCCGTTCATCTCGTAGTCGCGGGTGAGGTTGCGGCGCATGAAGATCACGGGGCTGCTGTAGCGGACGATCTCCTCGATGGCGCCGCCGATGCGCCCGTCGAAGTCCTCAAGGAGGAGTTCGCGCTGGTCGGGGTGCTCGGTGAACAGCTTCAGGCCGTGCGCGATCGCGTTGCGCGTCGTCTCGTTCCCGGCGACGACGAGCAGCAGGAAGAAGGCGGCGAACTCGCGGGGGCTCAGCCGCTCGCCGTCGACGTTGGCGTTCACCAGCGCCGAGGTCAGGTCGTCGGTCGGCGCGGCCCGGCGCTCCCGCCCGAGCTTGAACGCCAGCCGGTGCAGCCGCCACCCCGCCGACGCCACGGTGCCCAGCATCCGCATCGTGGCGAGCCGGCCGATCTTCGGCTCGGCGCCGCCGTACTCGAACGTCGCGCCCACGTACTCGGGGTCGCTGTAGCCGACGATGATGTTCGTCCACTCCACCACCCGGCGGTGGTGCCGGACGGGGATGCCGAGCATGTCGCAGATGACCTCGACCGGGAGCCGCGCCGCACACCCGGACACGAAGTCGCCGCCGCCCGCCTCGATCAGCTCGTCCACGATCCGGGCGGCGCGGCGCGCGATGTCGTCCTCGGCCTTGGCGAGCATCTTCGGGGTGAACGCCCGGGACACGATCCGGCGGATCTTGGCGTGCCGCGGATCGTCCATGTCGATCATCGAGTTGAAGTACTTGTCCATCCAGCGCGGCATGTCGGCCGGGCTGGTGGCGCTGGGCTCGCTGCTGAACACGTCCGGGTTGCGGCTGGCCTCCGTCACCTCGGCGTGGTGGGTCAGCGCCCAGGACCCCGGGCTCTGCGGGAGGAAGGGCAGCTTCGGCAGGACGAGGAACACCGGCTTCGGCTGGGCCCGCAGCACCGCGAACGCCTCCGCCCGCTCGTGGAGGGGGCGCGTCCAGAAGCGCAGGTCGCTCAGGTCGATGTCCGCCGGCGTCAGCTTTCGGGGGGTCTCCGTGGCCATCCGGACCTCACGCTCCCGTCTCGTCCGCGATTCTGGTGAAGCGTCACACCAGATATCTGGTGCTCAGCGTCCCCAGATTCGCGGATGAAGTCAAGGGATGGGGCACAATCTGGGCTGTGACCTCCGACCCCGCACCCGCGCGCCCGTACCGCGGCGTGCCCGCCGACCAGCGCCGCGCCCGCCGCCGCGCCGCGCTGCTGGCGGCCGGGCTGGAACTGCTGGGCACCGAGGGGCTGGCGGCCACGACCGTGCGGAAGGTGTGCGCGCGGGCCGGGCTCAACGACCGCTACTTCTACGAGAACTTCCCGGACCGGGACGCCCTGCTCCTCGCGGTCGTCGACGACCAGGTCGCCCTGGGCACGGACGTGATCCTGTCGGCCGCCCACCGGGCGCCCCGCCGGCCGCAGGCCCGCACCCGCGCCGCGGTGACCGCCGTCCTCGACTTCCTGACCGGCGACCCGCGCCGCGCCCACATCCTCACCCACGCGTTCCCCGCCTCGCCGCTGCTCCAGCAGCGGCGCATCGAGATCGTCCGGACGCTGGCCGCGATCTTCGCCGCCGAGACCCACGAGACCCTGGACCAGGTCCTGCTCTCCGACACCGACCTGGAGCTGACCGGCCTGACCCTCACGGCCGGCCTGTGGGACCTCTTCACCGCCTGGCTCCGCGGAGACCTCGGCATCGACCGCGACCACCTGATCAACTACACGGTCGCCCTGGTCCTGAGCACCACCGAACTCGCCGCTCCGCTCCACAACCGCCTCCACTGACCGGCCGCACCGGCGCCCCCGGCTCAGCCGCGCGGGACCGGATGGCCAGGGCGGACATGCGAAACGGCCTGCCCGGGGAGGGGGTGGCCTCGGGCAGGCCGTGTCTTCGTGTGGTCAGCGCTTGAGGGAGTGCAGGAGTTCGCGGGTGTCGTGGCGGCGGTTCCAGGCGATGGCGGCGAAGACGACGGCGAACGCGGCGGGCATCAGGCTCCAGGCCGGGTCCAGGACCAGCAGGTGCGTGGTGATCGCGCCGGCCATCAGGCCGATCAGCCCGGTCGCCGCCAGCCCCGCCAGCCGCGGTACCAGCAGCCCGATCGCGCCGGACACCTCGACGATCCCGGTGACGTAGCGGAACCACTGGCCCCACCCGATCAGGTCGAAGGTCTCCACGGCGTCGGCCTGCCCGACCAGCTTGGGCAGCCCCGAGGCGATCAGCAGGAACGCCGCGAGCAGCACCTGCGGCACCCACAGCACCTTGCGCACCGAGCCACCGTCAGCGGTGGACTCGACGGGAGCGGCGGCGGTCGGGGACTGGACGGTCTGAGCGGTCTGAGCGGTCATGGCGGTGGTCCTTCCGTGCGGTGCATCTCATCGGCCTTCACTGACGCGTCGCACGAACCCCGGCCGGATCGACATCCCGCCCGATTTTTCTTCAAGATTTTTTCGAGACCACATAAGCCCAGGTCAGAGCGACGGCAAGTCCATGCCGGCTTGAGGCGTGCGTTACGGGACGCGGAAGCCGCGGAAGGTCACTTTTCGCCGGGGCTCGAAGCCGAGGCGTTCGTAGAGGGCTATCGCGCCCGTGTTGTCCGCGGCCACGTGCAGGAAGGGACGGTCGCCTCGGGACGTGATGCGGGCCGCCAGGGAGTGGATCAGGCGGGCCGCGTGGCGGTGGCCGCGCGCCTCGGGGGCCGTGCAGACGGTGCTGATCTCCGTCCAGCCGGGAGGGCGGAGCCGTTCGCCCGCCATTGCCACCAGGGTGCCGCCCTGGCGAACACCCAGATAGGTGCCGAGTTCGTGGGTGCGCGGCCAGAACGGTCCAGGGCGGGTGCGTGCGACGAGATCCAGCATGTCCGGCACGTCGCGATCGCCCAGTTCGACCACGGCGGGGTCGGTGTCGGGGAGGGCGCCGTCCGGCCAGAGCATCTGGAGGCCGTCCAGAACGAAGACCGGCTCCCAGTCCGGTGGAGGGATGGCGGGGCTGCTGAACATGTCGGCGAACCCGCCGGGGCCGAGCAGCCGCGCGAGGTCGACCCAGTCGGCCGGGCCGGGGTCGGCGGGGACGGCGGAGAAGGTCGCGACGTCCGGGAGGTAGGTGGCGGCCCTGCCCCGGCGGCGGCCGAGGTGCGCGTGGTGGCCGCGCAGGGACTCGCCCACGGGGTCGTCGAGCGCCGTGTCGTCGCGGTTCATGCCGGTTCGAGGGTGGAGAGGGCCTCGTCCAGCGCCTCGGGGAGGTCGAGGGACGGGTCCTCCGACCAGCGGAGCATCAGATCGAGCATGACGCCGAAGGCGGCGCCGGTCAGGGTGCGGATCTCGGTCGCGGGACGGCCGGAGCGCTCGGCGAGGATGCCGTTCACGGTCCGCAGGGTGTCCATGAAGCTGCCGAACGCGACGCCGCGCAGGGCGGGGACGGAGAGGATCAGCACGGTCCGGTCGCGGCCCGCCGCGAGCTCCTCGGCGGAGAAGCCGCCGAAGACCTCGCGGAGGGCGGCGCGGAGGGCCGCCACCGGGCTCAGGTCCGCGGGCTGCGCGCGGAGCGCGTCGAAGAAGACCGGGTCGGCGTCGTCGCTGACGACGAGGTCCTCCTTCGTCGGGAAGTAGCGGAAGACCGTCGTGTGCGCGACCTCGGCGGCCTGCGCGACCTGCTCGACGGTGGTGGCGTCGTAGCCGCGCTCGCGGAACAGGCGCAGGGCCTCCCGCTGGATCGCGGCCCGGGTCCTCGCCTTCTTCAGCTCCCGCAGGCCCTGCTTCGGCGCCATCGCCCGCCTTCCGTCATCTCGCCTCGGACGAGGAGCCTACTGTCACCGCCTCGGGGACGTCCCGGAGGCGCTCGCCCTCCACGTCCACCCGGGGCAGGACGCGGTCGAGGCGGGCGGGCAGCCACCAGCCGGCGCGGCCGAGCAGCGCCATCACCGCCGGGACGATCGTCAGCCGGACGAGGAACGCGTCGAAGAAAACGGCGGCGGCGAGCGCGAAGCCGAACGACTGCACCATCGGGGTCACCGACAGGACGAAGCCCGCGAACACGCTGATCATGATGATGGCGGCGGCGGTGACCACGCGCGCGCCGTGGGCGAGGCCGGCGACGGCGGCGTCCGCCGGGGACGCGCCCCGGACGTGCTCCTCGCGCATGCGGGTGACGAGGAAGACCTGGTAGTCCATGGCGAGCCCGAACACCATGCCGATCAGCATGACCGGCAGCAGGTTCACGATGACGCCGGACGAGTGGACGCCGAGCGGCCCGTTCAGCCATCCCCACTGGAACACGGCAACGACCGCGCCGAACGTGGCGGCGACGCTGAGCAGGAATCCGGCGGTCGCCTTGAGCGGCACCAGGATCGAGCGGAACACCACGGTGAGCAGCAGGAACGCGAGGCCGATGACGACCAGCAGGTACGGGACGAGCGCGCCGGCGAGCTTCTCGGAGGTGTCGATGTCGATGGCGGTCTGCCCGGTGACCGCGACGCCGCGGGCGTGGAAGCGGTCCCGGATCGCGTGGACGAGGTCCTCGGTGGCCTCGGTGGTGGGCCCGGTGGCGGGGACGACGCCGACGAGGGCGGTGGTGCCGGCGGCGTCCATCACCGGGGCGTCGACGGAGGCGACGCCGTCCATGGCGGCGACGTCCTTCGCGACGCGTTCGGCGGCGGCGCGGGGTGCCTGCACGACGAGTGTCAGCGGGCCGTTGACGCCGGGGCCGAAACCGTCCGCCAGCAGGTCGTAAGCCTGCCGCTGGGTGGTGCCGGACGGGGCGGTGCCGTCGTCCGGCAGGCCGAGTCGGAGGGCGGGCACCGGAAGCGCGGCCACGAGCAGCGCGGTGACGGCCAGCACGAGGACCGGGACGGGACGGGCGACGACGAACCGGCCCCAGCGGCGTCCTGCCGGGACGGTGGGGCGGGAGGCGCGGGCGAGCGCGCGCCGACCGCCGAGGGCGCGGCGACCGGCGAAGCCGAGCAGGGCGGGCAGCAGCGTCAGCGCGACCAGCACGGCGACGGACACGGTGAACGCGGCGGCGAGGCCGAGCTGGGTCAGCACGGGGATGTCCACGACGGCGAGTCCGGCGAGCGCGATGACGACGGTCAGCCCGGCGAACACCACGGCGGATCCGGCGGTGCCCGCCGCCCGTCCGGCCGCGTCGGCGGGTTCGCGCCCGTCCAGGACCTCCTGGCGGTAGCGGGCGATGATGAACAGCGCGTAGTCGATCGCGACCGCCAGGCCGAGCATGAGCGCGAGGGCCGGGGTGTCGGAGTTGAGCTCGACGAACGCGCCGGCGGCGGCGACGGCCGACACGCCGACGGCGATCCCGAACGCGGCGGTCAGCAGCGGCAGCCCGGCGGCGGTGAGGGACCCGAGCGTCACCAGCAGGACGAGCGCCGCGGCGACGACCCCGAGCAGCTCGCCGGCGCCCTCCTCGGGTGACGCGACGGCGTCGCCGCTCATCTCGACGCGGAGCCCGGGGACGACGGCGGCCGTGCGCAGCGCGTCCCGGTCGGCGCCGGTCAGCTCGTAGGCCGGGACGCGGTAGGCGACCTCGGCCAGCGCGATCCGGCCGTCGGGCGAGACGGTGCGCCGGGCGAAGGGGTCGGCGGCCTCGGCGACGTCCGGGGCGGCCTTGATCCGCGCGACGGCCCGCTGGACGGCGGCCCGGGTCGCGGGGTCGTCCAGCCGCCGCCCGGCGGGGGCGGCGAACACGACGCGGGCGTACGCGCCGCCGGTGGCCTGCGGGAAGCGCTCCTTGACCAGGTCGTTCGCGCGCTGCGCCTCGGTCCCCGGGACGGAGAACGAGTCCGGCGCCGGTTCCGACAGCGCGGCCGCGCCGGACACGGCGGCCACGAGCAGGCCCGTCCACAGCAGGACGACGAGCCGGCGCCGCCGGAAGCAGAACCGGCCGAGCCGGGACAGCAGGACCGCCATGAGACTCACTCCCTTTCGCTAGTACGATAGGAAGTGTTAGTCAGCTAGCATTATTTGTCAAAGCCCGGAAACGCGGACGTGCCGCCCTCCGCGGCGGGAGGACGGCACATCTCGCGGGCCGCTACTTGGAGGGGATGTAAGGCGGCGCCACGCCCCACCCCCAGTGCGGCATGGGCGCTTCAAGGGGCGGCTTGGCGTCGGGTTGGGAGTTGGCGAGGGCGATCCGCGTGCCCCACTCGATGTAGGACGCGAACGCGGCGCGGAACTCGGGGTCGTCGGGGAGGCCGACCTCGTCCGCCGCGTCCATCAGGAGGGAGACCCAGCGGCGGCGCTGCGCCTCGGTGATGCCGCGCCGCAGGTGCTGCCGGACCATGTGGTGGTAGCCGCCGCGCTCCGCGCTGTAGCGCTCCGGGCCGCGGAACACCTCGCTCAGCCAGATCGCCACCCATTTCGGGTGGTCCGGGGCCATGTGCTCGAAGAGGGGGAAGAGCAGGTCGTCCTTGAGGACGCTCGTGTAGAAGACCTCGGTGAGGCGCTCGAACGCCTCGCTCCCGCCCGCCCAGTCGTACATCGTCGGGACGGACGATCCGGCGCCGGCCACCGGCGTCCGCTCGTAGTGCCGCATCTCCTCGATCTGCCGCACGTACGGCTTGATCTCGGCGAAGAAGGCGGGGAAGTGCTCGCCGCCGCGGAACCCCTTCATGTGGTCGTCGGCGGACGTCCAGCAGATGCGCAGGATGTAGGAGGACGGCTCCTCGACGCACCGCGACAGCTCGTAGTCGACGCACTGGGGCGCCGCGGCGAGCGGGACGGAGGCGCGCGCGTAGGCGGCCTCGAACGCGTCGGTGCGGTCCGGTTCGATGCGGTAGCGGATGTATTCGACGATCACGAGACCCCCAGGGCGCTTTCGGTCGGGGTAGTCAATGTAATCCTGTAATCATCCGACGGGAAGCGGAATGATCAATCCCGTGCGGCGGGGCGGCGGCGGAACCGCCCGGCGGAACGGCGGAGCCGGCCGGCCGAGCGGCGGAACCGGCCGGGTCCGGTGGAGCCGAGGCGCCACGGAACGCTGGTGACCATGACGCCCGGCCGGAACAGCAGCCGCGCCGTGAGGCGGAGCGCGCTCTGGTTGTGCAGGAGCTGCTCCCACCAGTGCCCCACGACGTACTCGGGGATGAACACGCAGACGACGTCGCGCGGGCTCTTGCGGTGGATGCGGGCGACATAGTCGAGGACGGGGCCGGTGATGTCGCGGTAGGGCGAGTCGAGAACGGTCAGCGGAATGGGGATGGCGTGCCGCGCCCATGCCTCCTCCAGCTCCCCGGTGTCGCGGCCGGAGGTGCGGACGGTCACGGCCGTGAGGGTGTCCGGGCGGGTCGCGCGGGCGAACGCGATGGCGCGCAGCGCGGGCGTGTGGAGCTTGGACACCAGCACGACCGCGTGGACGCGGCTCGGCAGGCCGACCGCCTCCTCGGGCGGCTCCAGCTCCGTCGCCAGGCGCGTGTAGTGGCCGCGGATGGCCTTCATCATCATGAAGAGGACGGGCATGGCGATGACGACGATCCATGCGCCGTGCGTGAACTTCGTGATCAGGACGACGACCAGCACCACGCCGGTGAGCGCCGCGCCGACGGCGTTGATCAGGCGCGCGCGCCGCAGCCGGGCCCGCTGCGGCCCGGCCGCGCGCCCGAGGAGGTCCGTCCAGTGCCGGACCATCCCGGTCTGGCTGAGGGTGAAGGAGACGAAGACCCCGATGATGTAGAGCTGGATGAGCCGGGTGGCGCTGGCCTGGAACGCCCAGATCAGGCCGCCCGCGAGGACGGCGAGGATCACGATGCCGTTGCTGAAGACGAGCCGGTCGCCGCGGCGGGAGAACTGCCGGGGCAGGAACTCGTCCTCGCCGAGGATGGAGGCCAGCGTCGGGAAGCCGTTGAAGGCGGTGTTGGCCGCCAGCACCAAGATCGCGGCGGTGAACCCGGCGACCAGGTAGAACGGCGGGGAACCGGCGCCGAACACCGCCGCGGCGATCTGGGCGATGACGGTCTTCTGCTCGTAGCCGGGCGGCGCGCCGGTCAGCAGCCCGGTGGAGCCGGCGACCCGCACCTGCGAGACCAGGGCGAGCGCGGTGATCCCGGCGAACATGGCGATGGTGATCCCGCCCATGATCGCCAATGTGGCGGCGGCGTTGCGGCTCTTGGGCGGCCGGAAGCTCGGAACGCCGTTGCTGACGGCCTCGACGCCGGTGAGCGCCGTGCAGCCCTGGGAGAAGGCGCGCAGGACCAGCGCGATGACCAGCCAGCCCGTCGTGCCGTGGGACGGTTCTATCCCGAAATGCGCCGACTCGGCCTGCGGGGCCTCACCGACGAGCGTCCGTCCGGCGCCCCACAGGAGCATCGCCATGACCACGGTGATGAACCCGTAGGTCGGGATGGCGAAGACCGTCCCGGACTGCCGGACCCCGCGCAGGTTCATGATCGCCAGCAGTGCGACCAGGCCCACGGAGAGCTGCACCGTGTACGGCGCGAGGGCGGGCATCGCGGACGCGAGGTTGGCGACCCCGGCCGCCACCGACACCGCGACCGTCAGCACGTAGTCGACCAGCAGGGCGCTGGCGGCGGCCAGCGAGGCGTTGAGGCCCAGGTTCTCGCGGCTGACGACGTAGGCGCCGCCGCCGCTGGGGTAGGCGCGGCAGGTCTGCCGGTAGGAGAGCACGACCACCGCCAGCAGCACGATGACGGCCGCCGCGACCCACGGTGTGAGGTGGAGCAGCGCCGTCCCGCCGAGGCTGAGCGCGAGCAGGATCTCCTCGGTGGCGTAGGCGTTGGACGACAGCGGGTCGCTGCAGAACACCGGCAGCGCGATCTTCTTCGGCAGCAGCGTCTCGCCCATCTGCGCGCTGCGCAGCGGCCGGCCGACCAGGAACCGCTTGGGAATGCTCACCGCTCTCCGCATCCATCACGTGCGGCCGCGCGCGGCTCCGGCCGCGCGCGGCCCGGCCGCGGCGCCCGCCAGGCCGCGCGGCCTGCTCGTGGGGTGCCGGCGCGGCTCAGCGCGCCGGACGTGCCCGCATCCGGCCCGCTTCGAGGGCCACGTACGCGGCGAGCACGACGATGGCGGCGGACTCCAGCCCGAGCGCCACCATGATGACCGTCCGGTAGCCGGCCTCCTGGAACCCGAACAGCGTGCCCGTCTCGCTGATCATGAGGCCGATGATGGTGCCCGCCGCGAACCCGATCCCGCCGAGCGCCACGAGCGCGTGCGCCGCCCGCCCGGCGCCCGGCACCGACCTGATCACCGGCAGCGCCCCGAGCGGGAGCAGCAGCAGGAGCCCGAGCGCGACCGCCCCGGCGAAGTTGACCAGGAACAGCACGCCGATGGTCGGGATGTCGCGGTAGTCGTCGGCGAGGTACTCGTACAGATGGACGGCGCCGACGCCGAACAGGAGCAGGGCGCCCGCCACGCGCAGCAGGTCACGCATGGCGGTCGCCTGGGGGCCGCGAAGTGCCGTGGTCAGTGCTCACCGCACCGCCCTACTTGGTGACCGCGCTGCCGGACGGCGACAGCACGAACCACTTGGCGCCGAACTGGTCGAGCCCCTGGCCCTTGGCGCTGCCGGGGGTGGTGCCGTCGGGCGCGTAGTAGTACAGGGGGTGCCCGGCGTAGCTGACCTCCATCGTCCCGTCGCTGCGCTTGGTGGTGCTCAGCTTCGCCGCGTCCACCCCGGAGCCCGGCGTGGGCTTCGCGCCGGTCGTGACCGGCGGCCACACCGCCGCGCATCCGCCCGCGCAGGACGACTTGTTCCCCGTGTCCTTCTCGAACAGGTAGACCGTCCGGCCCTCGCCGTCGACCAGGACGGGGCCGAGGTTCCCCACGTTCGCCGTCTTGATCGACTCGCCGGTCGCGCCGCCGGTGGGCGCCGCCGAGGTCGGGGACGACTGGCCGTAGCCGGACCCCGAACCCGATCCGTTCGACGACCCGCCGCCATCGCCGCACCCGGTGACCGCCGCCAGCGTCGCGGCCGCCGCCAGCACGGCGACCGACGCCGTGTTCCGGCGCCGCGACCGGTGATCCGCACCGGACGGACGGCCCGTGCCGCCCCCTCGTGCCTGAAGCATGCGCAACCTCCCGCAAGGCTCGTCAACGGTCTCCCGTGACTCCTACCGAGGCGGCGGTACCCCTGCTCAGGCCGGGGGAACGGGCCAGGTCACAGCCCTTACCCGCCCTTTCCGGTAATCGTGGAATCGACGGACTCGGGGCCGCGTCCGGCGGGGCGGTCACGGGCAGGCCGTGACCGCCCGGCCGGGCGCGTAAAGGTCAGTCCTGCGCCGGGGAACGGCGGAGCCAGGCGACCGCGCCGCCCGCCGCCGCGACGACCAGCGCGATCAGGCCGATCCACAGCCAGCCGGACGAGCCGCCCGAGTCCTCGCCGGAGGTGGTCGCGGCCTGGCTGCTCGCCGGAGCGGGCGCCGGGACCGCCGACGCGGAGCCGCCGGAGGCGCCGGACTCGCTCGGTGCCCCCTTCACGGTGAAGGTGTAGGTGCCGTCGACCGGATGACCGTCCGCGGACACCACCCGCCACCCCACCGTGTACTTGCCGTTCGGCAGGGTGCCGTTGACCGCCTGAGTGACCTTGTTGTCGACCGCGCGCGGCGACCCGGCCTGGTGCTGCGCGCCCGACGCGTCCGTCACCACGACGCGGGGCAGCCGCACCGGGTCGGAGTAGGTCAGGACGATCTCGGACGGCGCCGCGACCGTCGCGTCCTTCTCGGGGCTCGCGGACGTCAGCGCGGCGTGGGCGGAGGCCGGTGCCGCGGTCAGGGCCAGGACCGTACCGGCGGCCAGGACACCGGCCGCGATCCGTCGCATCACCTTGATCATGCCCGGCTCCGGGCGCGGCTCAGGCCGTAGCCGCCGAGGCCGAGGCCGACGGCGCCGACCGCGATGCCGATGCCGCCGAGGAGGCGCGCCGTCCCGTCGTCGGACGAGGCCGCGGCCTCGGCGGCGGGCTTCTTCTCCGCGGTCAGGCCGACCGTGGCGGCGGCCCCCTTCGGGGTGAGCTGGAGCGTCGGCGCCGGGTGCTCCGGTTCGGCGGCGCCCTCGGCCGGCGCCTCCTCCCACTTGACGACCTCGCCGTTGGAGTACGTCTGGTCGGCCTTGAACATCAGCTGGTCGGTGTCGGTCGGGAGCGGCCCCATGGAGACGTCGAACTCCTCGAACTGGCCCGCCTCGATCTTGCCGCCCGACCAGGTGATCGTGGTGACGGCCTCGGTCAGCTCGCCGCCGTGGGTCTGGATCGGCTTCGGCAGCTTGGACTTCTCCGCCTTCACCGTCCAGCCGGGCGTGGGCCGGACGGACACCGACGCGAGCGGGTGGTCGGCCGGCAGGTGCACGACGACCTTGGTCGTGGCGGCGTTGTCGCGCTCGTTCGGCACCCGGAACGAGACCTTGGCGTACGAGCCCTGCTCGGCGCTCTTCGGGTTGGCGGTGACGTGCGCGGACGCGGCCGTGGCCGCCCCGAGCACCGAGATGGCGGTGAGGGAGACGAGGGCGCCGGCGCGGCGCGCGGGCACGCTGAAGGACATGGGGGAACTCCGTTCGAGTCGTACGGGAAGAGCCGGATGCGCCGTGGATCGGCGTCCGGTGACGTACGGCGCGCGCGTCAGCTGTGCGCGAGCGCCCTCGAACGGAACGGGGGACCCCGCCGGACCACCTGGTGCCGCAGCGCGCGGTCGGCGGCGGGGACGGCGGCCGGCGCCGGGGCGGGGACGACCGGCCGCTGCGGCACGGCCGGTTCGATGGTGAGCAGGGCGAGGAGCAGCCGGACGGGACGGTCCGCAGCGGCGGCGACCCGGCGGGCCATCGTCCACACGGACCGTTCGCCGCGCCGCAGCCACCAGGCGGCGACGAGCGCGGCGACGCAGTGCGCGAGCGTCATGGCCAGGCCGTTGCCGCCGTGCGCGGCGGGCACGGCGGCGAGGTCGGGCATCGCGGCCGCGTCGGTCATGGCCGCGTTGGTCATGACGGTGTTGGTCATGACGGAGTCGGTCATGGCGGCGTGCATCGCCGGGGTGTGGCCCGCCATGGCGGGCACGGGGTGTGCGGCCGGATCGGCTGCGGCGGCCGTGAACAGCGTGTGCAGCGCGAACTGCCCGCCGAGGAGCCCGCCCAGGATCGTGCCGAGCGAGCGCTCGTGGCCCGCCAGCATCAGCGTCACGCCGACGACCGCGCCGAACCCCGCCGTCCCGGCCCACAACGGGACCGCCGCCCCGCCCGCGAGGACGTGTCCGAGCACCGCCAGCGCGACGCACACGGTGGCGAACACCACCGCGCGTGCGGCGCGGAACAGGGGCTGCGGGGAACGCTCCGACATGACGCCCCCATCGTGCCACTCCCCTCCGGGAGCGTGCAGCCGACCCCGGGAACCCACACCGACGCGCCCAACATCTTGGGGTTGCGCATTGATCGTCAACAAGATGTAGGGTTCAACCCCGTGCTGGTACGCCCCCGCCGCCCGGCGGCGGGGGCGTCGTAAGAGGGAACCCGGTGTGAATCCGGGACTGCCCCGCAGCGGTGAGCGGGAACGACCGCCGTCACATGCACTGGGCCCGACCGGGCCTGGGAAGCGACGGTCAGTAGGACGTGCCTGACAGGTGCGCCGCCCGCGAGTCCGAAGACCTGCCCGCACGAATGGCCTGGGGGTCGTCCCCGGGCCGACACGTCCGGGCCTCGCGGGTGGGCCGAGGGCGGAGCGCGGCATGCCGCCGCGTCCCGTTCGCATGCCTCCGCGAGGCGGCTTGCGAGGGGAGAAGCACGTGACACAGGTTCTGGCCGCCGCACCGCCGGCCGGGGGAATCGCCGCGGAGGTCGAGGCCGCCTGCGCCGGGATACCGGACGTGGCGGCGGCGCGCGTGCTCGCCGCCGTCCGGTCCGGCGACGGGCTGGACGCGGCGGCGCTGCGGGACCTCGCCATCACCGAGGCCGCCGCCCTGGTGGCCGCCGAACCCGGCTACTCCAAGGTCGCCGCGCGGCTGCTCGCCGCCCGGATCCGGGACGAGGCGGCGTCCGCCGGCGTCACCGCGTTCGCCGAGTCGGTCGCCGCCGCGCACCGGGAGGGCCTGCTCGCGGACGGCCCGGCCGCGTTCGTCGCCGCCAACGCCGCCGCCCTCGACGCGCTCGTCGACGACGGCGCCGACGACCGGTTCGAGTACTTCGGGCTCCGCACCCTCTACGACCGGTATCTGCTGAGGCATCCGCGTTCGCGGCTCGTCCTGGAGCGTCCGCAGCACTTCCTGCTGCGCGTGGCGTGCGGGCTCGCCGACACCGTGGACGAGGCGGCGGAGCTGTACGGCCTGCTCAGCACGCTGTCGTACCTGCCGAGCTCGCCGACGCTGTTCAACTCGGCCGCGCGCCGCCCGCAGCTGTCGTCGTGCTTCCTGCTCGACTCGCCGCGGGACGAGCTGGAGGCGATCTACGAGCGGTACGGGCAGGTCGCGCGGCTCAGCAAGTACGCGGGCGGCATCGGGATCTCGTGGACGAAGGTGCGGTCCCGGGGCTCGCTGATCCGCGGCACGAACGGGCACTCCAACGGCATCGTCCCGTGGCTGCGCACGCTGGACTCGTCCGTCGCCGCCGTCAACCAGGGCGGCCGCCGCAAGGGCGCGGCCTGCGTGTACCTGGAGCCGTGGCACGCCGACGTCGAGGAGTTCCTCGAACTGCGCGACAACACGGGCGAGGACGCGCGCCGCACCCACAACCTGAACCTCGCCAACTGGATCCCGGACGAGTTCATGCGCCGCGTCGAGGACGACGCGCCGTGGTCGCTGTTCGACCCGAAGGAGGTCCCCGAGCTGGCCGACCTCTGGGGGGACGAGTTCGACGAGGCGTACCGGGCGGCGGAGCGGGACGGGCGGTTCGTCCGGCAGGTCCCGGCCCGCAAGCTGTACGGGCGGATGATGCGCACCCTCGCGGAGACGGGCAACGGGTGGATGACGTTCAAGGACGCCGCCAACCGCGCCTGCAACCAGACCGCCGAGTCAGGCCAGACCGTCCACCTCTCCAACCTCTGCACGGAGATCCTTGAGGTGACGAGCGATGGCGAGGCAGCCGTCTGCAACCTCGGATCGGTGAATCTGGCCGCGCACGTGACGTCCGCCGGGGTCGACTGGGAGCGGCTTCGTTCGACCGTCCGCACCGCCGTCCGCTTCTTGGACCGCACCATCGACAGGGGCTTCTACCCCACGCCGGAGGCGGAGAAGGCCAACCGCAAGTGGCGTCCGGTCGGGCTAGGCGTGATGGGTCTCGCGGACGTGTTCTTCACGCTGCGCCTGCCGTTCGACTCCGCGGAGGCCCGCGCGCTGTCGACGCGCATCGCCGAGGAGATCGCGCTGGCCGCCTACGGGGCGTCCGCCGACCTCGCCGCCGCGCACGGGCCGCTGCCCGCCTACGGGATGACCCGAACCGCGCGCGGCCGGCTGCACCTGGACCACTTCCCGGACGCCGCGCCGACCCGTCCCGCCGAGTGGGCCGCGCTCCGGGAGCGCGTCGCGGCGGTCGGGCTCCGCAACTCGCTGCTGATCGCGATCGCGCCGACCGCGACGATCGCGTCCATCGCGGGCTGCTACGAGTGCATCGAGCCGCAGGTGTCCAACCTGTTCAAGCGCGAGACGCTGTCCGGCGAGTTCCTGCAGATCAACGGCTACCTGGTGGCCGAGCTGAAGGCGCTCGGGCTGTGGACGCCGGCCGTGCGCGAGGCGATCAAGCGCGCGAACGGCTCCGTGCAGGGTCTCGTCGACCTCCCCGACGAGACCCGGGCCCGCTACCGGACGGCCTGGGAGCTGCCGCAGAAGGCGCTCATCGACCTCGCCGCCGCCCGCACCCCCTACATCGACCAGTCGCAGTCGCTGAACCTGTTCATGGAGACGCCGACGATCGGCAAGCTCTCCTCGATGTACGCGTACGCGTGGCGCAGCGGGCTGAAGACCACCTACTACCTGCGCTCCCGTCCGGCGACGCGCATCGCGCAGACCACCGTCACCACGGCGGCGGCCGTGTGCTCCCTGGAGAACCCCGAGACCTGCGAGGCATGCCAATAATGCTGCTCGACCCCGGCATGGACCTGACCCTGCGGCCCATGCGCTACCCCGACTTCTACGAGCGGTACCGGGCCGCGATCCGCAACACGTGGACGGTGGAGGAGGTCGACCTCGCGTCCGACATGGCCGACCTGGAGCGGCTCACGCCCGCCGAACTGCACCTGGTGAACCGGCTCGTCGCGTTCTTCGCCACCGGCGACTCGATCGTGGCGAACAACCTGGTGCTGAACCTCTACAAGCACGTGAACGCCCCGGAGGCCCGGCTCTACCTGTCGCGGCAGCTATACGAGGAGGCCGTCCACGTACAGTTCTACCTGACCCTTCTGGACACCTACCTGCCCGATCAGGACGAGCGCGCGCGGGCGTTCGCGGCGATCGAGCACATCCCGTCCATCCGGGCGAAGGCGGAGTTCTGCTTCCGCTGGATCGACTCGCTCGGCGCCCTGGACGAACTCCGCACCGCCGCCGACCGCCGCACGTTCCTGCTCAACCTGATCTGCTTCGCGGCCTGCATCGAGGGGTTGTTCTTCTACGGCGCCTTCGCCTACGTGTACTGGCTGCGCTCGCGCGGGCTGCTGAACGGCCTCGCGTCCGGCACCAACTGGGTCTTCCGGGACGAGAGCATGCACATGGAGTTCGCGTTCTCCGTGGTCGACACCGTCCGGGCCGAGGAACCGGAGCTGTTCGACGCCGAGCTGACCGCGCAGGTCACCGCGATGCTGGACGAGGCCGTCCAGGCGGAACTGGCCTTCGCCCGCGACCTGTGCGGCGACGGCCTGCCCGGCATGAGCGCCGGCGACATGCGCGCCTACCTCGAATACGTCGCGGACCAGCGGCTCGTCCGGCTCGGGCTCCCGGCCCGCTACGGCACCGCGAACCCGTTCGCGTTCATGGAGCTGCAGGACGTCCAGGAGCTGTCCAACTTCTTCGAGCGGCGGGTTTCGGCCTACCAGATCGGCGTCGAGGGGAGCGTCGCGCTCGACGAGGCGTTCTGAACTAATGCGGGCGGGCACTCGTTGAGCAGAGACCCTAGGCCGAGGAGGACGCCCATGCCTTCCGTCGTCGACCGGATCAAGAGATATCTCAGCGGCCCGCAGGGCCGGAAGATGCGAGCGAGGGCCGAGCACTACGCCCGCGATCCGCGCACACAGGCCAAGGCACGCCGCCTGCTCGCCCGGTTCCGCGGCGGCCGCCGCCACTGACACGGTACGGCCCGTCCTCACCGAGGGCGGGCCGTCGCCGTGGCACGACGTCCACCACCCCTTCTTGCATGCTGGACGTAACTGCAACTCGTTTGCAATAGTGGCCGTATGGCCGACTACACGCTTCCCGACCTGCCCTACGACTACGCAGCCCTGGAGCCCGCGATCACGGGCGAGATCCTTGAGCTCCACCACGCCAAGCACCACGCCGCCTACGTGAAGGGCGCCAACGACACGCTGGAGAGGCTCGCCGAGGCGCGGGACAAGGAGCAGTACGGCGGCCTGGTCGGCCTGGAGAAGACGTTCGCGTTCAACCTGTCCGGACACGTCCTGCACTCGATCTTCTGGGACAACCTGTCACCGGACGGCGGCGACCGCCCCGACGGCGAACTGGCCGCCGCCATCAACGAGCATTTCGGGACGTTCGAGGCGTTCCAGAAGCAGCTCACCACGGCGACGTCCACGGTCCAGGGCTCGGGCTGGGGCGTCCTGGCGTGGGAGCCGCTCGGCCGCCGCCTCATCGTGGAGCAGGTCTACGACCACCACGGGAACATCGGCATGAACACCACCCCGCTGCTGGTCTTCGACGCCTGGGAACACGCGTACTACCTGCAGTACCGCAACGTCCGCCCCGACTACGTCGAGAAGCTCTGGACCCTCGTGAACTGGACGGACGTGAAAGCGCGCTTCGACGCCGCCCGCACGTCCTAGAAGACGGCGGCGCCGGACGCGGCGCCGCTCAGGGGGCGGCGTTCACCTGGCCGGGATCGTGCTCAGAACCTTTCCTCGCGGCCTGGTGAACGCCGCTTCCCCATTGGGCGGACGCACCGCCCCACCCACCCGCCGCTAGGCACGCTCACCGTTCCCTTGGCCCGATGCCGTCCCGCCCTTAGGGCGACCATAGGCTGCCCTCTATGACCGGCGAGTACCAGCATTGGGAGAACGTCCCCACGCGGTGGAAGGACAACGACGTCTACGGGCACGTCAACAACGTCGTCCACTACTCGCTCATGGACACCGTCATCAACGAGTGGATGATCCGGACGGCCGGTTTCGACCCGGTGACGTCCGCCGCCATCGGCCTGTGCGTCGAGTCGCACTGCGAGTACAAGGCCGAGGTCGCGTTCCCCGACACGATCAAGGTGGGGCTCCGCATCGGCAAGCTGGGCCGCTCCAGCGTCCGCTGGGAGGTCGGCATGTTCCGCGCGTCCGACGCCGCCCTCATCGCCGAGGGACACTTCGTGCACGTCTTCGTCGACCGCGGCACCCGCCGCCCGGTCGAGATCACCGGCCCCGTCCGCACCGAGATGGAGAAGCTGCTCGCATGACCGAGACCCGCGCCGCCGTCCTCGTCGAGTCCGGACGCCCCGCCCCCTACGCCGACTCCCGCCCCCTGGAGATCGCCGACCTGCGCCTCGACCCGCCGGGCCCCGGCGAACTCCTCGTGCGGATCGGCGCCGCGGGCCTCTGCCATTCCGACCTCTCGGTCATCAACGGCTCCCGCCCCCGGCCGCTCCCGATGGCCCTCGGCCACGAGGCCGCCGGCGAGGTGGTCGAGACGGGCACCGGAACCGAGTTCGCGCCCGGCGACCACGTCGTCCTCGCGTTCGTCCCGGCGTGCGGCCACTGCGACCGCTGCGTCGGCGGGCGCCCCGCCCTCTGCGGGCCCGGCGCGCAGGCCAACGGCGCGGGCACCCTCCTCGGCGGCGGCAGGCGCTTCGTCGCCGCGGACGGCACCCGCCCCAACCACCACCTGGGCGTCTCCGCGTTCTCCGAGTACACCGTCGTGTCGTCCCGCTCCGCCGTGAAGATCGACCCGGACCTGCCGTTCGACATCGCGGCGCTCTTCGGCTGCGCCGTCCTGACCGGCGCCGGCGCCGCCCTCTACAGCGCGGCCGTCACCCCCGGCGACACCGTCGCCGTCTTCGGCCTCGGCGGCGTCGGCCTCTCCGCCGTCCTCGCCGCCAGGGCCGCCGGCGCCGCGACGGTCTACGCGGTCGACCTCGTCCAGGACAAACTCGACCTCGCCGCCTCGCTCGGCGCCCACCCGGTTCCAGGCGGCCCGGACGCCACGGAAGCGATCCGCGACCTGACGTCCGGCGGCGCGGAGAAGGTCATCGACACGACGGGCGTCGTCCCCGTCCTGGAACAGGCGTACGCCGCCACCCGCTCCGGCGGCACGACGGTCACCGTCGGCCTGCCCGACCCCGGCGCGCCCCTGACCCTGCCCGCCCTCAGCCTCGTCGCCGAGGAAAGAACACTGCGCGGCAGCTACCTGGGCTCCTGCGTCCCCCGCCGCGACGTCCCCCGCTTCATCGCGATGTACCGCAACGGCACCCTCCCAGTGGACGCCCTGCTCACCGGCAGCCTCCCCCTGGCCGACATCAACACCGGCTTCGACCGCCTCCACACCGCCGAAGCCGTCCGCCAGGTAATCACCTTCTGACCCCCCACCACCCCGCACCGACTACCCCTCAACCGACACATCCGCGCCATTCCCCCTAAACCAACGCTCCAGCCGAACACCACCAAGCTCCCCGACGACCCCACGCCCGGTGAGCACAATAGACCCGACCACACTGCCGGTCATGCCGCTCACCAGGGCGTTCGTGAAATCCGAGCCCCCGAGACCGGCCAGCGTCACACTGGCGCCGCGCAGATCGGCGTTCCTCATATCGCAGTCGATGAACGTGGCATCCCCGATATCCGCCCGCCGCAGATCGGCCCCGGCGAAGGACGTGCGTATGCACTCCGCCCTCCCGAGCCTGGCCCCGCTCATCCGAGCCCCCGCAAAACTCGCCTCACTGAGAAACGCTTTGACGAAATCAGCACCCGAAAGCTCAGCCCCGCTGAAGTTCGCCCCTTCGCAGTGCGCTCTCCAGAACAAACCGCGACTAAGACCGCAACCGGAGAAGTCCGACCGGCTCAACCAGGCCTCGACGAAGTCCGCTCCAGCGAGATCCGCACCACGGAAATCCAGATCGAGCGCATAGAACGTCGAGCCCGCGATCCGGCCGCGCAGTGCCGCGACCGCCTCCGCGTCGGTCGGCCACACACGCGGCTCCCAGCCCCCGCCATCAACACCGAACGACACGATCGCCCACACACCTCCTCAGACGATGAACGCTGCAGCGGCCAACCGTCCACCCCGGCCAGCGTCGTCGCCGTGCTGCTACAAAACCGAGACGGCGGCTCCACGGTCGCGAAGCCACCGCTCCAATCGATCTCCGGACAATGTGGTCAGCGTGTCACCGTCTTGAACGAGCACCGAACTCCCACCCAGGACCGTCCCGGTCATCCCCTCGACTCTGGCGTCCGCCAACCGGACATCGGTGAAGCTCGTCCTGTTGGCGACAGAGTCCCGCAGGTCTGCCCCGCTCATGTCGCATTGGACGAAAATCGCATCCCCGAGTACAGCGCGCCTCATATCCGCCTGGGAGAAAAGAGCCCCCATACACTCCACTCGACGAAGGTTGGCCCCCGGCATCCGAGCACCGGAAAAGTTCGCCCGGTCGATGCCCGCCTTCACCAGATCGACGTTCTCAAGATCTGCGCCCCGGAAGTCGACACCCTCACAGTGGGAGCGATATAGGACGGCGTTCCGTAGTATCGCGGCGGAGAGATCAGAGTCGGTGAACCACGTCTCAGAGAGGTCAGCGTCGGAGAAATCCGCTCCGCGGAAATCCAGATCGATGGCGTAGAGAGTCTTCGTGGGATCACGAACCCATTCGCGCAGCACCGCCGCCGCTTCGGCGTCCGTGGGCCACCCAACAGGCTCCCACCGGCCGTCATGGGTACCAGATGACCCTGTCACCCCACCTCCTGCATGGTACGCCAGAAGTACGCTGCATTGTGCAAGTTCGGAAACGGCCTGCACCGCTGCACCGTCAAGCATTGCCGGACGGGTGTTCCGCTATCAATCTCTGGAGGTCGAATGTGAGGAGCATGGCGTAGCCGCCGATCGCGGCCATGTTCTCGAAAACATCCTTGGCCACCGTCTCCTCGTGCACTTTGTCGCTGTCGAAAGAGCGCAATGTGATGACTATCGGGTACTGGGAAAAGTTGATGCCGAAGTCGTCCTCAAAATCGTGGTGCAGTTCGACCTCCACCGCCACGTCACGAGTCCGCCCGGCGTAGGCAATGGGGTTGTCCTTGGCGTCGAGCTTGCACATCCGGCAGTTGGCGGCGATCGCTACGTCGCCCACAAGTCGTTCTATTGAGTTGTTGGTCCGAATGAATATCTCGTGATAGCTGCTCATGACACTCCTCAGGGCCAATTTATCTCGTACCCATCACCTAGGATTCGGATCCTATCCATGCGCCCTGGGTTGTGGCGCAGGAACCGCTCCAGACCCTCTCGCGCTCCATCCTCTGTCAGTGCGGTGCCGCGCGTGTCGATGATTGCATTCGATGCCTGCCCCTTCGCTTTATTTAAAGCGTTTTTGACGCTCCCGGGTCCGGCGCCTGGACTAAGACTTTTGAACTCGACGGGAACGTCGTCCACGAGAGCATCCGGCGTTCGCACGCCGTCGACCTTGGATTCTGGCACGGCCTCCACATGGCGCCCCTCTGAAACCAGTAGGTCGGCAATCAAGCGCTCTTCCTGATTGAATTTCTTTCTGGATTCAACGAGCTTTCCGTTTTTGGCACCCTCCTCGGCGGGGTCGACTTTTGGTTCCCCGCGGCCATGTGAAGGTGATGGCCGTGCGTCCGTCGACTTTGCGTCGAAATGTGGTTGTTCAGGGGACCTGGGGGAAGGGACGGTCGGATGAGGTGTCGCCGGAGGTTTTTCGGTTAGCTTGTTGGTTTTGGGGGCTTCGGTGGCGGCTTCTTGGAGGGCTCGGGCGGATTTGGCGGTTTCGGAGCCGCCGGTGCGGCGGAGGGCTGCGGCCACGCGGGCGGCCACGCCTGAGCCTGAGCCCGTGCCGCCGGTCACCGCCGTGATGACGATGGTGGGGGCGGCCTCGCCGAAGGCGCGGACGGGGTCGCGTTTCCATTCTTCCCAGTTGACGGCGGCCTTGGCGAAGGCGATCGGGTGCTGGACGCCTTGGGCCAAGCCCTGGATCTGGCCTACGGGGCCGCGCTCCAGCCATCCCTTGGGTTTGATCGCTAGGTAGAAGGGGGCGGTCGTGGGGTTGCCGGCCAGGGCGCTGAGGCCCATGTCCTTCAGGCCTTGGCCGAGGCCAGGGAGGTAGTGGTGGACGTAGGCGTTCCAGCCGTCGCGGAGCATGTCGCCGGTCTTGGCGGGCTGGACGACCTGGTCTGTCTTGAGGAGTTCTTCGCGGCTTCGGCGTATCGCGGGCTTCTGGTCGGAAGTGGTCTGGGCGGCGCGGGAGATCGTGCGGGCGGGGACGGTGCTGAGGCCGAGGTTGGCGAGGATTTCGGAAAGGGCCTGGGCGGCGTCCTGCCAGGAGTTCGCGGCGCGGGTCAGTTCGGTGCTGAGCTGGTCGAGTGCGGCAGGTGAGCCGCTGCGCGTGGCGGAGGCGGGGCGGCCGCCTCGGGGAGGGCCCGGGATGTACGGTTCGCGGACGCGCGGTGGGCCCGCGCCGGCGGCCATCTGGCGGACGGAGTCGAAAGCGGCATAGAAGGCGGCGCGGACGTCCTCGTGCTGGTCTACGAGGGTCTTTTGGAGGCGCTGTCCGGCGGGGCCTGTCAGAGCGCCGTCCAGGAGGAGTGTGTGGGCGCGTTTCAGGGCGGGGCCGTGTTCTTCGGCTAATCGCGCGACGTGCGGTAACAGGGACGCTGCTTGTTCTGCCCGGTCCATCGAACCTCCTGTCCGACGGATTGTCAGATTAGAGGTCGTGCAGGCGTCCGGCTACGGGGTTTTGGGGGCTGGTCAGGTTAGTAGTTGGGTTGTTAGGAGGTGTTCGAAGTCCTTTTCGAAGGACTCGTAGAGGGTGCGGAGGGCGGGGCCCGGCCAGGTGGGGGGGAGGAGGGGGGACGGGAGCAGCGGGTCGTTCAGGAGGTGGCGGAGGACGGCGGCGGCCAGGGTGAAGCGTTCGGCCATGTCGGTGGTTTCGGAGAGGGCCGTGCGGAGGGTTTCGGCCTTGGACGTCCAGGCGTCCAGGTCCCAGAGGGTGGCGGCCAGGGCGGCGGGGTCCTCTTCGGGGCGGCCCTGGAGGAAGGTGCACTGGCGGACGACCGGTTCCGGGCGGGTGCGGGTCAGGTTGGCGGGGCGCAGCCAGGTGCCCTCGCGGAGTTCGGCGAGGCGGAGCGCGGACATGGCCTGGCGCAGGGCGGTGCGGTCGGCGGCGGGGCGGCGCTCGGCGGTGATGACGGCGATCTCCCACGTGCCGTCCCAGGGGCGGGTCGGCGGGCGGCGGGCCTCGTCCTGGCGGGCCTGGCGGGCGAGGAGGCGGTCGGTGAGCGCGTACCCGCCGGCGGACTGGACGAGGTCGCCGGAGGCCACCATGCGGGAGAGCGCGACCCGGATCGTCCCCTCGGCGATGCCGAACAGGTCGCCGACGCGGACGAGGTGGCGGGCCGGGAGGCGGGGCGGATGGACGCCGAGCAGCGTGCTCAGCACGACCGAGCGTGCCGTGAGCGGGCGGATGTCCGGGTGGTCCATGGCGGGCTCGACCCTACCCGGCGGCGGTCCAGTCGGCCCCGTTCGGGGACGGGTCCGTGCCGGGGAGGCGGATCGTGACGAGGAGGCCGCCGGCGGGTCGGGGGGTGAGGTCGAGGGTGCCGTCGTGTGCTCGGACGATGCTGTGCACGATGGCCAGCCCGAGGCCGACGCCCGCGTGTTCGTCGGTGCGCTGGCGCTGTGTTCCGCGTTGGAAGGGTTCGGTGAGGGTCGGGATCAGCTCCGGTGGTACCGGGTGGCCGGTGTTCTCGACCCGCAGGACGCTCGCGCCGTGCTGCGATTCGGTGTGGACCGTCACGGTGCCACCGGTCGGGAGATTGTGGACGACGGCGTTCTGGACGAGGTTCGTCACCAGCCGCAGGATGAGTTCCGCGGAGCCGAGGGTCTGTGCCTTCTCGCCGGTCACGGCGAGCGTGATCTGGCGCCGTTCGGCGAGGGGGAGCAGCGTTTCGGCGGCCTCTTCGGCGACGAGCGACAGGTTGACCACTTCGCGGGTGAAGTTCCTGCGGTCGGCACGGCTGAGCAGGAGGAGGGCCTGGGTGAGGTCGATCGCCCGCGTGTTGACCGTGTGGAGGCGTTCGATGAGCTCGTCCTGGCCCCGCGCGGGGTCGTTGCGGGCGACGTCGAGGAGTGTCCGGGAGATCGCCAGCGGGGTGCGCAGTTCGTGGGAGGCGTTGGCGGCGAACCTCCGCTGTTCGGCGACATGGGATTCGAGCTTCTCGAGCATGGTGTCGAACACGTCGGCGAGTTCGCGGAACTCGTCTCCGGGGCCTTCGAGGCGGATCCGGTGGGACAGCGAGCCGTGGGAGGCCAGCCGTGCCGCGTCGGCGATCCGGGTGAGCGGCGCGAGCATCCGGCCGGCGAGGAGCCATCCTCCCAGCAGGCCGAACACCAGCAGGAAGGCCATCGCCGTGGCCGCGCGGGGGACGAAGGCGCGCTGGAGGTCCTCGCGGCCGGGTACGAAGTGCGGTCCCGGTCCCCCGGGCCGGTCTCCCCTCGGCCCGAGTTGGACGGCGGTTTCGGGGACGTACCGCAGGAGGAACACCCAGACCACGGCCAGCAGAAGGGCGCCGGCGAGCAGGAGGAACCCGGCGTAGCTGAGGGTGAGTTTCAGGCGGGCGCTGAGCCCGGGGCGTCTACCCATGAGCGCGCACGGCTTCCGGGAGGTGGGGCTCGTCCTCAACGGTCAACGCGCGCATAGTCGAAGGCTAAGCGGCGCCGCATATCGCCGACATATGCAAACCCCAGCGCCGTCCGGCATGGGGGCCCGTGGTCTTCGCTGACTTCACGAACTTGTGGGGACGGGCACGGTGGCGGTGTCGACCAGGCGTGCGACCAGTTGCTCGTAGGGCAGTCCGGCCGCGGCGAACATTCTCGGCACCTGGGATTGGGCCGTCATGCCGGGCATGGTGTTGACCTCGTTGAGGACGGGCCCGTGGTCGGTGAGGAAGAAGTCGATGCGGGCGACACCGGCGCAGCCGAGCGCGTCGAACATCCGCAGCGCCGCCCCGGTCAGGGCCGTGCGGTCCGCCTCGTCGAGGTCGGCGGGCACGCTGAACCTCGCGGAACCGTCGTACTTCGACTGCGTGTCGAACAGGCCGTCGGCGTGGATCTCCAGTGGCGGCGACGCCCAGCGGCGGCCATCGGCCTCGCGCAGGACGGCCACATCGATCTCCCGCCCGAGGACGACGTCCTCGACCAGGATCCTGCCGTCGAGGCGCGCCGCGCAGCGCAGCGCGTCGCGTAGTTCGGAGGGGTCGCGCGCCAGGGCGACACCGAAGCTCGACCCGGCGGAGGCCGGCTTCACCACCACGTCCGTCTTGAACTCGATGTCGGCGATCTCTGCCGCCGTCACCAGGCGGCCGGGAGCGGTGTGGATGCCGACGGCGTCCGCCACGAGCTTCGTCGTCCACTTGTCCATGCCGAGCGCTCCGGCCCGCAGGCCCGAGCCGACCATCGGCTTGTGCGCGAGGGCGCACAGTGCCGCGAGGGTTCCGTCCTCGCCGGACGGGCCGTGGATCGCGGGGAAGACGGCGTCTGCGCGTTCGATGACGCCCAGTGCGGCGGCCAGGGAGGTGATGGCCCCGGGCCCGAGCGCGTCCGAGCCCTGCCTCCACGTCCCGTCGCGGTCGATGGTCAGTGCGTCAACGGCGAATCCGCTGGAACGCAGCGCCTGCGCGATGGCTGCGGCGGTGGCCAGGGAGACGTCGTGCTCGGCGTTCTGCCCGCCGCCGATGACCGCGATTCGCCGTGTCATGCGATGCTCCTTTTCACACGCGGCCCTATGCCGGTGACGATGGTGTGCGGAATGGTCCCGGCCCAGCGGGCCCAGTCCCGGATGGTCGGGGTCGCGCCGCCCGCCGGGCCGAATACGGTCGCGGACGTGCCGATCCGGAAGCGGTCGGCACCGGTGTCGATCACGATCTGGTCCATCGAGACCCGTCCCGCGACCGGGAAACGGCGCCCGCCGATCTCGACGCCGGCCTGGGGCGAGCACTCGCGCGGGATCCCGTCGGCGTACCCGACGGGCAGGACGCTCAGGTGGGTGGCGCGATCGGTGACGTACGCGCCGCCGTACCCGACGGGCGTGCCCGCCGGGACGGCCGCCGTGTGCACGATCGGTGCGGTCAGCCGGGACGCGCCGTGCAGCTCGACGGTCTCGGAAGGGTCGATGCCGACCAGTCCCGCCCCGACGCGGACCATGCTGAAATGCGTCGCCGGGTCGGTCAGCGTCCCCGACGTGGCCGCGAGATGGACGAGCGGCGCACCGAGCCCCGCGGCCTGGACCGCCTGCCGCGCCCGGCGCATACGGGCGACCGCCGGCGCGTTCGCCGCCGGGTCGGCTTGGTCGGCCAGCGGGAGATGCCCCATGACGCCGACGACGCGGACCTTGCGAGCCTGCTGGGCACGCCGAGCGAGACGGCTCAGTTCGTCCCACCGATCGCGGGGGCAGCCGCCACGGGACATGCCGGTGTCCATGTGGAGGTGGATCCGCACCGTAGAGACGGCCTGCGCGACGAGTGCGCCGAGCTCGTCCACCGACCCGACCGCGACGTCGACCCCGGCGACGGCTGCGGCTTCGGCGTCGATCCCGGAGGGGTGCAGCCAGGTGAGGATCGGCACCGCCAACCCTGCGGCGCGCAACACGGAAGCGTCCGCGAGGCTCGTCGTGCCGAGCCATCCGGCACCGGCGGCGACGGCGGCTCTGGCGACCGTGACGGCGCCGTGGCCGTAACCGTCGGCCTTGACCACGGCCATGATCGTGCTCCGGGTGCGGGCACGAAGCTCGGCCACGTTCGCGGCCACCGCCGCAGGCAATGTTTGCAAGGTCGGAGGCGGAAAGGTGCCTGATCGGCGTTCAAGCGGGATCGCGAGCCGATTCACGGCCGCCTCCTCGGGTCCTCGACCGGATCCGCGTACATCGGCGGGCGACGGTCACCGACGGCATCCGGATGCGGCAGCTGGACCGGCTCGACAATGCGGTACTCGAAGTGCCACCACTCATTGCTGTAGATGCGGTAGAGCCCGTACCGCCCGCCGTTCTGTTCCAGCCACCGCGCGCCCTCGGTCGGCCGGACGTCGATCGCGAGCCCCCGCACGTGGCTGGATTCCTGCGGCGGCAGCACCCTGCGCCGCGCCGCCGATACCGAGCCGGTGCGCCGTACCTCAGCGGAGAAGAGCCGGTGCTGTTCCGCCGCATCCCGATATCCCGAGGTGAGGCCGATCAATTGCCCGTCGCGCCAGAACGCTTCGGCCCGCGCGTGCGTGAACGCGGCCAGCGTTTCCGGTGCCAGCCCGCGGAGATCCTCGGCGGGGAAGCGAAGTCTCAGCGCCCATTGGCAGGCCAGGAAACGTGCCCGGCCCGGTGCGCGGCAGAAGGCGAACGGCAGCAGCAGCACCGCGAGGAGCCGAGTGACGGCCGCCAGGACGCACGCTTTCCTCGCCGAAAGGGAATTCGCCACGACTCACCGCCGAAGGGGCAGGTCGTGGGCGGGGCCCGGGGCGGACAGGGAGTGCGATGCGCTGTGGTGCATGCCCCCACTGAAGTGGGAAGGCTGTTGCGGTGCCGTATGCGATTTTCAATACGCTCGCGATACACCGGCGTCCTGGCCGGCCGTGGCGAGGGCTCTCACCCGGGTGTCACGATGATGCGCCAGTCGCCTTTCGCCTCGACGTGGAGGAAGGTCGAGCCGGCCAGTTCACCGTCGGCGGAGGAGCGTCCTTTGCCGGACAGGACGCGCGGCCCCGAGGCGAATTCCGGGGTCAGTTCGGTGATCCGGTAACCGCCCCCGTCCCTGTGCTGCATCTGGATTCGTGCCGATCCGCCGATGTAGCGGCAGAGGAAAGAGCCGCGTGAGGCGATGGCCTGGTCGATGGTCGGGACGCTGTCACCGGGTTGCAGCCAGGCCGACCACGTGCCGGTGCATTGGACGCGCAATTGGACGGGCCACTCGGTCTGCAGGGAGAGCGGCCGCACGATGCGGAAGGGCAGCGTCTCCTCCTGGAGGCGCACGGCCTTTCCCTGGTGGACGCGTTCGACCTTCCCGCTTCCGTGAAGGCGGACGATGAGCACCGATGGCACGTCCCATTTGGGGCGGTGGAGTGTCGCTTCGCCGTCGCCTCGCCCTTTGGCGTGCCGCTTCTTGCCGAGGTTCGGCGGCGCGACCTTGAACGGCGCGGGCTGCTTCCCGGGACGGGACGGCTGAGCCGGCGCGCGGCGGACGGGGGCGGGGGCGGGAGCCGGACGGACGCCCGTCGCGATCGGCGGCAGGCCCTCGGTCAGGCGGACGGCGTCGGCGGCGCACACGTCGACGTCGCGCGGGGCACCGCCGGGCGGGGCCCAGGCGACGCGGTTCACCGACGGACCGTGGCGCGGGTCGAAGAAGCAGAGAGGGCGGCCGGTCAGGGCGGCGTTGGCTCGGGCGAGCGCGCTGCGTCCCTCGGCGAGGGCGCGCAGGACGTCGGCGGCGTCCTTCCGGTCGCGGTCGCCCAGGAAGCGCACCTTGGCCTGCTCGTAGGCGTCCAGCGCGCGGGCGTAGTCGGCCATCAGGGTGGGGTCGGCGCCGTGCTCGTCCGGGTCGAGGGGGAGGAGCGCGAGTTCCTCGCCGAACGCGGTGATGTCGGCTTCGATCTCCGCGAGCTCGTCGTCGCGCCGCCGCCTGAAGATTCCGAACACCGTCCGCCCCCTGTGATCGGGCAGAGCGTACCGATGTGGTGGTTTCGGACGCACGGTCGTTACAGGCTTCCATCATGTGACGAGAAAGCGTAATGTCGGACGCATGACGTCCTATCTGATCGAGCCGTTCGACCGGCTGCCGTTCGGCGGCGCGGAGAAGGCGCGCCGGTACGCGACCGAGCGCTACCAGGGGGCCGTGGGCCGCAACTGGTACGACTGCGACCCCACGCTGCGGTTCCTCATGCGGCGCCACCTCGGGGACGGGTTCGGCTGGGCCGAGCCGCGGCTGAAGGAGATGGGCGCGCTGATGGGCGGGCCGGTCGCCGAGCGGGCCGAGGAGACCGACCGGAACCCGCCCCGGCTGGAGAAGTACGACCGGTGGGGGCGCGACGTCAGCGAGGTCGTCATGCCGCCGTCGTTCGAGGCGGCCCGGCGGGACATCGTCGCGACGTCGTTCACGCGGCCCGACTTCGTCGCGGAGGCGAAGGCCAACGGGGTCGACCCGGCGCCGCTGGGCGTGGCCTGGAGCTATCTGCTGGACCAGGCCGACATCGGCATGGCGTGCGCGCTCGGCACCGGCGGCGACATGGTCGTCCAGCTGACCGAGATGTTCGCGCCCGAGGACGTCAAGGAGCGGGTGCGGGAGCTGTTCGCGGCCGGGGAGATGTCCGGCGAGGCCGCACAGATGCTGACCGAGCGGTCGGGCGGGTCGGATCTGGGCGCCCTGGAGTCGACGGCGTCCAAGGACGGCGACGCCTGGCGGGTCAACGGGCTCAAGTGGTTCGCGTCCAACGCCAACGGGTCGGCGTTCGTGGTGCTGGCCAAGTCGGAGGGCGCCGCCGACGGGGTGCGGGGCATCGCGCCGTTCCTCGTCCTGACGGAGCGGCGGGACGGCACGCGCAACGGCGTCCGGATCCGCCGGCTCAAGGACAAGCTCGGCACCCGTTCCGTGGCCTCGGCGGAGATCGAGTTCACGGACGCGGAGGCGTTCCTGCTGGCCCCGTCGTCCAGCGCCGGGCAGGGCGGCGACGGCAAGGGCCTGGCCCGCATGATGGAGCTGACCAACGGGGCGCGCCTCGGCATCTCGATGATGGGCCTCGGCTGCGCGCGGCGGGCGCTGGTCGAGTCGCTCTGCTACGCGCGGGCGCGCGAGGCGTTCGGTGCTCCGCTGGCCGACCAGCCGCTCATGCGGCGGAAGCTCGCCGAGCTGATCGTGGAGACCGAGGCCGCGCAGGCGCTCGTGTTCGACGGCTATCTAGGACGCCCCAGGCTGCGCATAGGGGCGGCGCTCATCAAGCTGAGGGCCGCCAGGCTCGGTGTGACGGCCGCCAGTGACGCCATCGAAATCCATGGCGGGAACGGCTACATCGAGCAGTGGCCGGTAGCGCGCCTTCTGCGCGACGCCCAGGTCAACCCCATCTGGGAGGGCGGCGACAACATCCTGTGCCTGGACGTCCGCCGCGCCATCGAACGGCAGGACGCGCACGAGCCGTTCCTCGAAAGGCTCACGCAGGCCGTCCGGCAGGCGCCGCAGGGGGACGACGCCACGGCCGAGCTGGTCGGCGAGCGCATCGGGCATCTCCGCCAGGCCATAGCGGCATGGCGCGGCCTGGACAGGACTGTCGCCGAGGCGCGCCTCTTCCCGCTCGCCCAGTACATGGCGGACGTCTATGCGGCAGCCTTGCTCCTGGAGCAGGCGGGCTGGGAGCGCGCCGACTCCGGCACGGACCGCAAGGCGCTCGTCGCCCGCCTCTACGCCCGGACGCACCTCGCCGACGCCGGCCCGCTGCGCGCGATCGACGCCCCCGCCGAGGACCTCGACCGCTTCGCGGACCTGGCGGACGGCGCGTTCACCGGCTAGGCGGTCATCGGCCGGGCGTTCGGCGGTTGGGCGTTCATCGGCCGGGGGCGGCGCGGCGCGGCCGGTGATCATTGACCGAACAGGATTCGGGCCCGTAGGTTCCTGGGAGGCGGCAGCCCCGATCGAGGAGCGATGCGATGACGCTTACCGTGGCCGAGGCGGGCCTCGACCTCGCCGATCCGAACGCCTACGCCGACGACCGGCGGCTGCACGCGTCGCTCGCGCTGCTGCGCCGCGAGTCGCCGGTGCACCGGGTGGACGCCCCCGCCTACGAGCCGTTCTGGGCGATCACCAGGCACGAGGACGTCCTGGAGGTCGAGCGCAACCACCAGATCTTCCTGAACGCGCCGCGCCCGCTGCTCGGCACCACCGAGTTCGACCGGCTGAACCGGCAGCGGGCCGAGCAGGGCATCGCGCTGCGCACGCTCATCCACATGGACGACCCCGACCACCGGGTCATCCGGGCGATCGGCGCGGACTGGTTCCGGCCGCGCGCGATGCGGGCGCTGGAGCCGCGCATCAAGGAGCTCGCGAAGCGGTACGTCGACCGGCTGGTGGAGCGCGGCGGCGAATGCGACTTCGCGCAGGAGGTCGCCGTCCATTTCCCGCTGTACGTGATCCTGTCGCTGCTCGGGCTTCCGGAGAGCGACTTCGGCCGCATGCTGAAGCTGACGCAGGAACTGTTCGGCGGGGACGACGCCGAGTTCCAGCGCGGCACGACCAACGAGGAGAAGCTGCAGGTCCTGCTCGACTTCTTCGCCTATTTCCAGGAACTGACGGTGGCGCGCCGCAAGGACCCGACCGACGACCTCGCGTCCGCCATCGCGAACGCGCGGGTCGACGGCGAGCCGCTCAACGACTTCGACACCGCCTCGTACTACGTCATCATCGCGACGGCCGGGCACGACACCACCAGCGCAACGATCTCCGGCGGTCTGCACGCCCTCATCGAGCACCCCGACCAGCTCGAACGGCTCCGCGACAAGCCGGAGCTGATGCCGTTCGCGGTGGACGAGATGATCCGCTGGGTGACGCCGGTCAAGGAGTTCATGCGCACCGCCACGCGGGATTACGAACTGCGCGGCACGACCATTCGCGAGGGCGACGCCGTCCTGCTCTCCTACCCGTCGGCGAACCGCGACGAGGACGTCTTCGACGATCCCTTCACGTTCGACGTCGGCCGCGACCCGAACAAGCACCTCGCGTTCGGTTTCGGCGTCCACTACTGCCTCGGCGCCGCGCTCGCCCGCATGGAGATCCGCGCGTTCTACGAGGAGCTCATACCGCGCCTCCGCTCGATCGAACTCGCCGGGGACCCGGTGGGCATCGCCACGACCTTCGTCGGCGGCCTCAAGCGCCTCCCGATCCGCTACTCCATCGTCTGAGCGCGTCCCCGCCCGCGTCCCGCCCCGGCCGCGCCCCGCCGCCTGAAGCGCCTCCCGCCCGCCCCTCCCTCCTCCCCGAAGGAAGCCCTGGTGCAGATCAACGCCGCGGTGCTGCGCGCCGCAGACGCCCCGTACACGATCGAGTCGCTCGACCTCGCCGACCCCGGGCCCGGCGAGGTCCTCGTCAAGATCGCGGGCGCCGGGATGTGCCACACCGACATGCTCGGACGGGTGCCGGGCGACCTGGTCGCCAAGCCCGTCGTGCTCGGCCACGAGGGCTCGGGCGTGGTCGAGGCGGTCGGGGCCGGCGTCACCGGCCTCACCCCCGGCGACCACGTGGTCATGTCGTTCGACTCGTGCGGGACGTGCGACACCTGCCGCACCGCGCGCCCCGGCGCGTGCCCGCAGATGATGGCGCTCAACATGCTCGCGGTGCCGCTGGACGGCGTGCCGCGCGCCACGACCGGCGACGGGGAGGCCGTCCACACCCGCTGGTTCGGGCAGTCGTCGTTCGCGAGCCACGCGCTCGGGACCGTCCGCAACGTCGTGCCGGTCACCGCCGACGCGCCGCTCGAACAACTCGGGCCGCTCGGCTGCGGCGTGCAGACCGGCGCCGGCTCGGTGCTGATCTCGCTCGGCGTCCGCGCCGGCGACAGCATCGCGGTCTTCGGCGCGGGCGCGGTCGGGCTGGCCGCCGTGATGGCCGCGCGGGTCGCGGGCGCGACCACGATCGTCGCCGTCGACCTGCACGAGTCCCGGCTCGACCTGGCCCGCGAGCTGGGCGCCACCCATGTGCTGAACGGCGCGGACGACGACATCGCCGGACAGATCAGGGCGATCTCCGGTGGCGAGGGCGTGCGGTACTCGTTCGACACCACCGCCGTCCCCGAGGTGGTGTCGACGGCGGTCGCGTCGCTGTGCACCACCGGCGTCTGCGGCCTGGTCGGCGTCGGCGCCGCCGAGTACCGGCTGGACGCGAACCTGCTGCTCATGGGCCGGACGGTCAAGGGCATCATCGAGGGCGACGCCGTCCCGCACACGTTCATCCCGACGATGATCGAGCTGTGGCGGCAGGGCCGGTTCCCGTTCGACCGCCTCATCACGACCTACCCGCTCGACCAGATCAACCAGGCGGAGGCAGACACGACGTCCGGAAAGGTCGTCAAGCCGGTCCTGATCCCCTAGGGCGGACGTCCGAAAAAGGGTCGACCCGGGCCGGGGCCGGTGCGTACGTTGCGCTCATGGACGAGTTGGACCTGCTCAAGCGCTCCGGCGGCCCGGTCACCCGCGACGCCCTCGCCCGCGACCTGGCCGCGCTCGGCGTCGCCGAGGGCGACATCGTGATGTTCCACACCCGCATGTCGGCGCTGGGCTATGTCGCCGGCGGCACGCAGACGGTCATCGGCGCGCTGCAAGACGCGGTCGGCGGCACGGGCACGCTGATGGTCACCTGCGGCTGGAACGACGCCCCGCCCTACGACTTCACCGACTGGCCCGAGGACTGGCAGGCCGCCGTACGCGCCGGCCATCCCGCTTACGACCCGGTGCTCAGCGAGGCCGACCACGACAACGGCCGGCTGCCAGAGGCCCTGCGCCGCCACCCGGGCGCGGTGCGCAGCCGCCATCCCGACGTGAGCTTCGCCGCCCTCGGCCCGGACGCCCACGCCCTCATGGACGACCACCCCTGGGACGACCCGCACGGCCCCGGCAGCCCCCTGGCCCGCCTCACCGACATGGGCGGCCGCGTGCTCCTGCTGGGCGCGCCCCTGGACACCCTTACTCTCCTGCACCACGCCGAAGCTCTCGCCGACGCGCCCGGCAAGCGGTTCGTCGACTACGAGCAGCCCATCACCGTGGACGGCGAGCGCGTCTGGCGGCGCTTCCACGACATCGACTCCGAGAACGGCGCCTTCGACTACAGCCCGGTCGTCCCCGAAGAGCAGGACCCTTTCGACGCGATCGTCCGCGACATGCTCGCCGCCGGGCACGGCCGCCGGGGCAAGGTCGGCGCGGCCGACAGCCACCTGTTCGAAGCACCCGAGGTCGTGAGCTTCGGCGTCGACTGGATCGAGACGAAACTCGCGGCCGACCGCGGCTAGACGACGCGGTGGAGGAGGGCGTCGCCGCGGGCGAGCCGACGGCAGTTCTCCGCGGCGACGGCGAAGTAGCGGTCCCACGTCTCGCGGGTCAGCCACGCGACGTGCGGCATCACGACGACGTTGTCCAGGGCGAGGAGCGGGTTGGACGCGTCCGCCGGCTCCTTCTCGAAGACGTCGAGGCCGGCGCCGCCGAGCCGGCCGGACGCCAGCGCGTCCACCAGCGCCGCCTCGTCGATGACCGCGCCGCGCGCCGTGTTCACGACGATCGCGCCGTCCGGCAGCAGCGCGAGCCGCCCGGCGTCGAGCAGGTGATGCGTCTCGTCGGTCAGCGGGACGTGCACCGACACGATGTCGCTCGCGCGCAGCAGGTCGTCCAGCTCCCGCCAGGCCGGGTCGTCGCGGCGCGGCCGCCGCGACGTGTAGAGGACGCGCGCGCCGACCGCCTCCAGCATGCCGCGCAGCAGCGTCGCGATCTCGCCGCCGCCGAGGAGGCCGACCGTCCGTCCTGCCAGCTCCCCGCCGACCAGGGCCCGGTCGGCGGGCCAGCCCGCGCCGCGCCGCGTCCGCGCGTCGAACGCGACGACCCGGCGCAGCGCCGCCAGCATCAGCAGCAGCGACGTCTCCGCGACGGCCTGCGCGTTCTGCCCCGGCATGTTCGCTACCGCGATCCCGCGCTCCCGCGCCGCGTCCAGGTCGATCGTGTTGACCCCGGTGCCGAGCTTCTGGATCAGCCGCAGCTTCGGCGCCCGGTCCATGTCGGCGGCCGTGAGCGGACGCAGCACGTGCCAGACGACCTCGGCGTCCGGCAGCAGCTCCGCGAACCGCGCGTCGTCCTGCTCGGAGCAGCTCACGATGTCGAGACCGGGCTCCGCGTGGTCCATGTCGTAGTGCAGCAGCACCCGCATGCCGCCCCCTTCCGTCCGTTGAGGGAACCCCGGGTCGGCGCCCGGCCCTCCCCCCGGATTATCGTGCGGATCATGGGGAGGAGTCCCAGAGCACCGCGCGAGACGAGGTAACGCCATGTGGACGGACGTCCCCATCATCCAGGCGCCGATGGCGGGCGGCCCGTCGACGCCCGCCCTGGCCGCCGCCGTGTCGGACGCG
This sequence comes from Actinomadura geliboluensis, assembly GCF_043197915.1. Lineage (NCBI taxonomy): Bacteria > Bacillati > Actinomycetota > Actinomycetes > Streptosporangiales > Thermomonosporaceae > Actinomadura > Actinomadura geliboluensis. The sequence goes on along the minus strand of NZ_JBICUA010000008.1, from coordinate 223,197 downwards.
GGCGGCCTCGGCTTCCTCGCCGCCGGCTACAAGACGCCCGAGGCCATGCGCGCCGACATCGCCGCGACCCGGGAGCTGACTTCGCGCCCGTTCGGCATGAACCTTTTCATGCCGTCCCTGGACGAGATCGACCCCGCCGAAGTGGCCGCCTACCGCGATCGCCTCGCGCCCGAGGCCGACCGCCTCGGCGTCGCCCCCGGCACCCCCGGCGCCCGCGACGACGCCTACGAGGCCAAGGTCGCCGACCTGCTGTCCGACCCGCCGCCGTTCGTCAGCTTCACATTCGGCTGCCCTTCGCCGGACGTCATCGAGGCGTTCCAGGCCAAGGGCGTCACCGTGGTCGTCACGGTGACGTCCGTGGACGAGGCGCGCCAGGCGTCCGCCGCCGACGCCCTCTGCCTGCAGGGATCCGAGGCGGGCGGGCACCGCGGGTCGTTCACGAACACCTCCGACGAGCCGCTGCCGCTGCGCGTCCTGCTGCACTCCGTCCGCGCGATGACCTCGCAGCCCCTCATCGCCGCCGGCGGCCTCGCCTCGTCCTCGGACATCGCCGAGATCCTCTCCCTCGGCGCCGTCGCCGCCCAGCTCGGGACGGCGTTCGTCCGCTGCCCGGAGAGCGGCGCCAGCGCCGTCCACAGGGCCGCCCTGACCGACCCGCGCTTCACCACCACCGCACTGACCCGCGCCTTCAGCGGACGCCTCGCCCGCGGCCTGGTCAACCGCTTCCTCACCGACCACTCACCGCACGCACCGGCCGCCTACCCGGACGTCCACTACGTGACCTCACCACTGCGCAAGGCGGCTGCCGCCAAGGGGGACCCGGACGGCGTGAACCTGTGGGCGGGCGAGTCCTTCCACAAGACATCCGACGCCCCCGCCGTCGACCTAGTGCGCGCCCTGACCCCCGGCTGATGCCCGACCTGGCCATTCTGATCGGCCTCCAGGCGTCCGGGAAGACGACGTTCTACCGACGGCATCTCGCCGGACATGTCCACGTCAGCAAGGACCTCTTCCCGAGAGGCGCCCGGCGCAAGCAGGCACGCCAGTTGAGGCTCATATCCGAGGCCCTGGAACAAGACCGTGACGTGGCGGTCGACAACACGAACCCGTCCCCGGACGAATGGCAGCCGCTCATCACCGTGGGCCGCCGCCACAGCGCGCACGTCATCGGCTATTGGTTTCCTCCGGACGTCGAGCTCTCGATGCGCCGCAACGCCGTCCGCCCACCCGAAATCCAGGTGCCGGACGTCGGCGTCTATGCCACTCTCAAACGTCTTCGCCGTCCGCGCCCGTCAGACGGCTTCGACGCGCTGTTCGCGGTGCTCCCCGCCGCCGGCGGCGCATTCGACGTCAGGGAGATGACCGATGAAGGACCTTGAAACGCGGATGCGCGCCCGCGAATGGTTCCACTCCCTGACCCTGCTCCCCGGCGCGTGGACGGTCATCCGCGTGGACGGCCGCTCCTTCTCCCGCTTCACCGAGTCCCGCTTCGACAAGCCCTTCGACCCGCGTTTCTCGGCACTCATGGCCGACACCGCGAAGGCGCTCCTCAGCGACCTCGGCGGCCGCTACGCCTACACCGAGAGCGACGAGATCTCCGTCGTGCTCGACCCGTCGTTCGACCTGTTCGGCCGCGAGGTGGAGAAACTCGTCTCCCTGTCGGCGAGCATCGCGACCGCCGCGTTCACCCACGCCGCCGGCGAACCCGTCGCGTTCGACAGCCGCATCTGGATGGGCACGGCCCTGGACGAGGTCGTCGACTACCTTTCCTGGCGCCAGGCCGACGCCGCCCGCTGCGCCCTGAACGGCTGGTGCTACTGGACGCTCCGCAACGAGGGCCGCTCCGCCCGGCAGGCGACCCGCGAACTCGAACGCACCTCCGTCTCGGCGAAGAACGAACTCCTCTACGCGCGCGGAATCAATTTCAACGAGGTCCCGGCCTGGCAGCGCCGCGGCGTGGGGCTCTGGTGGGAGAACTACGAGAAGTCCGGCCACGACCCCATTCGGGGCGTCGACGTGACCGCCACTCGCCGCCGCGTCCACGTCCAACGCGAACTCCCCATGAAGGACGCCTACCGCGACCTCGTCCGGTCGCTATTGGAGGCGGGCTAGAGCTCGTTGCCCCAGTCCCAGAGGGCCTGGAGAACTGGACCGAGGCGGTGGCCGTGCGGAGTGAGGGCGTATTGCGTCCGGGGCGGCCATCCCGGCTGGCGGCGCCGTTCCAGCACTCCGCATTGAACGAGATGCGCCAGGCGGTCGGCGAGCACCTTGTCCGATAGAGCGGGCAGCGCTTGGCGCAGCTCGGTGAACGACCGGTCTTCGCGCAGGAGCTCCCGGACGACCAGCGTCATCCAGCGGCCGCGCAGGACGTCGAGCGTGATCTCCACCGGGCAGGAGGGGGTCGGCTCGTCCACGGCGGCGCGCGGGTCGTCGGGCAGCCCCGGGTGGCCAACCGTTTGGTGAGTCACGAAAGCGCCTCCTAGCGTTGCCGCGTCCCTGCCTGTCTACACGAAGGACACCGAATGCCGCGCCTCGCCGACCGTCCCGAAGACGTCCCGCACGTGTTCGCCGACCGCTTCAACTCCGGCGACCCTTCAGCGGTCGCGGAAATGTACGCGGAAGGGGCCGTCTTCGTCCCCACTCCCGGCACGCCGCTGACCGGTGGTGAAGCCCAGGCCGCCAATGCCGAATTCATGTCACTGGGCGTCCCGATCACCGTCGTCCCACGCCACGTCTACACGGCGGGCGACCTGTCACTCCTCATCGTCGACTGGACGATCGAAGGCCAAGACCGCAAGGGCAATCCCGTCCATATCGAAGGCACCGCCACCGACGTGGCCCGCCGCTGCCCGGACGGCCACTGGCGCTACACCATCGACAACCCCTTCGGCACCACCCCACCCCCACCCTGACCCCCGCCACCCGGCAGTCCCGTCACGCCTGGCCGACCCCGGAACCCCGCTGGCAGACCTCCTCCCAGCGCAGCCTCGGCTCAGTGCGTTTTCTCGCCTGCCTCGCCGTCCTGCATCCAGGCCCTTCCTCTGCGCCGTTCGCGCCATGCGTTGGGGATGATGAGGATGAAGCATGCGGCACCAGTGGCAAGTGACGTGTGGTCCGAGCCCACCAGCGCCGACATGGCGACGATGGCGAGCGACCACTCGATCGGACGCAGCATTACCGGACGATCTGCTTGATCCCACCCCTGCGACCGCGCATGCCGTCGGATCCAGAACTCGGCGAGCACGCCCACGCCTATCTGAGCGCAGGCCCATACGACGAACCAGGCCGACCAGAAGAGTAATTGACCGTGAACGCCGCTGGCCACTAGGACGAGGAACACGGCCAAGACCGCCAACAGCCGTCGCCCCACGTTCTGCCTCACCCCTACATGAAAGCGCGAGTACGGGTGGAAGGCCACGAATTCATCGCCGGTCGATCCCGTCCCGTCCTTCAGGCGGGGCGGGAGAGGTCGGTGGTGATTCGGGAGATCTCGTGGAGGGCGAAGGCGGCCAGTTGGCGCTGGGCGGTCTCGGCGTCGGCGCGGGTCTCCTCCAGGTCGCCGAGGACGATGATGTTCTCGTCGTTCAGCGTCGTGGCGGGCGCGGTGTAGTTGAAGCTGCCGGCGATCACCAGGCGCTCGTCGATGACCATGAGCTTGTGGTGCACCTTCCGGACGCCGGTGCCCGGCTTGTTCTCGAACAGCTGCACCCCGGCGGCCTTCAGCGGCTCCGTGGCGGCCCACGCCTGGGCGCCCTGGCCGTGGTCCAGCACGCCGCGGACGCGCGTCAGGGACGGCGCCAGCCTGATCATCGTGTCGTCGATGCCGGACGAGCGGGCGAAGGTGAACATCGCGAAGTCGACGCTCGACGCGGCCTTGAGCATCTGCTTCATGATCTCCATCTCGGGGCCGTGCCGCGGGGCGAACAGCGGCTTGACGCGGACCTGGCCCAGCCGGAACTCCGCCGGGCGCGGCTCCACGCGCTCGTGCATCGCGCCGAACGTCCCCGAGCGCATCCGGAGGAACTCCTCCAGGTAGAGCGCCGCCGCGCGGCGGCCCCGCAGGATCAGGACGTGGTTGAGGTTGTTGCCCGCCTTGCCGGCGGAGCCGCCCGCCGGGTTGGTGCCGGTGTCGGTGAGGGTGAAGTTCGCCGAGCCGGTCAGCACCGCGGCCGTCGGCTCGCCGGCGTCGCGCACGATGAACTTCTGGTGGAAGATCGCCGGGTTCAGGTCGGTGACGAGGTCCACGCCCGCGCGCAGCAGCGCCGCGTGGATGAGCCGGTTCTCCTCGTTGGCCCCGGCCGCCGCCCACGGATCCGCGGCCGGACGGTCCTCCCGCAGGTAGTCGCCCTCCAGGATGATCTGCACCCGCACACCGCGCGCCCGCGCCGCGAGGATCGCCTGCGCGATCGTCCGGGAGTCCAGTTCCTGCACCGCGACGCGCAGCGTGTGCCGGGCCTCGGTGACGAAGTCGCGGATCACCGCGTCCAGGTCGTCGGGGCCGCCGAGGACGGTAGGTCCCGCGTGGAGTTCGATACCGCCGATCCGGACAGCCATGACGCCCCCAGCCTCGCCGCCACCACTCCCCTACATTTCCCCACAATATGGGGCGATCTTCCAGAGGCAGCTTGACGGCTTCTGATGCGGAGTTACCCTGCCTGACCTGGGCTTATGTGGTCTCGAAAAAATCTTGAAGAAAAATCGGGCGGGATGTCGATTCGGTCGGGGTCCGTGCGACGTGTCAGTGAAGGCCGATGAGATGCACCGCACGGAAGGACCACCGCCATGACCGCTCAGACCGCTCAGACCGTCCAGTCCCCGACCACCGCCGCTCCCGTCGAGTCCACCGCTGACGGTGGCTCGGTGCGCAAGGTGCTGTGGGTGCCGCAGGTGCTGCTCGCGGCGTTCCTGCTGATCGCCTCGGGGCTGCCCAAGCTGGTCGGGCAGGCCGACGCCGTGGAGACCTTCGATCTGATCGGGTGGGGCCAGTGGTTCCGCTACGTCACCGGGATCGTCGAGGTGTCCGGCGCGATCGGGCTGCTGGTGCCGCGCCTGGCCGGGCTGGCGGCGACCGGGCTGATCGGCCTGATGGCCGGCGCGATCACCACGCACCTGCTGGTCCTGGACCCGGCCTGGAGCCTGATGCCCGCCGCGTTCGCCGTCATCTTCGCCGCCATCGCCTGGAACCGCCGCCACGACACCCGCGAGTTCCTGCACTCCCTCAAGCACTGAGCCAAAGCACCGCACGGCGGACGACCCGAGGCCATCCGGCTCCGGGTCGTCCGCCGTTTCAGCGTCCGGTACGGAGGCGCAGGGTCAGCACGGTCGTGAGGGCGGTAGCCGTGGCCAAGGCGAAGGCCGTGCGCAGGCCGATGAGGCTGTAGTCGGACAAGGCCCACACAGTCGTCGCCAAGGCGGGACCTAGGGAGAAGCCGAGTTGGCGGGCCAGGCTCTGTGCCGCTCCGGCCGTGCCCTGGAGGTCGGGTGGCGCGCTCGACATGAGCCTTGCGAACGTCGGGCCCGCGAAGAGGCCGGTGCCCGCGCCAACGATGGCCAGGCGCCAGCTCAGGTCGGCCGGGTGCCAGCCGGTGCCGAGGGGCACCAGCAGCAGGACGCCGGCGGCCGTGACCGCGGCTCCGAGGACGGCCGCGCGGTCCGTCCCCCAGCGGTCGCCGAGGACGCCGCCGACGGGGCCCGCCGCGACCATCGTCACGGGGAACGCCAGGATCGCCGCCGCGGTGGCGGACGGGGAGAGCCCCAGCGTCCGCTGGAGGTAGAACGGCGCGAGGAACTCGGTGAGCGAGATGACCAGGGCGTTCAGCATGATCGCCGCGACGGGCGCGGCCAGCGCCGGGACGCGGAGGAGGGCCCGGACGGGGTCGCTCGCCCTCGTCCGGCCCCAGAGGCAGAGGGGCGGGACGGCGCCGAGGGCCAGGGCCAACCATGCGATGCCGTGGCTCGCCGACAGCGAGAGCGAGAGCAGCAGCGTGACGCTCGCCGCGGCGAGGAGCGCCGTCTCGGCCAGGAAGGCGCGGCCCGGGAGGCGGAGGGCGTCCGGCGGCAGGGTGGTCAGCGCGATGGCCGTGACGAGGACGCCGATCGGGATGTTGATGTAGAAGATCCACGGCCATCCCCAGGCTTGGACGATCAGTCCGCCGAGCGGCGGGCCGCTCACGGCGCCCAGCGGGCCGAGCGTCATGACGAGCGCGCCCGCCCGTCCGGCCAGGTCGGGGCGGACGGAGCGGATCACGATCGTCGGGATCACCGCGAACAGCACCGCCGCGAAGGCGCCCTGAGCGACGCGGGACGCGACCAGTTGTGGGAGGGACGGGGCCAGCCCGGCGGCCAGGCTGCTGAGCGTGAAGCCGGCCACGGCGAGCAGCAGCGCCGCGCGAGGGCCGGTGCGGTCGAGCCACCGGCCGGCGGGGAGCGTGAGCGCGATCAGCGGCGCGAGGTAGCCGAGGACGACCCATTCGGCGGCGGACGTCCGCACCCCGAAGCCGCGTTCGAGCGACGGCAGCGCCACCGCGACGATGCTCGTGTCCAGGGTCGCCATGAAGACGACGAGGCCGCTGCCCGCGACCGGCCACCACTGCCGCACACGTCCCCCTTAACTGCACATGATGTAAAGTTGAAAAGTACACATTCAGTGCAGTTTCGACAAGGCTGGAATCATGGGGCCATGCCCAGGTCGATCGAGGAGCCGCGGAACGCGCGGAGCCGCCGTTCCCGGATGGCGCTGCTGCGGGCCGCCCGCGAGCTCGTCGAGGAGCGCGGCATGGCGGCGACGACGATGGCGGCCGTCGCCGAGCACGCCGGGGTGTCGCGGCGGGCCGTCTACCTGCACTTCGCGTCCCGCGCCGACCTGATCACCGAGCTGTTCGGCTACGTCAACGAGGTCGAGGACCTGGAGGGCCGGTTCGCGCCGATCAGCGAGGCGCCGGACGCGGTGGCGGCGCTGGAGGCGTTCGCGTACCGGCACGCCGACTTCATGGCGCGCATCCTGCAGGTGTCGCGGGCCGTCGAGCGGGAGGCGGGCAACGACCCGGACGCGGCGCGGCACTGGGAGGCGGCGCTGTACTGGCGGCTGGAGACCAACCGGGCGCTGATCCGCCGGCTGGACGAGGAGGGCGTCCTCGCTCCCGGCTGGACGGTCGACACCGCCACCGACATGCTGCTCGCGCTCATCTCCAACGGGGTCGGCGAGACGCTGCTCAACGAGCGCGGGTGGACGCCGGAGCAGATCGGCGAGCACATGGCGCGGTTGCTGCGGTCCACGTTCACGACGGGCGGGTAGGACGATCCCGACTACCCCCGTTCGGGGGTGGCGCGGGTCACCCGGATGGCCAACCATCCAGGTGACCGGGTGTCCGTGCGGCTACGAGGAGAGACCATGCCCGCAGTCGAGTTCCGCGCGGCGCGCGACTTCCTGCTCGCGCATCGCGACGACTACGCGACGGCGTACGAGAAGTTCCGCTGGCCGGTGCTGACCGGTTTCAACTGGGCGCTGGACTGGTTCGACAAGATCGCCGAGGGCAACGACGCGCCCGCGCTGTGGATCGTCGAGGAGGACGGCTCCGAGGCGAAGTACTCGTTCGCGCAGCTGTCGCGGCGGTCCAACCAGGTCGCGAACCTGCTGCGCCGGACGGGCGTGCGCCGCGGCGACCGGGTCATCCTGATGCTCGGCAACCAGGTCGAGCTGTGGGAGACCGTCCTCGCGGTGATGAAGCTCGGCGCGATCATGATCCCGTGCACGCCGCTGCTCGGCACGGCCGACCTGCAGGACCGGCTGACCCGCGGCAAGGCGCGGCACGTGGTGGTCGCCTCGGCCGACACCGGCAAGTTCGACGGCGTCGAGGGCGACTACACGAAGATCGCCGTGGGCGCGCCCGTCGAGGGCTGGACGACGTACGCCGACGCCTACGAGGAGGGCGAGTCGTTCACCCCGTACGGGCTGACGATGTCGCGGGACACGCTGCTGCTCTACTTCACGTCCGGGACGACGGCGCAGCCGAAGCTGGTGGAGCACACCCACGCGTCCTACCCGGCCGGGCACCTGTCGACGATGTACTGGATCGGGCTGCGGCCCGGGGACGTCCACCTCAACATCTCGTCGCCGGGCTGGGCGAAGCACGCGTGGAGCAACATCTTCGCGCCGTGGGACGCCGAGGCGTGCGTGTTCATCTTCAACTACACGCGGTTCGACGCCGACCGGCTGCTCGACACGATGGAGCGCTGCGGCATCACGAGCTTCTGCGCGCCGCCGACCGTGTGGCGGATGCTGATCCAGGCCGACCTCGGCCGCCTCGCGACGCCGCCGCGCGAGGTCGTCGCGGCCGGCGAGCCGCTGAACCCCGAGGTGATCGAGCGGGTGCGGGACGCCTGGGACCGGACGATCCGCGACGGCTTCGGGCAGACCGAGACGACCGTGCAGATCGCCAACACGCCGGGCCAGCCGGTCAAGCCGGGGTCGATGGGGCGCGCCGTGCCGGGCTACAAGGTGGCGCTGATCGACCCGCTGACCGGGGAGCCGGGCGACGAGGGCGAGATCTGCCTGGAGCTGGAGGACCGCCCGCTCGGGCTGATGACCGGCTACCACGGCGACGAGGCCCGCACCGAAGAGGCCATGGCGGGCGGCTACTACCACACGGGCGACATCGGCTCCCGCGACGAGGACGGCTACATCACCTACGTCGGACGCGCCGACGACGTGTTCAAGGCGTCCGACTACAAGATCTCCCCGTTCGAGCTGGAGAGCGTGCTGATCGAGCACGAGGCGGTCGCGGAGGCGGCGGTCGTGCCGTCGCCCGACCCGGTCCGCGCGGCCGTGCCGAAGGCGTACGTGACGCTCGCGAACGGCTGGCAGCCGACCGCCGAGACCGCGAAGGCGATCTTCGAGCACAGCCGGGCGCAGCTGTCGCCGTACAAGCGGGTGCGGCTGCTGGAGTTCGCCGAGCTGCCGAAGACGATCTCCGGCAAGATCCGCCGGGTCGAGCTGCGGACCAGCGAGATCGACAAGCATCCCGGCCCGGACGACCGGCCGCCGGGTGAGTTCCGCGAGGAGGACCTACGATGAACCTCTCCTACGCGTCGGGCGTATCGACCACCCCCCTGCTCGGTGACACCATCGGCGCGAACCTCGACAAGACGGTCGCCGCGTTCCCCGAACGGGACGCGCTCGTCGACCGCACTTCCGGGCGCCGCTGGACGTACGAGCAGTTCGCCGACGACGTGGAGGCCGTGGCGCTCGGCCTGCGCGACCTCGGCGTGGTCAAGGGCGACCGTGTCGGGATCTGGTCGCCGAACTGCGCCGAGTGGATGCTCGTCCAGTACGCGACGGCGAAACTGGGCGCGATCCTCGTCAACATCAACCCCGCCTACCGGGTGCACGAGCTGGAGTTCGTCCTCAACCAGGCGGGCATCCGGACGCTGGTGTCGGCGTCCACGTTCAAGACGTCCGACTACGCGGCGATGGTGGACGAGGTCAAGCCGAAGTGCCCCGCCCTACGCGACGTCATCCTCATCGGCACCTCCGACTGGGACGGGCTCATGGAGGCGGGCCGGACGAGCGACCCGGCCGTCCTCGTCGACATCGCGCGGACGCTCACCGCCGACGACCCCATCAACATCCAGTACACGTCCGGGACGACGGGTTTCCCCAAGGGCGCGACGCTCTCGCACCACAACATCCTGAACAACGGCTACTTCGTCGGTGAGCTGTGCGGCTACGACGAAGAGGACCGCGTGTGCGTGCCCGTGCCCTTCTACCACTGCTTCGGCATGGTGATGGGGAACCTGGCGGCGACGAGCCACGGCGCGTGCGTCGTGATCCCGGCGCCGGCGTTCGACCCGAAGGCGACCCTCGAAGCGGTCGCCGCCGAGCGCTGCACGTCGCTGTACGGGGTGCCGACGATGTTCATCGCCGTCCTGAACGAGCCCTCGCTGGACGCCCTCGACCTGTCCACCCTCCGCACCGGGATCATGGCGGGGTCGCCGTGCCCGGTCGAGGTGATGAAGCAGGTCATCGAGCGGCTCGGGATGGGCGAGGTCGCGATCTGCTACGGCATGACGGAGACGTCGCCGGTGTCGACGCAGACCCGGGCGGGCGACTCCCTCGACCGCCGGGTGTCCACGGTCGGCACCGTGCTGCCGCATCTGGAGATCAAGATCATCGACCCGGAGACCGGCGTCACCGTCCCGCGCGGCGTGCCCGGCGAGTTCTGCACCCGCGGCTACTCGGTGATGCTCGGCTACTGGGAGGAGCCGGACAAGACGGCCGAGGCCATCGACGCGGCCCGCTGGATGCACACCGGCGACCTCGCCGTGATGGACGACGCCGGCTACGTCAACATCACCGGCCGGATCAAGGACATGGTCATCCGGGGCGGCGAGAACATCTACCCGCGCGAGATCGAGGAGTTCCTCTACACCCATCCCGACATCGTGGACGCGCAGGTCATCGGCGTCCCCGACGAGAAGTACGGCGAGGAGCTGATGGCCTGGGTGCGGCTGCGCGAGGGCGTGCCCGGGATGACCGCCGGGGAGCTGCGCGCGTTCTGCGAGGGCAAGCTGGCGCACTACAAGATCCCCCGCTACGTGCACGTCGTGGAGGAGTTCCCGATGACGGTCACCGGCAAGATCCGCAAGGTGCAGATGCGCGCGGAGGCCGTCGACATCCTCGGCCTGGAGGACGCCGCCACCGCGCGGCACGCCTGACCGCCTGCGGAAACCCCCGCGTTTCTCCGCGTCCGGCCTTTCGGGGCGAGGGTCGCGCAGGGCATGCTCGGAGCATGGATGCGGCTGAACCGGGGGCCTCGGGAGGGCGCGCCCCCCGAGGCGCGCGCGACGACGCGGGATCCGTCCGGTCGGCGGTGCTGTCCCTGCACCGCACGACCGGGCTGCCGATGGTGTTCGGCGGCGCCCTGAGCGGCCGGGACCGGCTCTGCATCACCGAGCTGGTCGGCAACACGACCGACTCGCTGAACGGCCTCGTCGTGCGGCGGGGCAACGGGCTCGGCGGCAAGGCGATGGCCCTCGGACGTCCCGCCTGGGTGAGCAACTATCCGTGCTCGGCGGCCATCAGCCACGACTACGACAAGCCCGTGGGGCGGGAGGGGCTGCTGTCGATCGTCGCCGTGCCGATCGTCGTCCGGCGGCGGGTGCGCGGCGTCCTGTACGGCGCGCTCCGCGAACCGCTCGGCCTCGCCGACCGCATCGTGGGCGCCGCCGTCCAGGTCGCCCGCGACCTCGAACAGGACCTCGCCGTCCAGGACCGCGCCGACGACGCGCTCGCGCGGGCGCGGCCCGGCACGTCGGCGGCGCGCTGGGAGGAGGTGCGGGCGGTCCACGCGGAGCTGCGGGCGCTGGCCGAGGAGGTCAGCGACCTGCCGACCCGCGACCGCCTGCGCCGGGCGTCGCTGCGGCTCGCCGCCGCCGGGCTGGACGACGCGGACGCCGCGCCGCGCCCCGTCCTGTCGCCGCGCGAGCTGGACGTCCTGTCGTACGTGGCGATCGGCTGCACGAACGCGGAGGCCGCCGAACGGCTCGGCCTGCTGCCGGAGACGGTGAAGAGCTACCTGCGCTCGGCGATGCGCAAGCTCGACAGCCACACCCGCCTGGAGGCCGTGACCGCCGCCCGCCGCGCCGGCCTGCTCCCGTAAGGCCGCCCTGCGCGGGGGAATGGACCCCGGCCGCCGCCACCGGATCGCGGTGGGACGGGCCGATGGGCCGGTGGGGCCGGTGAGAACCGCGGGGCCGCGCGGCTTCTCGGTGGATCGGCCCGGCGACGGGGTCAGCGCCGCGGGCGGCGACGCGGGCGTGTTCCAGCACAGATCGGCCCCCGTGGCGCACTGCCTGGACACTCGGTCACCACACGCCGGCTGCGCCGGGCCGTGATCGCACGGCCGTCCCGGCTCGAATCCGGCCGGGGACGTCCGGCCCCCGATATTGCACTGAAGACCGTAACACCTCTGGCGAACATGATTGTTCTTAGTGAAAGGGTTACGGCGATCGGCGCGAGCCTGTTGCCAATTTATGCGGATGTGTACCGGCAGCTCCCTCTCCCACCTGCGGGAACTCGCCGAGGACGTCCACCGCCCTGCCGTCAATGGCCATGCGTCCGCCTCCCGTCCGCCGGGGCGGCGGCGAACCGGCCCCTGGCCACCAGCTCCAGTGTGATCAGCACGGCGATCGACTCGATCGCCAGCAGCCCGATGAGGACGAGCAGCTGCACCGCGCCGGCCTGGACCGGGTCGGCGCCGCCGAGCAGCACCCCGACGAACGCGCCCGGCAGCGTGACCAGCCCGACCGTCCGGGTCTGGTCGAGGACGGGGAAGAGCGCGAGCGCCGCCGACGAGCGGCACACCTCCAGCGCGGCGTCGCGCGGCAGCAGCCCGAGCGCGAGGCCGCCCTCGTACTCGCCGCGGCGCGTCGCCAGCTCGTCCAGCGCGCGGCGGCCGGTGAGCCCGGTCGCCGACATGGCGCCGCCGATGAAGATCCCGGCGATCGGCAGCACCGACACCGTGCGGGCCGGGACGAGCGAGGTCGCCATCAGCAGCCCGAGCACGGGCCCGACGCCGCTGATGATCGGCAGTGCCGTCCACCAGCCGGGGCCGCGCCGCGACCGGGTGATGCGGCGGCCCGCCGTCACGACCGCGATCACCACCATGCCGGCGATGAACGCGGCCGTCAGCCCCGCGCTGCGCAGCACCGCCGCGATCAGCAGCGACACCGCGGTGAGCTGCACCGCCGCGCGCACCGAGACGACCAGCATGTCCCGGCCGAGACCGAGGCCGCCGACCCGGACCAGCAGCGCCGCGACGGCCGCCAGCGACGCCAGCACGAAGGCCAGCAGCGGACCGACCTCCGGGGTCGCGCTCACCTGCCGCCCAAATGAGCCGATTGTGATCCCATAGCGACCCCCTACCCGGTTAAAACCTCGATAGCGTGGGACTTGTGGAGGTTGAGGAGTCAGGTGGGACATCCCGCCGCAAAGCGCTTCTGCTGCTGGGTGCCGCCGGTCTCGCCACGCTCGGCGCCGACGCAGCGCGGCCCTCGGGCTCCCGCGCCGCGGCCGCGCCCGCGGCGACGCCCCGCGCGCGGCCGGTGATCCATCCGACGCCGACCCCGACGCCGACGCCGACCCCCACGCCGCGGGCCGCGTCCTGGACGCCGGGCAAGCTCACCGCGCTGGAGAAGCCCGTCCGGGAGCTGTCGCAGCTGGCCCCGCCCGCGCCGCCGAAGTCGATCGCGCTGACCATCGACGACGGCCCGAACCCGACGTGGACGCCGAAGATGCTCGACCTGCTGGCCGAGCACGAGGTCCACGCGACGTTCTTCATCATCGGCGAGCAGGTGAAGGAGTACCCGAAGCTCACCCGCCGCATCGCCGACGCCGGGCACCAGATCTGCAACCACACCATGACGCACCCGATCGCCATCGCGAGCCTGCCGGAGAAGAGGGTCCGCAAGGAGATCGTCGAGGCGCACGACCGGATCGCGGACGTCACCGGCGTCGTCCCGCAGTTCTTCCGCTCGCCCGGCGGCGCCTGGTCGAAGACCGTCCTGGAACTGGTCGCCGAGCACGACATGCTCCCGATCGACTGGGCCGTCGACCCCCGCGACTGGGCCCGCCCCGGCGTGGGACGCATCCGCCGCGCCCTGCTGAAGGGCCAGGAGAACAACATCGTCCTGTGCCACGACGGCGGCGGCGACCGCTCCCAGACCATCAAGGCCCTGCGGGACGCCATCCCGAAGCTGAAGAAGCGCGGCCTGACCTTCGTCGCCCTCTGACCGCGCATCGCCCTCCGACCGGGCGCTGCGAGGTCGGAGGGCGAACAGGTCCTAGCGAGCGGCCACCAAGTCTTCCGTGGTGCCCGCGCGCAGGTCGGGGGCGGGAGCGAGGGCGGGCTCGTCGCCGTGGGAGATGCGGGGCAGCCAGTTCAGCCACGCCGGCAGGTACCAGTTCGCGCGTCCCAGCAGCGACATCACCGCAGGCAGCAGGACGACCCGGACGATCGTCGCGTCGATCAGGACGGCGACCGCGAGGCCGACGCCGAGCTGCTTGAAGTCCTGCATCGACAGCGTGCCGAAGATGCCGAACGTCGCGATCATGATGACGGCCGCGCTGGTCACGACGCCCGCGGTGGCGCGGACGCCCTCGTGCACGGCGCGGGGCGTGTCGAGCCCCCGGTCATACGCCTCGCGGATCCGGGAGACGACGAACACGTGGTAGTCCATCGACAGGCCGAACAGGACGACGAAGACGAAGAGCGGGATCCAGGATTCGAGCGCCCCGGCGCCCGTCGTGCCGACGAGCGAGTCTCCCCAGCCGTGCTGGAAGACCGCCACCATCACCCCGTACGCGGCGCCCACCGACAGCAGGTTCAGGACGATCGCGCTGGCGGCGATCAGCAGCGAGCGGAAGAAGACCAGCATCAGCAGGAACGTGATGGCCATGACGAACAGGAAGACCGGCGCGATGCTCGACTTCAGCTGCCCGTTGTAGTCGGTCGACCAGGCGAGCTGCCCGGTGACGGGCGCTTCGCCGACCTTGCCGACCGTCTCCGGGACGATCCGCTCCCGCAGCGTCTCCAGGGCGTGCTTCGAGGTCGCGTCCGAGCCCGTCCCGGCGAGCGGGACCTCGATCTCGGCGACGTTCGCGCGGTCGTGGACGGTGACGTCGATCGGCTCGTTCAGCTCGCCGGACGCGGCCGCCCGCCGCTTCAGGTCGTCGATCGCCCGCGTGACCTGCGGCGCGTTGATGTCGCGGGCCTTCAGCACGACGACCGCGGGCTCCGGGTTGCCGGGGAACGCCTCGTTCAGCCGCGTGTAGGTCTGCGCGATCTCCTCGCCGGGCGGGATCTGCTGGTCGATGCGCAGCCGCTCGGTCTTCATGCCGAGCGCGGGCGCGGCCAGGGCGAGCAGCAGGCCGGCCGACAGCAGCGCGGCGATGCCGGGGCGGGCCAGCACGGGCCTCAGCAGCGTCCCGACCACGCCGGCGCGCTCCTCCCGGCGGCGCCGGGGCAGCCGGACGCGGCCGAAGTCGACCTTGTCGCCGAGCAGGGACAGCAGCGCGGGCAGGACGGTCACCGAGCCGAGCATCGCGATGAGGACCACGAGGATCGTCGCGATCGCGAACCCCTTGAAGAGCAGCAGACCGGACAGGAACATCCCGGACATCGCGACCATCACGGTGATGCCGGAGACGAGCACGGAGCGGCCGGAGGTCGCGGCGGCGATCGCCAGGGCGGTCTCCCGGTCGCGGCCCTTGCGGCGCTCCTCGCGCTCGCGCTGCAGGTAGAACAGGCAGTAGTCGACGCCGACGGCGAGGCCCATCAGCAGCATCACCGAGTTCGTCGTCTGGTCGACGTGCAGCGCGTGGCTGACCACCGCGAGGACGCCGCCGGCGGCGAGGAACGCGGTGAACGCCAGGACGACGGGCAGCACGGCGGCGAGCAGCGCCCCGAACGCGACCAGCAGGATGCCGAGCGCGAGCGGCACCGCCGTCAGCTCGGCGCGCTTGAAGTCGGCCCCGAGGGCGTCGTCGAACCAGGCGTCGGCGGTGGCGCCGCCGAACTGCCCCATCCGCACGGACGGGTTGCCGCGCTCGGCCTTCGCGACCGCGTCCCGCACGGCGGGCAGCGGGTCGTCCGGCGCCTCCTTCAGCGTGAACTGGACGATCACATGGCGCCCGTCCTTGGCCACCACGTCCGGGCGCAGGTCGGTGATCAGGCCCGTGGCCTGGACGTTCGCCCGCACGTCCGCCACCGCCCGGCGCATCTCCGGCGAGGCCGCGGGGGCGCCGTAGAGCAGCACCGTCTCCCGGTCCGGGTCCTCGATGCCGGCCTCCGCGACGATCTGCGCGGCCCGCGCCGACTGCCCGACGCCCTGCTCGTGGTCCGCCATCGTGATCTGGCCGGCAGCGCCGCCCAGCACCGAGGCCAGCACGACGAACAGCAGCCAGCCGAGGACGGCCGTCACGCGGTGCCGCGCGCTCCAGCCGCCGAGCGCGGCGGCGAGGTTTCGCTTCATGGGGGTTCCCCTGGTTAGGTCGTCTGCGGGGTGACACCCATTGACGCTAGGAAGCGCGCGTCCGGCGGGACATGGCTCTAAACGGCGTTCCGGGGTGGACGTAGGTACACCCCAGGTTCGGTGTGCGGGCACACTGTGGACGTGGGTGCTCGCCAGAAGACTGGATTCCAGATGGCAGGTGAGCCTTGGAGGATCCAGTGAGCGGTGAATTGGTGAAGGAAACACGACTGCTGCGCCATGCGAGGGCGCCCTGGCGCGGGCTGGCGCTGTGGATGCTGGCCGTGCCGGCGACGCTCGCCGGGCTCTGGTTCCTCACGGTCATCTCGATGATCACGAGCTTCATCGGGGTGCTGCTGTTCCCGTCCGCGACGATGCTCATGCGCACCCAGCTCGACGCCTACCGCGAGCGCATCAACAAGTGGACGGACGCCCGGATCGAGCGCCCGTACCTGCCCGAGCCGGAGCAGGAGCCCGGCCTGCACGGGATGTTCAAGCGGTTCATCGCGCTGATCTCCGACCCGGCCACCTGGCGCGACTACCTGTGGGTCGTCACCGACCCGTTCGTGGCGCTGTTCACCGCGGCGCTGCCCGGCCTGCTGATCATCTACGGGCTCTGGGGGTACCTGCTCGCCGCGTTCGCCGGCGACATGATCGGCCACTACGGCGGCAGCGACTGGTACGCCTACGTCCACATCACCGAGGGGTACGGCCGCGAGCCCGGCCGCGTCCTGTCCACCGTGGTCGTCGCCACCGCCTGCATCGCCCTCGGGTACGCGATCGGGCCGAAGATGATGACCGTGTACGGGCGCTGGGGCCGGACGATCCTCGGGCCGACGAAGAAGTCGCAGCTGGCGCTGCGCGTCCAGCACCTCACCGAGACCCGGTCGGAGGCCGTGGACGCGTCCGCCGCCGAGCTGCGCCGCATCGAGCGCGACCTGCACGACGGCGCGCAGGCCCGGCTCGTCGCGATGGGCATGACGCTCGGCGCCATCGAGCACCTCCTCGACAAGGACCCGGAGAAGGCGCGGCTGCTGCTCGCCGAGACCCGCGCGTCGTCGGCGAAGGCGCTGCACGAGCTGCGCGACCTGGTCCGCGGCATCCACCCGCCGGTGCTCGCCGACCGCGGCCTCGGCGACGCGGTGAAGGCGCTCGCGCTGGACCACCCGATGCGCGTCGAGGTCGAGGCCGACCTGCCCGGACGGGCCGAGCCGCCGGTCGAGTCCGCCGCCTACTTCGCGGTGTCGGAGATCCTCACCAACGCCGCCAAGCACGCCGGCGCGTCCCGCGTCTGGATCGACCTGCGCTACGAGGGCGGGATGCTCCGCATCACCGTCACCGACGACGGGCGCGGCGGCGCCACCCTCGACGGCGGGACCGGGCTGCGCGGCATCGAGCGGCGGATCGGTACATTCGACGGCGTCCTCGCCCTCAGCTCGCCCGTGGGCGGCCCGACGATCGTGACGCTGGAGCTGCCGTGCGCGTTGTCCTCGCCGAAGACCTCGCCCTTCTGAGGGAGGGCCTGGTCAGCCTGCTGGAGACGCACGACTTCGAGATCGCCGCCGCCGTCGACAACGGCCCGTCGCTCCTGAAGGCACTGCTCGACCACCGCCCGGACGTGGCGGTGGTCGACGTGCGCCTGCCGCCGTCCTTCACCGACGAGGGCCTCCAGGCCGCGCTGGAGGCCCGCCGCCGGGTGCCGGGCCTGCCGGTGCTGGTGCTGTCGCAGTACGTCGAGCAGCTCTACGCCCGGGAGCTGCTCGCGGACGGCACCGGCGCCATCGGCTACCTGCTGAAGGACCGGGTGTTCGACGCGGCCCAGTTCGTGGACGCGGTCCGCCGGGTCGCGGCGGGCGGCACCGCGATGGACCCCGAGGTCATCTCCCGGCTCGTCGCGTCCAGCACCCGCGACACCCCGCTGAGCCGGCTCACCCCGCGCGAGACCGAGGTGCTGGAGCTGATGGCGCAGGGGCGCTCCAACGCCGCGATCGCGGAGCGGCTCGTCGTCACCGAGCGGGCCGTCACCAAGCACACCGCCAACATCTTCACCAAGCTCGACCTGCCGGTGACCGGCGACGACAACCGCCGCGTCCTCGCCGTCCTCGCCTATCTGAACAAGTAGGGGGCGTTCTCCGCGCCCCGCCGGGGCCGTACCGGGTGGCATAGTCTGCTCCGCGAGACGGCCCCGGGAGGGCGCGATGACGGTGGTTCTGGTCCTGCTGTGCCTGGCGATCGCCGGGCGGGAGCTGTATCTGGCGTTCGAGCGCCGGCATTCCCCGGGCGCGCCGGAGATCGCCGACATCCGCACCCAGCTCCGCGCGCTCAAGGGCACCCGGGACGAGCTGGAGGGGTTCCGCGCCTCGCAGCGGGAGCGGCTCGACCGGCTCACCGCCGAGCAGGACCGCGACCGGGAGGCGCTCGGCGCCGCCGACACCCGGATCCGGTCGCTGATCTCGCAGATCAACGACCGGCTGCTGCCGGACGTCACCGCGCGGCTGAAGCAGCAGCGCGACGCCGCCGCCGAGCAGCGCGACGCCCTCGACCGGCTCGCCGCCGAGGTCGCGGTGCTGCGCGCGCACCTCGTCGGGCGGCTCGACCAGGCCGTGGCCGCCTCCCTCGGCGCCGAGCCCGCCGAGCTGGTCGCCGGGGCGCTCACCGCCGACCCGCCCGACGCGCGGCCCGCGCTGGCCGGCCCCTACGAGCGGTTCGCCGAGCAGTACGGGCTGCGCGTCGAGCTGACCGACCGCGACCGCTACTACCTGTCCGGGCGCAGTCCGCGCGCGCTGGAGCGCGACTTCGTCGACCTCGTCGCCGCGCTGCGCGAGGACTGCCCGGAGACCACCGGCAAGGCCCGCGGCCTGCTGGGCGCGCTGCGCGGCGTCGACCGGGGCGGCGCGCAGATCGGGCCGCTCCTGATCGTCCGGACGCCGGACGCGCTGGTGTGCGGGGTCGTGCCGCTCGCCGAGCTGCGCCGCCCCGAGGGCGCCGTGCCGCTGGACGACCCGTCCGGCGCGGCGCGGCGCCTGCACCGGCTGCCGGAGGGCCGGTTCTGCGACCTGTCGGGCTGGTCCGCCGGCGCCCCGGCCGGGCTCAGCGAGTAGGGGCCGTCCAGGTGAACGCGGGCGCGCGGCGCTCCAGGAACGCGGCGATGCCCTCCTCGACCTCGCCGCTCGCCGCGACCTCCGCCAGCCACCGGTCCGTCTTCTCCCGGACGGGCCCGGCGGCGGCGATCGCGTCCACGATGTCCTTGGTGGCCTGCTGGGTGAGCAGCGACCGGGACGCGAGCGTCGCGGTGAACGCGGCGACCCGGTCGCGCAGGCCGCCCGCCGGGACGACCTCGTCCAGCAGCCCGATCCGCAGCGCGTGCCCGGTGCCGACGAGGTCGGCGGAGAACAGCAGGTACTTCGCGGCGGCCGGCCCGACGAGCCGGACCAGCCGCGCCGTCGCGCCCGCCGGGTAGACGATGCCGAGCTTGGCCGGGGTGATCCCGAACCGGGCGTCCTCGGCGGCGAAGCGCAGGTCGCAGGCCGCCGCGAGCTGGCAGCCGCCGCCGACGCAGTACCCCTCGATCGCGGCCAGCGTCGGCTTCGGGAACGCGGCGAGCGCCCGCTCGGCGACCGTCGACAGGTGCGAGTCGTCGTCGCGGTGGATGTCGTTCAGCTCGGCGATGTCGGCGCCCGCGCAGAAGTTCCCGCCCGCGCCCGTCAGCACCACGACCCGGACGGCCGGGTCCTTGGCGAGGGTCTCCAGGATGCCGGGCAGGGCCCGCCACATGTCCGCCGACATGGCGTTCCGCTTGGCCGGCCGGTCGATGGTGATCGTCCCGACGCCCTCGGCGACCTCGAAGTCAAGCCCGGCGGCCATGGTCCTCCCTCGCCCGGACGCCCCGCCCGGATGTCGTCGCGCCTCGACCCGGCTCATCGTACGGAGCGCGCGGCGCCCGGACGATCCCGGGGCGGCCGGTCCCGGCCGCGGACCGGAGCGCCGTCCGGGAACCTCGGGGCCGCTCGGGGAGTCATACGGTGCAATTGGCCGCCTCTGCCGTCGGGGGACGCGCGCAGGCGGCCGCCGGCGGCGCCGCACGGCGCCGCCGCATCGGTACAGGGGGCTCGACCTTCATGAGGAAAATCGGCGGCGATCGGGGAATGCGCAACCCGCGTCGCGTGCTGTACTGTCAAGGCAGTGCCTTCGGATTCCGTGAATCGCCTCGAAGGCCCTCTCTTCCCCGCCCGGGCCATCTGAGCGCCCGGTGATCCTCCCGGTTCGGCGCGCGCACCTCGGCGTTCCGGACCGCCGCACAAGGGAGCCGACGTCAGCCCGGTGAACCGAGCTGCATCTCTCGCATTCCTCTCGCGTACGCGCCGCGGGTTCCGCCGCCGTACCCGGGAAACGACTCCAGGCGGCGCGGACCGCTCCGCGCGAGCCTGAGAAGGGACCCGCATGTCCACTTCCACCCTCACCTCCGAACCCGCGACCGGGCACACCGCCGCCGGTCGCCGGTCGCAGGCGCACACCGTGCCCGCGCAGAACGCCCGCAAGGGCGGCCAGCAGGCGCGGCGCACCGCCGACGACGGGCCCGCCGTCCCGTTCCACGGCCTCCTCGCCGTCCAGGACAAGCACGCCTTCGTCCGCACCTCCGGCTACCTCGCCGGGCCGGAGGACGTGCACGTCTCCCTCGCCCAGGTCAAGGCGCACCACCTGCGCCCCGGCGACGTCGTCGCGGGCACCGCGAAGGCGCCGAAGTCCGGCCGGGAGAAGTTCGGCTCGCTCGCCCGCGTCGAGACCGTGAACGGCCTCCCGGCGGCCGAGGCCGCGAACCGCCCCGAGTTCGGCAAGCTCACCCCCCTGTTCCCGGACGAGCGGCTCCGCCTCGACACCGGCCCCCTCGCCACCCGCGTCATCGACCTGGTCGCGCCCATCGGCAAGGGCCAGCGCGGGCTCATCGTGTCGCCGCCGAAGGTCGGCAAGACGATGGTCCTGCAGGCCGTCGCGAACGCGATCGCGCAGAACAACCCCGAAGTGCACCTCATGGTCGTGCTCATCGACGAGCGGCCGGAAGAGGTCACCGACCTGCAGCGGACCGTGCGCGGCGAGGTCGTCCACTCGACCTTCGACCGTCCCGCGCAGGACCACACCGCGCTCGCCGAACTCGCCGTCGAGCGGGCCAAGCGGCTCGTCGAGCAGGGCCACGACGTGGTCATGCTGCTCGACTCGATCACCCGGCTCGGCCGCGCCTACAACCTCGCGGCGCCCTCCAGCAGCCGGATCCTCGCCGGCGGCGTCGCGACGACCGCGATCTACCCGCCGAAGAAGTTCTTCGGCGCCGCCCGCAACATCGAGAACGGCGGCTCGCTGACGATCCTCGCGACCGCGCTCGTGGAGACGGGGTCCCGCATGGACGACGTCTTCTTCGAGGAGTACAAGGGCACCGGCAACATGGAGCTGAAGCTCGACCGGGGCCTCGCCGACCGCCGCGTCTTCCCCGCAGTCGACATCGAGGCGTCCGGCACGCGCCGCGACGAGCTGCTGATGTCCCCCGAGGAGCTCGCGCTCTCCTGGCGGCTGCGCCGCGCCCTCCAGGGGCTGGAGAAGCAGCAGGCCGTCGAGCAGCTCCTGGAGAAGATGAAGGGCACCTCGTCCAACGCCGAGTTCCTGCTCCGCCTCCAGCAGACCACCTGAGCCGCCGCCCCGGACTCGGAACGGAGGAGACCCCTCAGTCGCGCTCCTGTGCCTTCTCCTGCTTCTGGTGCTTCTTCGGCTTCTCCGGCCTGAACGACTCCAGGATCCGGTCGTAGAGCCGCTGGCCCGGCGTCCAGTCGGGATCGGGCGCGGAGAAACAGAACTCGTACCCGGCCGCCCGGCTGCACAGCACGTGCCTGACGCCGTCGCCCGTGCCCGACCGCCAGGTGAACTCCCATTCGGCGCCGCCCGCGGCGACCTCGGGGGCGGGTTCCAGCCGCAGCCTGCGGTAGCCCGGGAAGCGGTGCTCCCCCACCGCCCGGTGCTCCTCGGCGCGCAGCCCCGCGAGCGGATCGCCCGGTGCCGGGGAGATGCGCAGGCCCCGCCCCGCCCCGGCGTCCTTCCAGGTCATCACGGTGCCGCTGCGCTCGGACTGCCAGCCCGCCGGCACCCGCACCGAGTAGGCGCCCGTCTCGTGGTACTTCGCGGTCTTGGCGGTCACGCCCGCCGCCGGCCGCAGCGCCACCGCGTCGCTCTTGCCGATCGACGTCCAGCGGGCCGCCCAGGTGCCCGTGCCCGCCGCGAGGACGGCCAGCACCGCGACCCCGGCGACCGCCCCCGGCCGGAGCCGCCGCCCCCGGAACGACGGGGTCTTGAGCGGCGGGGTCTTGAACCGCGGGGCCTTGAACCGCGGAGGCTTGAACCACCGGCGGGAACGCGGCGAACCGCACGGCGCCTTCCCGCTGCGCAGTGTCCACGGGACGCGCGGCCCGCGCAAGGCCCGCCGCGTGGCCGGGACGCGCACCCGCTCGGGGCGCGGCGCCCGCGTGATGCCCGGTTCCGGGAGGTCGGCGACGACGTCCCGCAGCAGGTCCGCCGTGGCCTCGGCGGTCAGCCGCTCCTCCGGCCGCTGCCGCAGCAGCCCCTCGATGACGGGGGTCAGGGGGCCCGCCCGCGCCGGGCGCGCGTAGTCGCCCAGCATCACCGCCATCATCGACGCGAGGGCGTGGCAGCGCAGGAACGGGGCGAAACCCTCGACCGCCATGTAGAGCGTCGCGCCGAGCGACCACAGGTCGGACGCCGGCACGCTCAACTGCCCGTCGATGCGCTCCGGCGGAAGATAAGCGGGAGATCCCTCAATGCCCGTGGGCATTGTGTCGGCCAGCTCCCGGCCATTGTCCATTTGGACGGCGAGCCCGAAGTCGCTGAGCAGAACGCGGCCGTCGTCGCAGAGCAGCACATTGCTCGGCTTCACGTCGCGGTGCAGGATGCCCGCCTCGTGCGACGCCCGCAGCACCGACAGCACGGCGGCGCCGATCTGCGCCGTCCGCCGCACGCTCAGCGGGCCGTCCTCGATGACCAGCCGGTTCAGCGAGCACCCCGCCAGGAACTCCATGACGATCCAGGGCCGGCCGTCCTCCACGATCAGGTCGTGCACGGCGATCACGCCGGGATGCCGCAGCGCGGCCGTCGCGCGCGCCTCCTGCAGCAGCCGCCGGCACAGCACCCTGCGCTCGCTCTGCGTGATGCGCGCCGGCAGGTGCACCTCCTTGACGGCCACGTCCCGGTCGAGCATCTCGTCGTAGGCGCGCCACACGGTGCCCATGCCGCCCCTGCCGACCACAGAGAGCAGGCGATACCGCCGCGCGAGCGGTATCGGCCGATCCCCATTCATGACGTGGTTATTCGCCGGAACGCGCTCAAGGCACGCTCCCTCGGCATCAATTGTTTTTTGACCGCGGTCCAGCGAGAAAAGCGCGCGCAGCCGTGGTATAACCGCGCGGGCCGCATTTACCGGCGCGGTGCCGTCAGCCGAGGACGGTGCGCGCCCACTTGTAGTCGGACTTGCCCACGGCCGTGCGCTGCACCTCGTCCACCAGGGTGATCTGGCGCGGCAGCTTGTAGCCGGCGAGCCGGCCCCGGCAGTGCTCGGTGAGCTGCTCCAGCGTGACGGTCGTGCCGGGGCGGGGCGCGACGACGGCGGCGACGCGCTGCCCGAACCGCTCGTCGGGCAGGCCGACGACGACCGCGTCGTACACGTCCGGGTGGTCCTTCAGCGCGACCTCGACCTCCTCCGGGTAGACCTTCTCCCCGCCCGTGTTGATCACGAGGGAGCCGCGGCCGAGCAGGGTGATCGTCCCGTCCTCCTCCAGGCTCGCGAAGTCGCCGGGGATCGACCAGCGGGTGCCGTCGGCGGCGGTGAAGAACGTCGACGCCGTCTTCTCCGGGTCGTTGTAGTAGCCGAGCGGGATGTGGCCGCTGCGCGCGAGCCTGCCGATCTCGCCGGGCTTGACCACGTTGAGGTCGTCGTCCAGGACGGTGATGCCCGGCTTCATCATGAAGCGGGCCGTCCCCTCCTTGGAGTCGACGGACGGGCCGCACGCGCCGGTCTCCGAGGCGCCGTAGTTGTCGAGGAACATGATGGTCGGCAGGTGCTCCTGGAGGGCCTGCTTGGCGCCCTCGGTGAGCGGCGCGCCGCCGGACGCGATCGCGATCAGCGACGACGTGTCGTACCCGCCGCCCGCCAGCGCCTTCGCGACGGGCCGCGCCATGACGTCGCCGACCAGCATCAGCACGTTCGCCTTCTCCTCGGCGAGGAGCCGCAGCGCCTTGTCGGCGTCGAACGCGTGGTCGGTGTAGAGGACGACCTTGGCGCCGGTGAACAGCCCCATGTACGCGACCCACTGGCCGGCGCCGTGCATGACGGGCGCGCAGTCGAGGACGGCCATCCCCGGCTGGTCGGCGTTGGCGGCCAGTTCCTCGGGGCTGCCGATGGGGTCGCCGAGGACGTTCCCGCCGCCGAGCGCCCCGAAGAAGATGTCCTCGCAGCGCCACTCCACGCCCTTCGGGTAGCCGGTGGTGCCGCCGGTGTACATGATGTAGCGGTCGTCGCTCGAGCGCTCGGGGAAGTCGTCGCTCGGGTCGGCCGCCGCCAGCGCCTCTTCGTACTCGACGGCGCCGGGGATCTCGTCCGCCGAGCCGTCCTCCAGGACGACGACGTGCCGCAGCGCGGGCAGTTCCCCGCGGATCTCCTCCACCTTCGCCAAGAGCGAACGCTCCCCGATGAGCGCGACCGAGTCCGAGTCGGCGAGCACGTGGCGCAGCTCGGCGGCCACGTAGCGGTAGTTCACCGGGATCGGCACGGCGCGGGTCTTGAACGCGCCGAGCATCGCCTCGATCCACTCGGCCCGGTTGTAGGCGAGGATCGCGACGTGCTCGCCGGGCCGCACCCCGGCCGCCGCCAGATGGTGCCCGACCCGGCTCGCACGCTCGCTGAGCTGCCGGTACGTCCGCCGCTCGGTCCCCGCCACGAGGGCCGGACGGTCCGGTCCGGCGGCGGCCAGGATCTCGATCAGGTCGGCCAGGTTGTAGCTACGCGCCATGCCACGTCCTCGCGGGAGTCGGGGTGGGACCGATCCCGATCCTGCTCGTGGACGGCGCGTGAACTCAATGCCTATTGGCGTCCGGTCCAATGAGATGAGTCACATCCCACACCGCCTGATCCGGCCACGCGCGGGGTCCTTACACGGCTCTTATCTGGGTACCGGCATGCTTGGCCGTAACGATTCAGTATCAGACGGGGGTAGTGGTGAGCGCAGGCGCGATGGCGTGGACCCCGCCGACGTGGGAGGAGATCGTCAGCGAGCACTCGACGCGGGTGTTCCGGCTGGCGTACCGGCTGACCGGCAACCGGCACGATGCCGAGGACCTGACCCAGGACGTCTTCATCCGGGTGTTCCGCTCGCTGTCGTCGTACAGCCCCGGCACGTTCGAGGGCTGGCTGCACCGGATCACGACGAACCTGTTCCTCGACCGCGCCCGGCGCAAGCAGCGCATCCGGTTCGACTCCCTCGCCGACGACGCCGCCGAGCGTCTGCAGGGCCGGGAGCCGTCGCCCGCGCAGGCCTACGACGACCGGCACCTCGACGCCGACATCCAGCGGGCGCTGGACTCCCTCGCCCCCGAGTACCGCGCGGCGGTCGTGCTGTGCGACATCGAGGGGCTCTCCTATGAGGAGATCGCCGCGACCCTCAACGTGAAGCTCGGCACCGTCCGCTCCCGCATCCACCGCGGCCGCGGCCAGCTCCGCGAGGCCCTGGAGCACCGCCGCCCCGCCGAGTGCGCGCAGTGACGAGCATCACTAGTGACCGCTGAGTAACTTCCGGCCTACCCTGCGGCCGTGGACATCGTCTTCGACCGCCGCGGCGACGGACCGCCCCTCGTCCTGCTGCACGGCATCGGACACCGCCGCCAGGGCTGGGCCCCCGTCATGGACCTGCTCGCCGCCGAACGCGACGTCATCGCCGTCGACCTGCCCGGCTTCGGCGACTCCCCGGCGCTCCCGCCCGGCACCCCCTACACCCTCGACACCGCCCTCGACGCCCTCGCGGCGAGCTTCGCCGAGCTCGGCCTCGACCGGCCGCACGTCGCGGGCAACTCGCTCGGCGGCCTGTTCGCGCTCGAAGCCGCCGACCGCGGCCTCGCCAGCTCCGCCACCGCGCTGTCCCCGGCGGGCTTCTTCAACGCCCTCGAACTCCGCTACGGCATGTCGGTGCTGCGCGCCTCTCGCCTCGGCGCCCGCGTCCCGGAGACCTTCCTCACCCGCCTGGCCCGCTCGCCGCGCCGCCGCACGCTCATGTTCGGCATGATCTACGGCCGTCCCGACCTGATGGACATCGACGCCCTCACCGGCGACGCCCGCGCCATGCGCGACGCCCCGGGCTTCGAACCCACCCTCCGCGCCGGCCGCACCACCCGGTTCCGCGGCTCCTGCGCGGACGTCCCCGTGACCATCGCCTGGGGCACCAAGGACCGCCTGCTGCTGCGCAGCCAGGCCGTCCGCGCCCAGCGCCGGCTTCCGAACGCCCGCTTCGTCTGGCTGGAGGGCTGCGGCCACGTCCCCATGGCGGACGACCCGCCCCTGGTGGCCAAGATCCTCCTGGAGGGCAGCGCCCACCCGCTGAAGGCGCAGTCCGCCGCCTGAGCCCCGGCACGGCCGAGCGGTCACCGCGCTCGCGCTTCTATTCTAGTACTAGGATAGAAGCATGGCCGCCGAGTTGACGCCCGCCGAGCTGACCCTGCTCGGCCTGCTGATGGAGAAGCCGAGGCACGGCTACGAGCTGGACGAGGTCATCAGCGCCCGCGGCATGCGCGAGTGGACGGAGATCGGGTTCAGCTCGATCTACTACCTGCTGGCCCGGCTGCGCGACCGCGGGCTGATCGCCGAGATCGACGCGGAGCGGCCGGCGCGGGGCAAGGCACGGCGGGTGTACGGGCCCACGACCGAAGGGCGCCGGGCGTGCGCGCGGGCGGCCGAGGCGGCGGTGGCCGAACTCCGGCCGGTGTTCCCGCCCGTCCTGGTCGGCCTGGCCAACCAGCCGGTCATCCCGCCCGAGCGGCTGCGGGCCGCGCTCGACCGGCGGGCGGCGGCCCTCGCGGAGAAGATCGCCGAGATCGGCGCGGCCCGCGACGCCCAGCCGTGGATGCCCGGCTTCGCCCGCGCCGTCTTCGACTACACGCTCGGCCAACTGACCGCCGAACAGCAGTGGCTGGCCGCCTACCGGGCGGAACTGGCCGACGACCCCCGCCAGGAAGGCGACGGCCATGACCCGCTATGACATCAAGCAAGAGCTCAAGCAGTGCTACGCGCCGAGGAACCGCGACTGGGCTCTGGTGGACGTGCCCGCGCAGCGGTTCATCGCCGTCGACGGCAGCGGCGACCCGAACACCAGCGCCGACTATGCCCGCGCCGTCGAGGCGCTCTACACCGTCGCGTACACGATCAAGTTCGCCAGCAAGCGCACCCTTGACCGGGACTTCGTCGTCGGACCGCTCGAAGGGCTGTGGTGGTCCGACCGCCCGGAGGTGTTCACCGCCCGGGACAAGGACGCCTGGCAATGGCGCATGCTCATCAGCCAGCCCGACTGGATCACCGAAGACTTCATCGACGACGCCAAACAGACCGCCCTGACGAAGAAGGGCCTGCCCACCATCGCCGACGTCCGCTACGAGCCCATGCACGAGGGCCTCTGCGCCCAAGTCCTGCACATCGGGCCGTACGACGACGAGGGCCCCATCCTCGCCGCGCTCCATGGGGAGTACCTCGCGGCCAACAACCTGCGCATGACCGGGCACCACCACGAGGTCTACCTCGGCGACCCGCGCCGGAGCGCGCCCGCCAAGCTCAGGACCGTCCTCCGGCAGCCCGTCGAGCGGGCGGACTAGGTCGCCAGGACCGTCCCCAGGACGACGAGGGCGAGGCTGAGGAGGCCGATCGAGGCGCGCAGCAGCCCGGCGTTGCGCGCTCCGCCGCGCACGCGGGCCGCCAGCGAGGCGTCGTCCGGGTGGGCCAGGGCGTCGCGGCGCAGGCGGGTCATCCGGCGCGCCTGAAGGACGCCGAAGGCGAGCGCGGCGACGAGGGCGGCGGCCAGCACGGCGGTCGCGGTGAGGGTGCCGTCCCAGGGGCGGTCGGCGACCAGGGCCGCGCCGCTGCCGAGGGCCAGCACCAGCGCGCCGGTCCCCACACCCAGGTAGAGCCGGCCCAGCGCGCGGAAGAACGCGACCCGGTCACCGGGACCGAGCGTCCGGACGCTGACCCGCGCGACCACGCCGATCGCCACGAACCCGCCGACCCACACGGCCGAGGCGAGGACGAGGATGCAGGCGAGAACGACCTCGACTCCATGAGACATGTGCACCCGCCAGGCTTCCGCGCTGAGACCACCTATTTCTCACTTTTTTACAAGAATGACTGTGTAAATACAAGCCGGAAGCGGTGTGGTCCCGCTCGCTCTCCCGGTCTGAGCCGGGTTTTCGGACGGGCGGGGCCGGGAGTTCCGGGATGGCCGTGGAGGCGGAGCGGAGTGGCCACATGTGGACTCCGACATACGGCACAAACAGGCACATATGTCTCATGTTCGGCCACAAGTGTGCACTTGCTAATGAGGAGGGTGCCGGGCCGGCATGGCCCGGCACCCTTCTCGGGGGTGTGTCAGCCGGTCACCGGGAGGTCGCCGGTCACCGGGGTCGGGACCGGGGCCGGGCTGGACGGCGCCGACGGGGCGGGCGCCGGGGTCTCGGGCGGCGGACCGCTCGGCTTGCCGGGCTGCTCGGGCTCGCCGGGCTTCCCGGGCTTGCCGGCCTTGCCGCAGGTGACGGACGCGATGCTGAGCGTCTGCGTCTTGCCGGCCAGCGTCGCCACCACCTCGATCGCGGTGATCGTGAGGCTGCCGTCCTTGTCCTTGACGTGCTTGTTCAGCGTGATCGCGGCGGTGCCGAGGCCCTTCAGGTCGGCGTTGATCGCGGTGTTGGGCGTCGCGCCGAGCTTCAGCGTCCGGCCGTTGAGCGTCGCCTTCGTCAGGTGCGAGACGCCGTTGCCGTTCTCGCACTTGGCCGTCACGGCGTGCGCGGCGAGCCCGATGCGGGGCACCTTCAGGTCCGCGACGGACGCGCGGCCGTGACCGGACCAGGCGGCGACGTTGAGCAGGCCCGCCTCCACGAGGGGGTTGGCGGGCAGTTCGGCGAGGCTCTTGCGGGCCGGCTGCTGCGCGGACGACGTGACCGTCGGGGTCGCCGGGATCGCGACCGGGCCGGTCGCGGCGACGGCGGTGGCGGAGCCGGTGCCGCCGCTGGTGGCGGACGCGGCCGGGGCCAGGCCGAAGGGCAGGGCCAGCGCGCCGGCGACGGCGACGGCCTTGGTGAGTGACGGCAAACGCACGGTTTCTCCTCAAGTTGGGGGTGCAACGGGACCGGCCACGCGGCCGGAGGTCTGGGTCAGGCGGTGACGAGCACGGGGGTGCCGAGCGGCACCTTGGCCAGCCGCTTCAGCGCGTCCGCCGGGACGCGGACGCAGCCATGCGTGACGGCCTTGCCGAAGACGTCCTTGGACGGCCAGCCGTGGAAGGCGACCGTGCCGGGCCCTCCGCCGAAGGTGTCGAGCGTGTCGGAGTGCGCGCCGACCGGCAGGATCAGCGGGCTGTAGGTCGGTTTCGCGGGGGCGAGG
Source organism: Actinomadura geliboluensis (assembly GCF_043197915.1). Lineage (NCBI taxonomy): Bacteria > Bacillati > Actinomycetota > Actinomycetes > Streptosporangiales > Thermomonosporaceae > Actinomadura > Actinomadura geliboluensis. The sequence goes on along the minus strand of NZ_JBICUA010000008.1, from coordinate 193,490 downwards.
GAGGCGAGCATGAACGTCCGGCCGGTGGGGGTGGGCGTCTTCGGCGCGCCGACGGCCACGGTCCAGGCGCCGACCTTGCGGCCCGCGTCGTAGAGGGCCATCCTGCGGTCGCCGAGGTCGACCTTGACGACGTGTCCGCTGCGCGCGGCCTTCAGTCCGGTGTCGGGGATCCAGCCGGTCACGCCGTTGGGGCGGCTCGGCAGCAGCACGCGCCGCCAGCCGGGCCGGGACTCGACGACGGGCACCCAGGTGGGGCCCTTCAGCTGGGTGCTCGGCAGTTCGGCGACGGCGGGCGCGCCGGGCTTGGCGGAGATCGGGGTCGCGGCCTCGGGGTGCACCACCGTCCCGTCGCCCGCGGTGGCCGCGGTGTCCGTCGGCAGGTCGTCGAGGGTCGTGTAGGTGGTCGCCTGCGGCAGCGCGGTCGCGCCCTTGGCCGGGGCGGCCTTCGCCGGTCCGGGCTCGCTCCCGCCGCCGCAGCCGGTGACGAGCAGGGCCGCCGCCAGCAGGACGGCGGGGACCGCGACCCCGGCCGCCGGCAGGGCGGCGCGCGGTGGTGCATCGCTCACGAAGACTCCAATGATCCCGCCGGAGGGACTCCGGCTCGCCTCTGTGCCCGCTGATTACGCATGAGGCGCGCCGGAGGTTGCACGCTGTGTGGACCGAGTTGCAGGCGGTGAACCACCCCTCCCCGGCGGGCCACCGCGCGGGCGTGGAACAATCCGGGATTGACAGGTGTTTGAACCCTCAACTAACCTTCGACGAGTCGTTGAAGTTTCAAGCAACTACCTCTACGGGAGTCACCATGAGCATCGCCGCCGTCGCCCCCGAGCTGACCGCCGGGACCTGGAACATCGACCCCGGGCACTCCGAGGTCACCTTCGTGATCCGGCACCTGATGACCAAGGTGCGCGGCACCTTCACCGAGTTCACCGGCTCGGTGCAGCTCGCCGAGGAGCTCAGCGAGTCGACCGCGACCGCCGAGATCCAGGTCGGCTCGCTCGACACCCGCAACCCCGACCGGGACGCGCACGTGCGCACCTCCGACGTCCTCGACGTCGAGAAGTTCCCGACCATGACCTTCGCGACCAAGGGCGTGCGGGCCGAGGGCGGCGAGTACTTCCTCGACGGCGACCTGACCATCAAGGGCGTCACCCGCCCGGTCACCCTGTCCGTGGAGTTCAACGGCGTCGCCGAGGACCCGTGGGGCGGGACGCGCGCCGGGTTCTCCGCCGAGACCTCGATCAACCGCAAGGACTGGGGCATCGAGTTCAACGTCCCGCTGAAGGGCGAGAAGGCCCTGCTCAGCGACAAGGTCGACATCCAGCTGGAAATCCAGGCCGTCCGCGCCTGAGCGTCCCCGCACCCCCGCTTCAGCGAGAAGGGCCGTCCGGTTTCGGGCGGCCCTTCTCGCGTCCCTGCGGCGGGACGAGCGGCAGCCGGAGCGCGAACCGGGCCCCGGCGGCGCGGTGGTCCTCGACCCGCAGCGTCCCGCCGTGCGCCCGCGCGATCTCGCGGGCGATCGCGAGGCCGAGGCCGGTGCCGCCGGCGTCCCGGCTGCGGGCGGTGTCGAGCCGGGTGAAGCGCTGGAAGACGCGCTCCCGGTCGGCGGGCGGGATGCCCGGCCCGTCGTCGGTGACGGCGAGCAGCGCCAGCCCGTCCTCCCGCCGCACCTCCACCGTGATGGACGACCCGGCGAACCGCTCGGCGTTGTCGAGCAGGTTCCCGAGCAGCCGGACGAGCTGCATCCGCACCCCGCGCACCGGGACGCCCGCGGACAGCTCCGCGGCGATCCGCACCGGGAACGTGCGGCGTCGCAGCTCCGCGCCGGTGAGCACGGCCAGGTCGATCGGCTCCTGCACCGCCGTCCCGCTCGTGCCGATGCGGGCGAGCAGCAGCAGGTCGGTGACGATCGACTCCAGCCGGTCGGTGTCGCGCAGCGCCGACCGGACGACCTCCCGCAGGTCGGTGTCGTCGGGGTGCATCGCGGCGTCCTCCAGGTTCGCCCGGAGGCCGGCGATCGGCGTGCGCAGCTCGTGCGAGGCGTCGGAGGCGAACTGGCGCTGCCGCGCGACCGCGCGCTCCAGCCGGTCGAGCGTCGCGTTCGCGGTGCGGGCGAGCTGGGCGATCTCGTCCTCGCCGGGCGGCTGCGGGACGCGCCGGCTGAGGTCGGTGGCGCCGATCTCGGCGAGCTGCGCGCGGATGGCCTCGACCGGGCCGAGGGTGCGGCCGACGATCCGCCAGGTGACCCACGCGACGCCCCCGGCGAGCAGCAGGACCGCGGCGCCGAGCACCCCCTCCAGCACCCCGTTCACCAGGTAGGACGGCAGCCGCTCCGCGGCGTACACGACGACGGAGTCCGGCGCGGTGCTGACCCGGATCGCCTCGACGACGTAGCAGTCCCGGCGCGGCCAGGCGCCGTCGCACACGGTGAAGTCGCGGACGCGCAGGTTGCTCGACGGCCAGAGTCTGCTCACCGGCGGGCGGTGCGCCGCGCCGGGCGTGGCGTTCGTCACCCGCCCGCCGGGCTCGACGACCTGGATGAGGAGGCGCCCCCTGGTGTCGTCGGGGATCGCGCCCTCCAGCGAGCCGTCGCGGACGCCGCCGCTGACGCGGCGCGCGTCCACCTGGGTCTGCCGGAGGAGATCGGCCTTGACGTCGACGCGCACGGCGACGTCGACGCCGGCCGCCGTGATGCCGAACACGAACGCGGCGATGACGGCGGCGGCGAGCGTGTCCCGGGCCCGGATGGACCGGGGGCGCATGCGCATGGTCCCTCCCGGGGAGACACGTTATCCATCGCTCACCGACGGGGAGTCCCACCATGGATGCCGGGTTTTCGCCTTCGCTTACCGGGACATCCCGTTTTATGACGGTTCCTCCGAAGCACAGGGACGGACACATGGGCAGGGACGTGGCTTCGGTCACCATCAGCGGCGAGGACCGGCGGCGGTATCGCGACAAGGTGCGCAGGTGCCTCGACGTGCTGGCCCGCATGCTGGGCGAATCCCAGTTCGACTTCGAACGCCCGCACATCGGGCTGGAGATCGAGCTCAACCTGATCGACGCGCTCGGCGACCCGCTGATGCGCAACGCGGACGTCCTCAAGGCGATCGCCGACCCGGCCTGGGCGACGGAGCTCGGCCAGTTCAACCTGGAGATCAACATCCCGCCGCGCGAGCTCGGCGGGGAGAGCACCGGCGAGCTGGAGGCCGAGGTCCGCGACCACCTCCGGCACGCCGACGACCGCGCCACCGAGGTCGGCGGCCGGCTCCTCATGATCGGCATCCTGCCGACCCTGCGGCGCACCGACATCGGTGAGGAGACCCTCTCCGCCAACGCCCGCTACAAGATGCTCAACGACCAGATCTTCGCCGCCCGCGGCGAGGAGATGCGCATCGCGATCGACGGGCGCGAACCGCTGCGCATGCACGCCGACACGATCATCCCCGAGGCCGCCTGCACCAGCGTCCAGTTCCACCTCCAGGTCAGCCCCGACCAGTTCGGCGCGTACTGGAACGCCGCCCAGGCCATCGCCGGCCCCCAGGTCGCGATGGGCGCCAACTCCCCGTTCCTGTTCGGGCACCGGCTCTGGCACGAGACCCGGATCACGCTGTTCGAGCAGGCCACCGACACCCGCCCCGACGAGCTGAAGACGCAGGGCGTCCGCCCTCGGGTCTGGTTCGGCGAGCGCTGGATCACGTCCGTCTTCGACCTGTTCGAGGAGAACACCCGCTACTTCCCGTCGCTGCTGCCGCTGTGCGACGACGAGGACCCCCGCGAGGTGCTGGACGACGGCCGCATCCCCGAACTCGGCGAGCTCACCCTCCACAACGGCACGATCTACCGCTGGAACCGCCCCATCTACGCGGTCGTGAAAGGGCGCCCGCACCTGCGCGTCGAGAACCGGGTGCTGCCCGCCGGGCCGACCGTCGCCGACGTCGTCGCCAACGGCGCCTTCTACTACGGCGTCGTCCGGATGCTCGCCGAGGCCGACCGCCCCGTCTGGACCCGGATGTCCTTCGCCACCGCCGAGGAGAACCTGCACCGCGCCGCCCGCGACGGCCTCGACTCGACCCTCTACTGGCCCGGCATGGGCGAGGTGCCCGCCGCCGAACTCGTCCTCCGCAAGCTGCTGCCGCTCGCCCACGAGGGCCTCGACCGGTGGGGCGTCGACCCCGCCCGCCGCGACCGGCTCCTCGGCATCATCGAGCGGCGCTGCGTCACCGGGCAGACCGGCGCCGCCTGGCAGATCGCCACCGTCAACGCCATCGAGGAGTCGTCGGGCACGTCCCGCCACGACGCGCTCCGCATGATGACCCGCTCCTACACCGAGCACATGCGCGCCAACACCCCCGTCCACCTGTGGCCCACCGGGCCCTGATCTTCACGGCACCTCCACATTCCACGCCCTGCGCACGCATACCGGGCTCTTAGAGTCTGGTCCCGTGACGGGTAACGAGACTCGCGTCCTCGTGGTCGAGGACGAGCCGACGATCGCGCGCGCCGTGGCGGACCGGCTGGCCGCCGAGGGCTTCGGCGTGGAGACCGCCGGCGACGGACCCTCGGCGGTCGAGCGGGCGCGCGCGTACGAGCCGCACCTCATCGTGCTGGACGTGATGCTGCCCGGATTCGACGGCCTCGAGGTGTGCCGCCGCGTCCAGGCCGAGCGCCCCGTGCCGGTGCTCATGCTGACCGCGCGCGACGACGAGACGGACCTCCTCGTGGGACTCGGCGTCGGCGCCGACGACTACGTGACCAAGCCGTTCAGCATGCGCGAGCTGGTCGCGCGCATCCGGGCGGTGCTGCGGCGCGTCGAGCGGCCCGCCATGGAGCCCGCCGACGGCGCCGTGCGCGTCGGGGCGCTGGAGATCGACGAGCGCGCCCGCCGCGTCCGCCGGGACGGCCGCGAGGTGCACCTCACCCCCACCGAGTTCGACCTGCTCACCTGCCTGCTGCGCAACCGCGGGGCGGTGCTGACCCGCGCCGTCCTGCTGGAGCAGGTGTGGGACTGGGCGGACGCCTCCGGGACCCGCGTCGTCGACAGCCACGTGAAGGCGCTGCGCCGCAAGCTGGGGCAGGAGCTGATCCGCACGGTGCACGGCGTCGGCTACAGCCTGGAGCCGGCGCCGTGACCCCGATCGTCCACAGGCTGTGGGCGCGGCTGCCCCGCCCGCTGGACCCGCTCCGGTCGATCAAGGTGAAGTTCGGCGTCGTGGTCGTCGTGACCGCGTGCGTCGCCGTGCTGATCGTCCTGTGGGGGTACCCGATGGGGTTCCGCGCGCGGCAGACGATGCCGGTCGGCGTGCTGATCTCCCTCGTCGTGATACAGCTCCTCGCGCACGGGATGACGGCGCCGCTCCGGGAGATGACGGCGGCGGCTCGGGCGATGGCGCGCGGCGACTACAGCCGCCGGGTGCGGGCCACGTCGCGGGACGAGGTCGGCGAGCTGGCGCAGGCGTTCAACCGGATGGCCGCGGACCTCGCCGAGGTGGAGCAGCAGCGCCGCGACTTCGTCGCGAACGTCTCGCACGAGCTGCGGACCCCGATCAGCGCGCTGCGGGCCGTCCTGGAGAACGTCGCGGACGGCGTCACCCCGGCGACGCCCGACGTCCTCGAGACCGCGCTCGACCAGACCGAGCGGCTCGGGCGGCTCGTCACCCAGCTCCTCGACCTGTCGCGCGTCGAAGCGGGAGCGGCCGTCCTCGACCTCGCCGACATCGACGTGGCCGAGTTCGTGGACGGCGTCATCGCCGAGGCCCGCGCCGGGCACCCGGAGGCCGTGTTCGCGACGGACGTCGCCACCGACCTGCACGCCGTCGCCGACCGCGACCGGCTCCACCAGATCGTCGCGAACCTGCTCGACAACGCGGCCCGGCACGGCCCGGACGGCCGCCCCGTCACGGTCACCGCGCGTCCCGCGAACCTTCCGGGCGGATTGATCATCGAAGTGGCCGATGAGGGACCCGGCATTCCACCCGAAGAGCGGGCCCGCGTGTTCGAACGCTTCTCCCGCGGCACCGCGTCCGGCACCCGCGCCGGCACCCCCGGCGGCGGCACCGGCCTCGGCCTCGCCATCGCGAACTGGGCCACGGACCTGCACGGCGGCGACATCACCGTCCTGGACACCCCGACCGGCTGCCGCATCCGCGTCCTGATCCCCCCGACGACCGGAGACCCCACATGACCCAGACCCCCGAGGACCCGCCCGAACCTCCCGCCCCCGGCGAGGCCGCGGACCAGACGCCGACCCCCGACGCGGGCGGACCGCCCGGTGCCGACGGAGCACCCGGTGCCGACGGAGCACCCGGTGCCGAGCCGGCTGCGACGCCCTACGCGAAGCCGGGCCGGACGCCCGCGGCGGGTGGCGAGGGCGCACCCGCGGCGGCGGGCGCCGCCCGGCCGCCGGTGGCGGGCGGGTTCGTGCCGCCCGGGACGGCGCCGCCTCCGGGCGCGGTGCCCTATCCGCCGTATCAGGGGCGGCCGGGGCAGCCGTTGTACGGGGCGCGGCCGGGGTATCCGGCGCCGCCGCTCGTGTACGCGCCCACCAAGCTCGAAAAGGCGCTGAAGGCGTGGAAGCGGCCGGCGCGGCCGATGGCGCCGTCGCTGCTGGCCGGCATGCTGATCGCCGGAGCGATCGGGGCCGTCACGGTCGGGCCGCCGCTGCGGGAGGGGCTGTTCGGCGTCGGCGCCGTCATCGCCGCCGTGGCCGTCGCGTACGTGGCGGCGGCGTCGGCGTGGTCGGCGGGACGGATGGTCCGGCCCGGCTCCGGGAAGCGGCGGCCGCGGGTCAACCGGACGGCGATCGTGTTCGGGCTGCTCTCCCTCGGCCTGGCCTCGACCGTCGCGCTGCGGGAGGCGGAATGGGTCGTCGTGCCCGCGCTGCTGCTCGCCGTCGCCGTCGGGTCGTACGCGGCGTCCGGCGGGCGGTCGTGGGCGGAGGTCCTGCTCGGCGGGCTCGCGGTCGTGCCCGCGGGCGGCGCCATGCTGCCCTGGGTCGCGGAGAGCGCTTACGGGACGGTCACGTCCGACAAGAGCAGGGCGTGGCCGGTCATCCGGACGTCCCTCATCGCGGGCGGGCTGATCGCGGTGTTCGGCGCGCTGTTCGTCGGGGCGGACGCGGCGTTCGGCAGCCTCGCCTCGGGCCTCGTCCCCGAGGTGTCGCCGTTCTCGGTGGTCGTCTACGGGGCCGCCGGCGTCGTGACGATGGCGCTGGCGTCCGCCGGGGCCTACCTCGGGCAGGCGCCGCCGCCGCTGCGCATGCTGGCCCCCGGCCGCGGCAGGCCCGCCGGGCGCTGGTCGTGGGCGGTGCCGATCGCGGCGCTCGACCTGCTGTTCCTGCTGTTCTGCGCGATCCAGGCCGGGGTGTTCCTCGCCGACGACAAGGACGAGCTGCTGCGCTCGACCGGCCTCACCTACGCCGAGTACGCGCGGCAGGGGTTCTTCCAGCTCGTCGTGGTGACCGTGCTGGTGCTCGTGGTCGTCGCCGTCGCGAAGCGCTACGCCCCGGACCGGGGCCGGGGCGACGACGTGACCGTCCGGGTGCTGCTCGGGCTGCTGTGCGGGCTGACGCTCGTCGTCGTCGCGGTCGCGCTGCGCCGCCTCTACCTGTACGAGGAGACGTTCGGCTGGACGCGGCTGCGGCTGTGGGTGCACGCGTTCGAGCTGTGGCTCGGCCTCGTCGTGGTGCTGGTGGCCGTCGCCGGGGTGGTGCGGGGGCGCGTCCCCTGGCTGCCGCGCGCGGTCGCGGGCAGCGGCGCGGCGGCGATGATCGCCCTCGCGCTGCTCAACCCGGACGGGTTCATCGCCGAGCACAACGTCGCCCGGCACGCCGAGACCGGCAAGATCGACGTCCCGTACCTGCGGGACCTGTCCGCCGACGCGGTGCCCGCGCTGGACCGGCTGCCGGAGCCGCTCCGGACGTGCGCCCTGCGCGAGATCGCCTACGACCTGGACCAGGACGAGCCGGCGATGAGCGCCAACCTCGCGCGGGCGCGGGCCAGGAAGATCCTGGAGCGGCGCCCGGCCGACGGCTCGGTGGACTGCTTCAGCTCGTCTCGTCCATCGTGAGCAGGGCGTAGGCGGCGAGCGTCGAGTCGTCGGTGATGCGGCCCGCCCTGATGAGCGCCTTGAACTCGTCCCTGGACACCCACTTCTGCCGCATGTCCTGCTCTTCGGGCTCCCGGTCGGCCTCCCCGGCCGCGAGGTCGGACGCGACGAAGATGTCGAAGCCCTGGCCGCTCGTCCCGTGCGAGCAGTTCAGGTGGCCGAGGTGCCGCAGCGTCCCGGCGCGCAGGCCCGTCTCCTGGGCGAGTTCGAGGCGGGCGAGCTCCTCCGGGTCGGCGGCCCGCCGGCCGGGGAGCGAGCCCTGCGGGAAGCTCCAGGTGCGCCTGCCGATCGGGTACCGGTACTCCTCGACGAGGTGGAAGCCGCCGTCCTCGACGGGGATGACCAGCACGAAGTCGGGCTTGTCGACGACGCCGTAGATGCCGCGCGAGCCGTCCAGGCGCTCGACCTCGTCCTCCCGGACGACCATCCAGGGGTTCTCGTAGACGATCCGCGATGCGACCTGGCGGACTGCGGGCTCTTCGGTCATGTCAGGCTCCCGACCCGTAGCGGTAGACGAGTTCGTGGCGGTCGCCGACCACCACCCGGTGGGTGACCTCGACGACGCGGTCGTCCTGGTCGTAGGCGCGCCGCCACAGCGTGAGGACGGGCTGGTCCGGGCCGATCCGGAGCGTCTCCTGCTCGTCCGCGCGGGGCAGCCGGCACGTCACGGTCTCCTCGAAGGTGATGCGGTGCCCGGCCTCCTCCAGCCGCGAGTAGATGCCGCCGGGCCCGGTGTTGACCTCCAGCAGCACCGGGATCTGCTCGACGACGGGCCAGATCACCCAGGTCGTCGCCGTCTGGACGGGCGGCTCCCCCTCCACGCCCTGGACGCGCGCCCGCTCCAGCACACGCGTCCCGACGGGGACGTCCAGCCGGGGCGCGAGCCGCTCGCAGGCGCAAATCTCCGACACGGTCGTGCGGGTGAACGGGCGGCGCCCGCCCGTCTGCGCCGACACGTGGAAGCCGCGCCACTCGCCGACCTGCCGGGTGATGTCGGCCGCCGCGCGCCGCACCCGCGGCGCGGTGCGGACCTGCGCGCCCGCGCCGTGCCGCAGCTGGACCAGGCCCGCCTCGGCGAGGATCCGCAGCGCCCGCCGCACGGTGGACCGGTCGGCGCCGAACTCGTCCGCCAGCCGCCGCTCGGACGGCAGCCAGGACCCCGGGTCGAGCTCGCCCTCGACGATGCGGGCGGCGAGCGCGTTCGAGATCACCTGTGCCTTCGTGGGGGGTCGCGGCATACCAGATCAGATCCTGCTCCGGGTCGGTGCGTTGACCTCACACCGTACAGATCCCACCCGTCCCGGCGGCCTTTTGGGGTTCTGCGGAACGCGTTGTGGGCGGTGCTTGGTAGTCCTATGGTAGACCTACCATAGGCCGACCGAGGGAGCCCCGGACCATGTCGGTGACCATGTGCATGCCCGGATGGCGCAGCGAACGCTCGGACGAGGGGCTGCGCGCCACGAGGGTCACCCGGCTGTCGGACTACCAGCTCGTCAACGGCTGCCTGGAGGAGATCCACGCGACGGACGAGGGCGAGCTGTGGCTGCTGTGCGACGCGCAGACCCGGCTCGCCGAGCGCGTCGCGACCGCCGAGCGGCTGCGCTCCCTCCGCCGCGTCTAGCCGCGGCGGAGGGCCCGGCCGGGGTCAGCTCCGGCGGAAGCTGACCACCTCGCCGGAGTCGCCGACCGCCTCGCGGGACGGCGTGATGATCCGCTCGCCCGCGTTGTCGGCGAGCAGCGCGCGGGCGCGCAGCACGATCTCCAGGTCGAAGCGCAGGTCCGGGTCGAGCAGCTGGTCGCCGAACAGCTCCTCCAACTGGCGCAGCCGGTACCGGACGGTCTGCGGGTGGACGTGCAGCCGCATCGCGACCTCGTTGGCGTTGCGGCCCGACTGGAGCCAGGCGAGCAGCGTCTCGGCGAGCCGGTCCTGCTGGCTCGGGCGCAGGTGCGCCAGCGGCGCGAGGCGCAGGTCGGCGAGCGAGGTGATGAGACCCTCGTCCTGGAACAGGATCAGCGTGGACATGTGCTCCACGCTGCGGATCACGCCGCTGTCCGCCTCGATGACGCCGCGCTGGACGAGCGACAGCGTCTTGCGCGCCCACTGGATGGACCGCGCCGCCTCCATCAGCGGGACCGTGGGCCCGACGACGGCGAGCGTCCCGGACAGGGCGCGGTCGACGAGCTTCGCGCGGCCGGGGCCGTCCGGGTCCGGGATGATCAGGCTGGGGGTGCGGCGGGTCAGGTCGGCGAGGACGTCCGGCGGGAACGCGGGCTGCCGGGCGTCCTGGTGGTGCCGGCCGAGCGCGACCGCCGCGACCGTCCGGGGGACGGGCCAGTGCGCGGCGGCGGCGAGGTCGGCGATGGCCTCCTGCGCGGCCGGCGGGTCGGCGAACAGCAGGTCGAGCAGCCGCTTGCGGCGGCGCTGCATCTCGCCCGCGACGGCGGCCTTGGCCTGCGAGAAGCCCTCGGCGGCGGCGTGCGCGAGCTCGTCCTGGAACTGCATCAGCACCTCCCCGACGGCGCCGAGCGTGCGGGGGGAGACCTTCAGCGCCTCGGCGCCCTCGGTCATCCGGCGCCAGGCCACCATGCCGCCGACCCGCATCGCGGTCTGCATGGCGTCGAGGCTGCGGCCCTCGCCGGCCTCGCCGCGGCCGATGGCGCGGAAGAAGTCGGTCACGGGTGCGGGGTCGTGCGCCGGGTCGCCCACCCGGTCGACGAAGAAGTGCAGCACGCGCTCGACGGCGAGGCGCAGGGTGCCGGAGTAGGAGCCGTCCCCGGGGCGGTCGTACTCCCTGACGCGCGTCTGGATCTCCAGGATCATGTCGTCCGCCACCTCGTCGAGGTGCGGCCTCATGTGATCTGCCAGTTCCCTCGGCAGATCCGCCCACGGGCGCCCATTAGTGGTCGAACCGTCGTTCGCCACAGGTTCTCCCCCTCCTCGTCCCCCAGCGTTGCGCGCCGTACACGGGGGGTAATTAATTACTTATGAGACCTATGTGGGGCAAATCATGACCCGTGGCGAGCCTGGGCGCAAAGTCTAGGTCGACATTCGACCAGCTTCGGCCGACCGAATGACCGAGATTCGACAGGTCCGAGAACCCTCGCCGAAGACCTGTCACCCCCGGCGTCCTCCGTCACTCTCAGTCACCCGCGCCCCGGCAAGTACTTGACGGATCGGAAAGTAGAAAGTACTTTCTTCATCGGAAAGTACTTCTTGAGCAAGCAGGAGCCCCCCATGAGCGACCAGTTCACCGACGCCTCCGAGGCCCTCGCCGCGATCGAGCGGACCCAGCAGCGCGCCTACGCCGACCAGCGGCTGCCGGTCTGGTACCTCCCGGGCGTCATCGGTCTCGGCACGGCCGCCGCGGTCGGCGCCGAGCTGGACGGGGCCGCCCAGGTCGGCCTCACCGCCGCCGCGGTCGCCGGGCTCCTCGGCCTCGTCGCCGCGCTGTCCGCCCGCACCCGCATCAGGTTCCGGCCGCACACCTGGACGCCGAAGGCCGGTGCCCTGATGGCGCTGTGGATCACCTCGATCTTCGTGGTCTGGGGCGTCGTCCCGCCCCTCGTCGGCCTGGTCACCGACTCGGGCGGCTGGCAGAAGGCCGTCGCGGGCGCCGTCGCCGCCGCCTACAGCGCGGCGACCCTGCGCCGAGCGGAGACCATGGTGTTCGCGCGGCTCGCCGGGAAGGTCGCCCGATGAACCTCGACCCGGTGATCCACACCCCCGCGCGGCTGCAGATGGTCTCCCTGCTGGCGACGGCGACCGAGGCCGAGTTCGGCTTCGTCCGCGACAGCCTCGGGCTGAGCGACTCGGTGGTGTCCAAGCACGCGAGCGCGCTGGAGAAGGCCGGCTACGTCGAGATCCGCAAGGGCTACGTCGGCAAGCGCCCCCGCACCTGGTTCAAGCTCACCCGCGAGGGCCGGCGCGCGTTCGACGAGTACGTCGCCACGCTCCAGCGGATCGTCGGCCGTCCCCTCGCCGGCACTCCGGCCGAGGACGACCGCTGATCGCGCGGGCCGCCGGAGAAAGCGGTCCGCCCGAGACATAGCGGCGCGCGACCGGAGGCGTCTGAAGGGGGACAGCAATCCGGAGGTGACGATGGACGACGCAGCGGAGCGGCGTTTCCGCGAGTTCGTCGAGACGAGGTCGGTGGCCCTGATGCGGCTGGCGTACCTGCTCGCGGGAGGCGACCAGCACGCGGCAGAGGACCTCCTGCAGACCGCGCTCGCCAAGACCGCGGCGCGCTGGGGCAGCGTCGACAACCCCGAGCCGTACGTGCGGCGGACGATGTACCGCCAGCAGGTCAGCAACTGGCGGCGGACGCGGCGGCGGCGCGAGACGCAGGTCGGCGTGCTCCCCGACCAGGCCGGGCGGGCCGGGCCGGACGCCGCGTCGGCGGTCGATCTGAAGCTGACCGTGCGGACGGCCCTGGCCCGCCTCACGCCCAAGCAGCGCGCGGTACTGGTCCTGCGGTTCTTCGAGGACCTGCCCGAGGCGGAGGTGGCGCGCATCCTCGGCTGCGGCGTCGGCACGGTGCGCAGCACCACGCACCGCTCGCTCGCCAGGCTGCGCGAACTCGCCCCCGAACTGAACGCACTGGAGCCGGAGGAGGCCCGCCGATGAAGCCGGACACGATCGTCAAGAGCGCGCTCGACGAGTGGGCGGGCGAGGCGCGCGTCCCCGCCGGGCTCGCCGACCGCGCGCTGCGCCGCCGCGCCCGCCGCCGCACCGTCAAGGTCGCCCTGTTCGGCGGGACGAGCGCGCTCCTCGCCGGGGCGACCGCCGTCGCGCTCGTCGCGGGCGGTGCCACCGGCGGCGGCCCGGACCGGCCGGAGGTCGCGTTCGAGCCGGTGTCCCTGTCGTCGGACACTTCGCTGCGGACGGACCTCGGCAGCGCGTTCCCCCGCCGCCTCGTCGCCGCGGGCCACACGGCCGTGGCCGCCTACTACACCACCAACGCCGGCATGAGCCGCGACGCCGGCACCGTCCGCCGCACCTGGCACCTCTACAACCCGTCGACCGGCGAGTACGAGCGGACGAGGTGGACGTACCTCAGCGTCGCGCCCGGCATGCAGCGCGCGGCCGTCCTGCAGGGCCCGCTGCCCGCGAGCAAGGTCGGGGTGCTCGACATGAAGACGCGGAAGGTCACGCACTGGATCCCGGTGGACCGGCCCGTGGGAGGGGCGGCCTGGTCGCCCGACGGCCGCCGGCTGCTCCTGACGTCCTACGCCTCGAACCCCGACGTGATGGGGCAGCCGCCAGAGACGGCGCCGAGGACCGGCTACTACATCGCCGACGGAACGGCCGGCGCCGGCCCGTTCCACCCGCTGCCGCCGGCGCCCGGCAACCCGAACTACCGGCAGGACCTCGGCTGGAGCCGGGACGGGACGCTGATCTGGGCGCCGACCGCCCAGGTCCCGAGCAAGGTCTTCTACGCCCCCGGCGGCGGGCGGCGCCCCGCGCCCGCGCACGAGGCCGGCGACCAGGAGGCGGCGGGCCTGTCCCCGAACGGGAAGTTGCTGCCTGAGTTCGGCCCGCGTCCCGGTCCCTCCGTCACCGTCACCAACGTGGAGACCGGCCGGAAGGCGGCGGTGCTCCCCGTCCAGCAGGCCCTGGCCTGGGCGGACGACGACCGCCTGTTCGCCATCGGCTGCGACGTGAAGAAGTGCACCCGCAAGAACGAGTTCCGCAACCGGCTCCTGCTGGTCGACCTGAAAGGGAAGATCACCCCGCTCACCGGCTACCAGCGCTCCGACCGGGCGGGCTCCTGGATCCCGGTCTTCACCCACCGCTGATCCCGCCCGCCGGAGCCCTACGGGGTGAGGCGGGCGCGTTCGAGGGCGGCCGTCCGGGATGCGATCGCGTGCACGACCGCGGCCATGTCGGACGGCCCGTGCCCCTGCTCCTCGGTCTCGCGGTAGAGGGCATGGCAGGCGTCCAGGACGGGCGAGGCGATGCCCTCGTGCCGGGCGGCCTCCGCGATGAGGCGGTTGTTGTCCAGGACGTTGGTGATGGACGCCTGGACGCTGAAGTCGCCGTCCAGGAGCTTGCGGGCCTTGGCGCGGGAGACAGTGCTGGCCATCGGGCCTGCGTCGAGGACGTCCCGCAGCAGCCGCCGGTCGAGCCCGTACCGGTCGGCGAAGTGGAACGCCTCGGCCAGCCCGGTGACCATCGTGATCAGGTGCAGGTTGACGGCGAGCTTCATCAGCAGCGCCCCCGGCACCGGCCCGCACGCGAACACCTGCCGGCACATCGGGGTGAGCAGCGGGCGGACCGTCTCGACGTCGGCGGGCTCGCCCGCCACCAGCGCGACCAGGTCGCCGGTCTCGGCGGGCCCGCGCGACCCGGACACCGGCGCCTCGACGTACCGGCCGCCCGCCGCCGCGACGTCGGCCGCCAGGCCGCGGGAGTAGCCCGGTGACGTGGTGCCCATGTGGACGATCACGCGTCCCGCGACGGCGGCGGCGAAGCCGGGCGTGCCGCGCCCCAGGACGGCGTCCATCGCGGGGCCGTCGGCCAGCATGAGCAGGACGACGTCCGCGCGCCGGCACACCTCGGCGGGGCCTGACGCCACCTCCGCGCCCGCCGCGCGCAGCGCCTCGCTCCCGGCGGCACTGCGGTTCCAGACGGTGAGGGGGACTCCGGCGCGCGCGAGGTTGAGCGCCATGGGGCGTCCCATGACGCCGAGTCCGATGAAGCCGATGTTCGCGTCCACCTTCGCCTCCGGTTCCGGGCCGGGCGGCGCTCCGCCCGGGGTGGCGGCGGAGCGCGCGCGGGACCTGCCGACCTTGCCGATTATGACAGCGGTCATGATAATGGTCCAGGTGAAGCCGGAAATGGACGATCGAGGGCCCCGGGAGCGGATGGTCTTCAGCGCCGCGCAGCTCATCCGCCGGGACGGCGTCGCCGCCACCGGGATGCGCGAGGTCGCCGCCCGCGCCGGCGCGCCGCGCGGCTCGCTGCAGCACTACTTCCCCGGCGGCAAGGAGCAGCTGGTCAACGAGGCCGTCGAGTGGGCGGGCCGGTACGCCGCCGCGCGCATCGACCGGTTCATGGCGTCGATGCCCCGGCCGACGCCCGGCGGGCTGTTCGCGGCGATGGTGCGCCAGTGGACGGACGAGTTCCGCGCGCAGGGCTCCATGGGCGGCTGCCCGGTCGCGGCGGCGACGGTCGACTGCGCGGACTCGGTCGCGTCCGCGCGGGCCGCCACCGCCGCCGCGTTCGCCGAGTGGCGCCGCCCCATCGCCCGGGAGCTGACCGCGATGGGGGTGCCGTCCCGCAAGGCCGCCGGTCTCGCGACGCTCATGGTCGGCGCGCTGGAGGGCGCGATCCTGATGGCGAGGGCCGAGCAGAGCGTCCGCCCGCTGAACACCGTCGCCCGCGAGCTGGGCCCCTACCTGGACTCCTGCGTCGAACGCGGCTCAGGCCAGGACCCGGTCTAGGACGAGGTAGGCGCCCAGCCCGATCATGGCGGCGCCGGACAGGCGGCTGATCAGGCGCGTCTTGCCAGGCGCCCCCTTCAGGACGCTCCGGGTGAGCGTGCCCAGGCAGAGGTACCAGACCCAGCAGGTGGCCATGAAGGTGAGGCCGAGAACGCCGATCTGCACGGCGATGGGCCAACTGCCGTCGGGATCGGTGAACTGGGGCAGGAGGGCCAGGAAGATGAGCAGGCCCTTGGGGTTGAGCCCGCTGACGCCCATGCCGCGCAGGAAGGCACGCCGCCCGGTACCGGCCTCGGGGTCGGCGCCGGCCGTGGCGGGATGGGCGAGGGTCGTCGCGCCGTGCCAGATGAGGTAGGCGCCGCCGACCAGCGTCAGGGCGGTCAGCGCGGCCGGAGAGCCCGCGACCAGGGCACCGACGCCCGCCGCGACGACGAGTGTGATGGCGGCGTAGCCGGCGACCAGCCCGCCCACCGCCGGGAGGACGGAGCGGCCGCGCAGACCGGCGCCGATGGTGAACGCCCAGTCCGGGCCCGGCACGGCGATGAGCAGTAAGGCGATCGTCCAGAAGGCGAGTACGGAGCCTGCCCCCATGATTTCCTCCCCATGTCCGCCAATGCGGGAAGGCTAATCACGATCGGCCAGAAGGTGTTCCCAACTTTTCCCCGAAAGCTGGGCCATCATGGAAGGATCTTCTTCATGGACGCGATCGACCGGAAGATCCTTGCCGTCCTCCAGGAAGACGGGAGGCTCACGATCACGGAACTGGCCGCGCGGATCGGGCTGAGCGTCTCGCCCTGCCACCGGCGGCTGCGGGAACTGGAACGCAGCGGCACCATTCGCGGCTACCGGGCGGTCGTCGACGCCGCCGCCCTCGGCCTGACCTTCCAGGCGCTCGTGTTCGTCACCATGCGGCAGGAGGACAGGGACACGCTGCTCGGCTTCGAGGAGGCCGTGGCGCGGGTGCCGGAGGTCGTCCAGGCGCAGCGGCTGTTCGGCGACCCCGACTACCTGCTGCGCATCGTCACCGCCGACCTGACCGCCTACCAGGAACTGGAGGACGACGTGCTGTCCGCGCTGCCCGGCGTGCAGCGGCTGAACTCCACGCTCGTGATGAAGCACGTCGTGGACGAACGGCCGCTGCCCACCTGAGCGGCTCCTACTGGCGGACGATCCAGTGGTCGTTCGCCCCGGCCTTCACGAATTGCAGGGACGGGCACAGGTAGTCGTCCGGATCGGGCGTCGCGGTCGGCTCCCAGGGCGAGTCGGACGGCGCGGCCGGGCGCCACACGCCATTCCGGCGGAGCTGAATGCCGCTGCTTTCGAAGACGACGTTCCTCGCGTCGGCGCAGTAGTAGGCGTTCCCGGTGCGCGGGTCGCGGGTCGCGTATATTTCGAAGATGTCCCAGCCGTAGCCGAGACTGCTCGTGTCGCTGCCGGCCTTGCTGTAGAAGAGATTCCAGCTGCCGGTCGTGTGGTTGTAGAGATACGCCGACCAGGCATTGGTGGACGCGTTCGTCCGGACGAGCTGGACGCTGTAGGCCGGGTGGCCGTTCACGGGCCGGGTGTAGGTCTGGAGGAAGCCGGCGTCCATCGCGATCTCCTTGCGGGGCCCGTTGCCGCCGCACCAGTCCCACGCCCAGATCTCGTTCCCGACGGCCTGCGAATACACCGTCGTGATCTCCATGCACGACCCCGCGGCCTTGATGGTGGGCGTATAGGTGAAGTCGGCGCTGTTCGACACCCGGTAGCTCGTGTCGACGCTCTGGGATGCCATGAACCCGTCGTGCGTTCCGGCGGCGGGCTCGACGCCCCAGAAATGATGGATCTGCTCGCGGCGGAGCCGGGACCGGTGCAGCCCGCGGAACTTCTCGACGGCCTCGGCGTTGCGGGCGGACGGCGTGAACGTCCGCGCACCCGCCACCACGCCGCGCTTCGGCGCGTCCGGGCTCGGTGCGACGGGCGGTTCCAGGGTGGAGGCGGCGGCGCCGGCGGAGGCCGGAACGGCGGTGAAGGCGGCGAGGACGGCGCAGGCGAGCAGGGTGCGACGCTGCATCACACAACTCCTTGTCGGGGCGGGGAGCAGTCTGCAAGCGCGCGCTGACCGTGGCGTGAATTGGGGTGGATCACGCCGTCACAAAGAATCCGTCCCGCGTTCCCCTACTGTCAACGAGTCGTTTTTCAACGCCCGTCCAGTACGCGCTGAAAAAACGTGTCATCCGACCGCCCCGCACGGTGAGGCGAAGTTCACTCCCCGAAGAGATCACACCAGGCACGGTGATCACGATCACATCAGTCCGCCCGCATTCACCATTTCACCCTGCGTCATTTCCGCTGATCAGCCGGGCCGATGTGGGAAGAAGTCGCGCGGACGCGAGCGGTGGTTTACGCGGCCATCGCGGATGACCATGTCCGGCCATCGGGCGGGTGGACCGTCCATATGCCCTGGTGGAGCGGCCGGACATCGCTAAGCTACGGGCTCAACATTCTCCTTCGTCTCCCTGGCACCGTCCTGCGAGTGCCCTGCATTGCCAGCCGCCGGCCCGCGGCACATCCCCCGCCATTGCACGGTGCGAATCTCGCTTCGCCCGGGACACGGAGAAGCCCCCAACAGAGGAGAAGACCAATGCGCGCAAGTCGGCTGGCTGCGGTGGGAATCGCTGCGGGCTCCATGATGCTCGGAATGGCCGCCCCCGCCTTCGCCACCCCGGACACCACGCCGAAGGTGGGCGACGAGTGCACGACGGCGGGCGAGACCGCCAAGGACGCGGAGGGCATGGGCCTGACCTGCGTCAAGGGCGAGGACGGCAAGCTCACGTGGGTCGCGTCCCCCGTGAAGCCGGGTGACCCCGGCGGCGAGAACCCCGGCGGCGAGAACCCGGGCAACGAGAACCCGAAGCCGACCTTCAAGTTCGGCTACGACAAGGTGAAGCTGTCGAGCCTGCGCGTCGCGCCGGGCTACAAGACCACCTTCACCGTGACCTGCCCGACCTCGGTGATCATCACCGGCAACGGCTACACGCAGAAGTCGCTGCCCGTGAAGAAGACCGGCGAGAACACCTGGACCGCCACCGGCACGTTCCGCAAGAACCTGCCGAACCCGACCATCGCCACGGTCGTCTGCAAGGACTTCGGATCGGTCAAGTACAGCACCCAGCCGGAGAAGGGCGAGACCAAGCCCGGCAAGCCCGGCAAGCCCGGCCAGATGAAGCCGAAGACGCCGAAGATCCCGACCGGCCGCATCGACACCGGTGACGGCAGCACCTACGTGCAGAACGAGGGCGCGCCGGCCGGCCTGCTGGCCGCGGGGTTCGGCGCGCTGATGGCCCTCGGCCTCGGCGCCGTCGCGCTGCGCCGCCGGACGGCCGGGGAGCGGTCGTAACGTTGCCGGAACTGCCTGCTTCGGCCATCGGTCGCCGCGCCGCCGGCGCGGTGACCGGTGCGCTGCTCATCGGACTGCTGCTCGGCGGCTGCGGCGGCGGGGACGGCGACACCGCGTCGCCCGGCACCCCGGAGCCCGCGGCGACGCAGTCGACGGGCGCGACCGCGCCCGCGTCGAACGTCCACCCGCTGACCGAGTCGCTGCCCACGAAGATTTCCATCCCGAAGATCGGCGTGTCGGCCCCGGTGGGCTCGATCGGGCTGCGGCCCGACGGGCGCGTCGAGGAGCCGCCGCTGAGCAAGCCGAACCTCACGGGCTGGTACGACGAGGGCGTCACCCCGGGCGAGGTCGGCCCGTCGGTGATCCTCGGCCATGTCGACGCCAACGGGAAGCCGGCGGTGTTCGCCCGGCTGAAGGACCTGAAGCCCGGCGACAAGATCGCGGTGTCCCGCAAGGACGGCTCCACCGCGACGTTCGCCGTCCAGCAGGCCCAGCGCGTCGACAAGGACGCCTTCCCGCACGAGAAGGTGTTCGGTGAGGCGCTCGACCACGCGTCGCTCCGGCTGGTCACCTGCGGCGGCGCCTTCGACAAGAAGATCGGCCACTACAAGGACAACCTGATCGTCTACGCCAAGCTGATCAGCTCCTGACCCGAAGTACAAAGAACGCCCGCCAGTGGACGCACCGGCGGGCGTTCTGCATCCCCCACCCACCGACCAGGTGGTCAGTGGGTGGTGATGAGGCCGGACTCGTAGGCGATGATGACCAGTTGGGCGCGGTCGCGGGCGCCGAGTTTGGTGAGCAGGCGGCCGATGTAGGTCTTCACCGTGGCCAGGCTCAGGTGCAGGTGCCCGGCGATCTCGGTGTTGGACAGGCCACGGGCGACCAGGGTGAGGACTTCGCGCTCCCGGTCGGTGACGCCGTCGAGGGTGCGCGGGAGCGGGCGTTCGGGCTGGGGCAGGCGGGCGAACTCGGCGATGAGGCGGCGGGTCACGGTGGGCGCCAGGAGCGCCTCGCCCGCGGCGACGACGCGGACGGCGTTGAGGAGGTCGGCCGGCGGGGTGTCCTTGAGGAGGAAGCCGGCGGCACCGGCGCGCAGGGCCGAGAAGACGTGCGCGTCCAGGTCGAACATGGTCAGCATGAGCACCCGGACGTCCGCGGTGTCGGTGTCCTGGTGGATCCGGCGGGTGGCCTCGATGCCGTCCATGTGGGGCATCCGCACGTCCATCAGGACGACGTCGGGCCGCCGGGCGCGGACGAGCTCGACGGCCTCGGCCCCCGTGGCGGCCTCGCCGACCACCGTGAGGTCGGGGGTGGTCTCGATGAGGGCGCGGAAGCTGCCGCGCAGCAGGGCCTGGTCGTCCGCCACCAGGACGCGGATCGGTTCGGTCACCGGTCGCCGCCGTGCGGGAGGGTGGCGGCGACCGCGAAGCCGCCCTCGGCGCGGGGTCCGGCGCTGAAGGATCCGCCGTACATCGCGACGCGTTCGCGCACCCCGACCAGCCCGTGACCGCCGGGGGCCGATTTCGGGGGCGGGCGGCCCGTGCCGTCGTCGGCCACCTGGATGCTCACCTGGCGTGCCGTGACGTCCACCGTGGCCCGGCAGCGGGTGGGGGCCGCGTGCTTGACGACGTTGGTGAGCGCTTCCTGGACGATCCGGTAGACGGTGAGCTGGAGCGCTTCCGGAAGAGCGTGCTCGCCGGACACCGCGAGTTCGACCTCGACCCCGGCGGCCTGGACGTGCCGGGCCAGGTCCTGGAGCCCGTCGATGCCCGGCTGGGTGAGGTCGGTGCCCGGTGCCGCGTCGTGGCGGAGCATGTCGAGCAGACGCCGCATCTCGGCCAGGGCGTCCCTGCTGGTCGTCTCGATCACCTGGAGCGCCTGACGGGCCTCCTCGGGACGCGTCTCGGCGATGTGGTTGGCGACGCCCGCCTTGACGGCGATCATCCCCATGCCGTGCGTGACCACGTCGTGCAGTTCGCGGGCGATCCGCAGCCGCTCGTCCGCCAGGATCCGCTGCGCCCGCTGCTCGGCCAGGCACGCCGCGTTCCACCTGCGGCGCCGCAGCAGGTGGCCGACGAGCCACCCGCAGGCGAGCAGCAGCCAGGCCGCCGCCGTCCAGCCGATGGCGACCGCCGGGCCGTACCGGGAGTGGACGACCTCGGCGACCACCGCGGCGGCGGCCACGGCGGCCGCGCACCCGCCGAGGGCGCGGACCGACCGCCTCGGATGCTCGACGGACGCGACGGTGCACAGCACGAGCGCGGGCGCCGCGAACGGATCCCACAGCACGCCGGTCACGGTCGCGACGCATGAGAGCGCCACGGTGGCCGTGAGCACGCGCCGGGGCCAGAGCCGCCGCACGGCGACCAGCACTCCCAGCACGACCGCCACCAGGCAGGACGCCAGGAAGGGCAGCGTGAAGTCCGGCCGGTCCTTGAGCATGTTCCCGGCGACGAACACGATCATCGCGACGAGCACGACCGCCAGGAGCACGTCGAGGACGCGCAGGCGCCCCCGGCGCAGCAGGCGTGCCTGATCGGCCTCGAAGTCGGCTTCGTCCACGGGGCGCAGATTATCCACCGAGGTCACCGGCCGCATCAGACCAGAGTGGATCATCCCTGGGGCGAACGCGGGCGGGCATGACGTCGGGCGGTGTCCACGCGAGGCTGAACCGGGAATGCCGGTCTGGGGCCGATCCGCCGGGGAGGTCCGCGCAGACAGCCTGTGGGCATGACTTCTCCGCAGCCTTCGGCACAGATCGTCTTCGCATTTCCGGGACGGTGGCTCGCCGGCACCTCGCTGTTGCTCGGGCCCGTCCTGCTGCTGGCCGGCGTGGTGCTGCGGGCGCGGTTCCACTTCTTCTTCCCCGACCAGCTGGCCGCCTACGAACAGCACCCGACGCTGATGACGGCGTCCTACAGCTGCTTTGCGGCCGGGACCGTGGCCCTATGGCCTGCCATCAGCGCCCTGGCCGCTCGCATCGGTACCGCCCGTCCGACCCTGGCGGGTCTCGGCGCTGGCCTCACCCTGCTAGGGCTGTTCGCCCGCACGTTCCACGCCGGAGTCGACCATATGGCCTTCCGGCTCGTCGACGCCGGAGGAGTACGGTCGGCCACGACGACCGTGGGCGACTCCTACCAGTCCTTCCACATCTTCCAGTACGCCTCGTTCGCGATCATGCTCGGCTGGGTCGTGCTGGCGGTCGGAGCCTGGCGCTCCGGCGCCTTCGGCCCGGTGCGCTCCCTGGCGCTGGCGCTCATGGCGCTCCTGCCGCTCGGTGTCCTGAAGGGCACGACACCGCTGTCGATCGTCGGCACGGCGGGGCTGTGCATAGCGCTCGTCCCCCTCGGACTCACGATCCTCTCCACCGGCCCCCGCCCCACCCGCCGAGCCGCAGCCCAGTTCGGCATCGGTGCCCTGGCAGTCATCACCCTCGCCTTCATCTCCTCACTGGGATGAACCGGCACCGTGTTCGGTGTTCGGTCATGACCGAACACCGAACACTTGGCTACACTAGGCCACATGACAGGCGCGGAGCGGATCGATGACTTCGTGGCCGCGGTGACCGGCATCGGTGCGGACGTGGTCGATGAGCGGGTCGGCCCGAACTCCGGATACGACCTGTCGATCACCTTCGGGGGAGCGCCCGCCAGAATAGAGATCAAGCAAGCAGGCACGGTGACGCCTGCCATCGTCAACCGTCTCGTGAGGGCCCGGGAGAGACGCAACGAGGCGCCGGATGCGATCCCCGTCCTGGTGGGTGAGCGAATATTCGACGCGTCGCGGGCGCTGCTGCGTCACCATGGATGGGGTTGGTTGGACCTTCGCGGCCACTTGCATCTAGAAGGTCCAGGAATCTTTATTGACGCTGAAGTTCAGCCCTTTATTTCTCGCCCAAGGCGCTCCAACGCCCTCGCCGGCTCGGTCGGGCTCGAAGTAGCCGCACTACTGTTGCTGCACCCCGGTGAACGGCCTAGCGTGCGAGGGATCGCCCGAACGTTGAAGCGATCCGCCAGTACCGTTTCAGAGGTGCTGAACGGCCTTCGAGACGAGGGAATCCTGACCGGCTCCGACCCCCCAGAGCCGCGAAGCCTGTTCTGGCGCCTGGCCGACTCCTGGAGCACTGCGACGGCCTCCCTCGCCGCCCTGCCCATGACCGACTCCGGGTCGGTCGACAAGGCCCTGAGACTAGGGCTGCGAGATCCCGAATCAACACTGGGCTGGGCCATGACGGACACGATGGCCGCCGCACTGTACGGCGCACCCGTCGGCGTTCGCACCGGCTACCCACCGGATTTCTACGTACCGACCGAGGCTGTGTTCAGCCGGGCGATCCGCCTCCTCGGCAGCGCCGAGGACCCCTCCGACCGGAAGTGCCGGATACGAGTGGCTCCCGTCATGATGGCCTGCGACCACCGCATCGACGCAGCGCAGGCCCACCTCGGGGACGCACGCTGGCCGCTGGCCCATCCACTCTTCGTCGCCCTGGATCTCGCCGCCGATCCGGGCCGCGGCAGCGAGATCCTAGAGGGCTGGAGTCCGCCGGAGCCGTGGCAACGTGTTTGGTGAGGAGACAGGTGCCCCGACGGCCAGGCTGTTCGGGCATGTCATGGAGGCACTGGTACTCGCGATTCCCGAGATCGAATCACGGACGGACCGACCGGTCATGGCTCACGCCTGGGCCGTCGATACGGCGACCCCGATGTCCATCGAGGTGTTCAACGCCGATGCCTCTCCTGAGCCCACGATCCAGCGTGTCCGAGTCGCATCACCGGGTTCGTTGATCGCCATGAAACTGCAAGCGATCATGAACCGGCCGGCGGCCAAGGAGGGAACCGATCTGCTGGACATCGTTCGGTTGACGCTGGACTCCGTCACCGGCCCGCCGGCCCGAACGCAACTCCGCGAGGCGGGCGCCCGGATCCGGCAGGACGCCGCACTCCATGCTCGAAAATGGTTCGTAGACCAGCGAGTCAACACCGTCCAACGGATCAATGCGGTCTCGCCCGGCGATGAGATCGACATGGACACGGTCGGTCTAGTGGCGGATCTACTCCTCGGCGAGCTCGAACAATGACAGTTCGGCAGGGCTCGCCGAACGAGCAGCGGCCTCGACCGGCTCGCGCACGCTACAGCGACGGCAGGTGAAGCCGCCCAGCCTGTGCCCGGCTCGGGTAAAGATCTTTCGTTGACAGGGGCTTGTCCCCTCCAGTGCACTTGACAGGATGTTCAGCCCTATTCAGCCTTAGCTTCGGCTGACGATTTTCCATGGCGATCACCGGGGGCGGGCATGTCTTTCTGGAGTCGGCGGATATTCGTGCGGAGTGCGGCCGGGCTTCTGTTGCTCGCGGGATTTCCGGTCGCATTCGGCGCGGAACCCGCCATGGGGGCCGCCGACTCGGCTGTCACGGTCTGCGCGGTGCCGAAGAGCGCCCCGCATACAGAGAAGACCGTGCAGGTCGCGAAGCGGGCTGTCGGCAAGCTGCTCGCCCGCTCCCTCTCCTATCCCGGGCCGTGCGCCCAGTACGGGCAGAGCGCACCCCTCGGGAACGGGAGGCTCACCGCGTTCTCGCAGACGAGGGGGAAGACGCCGCTGGTCATCGGGCTCCTCGCCAAGGACGGCACCTACGACGGTCTTCCGTACGAGCCGCCCACCAGCGGGATCTGGTGCTACGACAAGAACGGCGACGGCACCGTCGACCAGCACCGTGAATGCACGGGCGGGCATGAGAGATCCCTCCGATTGAGCCCGAAGTTCACGAAGAGGGTCGACTCGCCGTTCACCTACGTCCTGGCCAACTGGAATCCGATGGGGCACATGCCTCCCCACATTTGGGACGTACCGCATTTCGACGTCCACTTCTACATGAATCCCGAAGCGGAGCGGCTGGCGATCCGCCCCGGACCGTGCCCGCAGCTCACCAACTGCGATGACTACCCCAAGGGCAAGATTCTCCCGGCCGCGAAATACCGGCATCCCGACTACGAGGACACCGACGCCGTCGAGCCCGGAATGGGCAACCATCTGGTCGACACAACCGCCCCCGAATTCCATGGGGGGAAATTCACGTCCTCCTTCATCTACGGCATCTGGAACGGGAAGGTCACCTTCTACGAGCCGATGGTGAACCTCGCGCAGTACAACGGGCTGCGCAACGGCACCATTGATGACCGCTGCGTTCCGCTCAAGCTGCCGCAGGCGTATGAGCGTTCGGGCTGGTACCCCACGCGGTACTGCATGCGGCACCGCTACAACCGCGCCGAGACAGTGACCTCGCTTGAGGGGTTCGTCTACAGGACGGCGGGCTGACGGTCATCACTCTCGCCTTCGTCTCGTCCCTGGGCTGACCCCGACGCATGGGACGGGGTGCCGGCGGTCGGGTGTATCGCGGGCGTATTGAAAATCGCATACGCCACCGCAACAGTCTCCGGTTTTCGATGGAGGCGCGGAGCAGGGGCGCGGGTGAAGGCCCGGTGACCCGGCTTCGCAGTCCATCGCGAGACTGGGAGAAGGAAACGGACATGGCCGGTGCGAGTGGCGGGGCATGGGAACGGCGTTCGATGTTGCGGGGCGCCGCAGTGGCGGCCGTCGCCGGCGCAGTCACACCGCTACTGGGCGGGACGGCCACGGCACGAACCGGCAGAGGTGCGCAGCTCGGCCCGATCCCGCCGGACACCCGTCCCGGCGGCGCCTACGACCGGTACATCGCGAAGCTGGCCGCCGAGGACAGGTTCTCCGGCGTGGTGCTGCTGTCGCACCGGGGCCGGACGGTGCTGTCGCGCAGCTACGGCATGGCCGACGAGGAGAAAGGGATCCGCAACCACGAAGGTGTCGCGTTCAACCAGTACGGCGGGCCGTTCGTCAGCCTGTCCATCGTGCAGTTGGCCCAGCGGGGCAAGGTGAAGCTGTGGGACACGGTGGGCACCTACCTGACCGGTTTCGCCAAGGAGATCGCTGAGCAGGTGCGCGTCCATCACCTGCTCGTGGGTACCTCGGGGTTGTCCTTTCCGGAGCGTGACTACCAGGGCATCTTCCACAGCGAGGAAGAGCAGCGGGAGTACGACCAGCAGTACGCCCGGCAGGCCACGCTGGTCGCGGCCCCCGGTGCGGGTTCGGAGAAACCCGGCTGGGGTTCGGAAGTCGTCGTGCAGATCGTCGAGGCGGTGTCCGGCATGACGTTCTGGGACTACGTGCAGAAGCACATCTTCGAGCGCTGCGGCATGACCGGCTCGGGGTACTACACCAGACCGCAGTGGCTGGCCGACGAGCACATCGCGCGCTCGTACATGAGACAGGCCGACGGCAGCCGGGTGGACGCCGTCCGCAACCTGGACAAGGGCAGCCCTCACCCGGGTATGGCGGGCATGAACAATGCCCGCAACTTCGTCCCGGACGGCGGGTTCGTCACCGCACCGGACATGGTCCGGTTCGCGGAAGCGCTGTACGACGGCACCGTGCTCGACCCGCCCTGGGCCGACGTGTACACCTCGGTCAAGGCCCCCAACTTCCGAGGCTCACCGGGGTTCGCCACCTACGGGCCGACGGCCCACATCGTCGAAGGCCAGTGGGAACTCGGGCGCGGCGGTCCCCACCCCGGCAGTTCCACCTACTACAGCATCTACCCGGATAGCGGGTGGGTCGGCGTCATCCTCGGCAACTACGACGACATACCGCTGCAGGAGATCACCGGGCGGCAGACGCAGGCCATCACCGGGGCCGCACCCGGCGACGGCGGCGGCTGACGCGCGGCCACGGGTGATCCGCGCCTTCGTCTCCTCGCTGGGCTGACCCCGGCGCGCCCGATGTTCGGTGTTCGGTCATGACCGAACACCGAACACCCTTGTCGGCGGTCAGGGGAGGTCGTGGGCGCCGGCCGTGACGCGGCGGGCGAATGCGCGCCACTCGGCGGACGTGAAGGCCAGCTTCGGGCCGTCCGGATCCTTGGAATCCCGAACCGCGACCACCCGCGCGACACCCGCGACCTCGACGCAGTTGCCGCCCTCGTGACCGCTACGGCTTGCCTTGCGCCAGACCTCAGCTGAGACGGACGGGAGGGCGCCGACCTCGACGCAGTCGCCGCCCTCGTGACCGCTGCGGCTTGCCTTGCGCCACTTCACGTTCGACAGATCCGGTGAGGGGATCATCCGTACACCTCCAGGACGCTCTTGAGCAGCATCCACGATTTCTGGATACGAAGCGCCTCGCCCGGCAGTGAGCCGGACGTCACTTCGAGTTCAGCGACAACTCGCGACTTCGTGATGGAGGCGTGTGCGCGAGCCCCCACCCGGAAGGGGCAGGGGCTCGTCGGTCAGGGGGTCAGGGCAGGTCGTGGGCGCCGGACGTGATGCGGCTGGCGAACGCACGCCATTCGCTGGATGTGAAGGCGAGCTTCGGGCCATCTGGGTCCTTGGAGTCGCGGACTGCGACCACCTGCGAGACGCCCGCGACCTCGACGCAGTCACCGCCATGGTGATCACTTCGGCTCGCCTTGCGCCACTTCACGGCCGACAGATTCGGTGTGGGGATCATCCGTACTCCTCCAAGACGCTCTTGATCAGAGTCCGCGATTCCTCGACGCGAAGCGCGTCACCTCGCAGTGAGTTATACGTTACTCCGAAGGTGGTGACGGTTCGCGGCTCTGTTATGAGCATCCCGTGCCCAGCGATTTCGCCGTAGACGACATCGGGCGCGGCGGCGAAGCTCAGGAGCGTGAAGCTGCCAGCGAGTCCCGGATAGTACCCAGTGCTCATTGGAACGACGTCGACTGAGATGTTGGGACGTTCCTCCAGGGAGAGGACGTGCTCCAGTTGTTCGCGCATGACCTCCGGAGGGCCGATCTCACGGCGTAGTACCGCTTCGTCGAGCGTGAACCACATGTAAGGCGGGTCCTCGCGGGCGAAGACCTCCTGCCGCTTGAGACGTTCGGCGATCAGCCGCTCGGCCGTGTCCGGGTCTTGCCGGTGGCAGACGACGGCACGGATGTAGTTCTCGGTCTGAAGCAGGCCGGGGATCATGGCCAGTTGGTAGACGCGGAACTGGGTGGCCTCGGCCTCGCGTTCGGCGTACTCGGTGAAGCCGGGCGGGAGGATGGCCTGGTGGCGGGTGTCGATGATGCGCTTCCACAGCCGGTGGAACAGGCCGTTGGTCTTGAAGAACGTATCGAGGTTCTCCGCGAACTCCTTGGACGGGATGCTCTTGGCGGACTCGATCTGGCTGATCCACTGGGGCGTGTAGCCGAGAGCCTCGGCGAGGGCGGTCTGGGTGAGGTCCGCGTCCATTCGCCACGCCACCAATTCCGTGGCGAATGTCTGAATTGCCGGAGCTTCATATGGTTCGCTCCTTGTTCCCATGGGGGGCTCCTTGCCGAAACCCATGTCCGGGTTTCTTCGATCTTCCGGGGGGTTGTACGCCGCTCTTGACTTCTTCCTGGTCAGAAGTCATGCGCGCTGTGATTCTTATAACACATTCACTGGCGGCGAAAACGACTACGGGACCTTCCATGGAAGACACAATTGCGTTCGATAACCCCGCACTCGATCGGCTGCGCGAGGACTTCCCCGGGCACCACATCTGGCGGTCGCGCCGGTGGGACGGGCGGCTCGGCGAGTACGTCGCCACGCTCATCGACCCCGCGGCCGGGGTGGACGCGACCGTCATGCGGCCCGACCCGGTGGAGCTGCGGGCCGAGCTGATGCGGGAGGCCGCGCGGGCGCGCGGCTCCCTCCGAGACCTCCGGTGAGCTCGGCGCCGGAGCGGGCCGTCCGCCCCCGGACGGCCCCGGGGAGGGAGGCGGCGCGGCCGGGCGGGCTCCCCCCGGGCCCACCGGTCGCGCCGTCCCTCCCGGACGCCTGGCGGGCGCGCCGGCATCTCAACCGGCTCGCCCGCCGGTTACGGCGGGGCGGGTGGACGGCCCAGCCGCGCTACGACGAGTCGCCGCCGCTGCTGCGGGTGTTCGATCCGCGCGTTCCCTGCGTCGGGGAGAGTGTTACCGCCGTCCGGGACGGCAGCGGGTGGTGGTTCGTGTCGAGCACTGTTGGCCGCCTGGGCGCCTGCTCCGACCTGGACGGGACGTGTGCGAGGGTTGCCGCGTCGCTCGTTCCGTGGGTCGTCCAGGCGCTTGGCGGCAGAAAGCCCTGACCGCCGGGACGGGCCCGGCGGTCAGGGGGTCATCGGTCAGTCCTTGACCAGTTCGGGGGCGGGTTGCGTTGGGGACGGGCGGGTCGTGCGGCCTCCTGTGGTGGCGACGAGGAGTAGGGCGGCGGCCGTCAGGATCACGCCGAACCAGGCGATGTTCGTGACGCCGAGGTGGTCGGCGAAGAGGCCGCCGAAGAGGGCGCCCAGGGCGATGGACGTGTTGTAGGCCATCGTGTTGAGCGACATCGCGGCCTCGAAGGTCTCCGGTGCGGCGGCCAGGGTCATGTTGACCTGGGAGAGCTGTACGACGCCGAACGAGACGCCCCAGAGGATCAGCGCGATGACGGCGCCCGTCCTACCTCCGCCGATCGCCAGCAGGAGGAGAAGGGACGTCACCAGGCCCACGGAGCCGACGATGAAGCTGCCCCGCAGGCTCTTGTTCACCGTGTAGCCGGCGATGAAGTTGCCGACCGCTCCGCCGAGGCCGAAGAGCATCAGGACGACGGTGATGAAGACGGCCGAGGCGGACGCGGTGTCCTCCAGGAACGGGCGCACGAACGTGTAGGCGCCGAAGTGGCCGAGGACGAACAGGACGACGGCGGTGAGGACGAGCCGCAGCCGGGCGTTGTGGCGCGGCAGGCCGAAGACCTCCCGGACCGACACCGCGTTCGCCGACGGCAGGGACGGCAGGACGGCGGCCACGGCGAGGAGGACGAGCAGGCTGAGGCCCGCCCAGATGAGGAACGTGGTCCGCCAACTGGTGAGGTCTTCCAGGATCGTCCCGAGGGGGACGCCGACGACGGTGGCGATCGAGATGCCGGACATCACGACGGCGGCGGCCCGGCTCGCGTGGCGTTCCGGGACGAGCCGCATCGCCATGCTCACGCCGATCGCCCAGAACACGCCGCTCGCGAAGCCCATGATGAGCCGTGTCGCCAGCACCGCCGGGTAGTTCGGCGCGACGGCCGTGATCAGGTTGCCCAGGGCAAGCACCACCAGCAGGGTGGACAGGAGGACGCGCCGGTTGACGCGCCGCGTCCACGCCACGATGAACGTCACGGCGAGGCCGGCGGAGACGCCGTAGAGGGTCACCATCAGACCGGCGATGCCGACGGAGATGTCCAGGCTCTCGCTCAGCGGGGTGAGCAGGCCGACGGGCATCAGCTCCGTGGTGAGGAAGACGAAGAGGCTCGCCGTGATGGCGGCGACGCCCAGCCAGGCCCGTGCGGGGCTGTGCTCGGTCATGGTGCTCATCCCTCCGCGTCCTCGGGGTACCAGCGCAGCTCGATGACGTTGCCGTCGGGGTCCTCGACGTAGACCGAGCGCGCCATGCCGCGGGCGCCGAACCGGTCGACCGGGCCCTTGATGACGGTGAACTCGCCGGAGTCGATCAGCTCCTGCCAGTCCAGGGGTTCGACGGCGAGGCAGAAGTGGTGGACGTTCGTCCCGTCGCGCGGGGCGTCCAGCAGGTCGATGATCGTGGACTCGTTGATCCGGACGGTCGGGAAGCCCGCCTGCCCGGCCCGCCATTCGTCGACGCGCTCCGGCTGGAGCCCGAGCGGGCCCGTGTAGAACTCCAGCGCCCGCTCGACGTCCCGCACGTTGAGCACCAGGTGGTCGAGGGCCGTGACGCGCACCATGGCCTCCTCCAAGTGACCTTTTAACGTTGAAATCTTCAACGCTAAGGACTGTAGGCGAGGTGATAGCTTTGCGTCAAACACTTCAACGTTGAGGAGTTCAGGTGACGCGCGACGCCCTCGACCTCGTCCTGGAGCAGTGGGCCCGCGCCCGCCCGGACCTGGACGCGTCCCCGATGGGCGTGCTCGGCCGCCTGTCCCGGGTGACGCGGATCGCCGAACGCGAACTCAAGGCGCTGTTCGCCGAGTTCGGGCTGGAGCGCGGCGAGTTCGACGTCCTCGCCACGCTGCGGCGCGCGGGCGCGCCCGGCGGCATGACCGCGGGCGCGCTGGCGCGCTCCTCGATGGTGACGTCCGGAGCCGTCACCAACCGGCTCGACCGGCTCGTGGCGAAGGGCTACGTCACGCGCGACGTCGACCCCGCGAACCGGCGCACGGTCGTCGTCGCGCTCACTCCCGAAGGGCGCGACCTGATCGATCGGGCCGTCTCCGCCCACCTGGAGAACGAGCGGCGCATCCTCGCCGCGCTCGGTCCGCACGAGCAGGAGGCCCTCGCCGGGCTGCTGCGCACCCTGCTGCTCGGCCTCGGCGACGGAGCCGACGACACCGCGCTGGCGGACGAGAGATGAAAAAAGGACGGGCCCGGCGAACCGGGCCCGTCCCTTCGAGTGACCGTCAGCGGCGGTAGAGGTTCAGCTTCTCCTCGCCGATCTTCTCGCGGAGGATCGGGTCGTCCACGCCCTGGCCCTCCTTCTCGGCGCCGCACAGAACGGCGACCTTGCCGATGTGCTGGTTCGTCTGGACGGCGCGGGTCGCCTCCCCGGCCTCCTCCAGCGGGAACGACTTCGACAGCGTCGGGTGGATCATGCCGAGGCTGAACAGCCGGTTCACCTCGGCGGCCTCGTGGTAGTTGAAGCCGTGCGAGCCGATGATGCTCTTCAGCCGCATCCACAGGAATCGGTTGTCGTACTCGTGCTTGTAACCGGTGGACGAGCCGCAGGTGACGATCTTGCCGCCGCGCTTGGCGACGTAGACGGACGCGCCGAACGTCTCGCGGCCGAGGTACTCGAACACGATGCCGGGGTCCTCGCCGACGAGGCTCCGGATCGCCTCGCCGAGGACGCGGCCCGCCTTCGGGTGGCGCAGGCCCTGCTCGCCGAGGTTCAGCTCGTTGCGGTTGATGACGTGCTCGCAGCCCTGCGCCCGGACGATGTCGGCCTTCTCGTCCGACGACACGACGCCGACGGGGATACCGCCGCCGTTCTTCACGAGCTGCGTCGCGAACGAGCCGAGCCCGCCGGTCGCGCCCCAGATCAGCACGACGTCGCCCTGCTTCATCCGGGCGCCGTGGGTGCCGACGAGCATCCGGTAGGCGGTGGCGGCGCACAGCGTGTTGGAGCCCGCCTCCTCCCAGGTGAGGTGCGCGGGCTTGCGGATCAGCTGGTTCGCCTTGACGATGCAGTACTCGCCGAGCGACCCGAAGTTCGTCTCGAAGCCCCAGGCGAGCTGGGTCTCCGACATCATGCCGTCGTCGTAGGAGCCGTGGTCCTCCTCGTCCACGTAGGACGGGGACAGCACGACCTTGTCGCCGACCTTCCAGTGCTTGACGCCCGCGCCGGTGCGGACGACGACGCCGGAGCCGTCCGAGCCGAGGATGTGGTACGGCAGGTCGTGCCGGGCGCCGTACCAGCCCTGCCGGCCGAACTTCTCCAGGAACGCGAACGTCGGCACCGGCTCGAAGATCGCCGACCAGACGGTGTTGAAGTTGATCGCGGCGGACATCACCGCGACCACGCACTCGTCGGGCGCCAGCTCGGGCATTTCGACCTCGCCGACGTGCAGGGAGCGGCGCACGTCCTTGTCGGTCTGGCCCTCGAAGATCCCCACCTCGTCCTTGCGGGTGAACGCGGCGCGAAAGCGCGTCGGCAGGTCGATCTCCTGCAGCTCGGGGCCGCTCGCACCGGAGCGGACGGCGTCGAGCAGGGCGTGGGACGAGCCGGACTGGGCCATGGGTGTCCTCCGTGGAACGACGGGGTTCAGGGGGGTGAGCCGGCCCTCAGCGGGCCGTTGTGGACGTGAGGACGGCGTCGCGCTCCCGCCGTCCGGCCAGCCTGCCCTCCAGGTGCGCGGCGAGAGCCTCCACACCGGGCGGGTCCAGCAGGTTGAGGTGGTGCACCCCGGGGATCGTGACGATCTCCAGGTCGGAGCAGAGCCCGCCGAAACCGTTGGTCCCGTCGAGCACATAGCGGGCGTCCCGGACGGCCCAAGGGGTTTCCTCGGGCGCGTAGTACAGGATGACCCGGCCGTCGTACGGCTCTGGCTGGTACGCCTCCAGGGAACGGGTGTCCTGGTGCGACGTGAGCTGGTGGGTGAGGGCCGCCGGGGGGATGTGGTCCACGAGCGGGGCCGCGCGCTCCATGACGAGCGCGAACTGGGCCTCCTCGTCCAGGCCGGACAGCTCCTCGTAGGTGAGGGCGACCTCCAGGCCGTACGTCTCGTTGATGTAGTCGGCGAAGGCGGCGAAGCGGCGGGCGAGGGTGTCGGACTCGTCGTCCACCGGCAGCGGCAGGCCCGCGTCGAACAGCGCGACGAACTCGACCTCGCGTCCGGCCGCGGCGAGCTGGCGGGCGGTCTCGTAGGCGAGGACGCCGCCGAACGACCAGCCGCCGAGCCGGAACGCGCCCTCGGGCTGCGCTTCGAGGAGGTGCCGGACGTAGCGGGCGGCGCGCTCCTCGACGGACGGCGCGTCCTCGAACCGCTCCAGCCCGTACACCGGCTGGTCGTCGCCGAGCAGGTCGATGAGCTGGCGGTAGCAGGCGGTGGTGCCGCCCGCCGGGTGCGCGATGAAGATCGGCCGCCGGGCGCCCGAGGTCTTCAACGGCCGGACGGTCTGCCGCGCGGCCTCCTCGTCGGCGGCCCGGATGAACTCGGCGACGTTCTCGGCGGTCGGGACCTCGAACAGCTCGCCGCGGGTGACCTCGGCGCCGAGTTCGGCGCAGACGCGGGCCACGACCTCGTCGGCCTGGTGGTCCTGGCCGCCGAGCTCGGCGAAGAAGTCGGCGGTGACGCCGACGCGGTCGAGGCCGAGGACGTCCTCGATGATGCGGACCGCGAGCCGCTCGGCGGCGTCGCGCGGCATGACGTAGCCGGACTCGGCGTTCGACACGGCGGTGGGGGCCGGGGCGCCGGCGAGGCCGAGCTCGCCCGCCGCCCACTCCTCGAACACGTTGACGCTGGCGCCCTGCAGCAGTACCGACGCCGGGACGGTCAGCCCGAGGTCGTGCTCGACGCCGCTCTTGATCCGGACGGCGACGAGCGAGTCCAGGCCGAGGTCGGTGAGCGGGACGGCCGGGTCGAGGCGCTGCGGGTCGAAGCCGAGGACGGCCGCGATCCGGTGCCTGACCTGCGCGGCGATCAGCCCGCGGGCGGTGGCGGGGTCGAGGTCCTTGAGCGCCTCCACTCCGGGCCAATCGCCGGCGGCGTCGCCCCCGGCCGCGTCCGCCGCCTCGGTCAGCGCGGCGAAGTACGGCATGTTCCGGATCTCGGGGAACAGCCCGACGGCCGTCGCCGGGTCGAAGCGCAGCACGCCCGCCGCCGGGAGGTCGTGGACGAGCAGCGCTTCGAGCGCCTCCGCGCCCTCCGCCGGGCTGATCGGGTCGATGACGGTGACCGACGCGTCGGCGGCGCCGCCGACCTGCGACCAGGTGCCCCAGTTGATGGTGGTGCCGGGCAGCCCGTGGGCGCGGCGGTGGGCCATCAGCGCGTCGATCGCGGCGTTCGCGGCGGCGTAGGCGCCCTGGCCGGGCGAGCCGAGCAGCGCGGCGGCCGACGAGTGCATGACGAGCCAGTCGAGGTCGAGGTCCCCGACCGCCTCGCTGAGCCGGCGTGCGCCCTCGACCTTCGCCGTCCACACCCTGTGGAGATCGTCGGGGCCGAGGTCGGCGATCAGCCGGTCGTCGATGGCGCCCGCGCCGTGCACGATGCCGTACAGCCGCTTGCCGCCCTCCCTCGCGACCCTGACCAGCCGCTCGGCGGTGCCGGGCGCGGCGATGTCACCGAGCACGACGCCGACGTCCACGCCGTCCTCGCGCAGCCGCGCGATCACCTTCTCGGCGTCGGCGTCGGGGCCGCTCCGCCCGGACAGGACGATGCGCCCGGCACCGCGCTCGGCCAGCAGCCGCGCGGTGACCAGGCCGATCCCGCCGTACCCGCCGGTGATGATGTAGGCGCCGCCGCGCCGGACGATCCGCTTGCGCTTCGCCGGGGCGGCGTGCAGCGCGGCCTGCCCGAGGCGCGCCGTGTACCGGGTGCCGCCGCGCCAGGCGACCTCGCGGGAGCCGTCGGCGGCGAGCAGTTCCGCGACGAGGTCCTGCGGACGGTCGACGTCCACGTGGGTGGCGCGCTGGACGGTCCGCTCGAACGCCAGGACGCGCGTGATCGCGCTGATGAACCCGTGGCCCGGCAAGCCCGCCGCGCCGTGCAGCGGGAGGGCGTTGCGGGTCGCGACGTAGAGGCGCGGGCCGTCCGGCAGCGAACGGCTCACCCCGACCGTGGCGAGCACCAGCTCCTCGTCGACCAGGTCGGCGGACGGGACGAGCACGACGCCCTCGACCGGCTCCGCCATGGCGGGGTGGTCGTCCGGCGGGCGGTTCGTCACCCGGTGCCGGATGACCCGCTTGCCGCGCTCCTCCAGGCCGGCGGCCGTCGCGGCGGCGAGCGCGTCGTCCTCGTCGGACAGGACGAGCCATGTGCCGCCGTCCGCCGCCTCGGCGTCGTCGGGGAGGGGCGACTCGTCCCAGATCAGCTCGACCAGCTTGTCTTCGAGCGGCACCGGGATGTCAGGGCGCTCGACGCGGCGCAGGACGATGCCGGTCGCCTCGGCGAGCAGGTCGCCCTCCGCCGACAGGAGCATGACCGAGCCGGTCACGCCCTCCTCGTCGCGGACGACGCTGGCCCGCACGTGGCCGCCGCGATGCGTCGGGCCGTGGACGCGGAGGCTGCCGATCGTCTCCGCGAGCCAGACGCCGCCGTCGCCGTTCGCCGCCCCGTCCGACAGCGCCGCCTCGTCCGACAGGACGGACAGGCAGCGGTCGAAGACCTCCGGGTGCAGCCGGTAGTGGCGGCTGCCGCGCTCGGCGCCCGCGACCTCGGTGGCCGGGCCCGGCTCGGGCGCCGCCGGCCCGCGGTGGTCGTCGCCGACGTCCGCGCTGGCCAGCCGCGCCCAGGTGCCCGCCGGGGTCAGCGCGTGGATCTCCACCCGCTGCTCGGCCTCGGTGAACGTGGTGGTGACGGTGGTGTGGTCGGCGAGCGCGAGCGGCCGCTCCATCCACAGGCTGTTGACGCGGACGTCCTCGGTGCCGAGCGCGGTCGCGCCGGCGGCGAGCGCCATCTCCGCGAACGCGGCGACCGGCAGCGCGCGCAGGCCGTGCACGGCCAGGCCGTCCAGCCACGGCTGCGCGGCCGTGCCGACGTCGGCGCGCCAGGCGTGCCGGTCCTCGCCGGGCAGCTCGACGTGCGCGCCGAGCAGCGGGTGCTCGTCGCTCCTGCCGGACGCGCGGGACGACAGGTCGACCCAGTGCCGCTCGTGCCGCCACGGCGACTGCGGGACGTCGACGACGCCCCCGTCCGCCGGGACGGCGACCTTGAGGCCGTGGGCGGCGAGGGTCGCGAGCTGCGCGTGGAACGTCAGCGTGTCGTCGGTCTCCTCGCCCTTGCGCGCGCGCTTGAGCGTGTGGGTGACGAGCGCGCCCGTCCCTTCGAGGGTCTCGCCGACCGCGTGGGCGAGGATCGGGTGCGCGTTGACCTCGACGAACGTCCGGAAGCCGTCCTCGGCGGCGGCGGACACGGCGTCGGTGAGCCGCACCGCGTTGCGCAGGTTCGCGGCCCAGTGGTCGACGCCGAGCGCCGCGTCGGAGCCGAGGTAGGCGCGCGGGTCGTCAAGGGCGGTCGTGTAGAGCTTGATGTCGTCGGCGAGCGGGGTGCCGCGCTCCGCGCCGACCTCGGCGAGGAGTTCACGCAGCTCGGGCAGCAGCGGGTCGACCTGCGGGGAGTGCCCGGCGCCCTCGGCCTGCACCATCCGGGCGAGCCGCCCCTCGGCCTCGGCGCGCTTCACGACCTCGGCGACCTGGCCGGCGTCGCCGGTCACGACCGTCTGCTTCGGGGACGAGTGGACGGCCGCGTACACCTCGGGCAGGCCGTCCGCGAGCCGCGCGACCTCCTCGGCGGACGCGCCGAGCACCGCCATCGCGCCGCCGCCGACGAGCCGCGTGAGCAGCCGGGACCGGCGGCAGATCACGCGGACGCCGTCCTCGGTCGTGAGAGCCCCGGCGACGACGGCCGCCGCGACCTCGCCCATCGAGTGGCCGACGACCGCGCCCGGCGTGACGCCGTACGACTTCCACATGCGGGCCAGCCCGAGCTGGATCGCGAACAGCACCGGCATGGCGTCGGCGGGGCCGTCCGGCTTGCGGCCCTCCTCGAGCAGCGACCACAGGTCGGGGCCGCCCTCCTCGGCGAAGAGGCCGTCGAGGTCGTCGATCGCCTCGGCGAACGCGGGCTCCTCCTCAAGGAGGCGCTGCGCCATGCCCGCGCGCTGCGCGCCGTACCCGGAGAAGACCCACACCGGACGGCCGGGAACGCCGAGCGCCGAACCCGTGACAACACCGGGGTGGGGACGTCCTTCGGCGAGAGCGGTCAGCCCTTC
Source organism: Actinomadura geliboluensis (assembly GCF_043197915.1). Taxonomy (NCBI): domain Bacteria; kingdom Bacillati; phylum Actinomycetota; class Actinomycetes; order Streptosporangiales; family Thermomonosporaceae; genus Actinomadura; species Actinomadura geliboluensis. The sequence continues at coordinate 156,084 of NZ_JBICUA010000008.1, read as the reverse complement.
CACGAATCCCGCGCGGTCGCGGGCGGAGACGGCGGCGCGGGCACGGCCGCGGCCTGCGCGCCGGTGCAGGGTGCGGGCGACGTCGGCGAGCTTCACGTCGTCGCGGTCCGAGAGCCACCCGGCGAGGAGGGCCGCGTGGTCGCGGACGCGGTCGTCGCTCGTGTCGGACAGCGGAAACGTCCGGACGACGGCCGGCTGCACGGTCGTCTCCTGCGCGGGCGCCTCCTCCAGGATGACGTGCGCGTTCGTCCCGCCGAAGCCGAACCCGGACACGCCCGCGCGCGCCGGGTGGCCCCTCTCGGGCCACGGGACCTCGTCCGCGACGACCGACAGGTGCAGTTCGTCGAACGGGATGTGCGGGTTGGGCTCCTTGTAGTGCGCGCTGGCCGGGATGACCCGGTGGTGCAGCGCGAGGACGGCCTTGATGAGCCCGGCGATACCCGCCGCCGACTCCATGTGGCCGAGGTTCGACTTCGCGGAGCCGAGCAGCAGCGGCGCGGCGGCGTCGCGTCCCGCGCCGAGGACCTCGCCGACCGCCTTCGCCTCGATCGGGTCGCCGAGGAACGTGCCCGTCCCGTGCGCCTCGACGTAGTCGACCTCGCGCGTGTCGATGCCCGCGCCCGCGTAGACGTCGCGGAGCAGGGCGCGCTGCGCGTCGGAGTTCGGCGCGACGAGGCCGTTCGAGCGGCCGTCGGAGTTCACGCCCGAGCCCCGCACGACCGCGAGGATCCGGTCGCCGTCGCGCTGCGCGTCCGACAGCCGCTTCAGCACGACGGCGCCGCAGCCCTCCGCGCGGACCATGCCGTCGGCGGACGCGTCGAACGCCTTGCAGTGCCCGTCCGCCGCCGTCCCGCCGGCGAGGTCGAACGTCATCGTGACGGTCGGCGACAGCAGCAGGTTCACCCCGCCCGCGAGCGCCACGTCCGCCTCGCCGCTGCGCAGCGCCTGCACGGCGAGGTGCGTGGACACCAGCGACGACGAGCACGCCGTGTCGACGATCATGCTGGGGCCGCGCAGGTCGAGCAGGTACGACAGCCGGTTCGCGATGATGCTGAGCGCGGCGCCGGTCGCCGTGAACGGCTCCAGCGACGCCAGGTCGGAGGCGGTGAACGCCGCGTACTCCGGCGCCGACACCCCGACGAACACGCCGGTGCGGCTGCCGCGCAGCGACGCCGGGCCGATGCCCGCGTGCTCGAACGCCTCCCACGCCACTTCCAGGACGAGCCGCTGCTGCGGGTCCATGACGGCGGCCTCGCGCGGCGTGATGCCGAAGAACTGCGCGTCGAACCCGGCGAGGTCGTCGAGGAACCCGCCGAGCCGGGTCGTCCTGCCGAGCAGGTCGCCGACCTCGGGGGAGCCGTCGTCGAACGGGTCCCAGCGGCCGTCCGGCACCTCGCGGATCGCGTCACCGCGCCCGGTCAGGAAGCGCCAGTAGTCGGCGGGGCCGGTCAGGTCGCGGTCGCCGCCGGGGAAGCGGCAGCCGATGCCGACGACGGCGATCGGCTCGTCGTTCGCGGCCCCCCGGGCGGGCGCCGGCACCGGCGCGGCGGGGGCGGCGGGCGCGCCGCCGGCCAGCGCGACGGAGAGCTTGTTGATCGTGGGGTGCTCCCAGACGAGCGTCGCCGGCAGGGACCGGCCGAGCAGCTGCTCCAGCTCGCCGGCGATCGCGACCGCGTCCCGGGACGCCAGCCCGAACTCCTCCAGCGGACGGTCGGGGTCGATGTCGGCGGCGGTGGTCCGGGAGCGGCGCGCGATCTGCTCGATCAGATGCCGGCGAATCGAATCCCCAGTGATCCGAGTCTCGTCCTGCGGGGTCTCCCGCGCGGCTCCGGAACGATCGTTGCTCTGCATGCGGTGGGTTCCCCCCATGAAACCGGGATCGTTCATCGAAGCGGAGGGACCACTTTGTCCCACACTGACCGGCTCACGATGCGCACCCAGACCACTTTTCTCATCGAGGTCTTGTCACGGTGATGACAAGACTCGGCAGTAACCAATGTGGCCTGATGGGATAGTTGAGTTCGCCCGGCAGATGTCAGGGCTGAGTAACGGAGCGCCAACCAATAGTAACAATAGCGACGACTGCTTTTAGGGGGAAGCGGCGGATTTCCCGGCGGTCCGGGGACCCCCGCCGTACGGACTCTTGACCCGGGGCCGGTACCGATGGGCACTGGCGGTGGTGGCCGTCAGCGCGTTCATGACCACCATGGACAACACGGTGGTCTTCACGGCGCTGCCCACGATCATGGACGACCTCGACATGTCGTCCTCGGCCAAGGACTGGGTCGCCACCGGGTACATCCTGATGTTCTCCTGCCTGATGATCACGGGCGGGCGGCTCACCGACGTCTTCGGCTGCCGGGTGACGTTCACCACCGGCATGGTCGTGTTCACCGCAGCGTCCGCCGTGTGCGGCCTGGCGCAGACCTCCGAGGTGCTTATCCTCGCCCGCATCGTGCAGGGCGCCGGCGCCGCGCTCGCACTGCCCGCCACGCAGGTCATGGTCACCGTCGGGCGCACCGACAAGCAGCGCTCCATCGGCAACATCATCTTCATCGGCGCCGCGTCCGGCGCGACCGCGCTCGGCCCCACCATCGGCGGGATCATCGTCCAGCACTGGCACTGGGGCTGGATCTTCCTGATCAACATCGTGCCCGGCATCCTGGTGATCCTGCTCGGCCTCGTCACCCTCACCGGGAAGGGCGAGAACACGCACGCCCGCATCGACCTGCCCGGCGTGCTGATCTCCGCGACCATGCTGTTCGCGTTCATCTACGCGCTGGAGGTCGGCAACAAGCGCGGCTGGGGCGACCCGTCCGTGCTCAGCGTCTTCGCCCTCGGCGTGATCGCGCTGGTCTGCTTCATCGTGGTGGAGAGCTGGGCCCCCGACCCGATGATCGACCTGCGGTTCTTCCGCAACCGGGTGTTCACCGGCGGGCTGCTGTCGCAGATGCTCTACGGCATCGGCTTCAACGGCATGATGTTCTACTCGCAGCCGTTCCTGCAGCGCTTCCTCGGCTTCTCGCCGCCCGAGGCGGGCCTGGTCATGCTGCCGCCCGCCATCGCGATCATCCTGCTGACCCCGCTGGCGTTCCTGATGGCCGCCAAGCTCGGCCCGCGCCCGGCGATCGGCGTCGGGATGGCCCTGATGGGCCTCGGCATGGTGCTGTTCTCCATGCTCCAGGTCGGCGACGGCTACGCCGACCTGATGCCCGGCGTCATGCTCGTCGGCGTCGGCGCCGCGCTCGGCATGCCGCTGGTGATGTACGTGCTCAAGGCCGTCCCGGAGAAGCGGGCCGGGGTCGCGAGCGGCGTCATCAACGTGATCCGCGAGGCGTCCGGCGCGTTCGGCATCGCGATCGTCGGGCTGCTCGTCCACCACGTCCCGGACCAGGGCGCCAGCGCCGCCGAGCTGGAGACGTTCCGCGCGGGCACCTCCTCCGGGCTCATCCTCGGCGCCGTGCTCGTCCTCATCGGCGGCCTGATCAGCGGGATCACGCTGCCCAGCCGGCGCGGCTGGCTCGGGCCGAAGCACGGCAAGACCTCGCCGGTCATCCCCGACACCCCGAAGTTCGACCCGGCCGCGACGCCGCGCGACCCGATCCCCGCCCTGGTCGGGCCCGCGCCCGACCCCCTCGCGGCGCCGCTCGCCGAACCCGTCGCCGTCGCGACCGCCGCGCCGCCCGGCGCGCCCCTCCCGCTTCCCCTCACCTGGGAGGACGACCCCATGCCGGACGACCCCACCCCCACCCCGACGCCCGGTCCCCACTGGTGGACGGACGCCGCCTCCGAGCCCCTGGACGACGACCGGGTGGACGGCGACCGGCCCGCCATCCCGACGCCCTGGCCGGCACCGCCCGGGACGGCCCCGCCGCCGGCCTCCGCCACGCCGCCCGCTCCTGCCGTCCCACCGCCCGCACCGCCCGAGCCGCCCGCGCAGCCGCCTGCTCCGCCTGCGGCTGCGAACGCCTGGGAGGACTGGCCGAGCGGCGAGGGCGCCCCTCCCACCGCCCCGATCCCGGCGGTCCCGCCGCAGGCCGGCGAAGGGGCGTCCGCGCCGGCCGACCTCGGGACGGCGCCGGTGTGGCGGGTGCGCGGCGGCAGCCTCGCGGAACCCGACGCGGACGCACCCGAGGCCGCCGAGGCGCCGGTCACGGACGCCGCGGACCCCGGAGACAGCGCGGACGCCGAGGAGCGGCCCGCGCCGCCCGAGGGCTGGTACGAGCCGTACGTCCCGGAGGAGGAGGGCCCGGCCGACGGTCCGCAGCCCGTCCCGCGCAGCGACGCCTGGTAGGAGGCACCGTGAGCAGAATCGTGATCTTCGCGGCCGGGTCGCGCGGGGACATCCAGCCGTGCGTCGCGCTCGGCCGGGCGCTGCGGGCGCGCGGCGACGAGGTGCGGCTCGTGGCGAGCGCGCGGTACGCGCCGATGGCCGTCGCGGCGGGCCTGGAACTCGCGCCGCTGACCGCCGATCCGACCGAGATCCTGGAATCGGACGCCGGGCAGGAACTGCTCGCGGGCGGCCGGAATCCGGTGAAGTTCCTCGGCGGGTTCCGGCGCATCCTCGGCCCGATGGCGGAACGGCTCCTCGCCGAGTGTTCGGACGCCTGTAAGGGCGCGGACCTCATCCTCGGGCCCACACTCGGATTCCTTCCCCGCCATATCGGCGAGCATCTCGGCGTGCCATGGGCGCTGATTCATTTCCAGCCGAGCGAACCGACCGGCGCGTTCCCGCATCCGTTCGTCCCGCAGGCGCGAATGCTCGGGCCATGGGGGCGGCGCGCGAGTTTCCGGGCGGTCGACGAGATCGCCTGGCAGCTGTCGCGGCCGTTCATCAACCCGTGGCGGGACGCCTCGCTCGGGCTGCCGAGGCTGCCGCTGCGGGGCCGGCGCCCGGACGGCCCGGTGCTGGCGTGCTTCAGCCCGGCGGTCGTGCCGCGGCCCGCCGACTGGGGCCCCGGCGTGCACCTCACCGGGTACTGGTTCCTCGACGAGCCCGAGTGGGAGCCTCCGGCGGAGCTCGCGGAGTTCCTCGCGGCCGGTCCCGCGCCCGTCTACGTCGGGTTCGGGAGCATGGTGCCGAAGGACTCCGCGATGACCGACCTCACCGTCCGGACGGCTTTGAAGCTCGCCGGGGTGCGCGGCATCGTGCAGGGCGATCCGGCGACGTCGGACGAGCACGTCCTCGCCGTGCGGGACGTCCCGCACGCGTGGCTGTTCCCGCGCATGGCGGCGGTCGTGCACCACGGCGGCGCCGGGACGACCGCGGCGGGGCTGCGGGCCGGCGTGCCGACCGTGGTGTGCCCGTTCTTCGGCGACCAGCCCTACTGGGGCGAGCGCGTCGCCGCGCTCGGCGCCGGGCCGCGGCCGCTGCCGTTCCGGGCGATGACGGTGCCCCGGCTCGCGGCCAAGGTCCGGCGCGCCGTCCAGGACCCCGACGTCGCGGACCGCGCCGACGACCTCGGCCGGCGCATCCGCGCCGAGGACGGCGTCGGCCGCGCCCGCGAGGTCATCGACACGCTGCTGCGCTGAGCCCCAGACGGCGTCGCGGCACGCGCGTCAGCGGTCGTCGGCGGTGTCGCTCCAGCGCCAGCCCGACCCGTCCGGGGCGGGGACGATCGCCCGCCTCGCACGCGGCCGCTGGGGCGCCCTCGGCTGCGGCGGGCCGTCCGCCCAGGGCCGCCACGGCGCCCCGCCGGACGCGGCCTCGGCGGACGCGGCCCCGGCGCCGTTGGCCGACCGGAACACCAGCTGCGGCGGCTCCGGCTCGGCGGGCGGCTGCGGAGCGGGCCGGAAGGCGTCGTGCGCGTCCACCGGCTGCGGTTCAACCGCCGGTGCGGCCTTCACCTCCGCCCAGTTCAGGGCGTAGGGGAAGGGCTGCTCGTCCGGCATGCGCGGCGGCGCGGCGGTCGCGCCCGCCGGAACGGCGGCGGTGTGCTCGCGCAGGTCCATGCGGGCGTGCAGCCCGGCGAGGAAGGGCGGCAGCCACCAGTTCGCCGCGCCCATGAACCGCATCGTCGCCGGGACGAGCAGCGACCGGACGAGCGCCGCGTCCACCACGACCGCGACGAACATGCCGACGCCGATCAGCTTCACGACCGTGATGCCCGCCATGCTGAACGCGGCGACCACCACGAGGAACAGCAGCGCCGCGCTGGTGATGATGCCGCCGGTGTGCTGCATGCCGGACGCGACCGCGACGCGGTTGTCGTGCGTGAGGTCCCATTCCTCGCGGATGCGGCTGAGCAGGAAGACCTCGTAGTCCATCGACAGGCCGAACACGACCGCGAGGATGAGGATCATGCTGGTCGCCTCGACGCCGCCCGTCGGGGTGAAGTCCAGGACGCCGGCGAGATGCCCGTACTGGAAGCCCCACACGATCGCGCCGAACGAGGCGCCGATCGACAGGACGTTCATCACGATCGCCTTCAGCGGCAGCACGATCGACCCGAAGAACATGAAGAGCAGGATGAACGTGGCGACCCCGACGAACAGCGCCATCTTCGGCAGCGTGCGCATCAGGCTCGACATCAGGTCCATCTGCGAGGCCGTGCTGCCGCCGACGTCGACGTGCATCGGATAGCCGTCCTTGGACAGGCTCATCGCGCGGATGTCCTTGACGAGGTCCTGGGCGTGCTGGTCCATCGGCTCGTACTTGTGCGTGACGGAGATGCGCACACCGCCGTACGCGCCCGAGTAGCCGGTGAACTGCGCCTCGGTGACGCCGGGGAGCTTCGCCAGGTTCTGCCGGAACTCCTCCAGGTAGGGCGGGATGGGGTCGCCCTTCTTGGCGGGCTTCCAGTCGCGCGGGATGAGGTCGCCGGAGACGACCACGTCGATCGGCTCGGCGGACCCGTTCGGGAACTCCTTCTTGACCGTCTCGACGACGGCGCGGGTGGGGCTGTCCTTCGGCAGGACGCGCGCGTCCACGCTGCCGAACTGGACGTTCAGGAACGGCACGAACATCACGCCGAGGATGACGAGCACGACCGCGAAGTACGGCAGCGGATGCTTCATCACGCTGTGGCCCAGCCGGTACCAGAAGCCGCTCTCCGGGTCGCGCTGCGCGCGCCTGGCCGTGGGCCGCCGCCACGGCATCCGCCCGAACTCGACGCCCCTGCCGAGAATCGCCAGCAGCGTCGGCAGCAGGACGATGGCGCCGAACACGGCGACCATGACCGTGGCTATGCCGGCGAGGCCGATCGTCCGGAGGAACATCTGCGGGAAGAGCAGCAGGCCCGCGAGAGCCGCCGACACGGTGATGCCGCTGACCATGATGGTGCGGCCCGCGGTCGCCATGGTCGCGGCCAAGGCCGACTCCCGGATCGGCTCCAGGGCCTCCTTGTACGCCTTCTTCGCGGCCTTGCGCGCGGCCTTGTCCCGCTCCCGCTTCCAAGGTTTGCCCGGTGGCAGACCTTGCGCGGACATGCCTCTCTCCAGTTCCTCACGGAACCGGCTGATGATGAACAGCGAGTAGTCGATCGACAGGCCGACGCCCATCATCGTGACGACTTCGAGGGCGAACGACGTCACGTCCGCCGCGTACGTCACCACATGGAGCACGGCCAGGCCGCCGACGGTCGCGAAGATCGCCACGGCCATCGGCAGCTGCGCCGCCGTCCACGCCCCGAACAGGATCATCAGCAGGATGAACAGCGGCAGCGCCGTGATCAGCTCGGCGCGGACGATGTCCTTGACGACCTGCTGGCCGAACTCCTCGCCGAGCGGGATGCTGCCGCCGAGCTGGACGCGCAGCCCCGGCGCCGCCGACAGCCGGTCCTCGACCGCGTGGTAGTTCTCGGCCTTCTCGGCACCGGTCTTGCCGCGGATCTTCACCGCGACGAACGTCGAGCGCCGGTCGTGGGACGCGAACGACTTCGCCGCGTCGCCGTCGAACGACCAGTAGGAGATGATCTCCTCGACGTTCGCCGTCGGCAGCCGCGCCACCGTGCCGATGACGCTCGCCTCGTAGCGCGGGTCGTCCACCGTCATCGTGTCGCTCGTGTAGAGGACGAGGACGTCGGGGTTCGTGCTGCCGAAGTAGGTCGCGCCGAGCTTGGCGACGAGCGTCGAGGACGCGTCCGGGTCCTCGAAGCCACCCTCCTTGAACTTGGCGAACACGCCGAGGCCCCAGCCGCCCGCGACCACGGTCGTCAGCAGGATCAGCACGAGGCTGGTCCAGCGTCGCCGGTGGATGAGACGCCCCAGCCCCGAAAGCATGATCCTCCTGTGTCACCGCGGGCGGCGGGCCGCCCGTGTCGAAGCTACTTGCGGGACGCCAGCCGCGCCGCCGTCGTCGGCAGCGCGCCATCGAGGTACCGCCGCCGCGTCGCCGCACGTGCGATCTTTCCGCTCGACGTGCGCGACACGCCACCCGGTTCGACCAACACGAAGTCGTGCACGCCCATCTCGTGCTCGATGTTGACGGCGCCGCGCACCGCCGCCTCGACCTCGTCCAGGTCGAGCCGGCCGAGCGGGACGCGGCGGTTGCGCTCGGCGACGACGACGAGCCGCTCGGTCTCCTCACCGGTGAGCGCGAACGCGGCGACGTGGTCGGGGCGGACCGCGGCGTGCGCCTCCTGCGTCGTGACCTCGATGTCCTGCGGGTAGTGGTTGCGGCCGTCCACGATGATGAGGTCCTTGATGCGGCCGGTGACGTACAGCTCGCCCTCGTGAACGACGCCGTAGTCGCCGGTCTTCATCCAGGGCCCGGCCGGGAGGTCGCCGGGCTCGCTCAGCTCGCCGCCGAACGTGTCCTGGCTGCGCTCCGAGTTGCGCCAGTAGCCGGGGGCCGTGTTGGGGCCGTGCACCCAGATCTCGCCGACCCGGCCGTCCGGCTGCTCGACCCGCGTCTCCGGGTCGACGATCGCGACGAGCTGCCCGCAGGGGCCGCCGCACGACACCAGCTCGGACCCGCCCTCGCGCAGCCGCAGCTCGCCCTGCGTGAGCGCCTCCCGGTCCACCGAGATGACCTTCGGCGGGACGTCCTCGGCCGCCGCGGTGACGAACACCGTCGCCTCGGCGAGCCCGTAGCCGGGGGCCTGCGCGCCCGGCCGCAGCCCGGCCGGCGCCAGCGCGTCCGCGAACACCGACAGCGTCGACGGGCGGATCGGCTCGGCGCCGTTCAGGCAGGTCGTCAGCCCGGACAGGTCCAGGCCGGCGATCTTCTCCGGCGTCGCCGCCGTCGCGACGTACTCGAACGCGAAGTTCGGCCCCGCCGTGTAGACGTTCCTGCCCGGCCGCGACGCGATCAGCTGCAGCCAGCGCATCGGGTTCATGATGAACGACACCGGGTCGGTGTAGATGGCGTGGTCGCCGTTCACCAGCGGCAGCGCCATCGTCGCGATCATGCCCATGTCGTGGAACAGCGGCAGCCAGCTCACCAGCTCCGGGTTCGGCTTCTCGGGCGCCCACCCGGACCACAGCTGCGCCGCGTTCGCCGTCACGTTCCCGTGCGTGATCTCGACCCCGGCCGGGCGGCGCGTCGACCCCGACGTGTACTGCAGGTACGCGAGGTCGTCGAAGCCGATGGGCTCGTCCTCCCACCGGTCGGCCAGCGCGAGGTCGACCTCCTCGGCGAACACGATCTCCTTGGGCCGGGGGACGTCGTGGTCGGCGAGGAACTTCTCCACGTGCGGCAGCGCGTTCCGCGTCGTGACGATGACCGCGGGCTCCGCGTCGGCGTAGGCGCCGATCAGCCGGTCGGCGTGCCCGGGCAGGTCGGGCGAGAACAGCGGCACCGCGATGACGTGCGCGTGCATCGCGCCCAGCATCGTCATCATGTACTCGAGGGTCTGCGGCAGCAGCAGCGCGGCCCGCTCGCCCGGCCCGGTGACCTGCCGCAGCGTCGCCGCCATCGCGCGCGCCCGGCGGTCCGTCTCGGCCCAGCTCGCCGTGACGTGCGCGCCCGCCGGGTCGGCCGAGTAGTCGACGAAGGTGTAGGCCGGCGCGTCCGGCTTCTCCCTCGCCCACCTCGCGACCCGTTCGATCAGCGGGGTGCGGCCGGAGCCGCCGGGCAGCAGTTCGGGAAGCAGCGAGCCCAGAGCCATTGAACATTCTCCCGAGGGGACGGGCCGGACGGGGCCCTCGTGCGGACGGGCGGGCGCCATCGGCGGAGCCGGGCCGCGTCGGCCGGGGCGCGCCCCCCGGCGACCGGCGATGATCGTCAAGCTACCGGATGGTAGTCAGCACGCGATATTAGCTCCCGGCCACATTCGCCGAAGCCGGGTTTGTCACCCCCGTGACAAGCGGAAAATCCCTTTCACGCCTGGGCGTTCGCCCGGTCACCGACCGTGCCCGCGCTCACGCCTCGCCGGAAAAGATCCGCTCCACGATGCCCCGGCGGTGCCGCCCCTGGTACGTCGTCTCCGGGTTGACCTCGTCCGGAAGCTCCGCGAGATAACGGCTCTCGGCGTCGATCAACTGCTCCAGTTCGCCGCGGTCGAGGAACACGCCCTTGCATCCCGGGCATTCCTCGATCACCACGCCGTGGCGTTCGTGGGTGTCGAGCTTCGACTCGCACTTCGGACACTGCAGCGTCGTCTCTGACATACCGGATCCCCTGTCCGTAACGACGGCTTTACTGTCAGGCGGACAGCCTACTGACATGGCGGCCGTTTCGGTATGGTCCGCCATTCGATCCGTCTGTCCGAAGGCGACGCGCCCCCGTTCGCGTCGCCTTCCACCCGTCCGGGCGCGTCACCCGGCGGCGGCGTCACCCGCCTCCAGCGACCGCCGCAGCGCCAGCCGCCGCCTGTAGAGGCCGATGCAGGCGGCCCCCCAGAGCAGCCCGATCTCCGCGATGAGCGCGACACCGACGACGACCGCCCAGTCCAGCTCGTCGCCCTGCTCCAGCCCGACCGGCGCCATCAGCGTCATCCGGTTCGCGCCGGACGCGGCCCGCGGCCCTTGAGCCGCGCTGACGGGCGGCAGCACGACCTCCTTCGGGGGCGCGACGCTGGGCGGCGGCGGTCCGCCGGCCCCCGGCCCCGGAAGCACACCCCCGTCCGGACCGTCGCCACTCCCTGGAGGCCCCACCGCGACGCAGGGCTCGTCCTCGCCGCACTGACCGTCATCAGGCGCATCAGTGGCCTGACCGCTGAAACTGGGCAGCTCCGCAGGCTTCTTGGTGGGGTGAGCGCTCGTGCTGGGCTCGGGCACAGACGCCTCTGGCTCAGCCACCTCCGGCACAGGCACCTTCGGCGCAGTCGGCTTCGGCACGGTCGTCTTCGGCACTGACTGCTTCGGGCTGGACGCCTTGGGGCTGGACGTCTTCGGGCTGGACGTCTTCGGGGCGTGGCTGCCGCCCGTACTCAGCTTCGGCGTGGACGGGCTAGGAGTCGCCTCAGGGCTCTCCGAGGCGAGGCAGGGCTTCGAACCCTTGCGCGGCTTGCCAGTGCCACACGGCGTACTTGTCGGCAAGTGGCTGCCGCTTGGGCTCGGCCTCGGTTGACCGGCCGTGGGTGCGGGGCCGGAGTGCCCACTTGAGGTCGGCTTCGGATCGGACGTCTCCGGCGTAGGGCATGGGCTCCGTCCCAGACTCGCGTCGCCCGTGGTGCAGGGATCGGCGGTAGGCGAGGTGTCTGCCTCTGGCTTATCCGAATCGGTCGGTGAGTGAGCGTTCTGCTCAGGAGCGGACGGTTCGGCGGACGCGCAGGCGCTGCCGTCGCTGCTCAACTCCCCGGACGGGCAGGGGCTGGGGACGGGCTTCGGGCGGGACGGTTCCGTGGGGCACGGTGCGCCGTCACAGGACGGCTCGGACGTGGGCGCAGACGAAGGCGTGGACGTAGGCGTGGGCGAGGTCGAGGTGGTGTCCGAGAAGCCGAACACGGCGTCCAACGAACGGCCGGCGGCGTTCGGGGCGTCCGCCATCGCGCGGATGTTCAGGGGCTTCGCCGACGGTTCCGACACCCTTGACGCGGGGAGCCGCAGCGTGGCCGTCCGTTCCCGTGGCTTCTCGCCGACGTCACCCAGCGCGCAGTCGAGGCGCCCTGGACCGGCCTCGGTGCAGTCAGCCGGGCGACTCGTCCAGGCGAGAGGGCGCTCTGCGGTGAGGCGCAGGGTCGCGCCGCGCGCGATGCCGCCTTCCGCATGGACACGGACCGTGTACACCACGGCGTACTCAGGTCCGGACGTGGTGACGCCGGCGAGCTCCTGGTTCATGAGTAAACGGACGTTCGCCGGGCGTCCGTCCGGTACGGCCTCGGCGGCCGGGCTCATCAGCACGAGCGGTACGGCCAGCGTGCCGGTGGCAGTGATCGCACCCCAGCATGTCCTTCGGCGCACCGTTCCCCCTAGCGGTCTCCTTCATGGCTGCCAGGGGGGCGGCGCCGCGGCGCCGGGCACAGACAGTTATTGCCAAAACGCCGGTGCTAGTAACGTGCATCACTCCGGTGGCGGACCCTCTTTCACATAGCGAAAACGGTTCTCCGTAGAATCGGGTTTGGCTGCGGCGAGGGAGAGGAGACCGGGGTGGCGGAGGCCGTTCGGTCGCTGGAGCGCGCGTTCGACCTGCTGGAGCATCTGGCGGACGCGGGCGGCGAGATGGCGCTGTCGGAGCTGACGGAGGTCTCCGGGCTGCCGATGCCCACGATCTACCGGCTGATGCGCACGCTCGTGAACAAGGGCTACGTCCGGCAGGAGCCGTCCAAGCGGTACGCCCTCGGGCCGCGGCTCATCAGGCTCGGCGAGGGCGCGAGCCGGCTGCTCGGCACGTGGGCGCGGCCCGTGCTGGCCCGCCTGGTGGACGAGATCGGGGAGACCGCCAACATGGCGGTGCTGGAGGGCGACGAGGCCGTCTACGTCGCGCAGGTGCCGTCCAAGCACTCGATGCGCATGTTCACCGAGGTGGGGCGGCGCGTCCAGCCGCATTGCACCGGCGTGGGCAAGGCGCTGCTGTCGCAGCTGTCCGACCAGCGGGTGCGGGAGATCCTGGCGCGCACGGGCATGGACGCGCACACCCCCAAGACCTTCACCGACCCGGACGCGCTGCTGGCCGAGCTGGACCGGATCCGCGAGCAGGGCTACGCGCTGGACGACGAGGAGCAGGAGATCGGCGTCCGCTGCGTCGCGGTGCCGCTGCCGGGGACGCCGACGCTGACGGCGATCTCGGTGTCCGGCCCGTCCGGGCGCATGACGAGCGAGGCCGTCCCGGGCGTCGTGCCCATCATGCGGGACGCCGCCGAACGCTTCGCGAAGGAACTGAGCCCCACGACGTCCTGACGCGCGCGGGCTGTCAACCTTCCACCGCCCCCGCCGCGTTAGAGCGCCGTGAAAGAGACAACGCACGACGACGCGTACAGCGCCTTCGTCGCGGCGGCATGGACCCGGCACTACGGGCTGGCCGTTCTCCTGACCGGCGACCCCCACCTCGCGGAGGAACTGCTCCAGGACTGCCTGGTGCGGCTCTACGTGCGGTGGCGCCGCGTCTCGGCCGGCGAACCCGACGCCTACCTGCGGCGCATGCTCGTCAACGGCAACGTCAGCCGGTGGCGGCGGCGCCGCAGGGAGACGCTCACGGCCGCCGGGCCCGACCGCGGTGTCGCGGCGCCGGCGGGACCGGACGACGAGCTCCGCCGCGCGCTGCTGGCCCTGCCGCAGCGCCAGCGCGCCATCGTCTTCCTGCGCCACTACGAGGACATGACGGAGAAGTCGGTCGCGGCGGCACTGGGGTGCTCCGTCGGGACCGTCAAGAAGCAGCATTCCCGGGCGATGGCGCGGCTGCGCGGCCTGCTCGGCGCGAAGGAGGAGGTCTCCCTGTGAACGTTCAGGAGCGGCGGCTCACGGACGCGCTCGGCTCCCTGTCCGGCGGCACGCCGTCCCCGGCCCCGGTGGACGAGGTGCTGCGGCGCGGCAGGCGAGCGAAGCGGACTCGGCGGGCGGCGGTGCTCGGCGGATCCACCACCGCCGCCGCGGCCGGCGCGCTGGCGGTCGCGCTCGCGGCCGGGACGGCCTCCGGGACGGCTCCCGTGCAGTCGCCCGGGAAGGCGGACGGCCGGACGACGCTGGTCGCCGCCGTGGAGGCGACCTCCGCGACGAGCTTCACCGTCGAGATGACCAACACGATGCGGCAGGGGGACCGGCGCCCGCACGTCGAGCGGTACCGGGGGGCCTTCGACGCCGCGAAGCACCGCGGCTACCTGCGCGGACCGCTGTCCGCGCGGACGGCACCGGAACTGCGGTTCGTCGACGACCGGACGTACGTCTACCGCGGGACCTGGAAGGAGATCGAGGGCGGCTTCGGCATGCTGTCCCGGGGCACGCTCGCCCCGGCGTCGCTCGCGGCGGACCCGGCGTCCCTGCTGCGGCGCCTGCAGACGCTCGGCAGGGTGACGCCCGCCGACGAGGGGACGTACACGTTCACGTACGCGCCCCTCAAGACCGGTGGCCCCCCGACGGGCGACCGCGTCGACGGGACGGTCACCGTGGCCGATCGGAAGGTGCGGCGGATCGAGCAGACGACCGTCATCAGGTCCGCGGACCCCGAGATCGCCGACCGCGACCCGGTGCGGTTCACGTCCGTGATCGAGTTCTCCGGCTACGGCACCCCGGTCCACGTCGAGGTGCCCTGACCGGCCGCGGCGTCCCCGCCCTACGCGGGGGCGCCGCGCGCTCGTCGGTCGACGGGCGCGTCAGTCGACGGGCTCGCCGACGATGACGGTCGGGCGGCCGCTGCGCTCCCAGGTGACGAAGTCGCCGGCGGAGCGGACGAGCACGGCCGCGAGCCACAGGGCCAGGCCGGTGTCGTCGGCGATGCCCACGACCGGGATCACGTCGGGGACGGCGTCGATCGGGGAGACGATGTAGACGAGGCCGAGGGCGAGCAGGCCGAGCGTCCCGAAGGACATGCCCTTGTACTGCCCGCGCAGGACCGACTTGAGCATCCGCGGAACGGCGCGCACGCGCTCCCAGAACCCCGGCGCGTCGGGCTTCAGGGTCTCGCTGTAGATCTGCCATGCCTGGCCGGCGGCGGCCGCGCTGCGCTTCCTGTCCACGAGCACTCCTCGTCCGAACGGGTCGTGAGGGCGCGCCCCCGCGGCGCCCACGTCTGACTACGACGCGACGACCGTCGGAAATGTTCCCTCTTGTCGGATCACGCGGCGACCTTCGAGGCCAGGAGAGGTGAGTTCTTCATCACTCCCGCGGTCGAGGTGCGGCGATTCGCGGCGTGTTGCCCGGCGTCCGCTGCCAGCATGTCCCTACGGGCGGCTCCCCCAGCACGACCGGCACGTTCCTTTTTTCAAGGAGTGACGAACCGATTTGACATTCTCCCCTCGTCAAGAGGGGGTCCCACGGTCACCCGTGAGGCTTCCTGCTTCACCGCCGGTTGCCCGCCGAGGAGGTCTCCTCTTGAGGTCTTACACCAGCTCCACAGGCGTTTCAGCTCTCCGCCAGCCCGGCGGCGAGCACGTTCTTGGCCGCATTGACATCCCGGTCATGTACAGCGCCACAGACGCAGGTCCATTCGCGGATGTTCAGTGGCATCTTCCCACGTATGGTCCCGCACGCGGAACACAGCTTGGAGGAGGGGAACCAGCGGTCCACGACCACCAGCTCCCGCCCGTACCAGGCGGCTTTGTACTCCAGCATTGTCCGCAGTTCGCGCCAGGACGCGTCGGAGATGGCGCGGGCAAGGCTGTGGTTCTTGACCATGTTGCGTACGGTGAGGTCCTCGATCACGACCGTTTGGTTCTCGCGGACGAGTCGAGTGGTGAGCTTGTGCAGGTGGTCCCGCCGACGGTCGACGATCCGTGCGTATATGCCAGCGACCTTCCGTCGGGCCTTGTCCCGGTTGGCCGAGCCCTTCTCCTTGCGAGTCAGGGTCTGTTGTGCCTTGGCCAGCTTCTTGCGATCGTTCCGCTCGTGCTTGGGGTTGACGATTCTCTCTCCGGTGGACAGCGTCGCCAGCGCGGTGATTCCCGCGTCCACGCCTACCGACTGCTCCACCGGAGGAAGCGGGGAGATCTTCTCCTCGACCAGCATCGACACGAACCAGCGGCCTGCCGCGTCCCTCGACACGGTCACGGTGGACGGCTCCGAGCCTTGCGGCAGCGGCCGCGACCACACGATGTCCAGCGGCGCATCCATCTTCGCCAACGTCAACTGGCCGTCCCGCCAGCGAAAGGCGGAGCGGGTGTACTCCGCCGCCGCCCGGGACTTCTTACGGGATTTGAACTTCGGGTACTTGGCCCGCCTGGCGAAGAAGTTCGCCAACCCTGCCTGAAGGTGCCGGAGCGCCTGCTGCAGAGGGACCGAGGACACCTCGCCCAGGAACGCCAGTTCGGGTGTCCTCTTCCATTGGGTGAGCGCCGCCGAGGACTCCACGTAAGAGACGCGGCGGCCCTCCAGCGTGTAAGCGCGGGTTCGCTCTTCGAGAGCTTTGTTGTAGACGAGGCGGACGCAACCGAATGTCCGGGCAAGCTCGCCAGCCTGCTCGGGAGTCGGGTAGAAGCGGTACTTGAAGGCCCGCCTCACGGTCTGCGCCATGGCTCACATCGTACCGCGAGATCAGTTAAGACCGGCTCTGTCATGGTAGATCACGAACCGCCTGCCCCTGTTCTGCTCCGCAGCAGGCCGATTCCTCCCCCACCTGAAGGTGGGGACTTCCTCGGAGGCTTCTGATGAGCGGCGACCATACGAACCGTCCCGTCCATGGCACCGCGGCAGGCGACGCCTACGTCGCGCTGCCCCCGACCGCGGTCGACGCCGAAGCCTCCGGCCCGGTCCGGCTGATCGTGGCCTGGCCCGGGTTCGACCCGCCCCGCACGGCCGCGGCGCTCGCGGCGGCGGTCCCGATGACGGGCGTGCCGGTGTGGCGGGTCTTCCTCGACCTGCCGGGCCGCTCGCCCGGCGGGCTCGGCTCGGGCGCGATCCTGGAGACCGAGGCCATCGAGGCGTACTGCGCGGCGGTCGAGGACGCCGTGGAGCGGCTGCCCGCCGCCCTCGCCGAGATCCGCCGCGACCTCGCCCTCCCGGACGGCCCGGTCGCGCTGGCCGGGTTCAGCACGGGCGCCGCCGCCGCGCTGCTGGCCGTCCTGAGCGACACCGTGCCGGTGCGCACCGCCGCGCTCGTCGCGCCCGTGACCGCCCCGGCGCGGGCCGCGCGGGCGGTGGAGCAGCGGTCCGGCCGCGAGCGGGACTGGACGCCCCACGCCGCCGCCCGCGCCGACCGCCTCGACCTCGGCGCGCTCGCCCCCGGCCTCGCCGGACGCGACGTCCCGACGCTGCTCATCGGCGGCGCCAAGGACCGCGTCGTCCCGCCCCGCGAGATCACCGCCCTGCGCGACCTGCTGCGCCGGCACGGCACCGGAGCCGTCGAGTCGACCACGTTCCGGATGGGGCACGCGCTGGCCGCCGAGCCCGGCACCGAGCCGCGCCCGCCCATCACCGAGGCCGTCCAGGTGGACACCGCCCTCACCGACTGGTTCCGCGACCATCTGGCCGACACCGGGCCGGCCGAGGACGGCAGGCACGGCGCCTGGTCGGCGGACGGCGCGGCCGGCGCCGCCCCGGCCGCGCGGCCGGGAGCGGTCGCCGGCCACCCCTCGTGACCGGCGGGAGATGACGCGGCTCAGCCGCGCGACAGCACCTCGTAGCGGACGGGGATCACACCCGACCCGGTGCCGCCGACCTTCTTCATCGCCGCCCTGGACAGGTCCAGGCAGCGGCCGCCCGCGTACGGGCCGCGGTCGTTGATGCGGACGACGACCGAACGGTCGTTGTTCTTGTTCGTGACCCGGACCTTGGAGCCCATCGGCAGCGTCTTGTGCGCGGCCGTCAGCTCGTCGGGGTCGAAACGCTCACCGCTCGCGGTCATCTGGCCCTCCCAGTAGTAGGAGGCCTTGCACGATCCCGACTCGATGACCTTGTGCTTCTTCGCGGTCTTCTTCTTCGGCTTCGCCAGGTGCGCGGCGGCGGCGTCCGACTTCGGCGCCTTCTCCCGCTCCTTGGGCCGCTGCTGGTTCTCCGGGTCCTTCGACGCCGTCGGCGACGGCTCCGGTGCGCGCGTCCCGCCGCGGCTCACCCGCGGCGCATCGGCGTCCGGGCGGTCGGCGAGCGGGTCGGCGGGCCGCTTCGCGGTCTGCGCCGCCTGCGCGGATCTCGCCGACCCGTCACCGTTGACCAGGGCGAACGCCCCGGCGGCGAGGACGGCGACGGCGGCGCCGGAGACGATCAGGACGGTGCGCAGGCGCGCGCGAAGCAGACGTCTAACAGGGCTGCTCACAGAGGAGTCCTTTGTTAGGGGACAGGGCCCCGGACGCCCGGCTTCATCTCACGGCGCGCTCAGGCGACCTCTCCGTCCCCCGAGTCCTCCGCCGCCGGCGGGCGCGCTCGCCCGTCCCGTCTCCGCGCCGCTCTCAGGCGCGTCCGCGTCATCGCGGTCCGGCGTCCGGCAGGTGCGGCGGGAAATGCTTCTTCACTTTTGATCACTAAAGCGCCGCACAAGTCCTTGACCGTACGTTGTGTCTCGTGTGAATCAAGACGTAGGGCCCTGGTTTGTGGGGTTTGTCACCCGACTCTTTGCGCTGCGGAGTCGATCAACTTCACGCGGTCACGCCCTATGTAGATCGTCTTTACTCTCCCTTGACCGGCGATCTCGGGCAGATAACAACCGTTCGCGGACAACGCGACGGGGCGTCCCGGGGATGCCGATCGCATCCGCGGAACGCCCCGTCGCGGTGGACTAGAGGGTGCGCGTCACCCGAGTCCGGGCACGCCGAGCCCGGTCGTGCTCAGCATGGACAGCGGGCCCGCCAGCGGACCGTTCTCCAGCGGACCGCCCTCCAGCGGACCGGCCGCCGGGCGCGGGCCGGGGCCGTCCGCCCGGCGCTCGGTCGCGCCCTTGGCCTTCAGCACGTCCACGACGTTGCCGAGCCCCTCCTGGGTCTGGTCGAGCTTCACGCCGGCGTCGTTCACGGCCCCGTTGGTCTGGCCGAGGACGTCGTCGGCCGGCACCGGCGTGGCGCGGCGCTCGCGCGGCGGGAAGAGCATCGTGCCGACCGGCACCCCGACGGCCTTCGCGGCGGCGAGCGTGGCCGGCACGTTGGCGACGTTCGCGGGCAGCACCTCCTGCAGCCCGTCGGCCGGCATGCTCACCGGCGCGCCGGTGCGGCGCGCGCCCGGCTCGGCGGCCCGCGCGCCCGGCAGGTCGCCGATGGCGCCCTGGCCGACCGTGTCGCCGAGCTTCTTCAGGAGCGCCCCGCCGTCCGCCACGCCGGAGTCCGGCGGGGCGGGCACCGCGGCCGTCCGCCGGGCGGAGACGGGCGCGATGTCGGTGGCGCCCGGAGCGGCGCGGAGCGCGTCGTCGACGGCGCCCGTCGCGCGCTCGGCGGTCTGACCGCCGGTCCGCAGGACGGGGTCCGGGACCGCCCCGCTGATCGGGTGGGCGGCGGCGGCCGTGTCGTAGAGGAGCTCGGTGGACGGGCCCGGCACGTCCCCCGCCGGCGTGTGCGCGGCGTTCGCGGGCGCGGACGCGACCGCGAGCACGGCGGCGAACGGAGCGACGACGGCGGCGCCCAGCAGACCTCTGGCAGATCGGTTCATGTTTCCCCCCGGTTTTTCCGGCTTGACCCTGCACGTGTGATGTGCGCCCGCCGGACCGGCGAATTCGGCGCACCGTCGAGCGGGGACGTTAGTACAACCGGAAGGCGCGTACGGCCGATTAGGGAATCAATTGCCGAACCGCGGAAAGATCTCCCTGGAATTGATACTCGGCCGTGCCCGAGTCGGCCAAGGATGACAATTTCCCGACATAAGAGAAGGCGGGGGCGCCGCGCCCGGCGCCCCCGCCTCCGTCCGGCCCGGTTACTCGGCCGCGCCGAGCGAGATGGCCTCGTCGACCTCGTCCTTGCGCGCAGCGACCTCCGCCGCGTAGCGCTCCTCGTCGACCTTCTCGGCGATCTCCTCGTCCTGCTTCATCAGCGCCTCAAGGTCGGCCTTGGCGTTGTCGAGAACGCCCATGTCCTGGTAGGCCGCCTGCACCTTGTCGCCCCAGAGGCCGACGTCCCGGACGCACGGCACGATCCGGCTGAACAGCAGGGACTGATAGAGGGTGTACATATCGGAGTTGTCGACGAACTCCATGCACTTCTCGACGGGCATGTCGAGCGTCTCGAAGATCTCGCGCCCCTTGAAGCGGTCGCGCATCAGGTAGCAGCCCTCGACGACGAACTCCTCGCGCTCGGCCCGCTCCTTCTCGGTGAGCTCGGCGTAGTAGTCCTTGAGCGCGAGCCGCCCGAACGCGACGTGCCGCGCCTCGTCCTGCATGACGTACGCCAGCAGCTGCTTGACCAGCGGGTTCGTCGACATGTCGCGGTACAGCCCGAACGCGGCGAGCGCGAGGCCCTCGATGAGGACCTGCATGCCGAGGTAGGGCAGGTCCCAGCGGCTGTCCTCCAGCGACTCGGCGAGCAGCTTCGCCAGGTCCTGGTTGATCGGGTAGTACATCCCGATCTTCTCGTGCAGGAACTTCGTGTACAGCTCGACGTGCCGCGCCTCGTCCATCGTCTGGGTCGCGGCGTAGAACTTCGAGTCCAGGTCGGGGACGGACTGGACGATCCGCGCCGACACGTTCAGCGCCCCCTGCTCGCCGTGCAGGAACTGGCTGAACAGCCACGATCCCTGGTGCCGGCCGAACTCGTCCCGCTCCTTCTGCGACATCTTCTCCCAGATGTCGGACCCGAAGAGGGGGTTGAAGTTCTCCGGCAGCCCGGCGACGTTGAGGGGGTCCACCTCAAGGTCCCAGTCGATGCGCTTCTGCGCGTCCCACTGCTTGTCCTTGCCCTTCTGGTACAGGTTCAGCAGCCGGTCGCGTCCGTCGTCGTACTCCCAGGTGAAGCGGGTCTCTCCCGCCATGGGGACGTTCCACGTCTCGGTCGGGACCGGGGTGGAGTAGAGGTCAAAGGAACTCACGGGGGGATCCTCCTCCAGGCGTTGCGCCGCGCCCTCGCGACGCCGGTCTGCACCGCCCACGGCTTTACATACCTTCGTAACATGTAAAGCCCGGGGAAACCAGGGCCCTCGCGGGAACGTCCCAAAGCCGTCGCCCGCACCTCCCCGGAGGGAGATGCGGGCGATGTGACGAGGCGGGTCGGTGCGCGCCGGGCGCCGGGTCAGCGGGACTGGAGGGCGTCCAGGCCGACGGCCTGCGCGATGACGAGCCGGCGGTCGAGGCGCGGGTCCTTGATGTCGACGGTGTAGCGGTCGCGGAACCCGAACTTCTTCTCCACCGAGAAGACGACCTGGTCGCCCGCGTAGAAGTCGAAGTGGTACGGCCAGGCGAACGGCAGGCTGTCCACGTACGGGATGATCTGCCAGACGCGCCGCAGCACGGCCACGAACTTGTTGCGCTCGCTGCCGGTGGTCACGCCGAGGCCCGGCTGCTCCATGTGCCAGGTGGAGGCCAGCAGCGACTTCTTGAAGTCCTTGCGGAAGACGCCGATCGGCTGCCCGTGCGCGTCGGTGATGTCGTAGGCGGACGCGAGGTCGATCCGCTTGCGCGCCTTGAAGCCGAGGATCGGACGCGTCTTGGTGTCGTCCGAGTACAGGGTGACCTGCTCCTTGAACGCCAACCGCTTCTGCTGCGCGAAGGCGAGCAGCTCGCCCTCCCCGCCGCCGGGGGCCTCGGCGTGCACCTCGTACTGGTTCACCATCAGGCGCACCCGCTGCCGGATCAGCAGCCTGTTCTGCGCCTGCAGTCTCTCTTCGTCCAGCGGACTCACCCGTTCTGTCGCGTTGTGCGGTGGGAGTCTGCCACAGCGCGTCCCCGACATCCCGGTTTTTCCGGGAGTGGGGGACCCCGACGCCTTTGGGCGATGGGGGAGGGCGCCGATCAGGAGTGCTGGATGTGGGAGGCGAGATAGGCGTGGATCATGCGCTCGGCCTCGGCGACGATCTCGGGGTCGCCCTCGGGGCTGCGGCGGAAGGCCATCTTCAGCACGGCGTCGCCGGCCTCGACCGCGATGGCGAGGGCGGTGGCGAGGCCGGGGGTGTCCTGGACGTCGAACGTACCCACGATCATGCGGCGCAGCCGGTCGGCGACGACGGCGTTGTTGTCGGCGTCGGAGTCGAGCAGGTTGACGTCGGCGACGTCGCCGAACCGCAGCACGCGGAAGCCCGGGACGGTGCGGTGCATCTCGACGAAGATCTCGATGATGGCGCCGACCGTGTCGGACCAGTCGCCGAACCCGCCCGCGGCCAGCCGCGCGGAGATGCGGTCGCCGAACTCCTCCAGGTTGCGCAGGGCGAGGGCCTGCGCGACGGCGCGCTTGTCGGGGAAGAACTGGTACACCGAGCCGATCGCCACTTCGGCGCGCTGGGCGATGCGCGTCGTGGTGAGGCCGTCGTAGCCGTCCTCGTCGAGGATGTCCGCGCAGGCGTCGAGCATCCGCTGGACGCGTTCGGCGCTGCGGCGCTGGGCGGGACGGCGGCGGAGCGGGGTCCGGATCTCGGTCACCAGGTCATTGTCCCCGACCGCGGGGGTGCCCCGCATGGACCGCCTAGCCGTTACCCACCCCGGGGCCACCGGAGTCTTCCGCCCGCACCACCCCGCCACTAATATCCGAAGGCTATTCGCATTTTCGGGAGGGGATCGCGATGGGGCTTCCGGAAGGCTTCCGCTGGGGCGTCGCCACCGCCGCCTACCAGATCGAGGGCGCGGTGGACGAGGACGGGAGGGGCCCGTCCACCTGGGACACCTTCGCGCGCACGCCGGGACGCGTCCGGGACGGCCACACCGGCGACGTCGCCTGCGACCACTACCACCGGTGGCCGGAGGACGTCGCGCTGATGGCGGGCCTCGGCGTCGACGCCTACCGGTTCTCGATCGCGTGGCCGCGCGTCCAGCCGTCGGGGAGCGGGCCCGTCAACGCCAAGGGCCTCGACTTCTACGACCGGCTCGTGGACGGCCTGCTCGCCGCCGGCATCTCCCCCGCCGCCACCCTCTACCACTGGGACCTCCCGCAGCCGCTCGAAGACGCCGGCGGGTGGCTGGAACGTGACACCGCCTACCGGTTCGCCGAATTCTCCTACCTGGCGGCCGAGCGGCTCGCGGACCGCGTGGACATGTGGATAACCCTGAACGAGCCCGTGGTCGTCATGGCCTACGGCTACGCGTTCGGCGTCTACGCGCCCGGCCGGGCGCTGATGTTGGACGCGCTCCCCACCGCGCACCACCAGCTCCTCGCGCACGGCCTCGCCGTCACCGCGCTGCGCAGCCGCAACGCCCGCGCCGTCGGGCTGACGAACCACTACTCGCCGGCGTGGGCCGCGTCCCCCGCCGACCAGCCCGCCGCCGACGCGTTCGACATGTTCATGAACCGGCTGTTCACCGACCCCGTGCTGCTCGGCCGCTACCCCGACCTGATGGGGGACGCGCCCTACATCCGTTCGGCGGACATGTCGGTCATCGCCTCGCCCATCGACTTCCTCGGCGTGAACTACTACCAGCCGACGCGGCTGAAGACGCCGGCCGAAGGGCCGCTGCCGTTCGAGATCACGGAGATCACCGAGTACCCCACGACCGGCATGGGCTGGCCGATCGTCCCGGACGCCTTCCTGTCACTGCTCCGCACGCTCGACACCCGCTACGACCTGCCGCCGCTCTATATAACGGAGAACGGGTGCTCGTTCCCCGACGAGATCGGCGCGGACGGCACGGTGGACGACTCGTCCCGCATCGCGTTCATGGACGCCCACATCAAGGCCATGCGCACCGCCGTCGACGAGGGCATCGACGTCCGCGGCTACTTCGCGTGGTCGCTGCTGGACAACTTCGAATGGTCCGAGGGCTACCACCCGCGCTTCGGCCTCGTCCACGTCGACTACGCGACGCAGAAGCGCACCCCAAAGAAGTCCTACGGCTGGTACAGGGATCTCATAGCGTCGCCGTAACCGGTTTTACGCTGGGTGTATGGCCGTCGAAGGACAAGTCCTCGGTAGAGCCCTCAGGCAGGCCCAGTACCGGCACCACAGGGCCCTTGACGGCAGGCTCGCCGGCGTCGGCACCACGCTGGCGCAGTGGGACGCGCTCCGGGCGATCAGCCGCTCCCCGGGCGCGTCCGCCCGGGCGCTCGCCGCCGAGACGTTCCAGAGCGAGCAGGCGTTCGGGACGCTCGCCGGGCGCCTCACCGCGCAGGGGCTCATCGACCGGCGCCCGGGCGCGGGCCGGAGCATCGAGCACCACCTCACCCCCGCCGGCGAGAAGACCCTGGCGGCCGGGCACACCGTCGCCGACGAGGCCCTCGCCGAACTCTTCGCCCCGCTGGCGGAGGACCAGCGGGCCGCCCTCCTCGACCTGCTCCTGCGCATCGGCCGGACGGACTGACCCGCGCGCCGCGGCGGACCTCCCGGATAGTCTGCTCTCTCCGCTTTCGCCGGGGAGGTAGTGGATGCCGGAAAGTCGTCCGTTGCGCAGCAACGATCCGCGCGAGGTGGGCGGATTCCGGCTGACGGCCCGGATCGGCGAGGGCGCCCAGGGCACCGTCTACCTGGGCGAGTCGGACGAGACCGGGCAGCGCGTCGCCGTGAAGCTGCTGCACGCCGACTTCGGCCGGGACCCGCGGGCCCGCACCGCGTTCGAGCGGGAGCTCGCCGCGGCCCGCCGCGTCGCCCCGTTCTGCACCGCCCGCGTCCTCGCCGCCACCGCCGACGACGACCTCCCGCACATCATCACCGAGTACGTCGACGGCCCGTCGCTGAAGGACCTGATCGCCGAGCGCGGCACCGCGTTGCCCGACGAGCAGGTCCGGCTGGCGATCGGCACCGCGACCGCGCTGGCCGCGATCCACGAGGCGGGCGTCGTCCACCGCGACTTCAAGCCGGCCAACGTGCTGCTCGGCCCGGACGGCCCGAAGGTCATCGACTTCGGCATCGCCCGGCCGCTCGACGCCACGTCCGCCACCATGACCGGCGCCGTCGGCACGCCCGCCTACATGGCGCCCGAGCAGGTGTCGGGCTCGTCCGGCGGCGCGCCCGTGGACATGTTCGCGTGGGCCTGCACGATGGCGTTCGCCGCCAACGGGGCGCCGCCGTTCGGCGGCGGCTCCGTCCCGGCGATCATGCAGCGCATCCTGTACGGGGAGCCGGACCTCGGCGCGCTCACCGACCGGCTCCGCGATCTCGCGGCGTCCTGCCTGGCCAAGGACCCGGCGGACCGGCTCACCGCCACGCAGGTGCTCCAGCGGCTCCTCGGCATCGGGCCGGACGCCAACCTCCTCGCCGAGGGCACCTCCGCCGCCACCCGTCCCGCCGGTACCGCGCCCGCCGCCGCGCCGATCGCACCCCCGCCTCCGGCCGGCCCGTGGACGCCGCCGGCCGCCGCCCCCGCGCCGCCCAACGCCGGGCCTCCGTTCGGCGGGGGCACCGCTCCCGGCGCCGGCCCGGTCGGGCTGCCGCCGGGCTTCCCCGCCGCCGCCGCGAGCACACGCCCGGCGAAGGGACGGAGCAAGCGTCCGCTGCTCGTCGCCGGTGCGGCGGCGGCCGGTGTGCTGCTGGTGGTGGGCGGGCTCACCACCGCGATCCTGCTGAACGGCGGCGACGAGTCCGGCAAGAAGAAGACGGACGATCCGAACAGCGGCAAGCCGGTCGCGCAGACGACGCACGCCGGAGCCAAATGCACCTACCCGCCCTCGTCCAGCAATCAGGTGAAGTTCGTCGGGACGCCGCCGGTCAGCCCGCCCCAACTGCCCACCAAGGCCACCATCAAGACCAACGTCGGCGTCCTGGAACTGAAACTGGACCCGGCGGCGCCGTGCACGGTGAACTCGCTCGCATTCCTCGTCAAGAAGAACTTCTATAACGGCACGTCATGCCACCGCCTGACCACGAACCCGAGCCTGAAGGTCCTCCAATGCGGTGACCCGACCGGAACCGGAGCCGGAGGCGCGTCCTACGTGTTCGCCAACGAGAACACGTCCGCGCCCTACAACAGGGGCACCGTGGCCATGGCCAACGCAGGCCCCGGCACTAACAGCAGCCAGTTCTTCATCCTCTACGGGGACGCACCGGCCATCGACCACTCCTATTCGGTCTTCGGGCAGGTCACCTCCGGTCTGAACGTCATCGACCGGGTCGCCGGGAAGGGCACGGAGAGCGGCGACGACGGCCAGCCCAAGCAGAAGGTCACGATCACCGAGTTCACCACCTCGGCGGCATAGCGCCCGATTGCCATCCCTTCCCGTATTCGCCACTTCTGCGTCTCCTGACCTACACCCCGCCGCACCGGTCCGCTTTAATGGCGGTCGACTCGCCCCGGCGAGCGGAAACCTGAACATCGGAGCACGGGGAGCCGCGGTGGAGGACCTGCGACCTGGAGACCCTCGCGCGGTCGGCCGATATGCGCTCTCGGCCCGGCTGGGCGCGGGCGGAATGGGGCAGGTATTCCTCGGCTCGTCGCCGGGCGGGCGCCCGGTGGCGGTCAAACTCGTCCATCCGGGGCTGGCCTCCGACGCCGAGTTCCGGCGGCGTTTCAAACGCGAGGTCGAAGCGGCGCGCCAGGTCGGCGGCTTCCACACCGCCCCGGTCGTGGACGCGGATCTCGACGCCCCCGTCCCGTGGCTGGTCACGGCCTACGTCCCCGGTCCGTCGCTCGCCGCCGCCGTCGCCGAGCACGGGCCGTTCCCGCTGGAGTCGGCCCTCGTGCTGGGCGCCGGGTTAGCGGAGGCCCTGGAGGCCATCCACCTGGCCGGCGTCGTGCACCGCGACCTCAAGCCCTCGAACGTCCTGCTCGCGGCCGACGGCCCGCGCGTCATCGACTTCGGCATCGCCCGCGCCGTGGACGCGTCCGGTGTCACCGCGCACGCCGGGACGCCCGGATTCATGGCGCCCGAACTGCTGTCCGAGGGGACGGTCACGCCCGCCTGCGACGTCTTCGTCCTCGGCGCCGTCCTCGCGCACGTCATGGGGGTGCGGCCCTTCGGCGAAGGGCCGTCGGAGGCCCTGGTCTACCGGGTCGTCCACAAGGAACCCAACCTGGACGCCCTGCCCGCTCCCCTCCGGGACATCGTCGCGAGCTGCCTCGCCAAGGACCCGGCGGCACGTCCGAAGCCGCCGGAACTGCTGGACGCACTGCGCCCGGCCGGAGGCAGCGGGGCGTGGCTTCCGCAGCCCGTCCAGGAAATGCTGACCCGCTATCCCGCCCCCGGCACCGATCCCGCTTTCGGGACCGGCCCCCGGGTTGGAGCCGGGCAAGGAGCCGGAACCGGTCAAGGAGCCGCGAGCGAGGCCAGCGGGTGGACGCTCGTCGCCCCCGAAACCCATGCCACCACGCGGCTTCCGCCCGTGCTGTTCAAAGGCAACAGACTTCCCGTCGCGCTGGCGCTCGTCGGGCATTCGCTCCGCTTTCTGCTCGGCCTCGTCCTCGGCCTCTTCACCTTGAAGGGCGTGGTCAGCATGGCGGACTCAGGGGGCGAGCCCTTGCTCGTGCTGATCCTCGCGGTGCTCTTCGTGATGGCCATCGCGCTCGTCCGCGTCCCCGTGGCCTGGCTCGTCCCGCTCATCAGGGAACTGCTGAGCCCGTGCGACCTGGAAATCAGCCACAACGGCATCCAGGTCCGGTTCGGCGGCCGGCTCGTCCGCTACCCGTGGCAGGGGATCGGCCGCGTGGTGGTCCGCCGCGCGGACTCACCCGCCGGATGGTCGCTCTGCGTCTCCCCTGCCGCCGGCACCGGTCATCCACCGACGAGAGGGCCGCGCACCCCGCTGTGCTACCTGGAGAGGAAGACGGGCTGGATCGTCGTCATGCCCGTCCACCGGATCAAGGGTTCCCGGCAGGAGCTCGAAGGCGTCCTCATGCGCTACAGCGGCCCGCGCTGGGGCGGAAACGGCTGACTCCGGGCGAGCTGGAATGATCGCCCCATGGATTCGCTGAACGAGGTGCGGGCCCGGATCGACGGCATCGACGGCGAGCTCGTCCGCCTGCTGGCGGAGCGGCAGGGCCTGGTGCGCGCCGCCGCCGCCTTCAAGACCGACGAGCAGGCGGTCCGCGCCCCGGACCGGGTGGAGCGGGTCGTCGCGCTGGCGCGGCGGCGGGCGGCGGACGCGGGCCTCGCGCCCGAGGTCGCGGAGGCCGTCTGGCGGGCGATGATCGCCGCGTTCATCGAGCTGGAGCTGGCGGAGCACGCCGCTCAGCGCCCGAGCTGACCCGAGAGCCGCCCCGCGGCCGGCACCGTCCGGCGGCGGTAGTAGTGGACGGTCAGCACCGCCAGCAGCGGCCCCCAGGCGAGGAACGGCGCGTAGGCGGCCGTCATGACGGCCCCGGCGAAGCCGTGCGGGCTGTCGCTGTCGGCCATCGCGTCCGTCCAGCCGGAAGCGCCCACCAGGCCCAGGGCCGTTACGGCCGCCGCCCCCAGAGACGCCGCGCCGACGGCGAACGGCACGGGCACGCGGCGCCCGCCGACGAGCGGGAACCAGCGCGGGAACACCTCGCCCCACGGCCGGACCAGCCCGAACGCGAGCAGCGCGAAGAGCTCGCAGACGACGCTCAGCGCGAAGACGTACGGGGTGCCGATCGGATGCGGGAAGTCGGCCATCTCGCCGCCCTCCGCGAACCCCATCGGCACGCCGAGGCCGAGGGCGATCCGCCACAGGCCGGACGGCAGGACGGTCAGCGGGACGAGGTGGGCGACGCGGTCGGCCCACACGGGCACCGGACGGGTGGTGGTGGTGGTCATGGACTTCATGCTCATCGGCGCGGCCCCTCCGCCACGTCACCCGCGAGAGCCGTGACCATCCCCCGCCGGAGGGAAACGGGCCGTCCGGGCCTACGCGTTCGCGCGCTCGGCGCCGAGGACGCCCAGCGGGTCGGCCAGCAGCGCGGCGAAGCCCAGCTCGGCGGCGCCCGCCAGCGTCGCGTCGTAGCCGAGGGCGGCGGTGCGGAGCGCGACCCGCTCCCGCGACACCGGCAGGCCGCTCGTCCGGACGCGGGCCCGGACCTGCGGCGCCGCGCCCCGGTAGATCTCGCTCAGCATGCCGCCGAAGACGACGACGCCGGGATTGAACAGGTTGATCAGGTTGACGACGCCGATGCCGAGCCAGCCGCCGACCCGGTCCAGGGCGTCCCGGGCCGCCGGGTCGCCCCGCTCGGCCGCCGCGACGACCGCCCGCACGCCGTCCCGGCCGACCGGCCCGCCGGCGCGTCCGGCGGCCTCCAGCAGCGCCGGTTCGCCGACCTCCGCCTCCAGGCAGCCGCGCGAACCGCAGTTGCAGGGCCGCCCGTCGTACGGGTTCACGATCATGTGGCCGAGTTCGGCGGCGTAGCCCTCGTCGCCGTCCAGCAGCCGGCCGCCGACGATGATGCCGCCGCCCACCCCGACGTCCCCGTGCAGGTAGACGAGGTTGCGGCTGCCGACGCCCGCGCCGCGCACGTACTCGGCCAGCGCGCCCAGGTGGGCCTCGTTGCCGACCGCCACCGGCAGCCCGAGCCCCAGCCGCCGGCCGAGCTCCGGGCCGACGTCGAGGTCCGTCCAGCCCATGGTGGGCGCCAGCCGCACCTTGCCGTCGACGGCCCTGATCATGCCGCAGTACGACACCCCGACGCCGACGCACTCCGCTCCGTCGGGCGCGGCGGCCACGAGCGCGCCGCCGAACCCGGCGAGGGCGCCGACCACCTCGTCGAGGTCGTCCTCGCCGCGGCGGCGCGGCGCCTCCCGGCGCTCCAGCACCGTCCCGCCGAGGCCGACCCTGGCGGCGACGAGCCGGTCCACGGCGACGTCGAAGGCCAGCACGTACGCCCGCGCGCTCTCCGCGCGGACGACCAGCGACGGCCGGCCCGCGCGGCCCGTCGCGGCGGCCGGCTCCTCCCGCACCAGCCCGGTGGCGGCCAGCTTCGCGATCAGTGTGAGGATCGTGCTCCGGTTGACGCCCATCCGCTCGGCCAGTTCGGTGCGCGACACCGCCCCGTCCCGGTGCACCTCCCGCAGCACGGCGCCGGCGTTGCGCCGCCGCGTCGGCTGCGGCACCCGCCGCGCGGGGCCGGTGACACCCGACAGGAGAGAGGAGGACATGCCGTCCAAGCTACCCAAGGAGCGGCCCCCGGCCCCATCGCGGACGGATTAGAACAGGGTTGCCCGAGCGTTGGAAAGAAGAGCGGGCATCGCTCCCTGACCAGGAAGGACATTGACCGATGGCCCTGAAGCGACCGTCCTTCCTGCCGTCGCTGGACGACCTCGAACGGCAGGCCGAGGCGCGTTCGGAGCACCGCGGCCGCCCCGGCTCCCAGTTCGACCACCCGACGGCGAAGAACGTCTTCGTCGCGGTCCTGATCATCACCGTGGTCGCCCACCTCGTCGGCGGCATCGTCTTCCTGCTCCTCGGCCACTGACGCGCCGCGAAAACGGGATGCGGCCGGGCGCGCCGACCCGGCATCGTGAGGGAATGCTGGTCGACCACTTCCCCGTGCTGGGGCTCCGGCTGAGAACACCGCGCCTCGAACTGCGGCTGCCGTCCCCGGAAGAACTCGGCGCGCTGGCGGACGTCGCGGCCGAGGGCGTCCACGCGCCGGACACGATGCCGTTCATGGTCCCGTGGACGGACCGGCCGCCCGCCGAGATCGCCCGGGGCGTCGTCCAGCACCACTGGGAGACGCTCGGACGCTGGACGCCCGAGAACTGGCAGCTCAACCTCAGCGTCTTCCACGCCGGCGAGATCGTCGGCCAGCAGGACCTCAGGGCCCGCGACCTCGCCGTCCTGCGCCAGGTGCACAGCGGCTCGTGGCTCGGCATGCGCCACCACGGGCGGGGGATCGGCACCGAGATGAGAGCCGCCGTCCTGCACCTGGCCTTCGCCGGGCTGGGCGCCGACGAGGCCCTGTCCAGCGCCTTCGCCGACAGCCACGCGTCCCGCGCGGTGTCGCGCAAGCTCGGCTACACCGACAACGGCATCGGACGCCAGGTCATCCGCGGCGCGGCGACCACCGAGCACCACGTGCGCCTCACCCGCGCGGCCTGGGAGAAGCACGCCGCCGTTCCCGTCACCGTCGAGGGCCTCGCCCCGTGCCTCCCCATGTTCGGAGTCTCCGACCGATGAACCCGCCGATCGACCGCACCTTCGAGGAACTGCTGGACGAGGCCGAATCGGCGCCCGTCGAAGGCTGGGACTTCTCCTGGTTCGACGGCCGCGCCACCGAGCAGCGCCCCTCCTGGGGCTACCAGCGGCTCATGAGCGACCGCCTGGCCCGCGCCACCGCGGCGCTCGACATCGAGACGGGCGGCGGGGAGGTCCTGGCCGGTGCCGGGACCTTCCCGCCGACCATGGCCGCCACCGAGTCCTGGCCGCCGAACCTCGCCAAGGCCACCCGCCTCCTGCACCCCCGGGGCGTGGTCGTGGTCGCCGACACCGGCGTCCTGCCGTTCGCCGACGAGGCGTTCGACCTCGTCGTGAGCCGCCATCCCGCCACGGTCCGATGGGCGGAGATCGCCCGCGTCCTCGCCCCCGGCGGGACGTACTTCGCGCAGCACGTGGGCCCCGCGAGCGTCTTCGAGCTCACGGAGTACTTCCTCGGCCCGCAGCCGGAGGCGCGCGGCGCCCGCCATCCCGACGTCGAGAGCGCCGACGCCCGCGCCGCCGGGCTCGACATCGCCGACCTGCGCCACGAGCGCCTCCGCATGGAGTTCTCCGACATCGGCGCGGTCGTCCACTTCCTGCGCAAGGTCATCTGGATCGTCCCCGGCTTCACCGTCGCCGAGCACCGCGACCGCCTCCGCGCCCTGCACGACCGGATCCGCCGCGAGGGGCCCTTCATCGCCCACTCGTCCCGCGTCCTCATCGAGGCCCGCAAGCCCGGCTGACCCGCCCGGCGGTCTGTCGGAGGGCCGTGCGATTCTCTAATCCCGCTGGTCACGCCGAGCATGGGGGCCGCTGATGATGCACTTCCAGGACGCCGCCGCATGGGAGGCGTGGCTGGCCGCGCACCACGACTCCGAGGACGGCGTCTGGCTGAAGATCGCGAAGAAGGGCGCGCCCGTCGACTCGCTCAGGATCGGCGACGCGCTGGACGTCGCGCTGTGCCACGGCTGGATCGACAGCCGGCGCAAGGGCCTCGACGAGCACTTCTACCTGCAGCGCTACTCGCGGCGCCGCAAGGGCAGCCCGTGGTCGCGGGTCAACGTGGAGCGGGCGGAGGCCCTGATCGCGGCCGGGCGGATGCGCCCGGCGGGCCATGCGGAGATCGACGCCGCCCGCGCGGACGGCCGCTGGACGGCGGCCTACGTCCGGCAGCGCGACGCCGCCGTCCCGCCCGACCTGGCCGCCGCGCTCGCCGCCCGTCCGGAGGCCGCCGCCCGCTTCGAGAAGCTGGGCAAGACCGACCGCTACCTGCTCATCCTCCCGCTCCTCAAGGCCCGCACCCCGGCCGGCCGCACGGCCCGCCTGAACAAGGCGATCGAGTCCCTGCTGGCCGGCTGAAACCTGCCGGCCGGCTGAAAGGGTCAGGCCGACAGGCGGTACGTCGTGCCGCTGCTGCTCTGCACCCAGGCGTCGGGCAGCGCGGCGGCCAGGGCGTGCTGGGCGCGCCAGCCCGTGCAGTGCCCCGGGACGAGGAGGCTCGGCGCGAGGTCGGTCAGCGCGGCGACGGTCGGCGGGATGACCGGTTCGAAGGCCGGGCCGCCGAGATGCAGGCCGCCGACGAGCGCGTGCAGCCGGTCCACGCCGGTGAGCCGGCGCGCGTGCCGGACGATGTTGACCGCGCCCGCGTGCCCGCAGCCCGTCAGCACGACCAGGCCCCGGTCGCGGACGTGCACGACGAGCGCCTGGTCGTCGGCCACCAGCGGGTCGTGCACCCAGCCGGAGCCGGTCCACGCCTGGTGCGGCGGCGGCATGCCGCGCTCGAACTCGGTGGTGCGGTCGACCTCGCCGGTGATCAGCACGCTGCCGTCCAGCAGCAGCGACGGCTCGCGCCGCTCGATGACCTCGAAGCCCTCCCCGGCCAGGGCGCGGGGGCTCAGCGTCGGCAGTTCCTCCGGCTCGCGGCCGGGCACCGCGAGGCGCCGCCGCGTCCAGGCGAGGGGGTGCACCACCATCGGCAGCGACCGGACGCCGCGCCTGTCCGCCAGCCCGGCGAGCCCGCCCGCGTGGTCGAAGTGGCCGTGGCTGAGCACGACCGCCTGGATGCCGCCGAGGTCGAGGCCGAGCCGGTCGGCGTTGGTGACCATCGCGTCCGGGGACAGGCCGGTGTCGAACAGCAGGGTGGTGGAGCGGTCGCCCCGGCGCACCGTGACCAGCGCGGAGAAGCCGTGCTCGGCGACCATCCCGGCGAAGGTCCGGCCCTCCTCGAACTGCGGCGCCGTCACCGCGCCCTTGCCGGCGCCGGCGCGCCGGGTGCGCTCGCCGTCGGTCAGCAGGGCGTCGTAGACGTTGTCCACCAGGGTGACGATCTCGACCTCGTCGACCGGCTCCAGCGCGATCGGATCGACCGCCGCGCCCGTCGCCGGACGCGGCATGGACGCCGGCGCCTCCGCTTGCCCGCCGCCTGTCTCGCACATGATCGCAAGCCTAACCGCGGCGCTCCGCCGCGCTCTCCGCGGCCGCGAAGCGCCGCCGGTAGGCGGACGGGCTGAGGCCGGTGCGGCGGCGCAGCTGGGCGCGCAGGTTGGCGGGGGTGCCGAGGCCAGTGGCGCGCGCCACCGCGTCCAGCCGGGCCTCGCCGCGCTCGATGATCCGGCAGGCCAGCTCGACGCGCTCGGCGGTGAGCCAGGCGAGCGGGGTGGTGCCGAGTTCGGCCTGGAAGCGGCGGTGCAGCGTGGCCGGGCTGACGGCCGCGCGGGCCGCCAGGGCGGGCACGGTCAGCGGCTCGTCCAGCCGCTCCCGCGCCCAGTCGAGCAGGGCCGCGAGCGAGCCGTCCGGGATGTCCGGCATCGGGCGCTCGATGAACTGCCGCTGGCCGCCGTCGCGGTGCACGGCGAACACCAGCCGGCGGCTCACCGCGTTCGCGATCTCCGCGCCGTGGTCGCGGCGGACGAGGTGCAGCCCGAGGTCGAGTGCGGCGGCGCTCCCGGCGGAGGTCAGGACGTCGCCGTCGTCGACGAACAGCACGTCCGGTTCGAGGCGGACGCGGGGGAAGCGCGCCCGGAACGTCTCCGCCCAGCGCCAGTGCATGGTCGCGCGGCGCCCGTCGAGGACGCCCGCCGCCGCCAGCGTGAACGCGCCGGTGCACAGGCCGACCAGCCGGGCTCCCCGCGCGGCGGCGGCCCGGACGGCGGCCAGGACCTCGGGCGCGGGGTCCTCGTCCGGGTCCGGACGGTTCGGCACGATCACCGTGTCCGCGCGTTCGGCGGCGGACAGGTCCGCGATGCCCGACATGGTGAACAGCCCCGCGTGCATGACGGCCTCGCCGCCCGCGGCGCACAGCGCGAAGTCGTACCAGGGGCGGTCCAGCTCGGGGCGGCGCAGGCCGAACAGCTCGGTGGCCACGCCCATCTCGAACGGGTTGGAGCCGGTGTCGACGATCATCACCACGCGGTGCGAGGATCCTTGCGGCATACGCGATTTCTAGCACTCACGGCGGGGTGCGGCGTCCCGGCAGGGTGGTGGGGTGAACAGCGAACCCATCGAACTCGCGGCGGCGCTGGCCTCCTTCAGCGACCTGTGGAGCCCGCGCATCGTCGCCAGTGTGAACGACTACGACGTCCGTGTCGCCAAGGTCGAGGGCGACCACGTCTGGCACGCCCATGACGACACCGACGAGTTCTTCCTCGTCCTCGACGGCGAACTCGCCATCGCCCTGCGCGACGCGCCCGGCGGCGGCGAACGGACGGTCACCCTTCCCAAGGGAGCGGTGTTCGTCGTCCCGCGAGGCGTGGAGCACAAGCCGTCCGCGCCCGGCGGCGCCGCGATCCTGCTGTTCGAGCCGACCGGCACCCTGAGCGTGGGCGACCGCCATGAGGCCGTGCCCTCTTCGGTGGACGCCACCACGGGCCACCCGCTGAATTGATCCGGGGCTAGAGCCTCACCGTGGCCGCGATGCCGAAGTGGTCGGAGAGGGGGGCGGCGGTGCCGTCGGGGAGGCGGATCTCGTCGGTGAACACCAGCCGGGGCTCCGCCTCCAGACCCGGCCTGTAGAGGAACTGGTCGATCGCCCCGATATCGGCGTACTCGGGGCGGAAGGTGGGCTCCGCGCGGCCGGCGAGGGCGTCCCGAAGGCCGGCGGCGGCCGCGAAATCCGCGAAATAGCGCGAGTCGCGGGGCACGTTGAAGTCGCCCATGGCGATCAGCGGTTCCGCCGGGTCGATCCTTTTGATCGCGCTAGCGAGCTGCCCCAGTTCGGACTGCTCCACCTTGGTATAGGCATTCGACGGGGACCAGTCCATGTCCATGTTCGCGGAAAGGTGCGTGTTCACCACCGTCAGGCAGCCGCCCGGCAGCCGTATGCGGGTGAACAGCGCGCCTTTGTTCAGCAGCCATTCCGGCCGGACGGGGCGGGCGAGCGCGTACGGCTGGAAGTGGGTTCTGGCGATCGGCCACCGGGAGAGCGTGACCAGGCCGCCGCGGACGATCGGAAATCCCCCGGCCCGCGCCGTGAACGGGAAGGACGCCGTCGCCCGGCGGAACCGTGCGAGGACCGGCGGCGATACCACTTCCTGCAGGCAGACGATGTCGTAGTCCGATTCGTCGACGAGCCGGGCCAGCGCGTCCATGCGGGCCCGGACGCGGCCCCGGAACAGCGTGTTGAAGGTGAGAACGCGGATTCGCCGCGCGTCGTCCCGCATCGCCATGCCGCCACCCTACGTCGCCGGCCCCCCGGCCGCCCGCGCTCCGGCCGTGGGGCGCTTTGTTCGGGGAAATGCACCTTTTGCGTTATTTGTCGTTAGCCGGATGCCGCGCTGGACTATCCCATTCGCGTTGAAGCCCGGCACCCGGTGGTCCATGATGGAGGCTGCCGAACATCTGCCACCCGACCCCGCGACATCGAAAGTGCCCCTTGATGCACAGCGATCCCCTCCATGGCGAACAATCCTGCTCGATGCCGCGTTGTGGTCGCCCGTCGTGCTTCCATGTGCGGCTGGAGGCAGCCGCCCGGACGGAGACCGGACGCGATTCCTGCGGCGCCCATCTCGCCGAAGTCGTGCAGGAATTGGCGCTGCGCGCCCGCGAGCGGCGCAAACGGCCGGCGCGCGTCGTCGTGTACGCCACGGGAGAGCGCCGGCGGACGAAAGAGCCCGGTCCATTCGACCGGCTCGCGCTCGGCACCATCCCGGTGTGAGCACCCGGCCGCCGCCGGCCGTTGCCGATCGTCCCCCGGCTTCCGATACTGGGCGGGCAATGCCGAACGCCGCCGGACGGAAAGAGGTCGGCATGGGATTCCAGCTTGGCTTGTTCTCCCCCAACACCGAATCGGGACTGGCGATCACGAAGGCCCCGGAAAGGTGGCACGCGACCTGGGAGAACAATCTCCGGCTCGCCCGGATCGCGGACGAGAGCGGCATCGACTTCCTGCTGCCCGTCGCCCGGTGGACCGACTGGGGCCCCGACACCGACTTCCACCGCAGCGCCCTCGACCCGCTCGTCTGGGCGTCCGGGCTCCTCGCCAGCACCAAGCGGCTGCGGGTGTTCAGCACCGTCCACACCGCGTTCCACCACCCCGTCGTCGCCGCCAAGCAGCTCGCGACCGCCGACCACCTCAGCCAGGGCCGGGTCGGGCTGAACATCGTCGCGGGCTGGCACGCGCCCGAGTACGAGATGTTCGGCCTCACGCTGCCCGACGACCACGACACCCGGTACTCGCTCGCGCAGGAGTGGTGGGACGTCGTCAAGCGCATCTGGTCGACCGACGAGCCGTTCGACCACGACGGGCGGTTCTTCAAGCTCCAGCACGTCGTGGGGCGCCCCAAGCCGTTCAACGGGCACAGCCTGCCGGTCATCAACGCGGGGTCGTCCAGGCAGGGGCGCTCGTTCGCCGCGCGCAACGCCGACCGGGCCTTCACCGTCGTCGCCGGTCCCGAGGACGGCGCGGAGATCGTGAAGGCCATCCGCGCGGAGGCCGCGTCCCACGGCCGGACGGTCGGCGTCTTCACGCTCGGGCACGTCGTGTGCCGGCCGACCAGGAGCGAGGCGGAGGACTTCCTGCGCTACTACGCCGACGAGCAGGCCGACTGGCCCGCCGTCGACGAGGTGATGCGGCTGCAGGGGCTGCACGCCCAGTCGTTCACGCCGGAGATGCTCCAGATCTACCGGGACCGGTTCGCCGCCGGCCACGGCAGCTGCCCGCTGGTCGGCGACCCCGACGACGTGGCGGACGGCATCGCGGAGTTCGCGCGTGCGGGCTTTGACGGTATCGCTCTGTCGTTCCTCAATTACGCTGATGAACTGGGCCACTTCGCCGCCGAGGTCATGCCTCGGCTGCGGGCCCGGGGTGTCCTGTCCATCGACCGTCCCGAACCGGCTCCGTCCGCCCGACCATGACTCCCACCCGACCATGATTTTCATCCGGCCATGACTCTCACCGATGCCTCGCCGCCGCTGTCGGCGTACCAGCGGGTCGTCAGCGCGGACATCGACGTCCTGCACGACTCGGTCGAACCCTTCGCCGTGGGCCACGACCTCCAGGCCCGCGACCCCGGCGCCCCTCTCGACGGTGCCGTCAACGCCCTCGCCCTGGGCGCGGTCAACCTGGTCTGGGTGCGGTACGGGGGCGGCGGGGTCATCGTCGACACGCCTCCGACGGAGGGGCACTTCGCCATGTGCGCACCCATGGCGCCCATGGGCGTCGAGTACCGGTCCACGCACAACAACGACGTCGCGGGCGGCAGCCTGGTGCTGTCGCACGACGAGGCGATGCGGATGACGCCGCATCCGACGCTGGGCTGCCTGGTCATCGCCACGAGCACCGGGCGGCTCGCCGACCACCTCGCCTGCCACCTCGGGCGCGACTACACCGCGCCGCTGCGCTTCCACCGGGCCGACAGGCCCGCGATCGCGCCCGCCTCGATCGTGGAGCGCACCTGGCGGCACGTGTGCGACGTCCTCGATCACGCGACGAGCCGGGGCGGGCTGCACCCGCTGGCGGCGCGCACGCTGGAGGAGTCGCTGCTCACCGCCCTCCTGCTCGGCCTGCCGCACACGGCCACCGAATGCCTCGCCGAGCCGCCCGCGCGGTCACCGCACCATCTCGCCGGCACCATCCGCGAGTGGGTGGAGCATCACCACCACCGCCCCATCGGCGTCACCGACATCGCGGCGGCGGTGGGCATCAGCGTCCGCCAGCTCCAGGCGATCTGCCAGGACGAGTGGGGCCTCACCCCCACCCAGCTGTTGCGCGGGGTCAGGCTCGACCACGCGCGCGCGGCGCTCAGCGTGGCGCAGCGCGGCCCCGGCACCGTCACGGACGTCGCCAAGGCCGCCGGGTACCTCCACATGAGCCGGTTCGCCGCCCACTACAGGCAGCGCTTCGGCGAGACCCCGACGCACACCCTCAAGCGCATCGGCTGAGCCGCCCGCAGGGCGTTCAGGGGCGTTTCAGGACGCCGGACGTCAGGACTCCGGACTGGCCGAGAGCCCCGTGCAGCCGCGCAGGCCGTTCCACCGCTTCAGCTCCGCCTTCGCCGCGGCGCCCTTCATCGGGATGGGGACGCCGCCGCTGATGAGGGCCGGGCTCCACTTGTCCTTGGTGACCTTGCCGTCCTGCACCTTCAGGAACAGCACACCGGACTTCGCCGTCTGGCCGTTGGCGGAGTAGAAGACGAAGTTGCCCATGCCGTAGTGGACGTACGCGTTGTCCATGTAGCCGCCGCCCAGCGGAATGTGCGCGTGGCCCCCCACGATGATGTCGGCACCGGCCTCGACGAGCTGCTGGGCGAGTTCCTTCTGGCGCGGCAGCGGGCACGGCTGGAGTTCGGCGCCCCAATGCAGGTGGACGATGACGACGTCCGACCCCTTGCGAGCCTCCTTCACCGCCTGCACCATCCGGGGGACGTTCTTGGCCGAGGCAAGACCGCCCTTGGTGTCGGTGGCCGTCCACGCCTGGATCAGGTTGTCGTCCAGCACCTGCGTGGCGCCGACGACGGCGAGCTTGTTGCCCTTCACCGTGACGCGGTACGGCTTGAAGGCGTCGTCCTCGTCCTTGCCGATGCCGACGACCGGGAACCCTGTCCGCTTGATGGCGGCCAGGGAGTCGCGCAGGCCGCCGTCCATGAAGTCCATGCCGTGGTTGTTGGCCATGGAGACGACGTCGACCCCGGCGGCCTTCAGCGCCTTGAACGCGGTCGCCGGGGCCCGGAAGGCGTACTGCTTGCCGGGCGCGGGCGTACCGCCGGTCGTGATGGCCGTCTCCAGGTTCAGCATGGTGAAGTCTGCGGCGCGGAGCTGCCGGGCCACCGGGCCGAGCGCCGTGGACGGGTTGCCGAGCCGGGCGCGGAGCTGCCCCTCGAAGTGGGTGTCGCCGCCGAACGCGATGACGATCGGCTCCTTCGCGGGCGCCGGGGGCTTCGTGGCCCCGCCGCCCCCCGCGGCGCCGGACGTCGCGGACGGCGGCCCCGCCCCCTCCGCCTCGGAGTCGCCCGAGCCGCCGCACGCCGCCGCCGTCATGGCCATCCCGACCAGGACCGCCGCCACGGCCGCCTTCCCCCGCCTGCTCATCGCTTCGCCTCCGTCCGGCCCAGTGGACCTGCTGGGTCGGCCAAGCATGCCACGAGCGGGCGACCAGGCCCACTAAAGGCAAACCGATCATTATCTTGAACCGGTCGTGTCTATGACGTTAGATTGAGCCGACCGCGACGCGGTCCCGCAGCCCACCTCCAGAGGGACGGCACGGCCTCGAGCCGCCTCTCACCCCCTGAAGCGGCCGGGTGGCCTCCCCCGCCCGGCCGCTTCGCCACGTCTGCCCCGAACGTCAGTCGCGCTCTTCGGGTGCCCCCTTGGCCTCGTCCAGAGCGCCGTTGAAGGCCCGGCTGACCGCCTGCAGCGCGGACGTCACCTCGCTGGGGATGACCCAGAAGGTGCTGCCCTGGCCCTCGGCCAGCTTCGGGAGGGTCTGGAGGTACTGGTAGGCGAGGAGCTTCGGGTCCGGGTCGGCCTTGTGGATCGTGTTGAAGACCTGCTCGATCGCCGCCGACTGGCCCTCGGCCTCCAGGATCGCGGCCTGCCGGGCGCCCTCCGCCTTCAGGATCGTCGACTGCCGCTCGCCCTCCGCGGTGAGGATCGCGGACGCGCGGGCGCCCTCGGCGGTGAGGATCGCGGCGCGCTTCTCCCGCTCGGCGCGCATCTGCTTCTCCATCGCGTCCTTGATGGACGGCGGCGGCTCGATCGCCTTGATCTCCACGCGGGTCACCCGGATGCCCCACTTGCCGGACGCGTCGTCCAGCACGCCGCGCAGCGCCGTGTTGATCCGGTCGCGGGACGTCAGCGTGGCCTCCAGGTCGAGGGTGCCGATGACGTTGCGGAGGGTCGTCGCGGTGAGCTGCTCGATCGCCTTGATGTAGTTCACGATCTCGTAGTCGGCGGCGCGCGGGTCGGTGACCTGGAAGAACAGCACCGTGTCGATGTGGACGACGACGTTGTCCTCGGTGATGACGGGCTGCGCCTTGAACGAGACCACCTGCTCGCGCAGGTCGAGGAGCGGCTTCACCCGGTCGACGAACGGGACGACGAAGCTGATGCCGGGTTCGAGGGTGCGGTGGTAGCGGCCGAGGCGCTCGACGTTGCGGGCGCGGGCCTGCGGGATGATCCAGACCGCCCGCATCACGGCGGTGGCCAGGACGAACACCCCGGCGAGCACGACGACGAGCAGGGCGATGGCGACATCGGTCATGGTGGCTCCTCGGCCGAGACCGGATACAGCAGGGCCGTGGCCCCTTCGATGGCGAGGACGTCGGCGGTCGCGCCGGCCGGGATGACGAGGTCGGGGTCGTAGGGGCGGGCCGTCCACTCCTCGCCGCCGATGCGGGCGCGGCCGCCGTGCCGGTTCACCTCGGTGAGCGTGTACGCCTCGCGGCCGACCAGCGCGGCGGTGCCGGAGCGCAGCGGCGGCGGCTGCCTGATGTGCCGGGTCGCGAAGGGCCGGACGAACGCGAGGCCCGCGACCGCCCCCACGCCGAACACGGCGGCCTGCGCGGCGAGCGGCAGGCCCAGCGCCCCGGTCAGCCCGGCGGCGAGCGCGGCGACGGCGAGGATGCCGAGGGCCAGCGTGAGGCTGAGCAGCTCGGCGATTCCGAGCAGCGCGGCGACCAGCAACCAGGCGACCCACGGCTCCATAGCAGCTCCCTAGCGGCTGCCGAAAGTCCTCGTATTAAAAGTAACTCTCAAAACCGCGCTTCGGCCATGCCTCGGGGGGCGGCCATGGCGCGGTATGGACGCACCGGTCATCATGGGACAACGGTCCCGTTTGACAAGGAGTGTCTCGATGGGCGACCGCACGGCGTTCCGCACCTGTCCCCTTTGCGAAGCCCTGTGCGGGCTGGAACTGACCCTCGACGACTCGGGAGCGGTAACCCGCGTACGCGGCGACGTTAAGGACCCGTTCAGCAAAGGCTTCATCTGCCCCAAGGGCGCGACCCTCGGCAGCCTGGACGGTGACCCAGACCGCCTGGCGGAACCCCTCGTCAACGGCGAAGCGGCCGGATGGGACGAGGCGTTCGAAGCCGTCCGGCAAGGTCTGGCCGGCGTCATCGAGCGGCACGGGCGCGACGCCGTCGCCGTCTACATCGGCAACCCGACCGCGCACTCGATCGCCGGGCCGCTGTACGTCTCCGCCATCGTGAAGGCGCTCGGCACCAGGAACCTGTTCACCGCCAGTACCGCCGACCAGATGCCGAAGCACGTCGCGTGCGGGCACATGTTCGGCGACCCCCTGGCGATCCCCGTCCCGGACCTCGACCGCACCGACCACCTGCTCATGCTGGGCGCGAACCCGCTGGAGTCGAACGGGAGCCTGGCCTCGGCCCCCGACTTCCCCGGACGGCTCAAGGCGATCCAGGCGCGCGGGGGCAAGGTCACCGTCGTGGACCCGCGCCGCACGCGGACGGCCGCGCTCGCCGACGAGCACCTGTTCATCCGCCCGGGGACGGACGCGTTCTTCCTCATGGCGCTCGTCCACACCCTGTTCGCCGAGGACCTCGTCGCGTCCCCCGAGCACCTGGCCGGACGCGTCAACGGCCTGGACGACCTGCGCGCCCTCGCCGTCGACTTCGCGCCCGAACGCGTCACGCCCGTCACCGGCATCCCGGCGGACGTGATCCGGCGGACCGCCCGCGAGCTGGCCGGAGCCGGCCGCGCCGCCGTCTACGGCCGCATCGGAACCTGCACGCAGGCGTACGGGACGCTCAACAGCTGGCTCGTGGACGCCCTGAACGTCCTCACGGGGAACCTCGACCGGGAGGGCGGCGCGATGTTCCCGCGGCCCGCCCACATGCCCGTGTACCGGCGCAAGAAGCCGTTCACGACCGGGCGGTGGCGCAGCCGCGTCCGCGGCCTGCCCGAGGTCAACGGGGAGCTGCCGGTCGCCACGCTCGCGGACGAGCTGGAGACCCCCGGCGAGGGCCAGGTCAGGGCGCTCGTCACGATCGGCGGGAACCCGGCGCTGTCGTCCCCGAACGCCGCCCGGCTGGACCGCGCGCTCGCCGGGCTGGAGTTCATGGTCAGCGTCGACCCCTACCTGAACGAGACGACCCGGCACGCGCACGTGGTCCTGCCGCCGCCGCGCCCGGCGCAGACGCCGCACTACGACATCGCGCTGACGGGGCTCGCCGTCCGCGACTACGCCCGCTACTCGCCGCCCGTCGTCCCGCTGCCGGACGGGCGCCCCAGCGAGGCCATGCTCCTCGCGCGGCTCGCGATGGCCGCGACCGGCGCGGACGGCGACCCCGCCGCCCTTGACGAGATGATCATCGCGTCGACGCTGGCGAAGGCCACCGCGCTCGCGGGCTCCCCGGTGCACGGCCGCGAGCCGGACGAGCTGCGCAAGATGCTCGACAGCGGCACGTCCACCGAGCAGCGGCTCGACATGATGCTGCGCCTCGGCCCCTACGGCGACGGGTTCGGCGCCGACCCGTCCGGCCTCACCCTCACGCGCCTGCGCACCGAGCACCCGCACGGCCTCGACCTTGGCGCCCTCAAGCCGCGCCTGGACGAGGTGCTCTGCACGACGTCCGGACGGGTCGAACTGTGCCCGTCCACGTTCGCCGCAGATGTCGACCGGCTGCACGCTGCCCTGAGTGCCCCGCAGAACGACGGCACCGTACTGATCGGCCGCCGCCATCTGCGCTCCAACAACAGTTGGCTGCACAACGTCCCCGAACTGGTGCGCGGCTCCAACACCTGCACTCTCCAGCTCAACCCCGCTGATGCCGAACGTATAGGCGTCGCTGCGGGTGACACCGTCCGCGTCACGTCCCGCACGGGCACCGTGGAGGCCGTTGCAGAACCCACCGACACCGTCATGCCAGGCGTCGTCAGCCTCCCGCACGGATGGGGTCACGACCGCCCTGGGACGCGTACCGCCGTCGCGCGCGAGCACGCCGGCGTCAA
Source organism: Actinomadura geliboluensis (assembly GCF_043197915.1). Classification (NCBI taxonomy): domain Bacteria; kingdom Bacillati; phylum Actinomycetota; class Actinomycetes; order Streptosporangiales; family Thermomonosporaceae; genus Actinomadura; species Actinomadura geliboluensis. The sequence continues at coordinate 112,638 of NZ_JBICUA010000008.1, read as the reverse complement.
CGTCAACGCCGTCACCGACGAGCAGGAGATCGACCCCCTGTCGGGCAACGCGGTGTTCAACGGCGTCCCCGTCACGCTGGAGGCGGTATCGCCCGCGCCGGTGTCCTGACCCCGTTGTTTAGCCCCTCCCGGCCGCAGGTAGGTATGACTGGCCGCAGGAGAACGCGGAAGACTAATGTCGCATCAGGCGTCTCATAGCCGCGGAGGAGGGACATGCACCGACGGGTGAACATATTCCGGCGCGGGTCCCGGCCGCAGGCGTCCCCGGGGATCGCGGACGCCACCGAGGCACTGGAGCAGGCGAGCGGATTGGACCGTACCATCCGCGTGCTGTCCACGGCGGTGCGGCGGACGCTGCGACCCGGCCCGGCCAAGGACGCCCTGCACGGCGTCCCGCTCGGCCAGCCCGCCCATCCGCCGCTCACCGACGTGCCCGTCGGCCTGTGGGTCTCCGCCGCCGTCCTCGACCTCATGCCGGGGACGCGCCGCGCCGCGCAGGCCCTCGTCGCCGCCGGCCTCGCCGGAGCCGTGCCGACCGTGCTCACCGGCATCGCCGACTGGGGCTCGCTGCACCGCGAGCAGCAGCGCGTCGGGCTCGTCCACGCCGCCGGGATGGCCACGACGAGCCTGCTGTACTCGGCGTCGCTCATCGCCCGCCACCAGGGCCGCGACGGCGCCGGCCGGGCGCTCGGCTTCGCCGGGCTGTCCACGCTCGTCGCGGGCGCCTACCTCGGCGGGCACCTGGCGTTCCGGCAGGCCGCCGGCGCCAGCCACGCCGACCAGGTCGCCCACCTCGTCCCGCTCGGCTGGCACGACCTGTGCGCCGCCGAGGAGCTCCCGGACGGCTGGCCCGTCACCCGCAGGCTCGGCTACATCCGGCTGTTCGTGCTGCGGACCGGCGACGACGTCCACGTCCTCGCCGACCGCTGCAGCCACCTCGCCGGGCCGCTCCACCAGGGCCGCATCGTCACCGACGACGAGGCCGACATCTGCGTCGTCTGCCCCTGGCACGGCAGCACGTTCCGCGTCGCGGACGGCTCGGTCGTGCACGGCCCCGCCACGGCCCGCCAGCCCGCCTTCGAGACCCGCGTCACCGAAGAGGGCATGCTCCAGGTGCGGCCCGTCTGACGCACGGCCCGCCTAAGCGGGCTCGGCGGGCTCGGTGCCGACGGGATGCTCCACCAGGGCCAGCACCCGGCTGGACATGAAGCGCGCCGTCCGGACGGGGGTGCCCGTCCGGGTGACCTCGGTGACCTCCACGACGCCGCGCCTGGTCGCGATCTCCACGCGGCGGCCGGCGCGGCTGGCCGCGACCTCGTACGTCCGCGTTCCGTCGCCCCCGGCGTCGACCACGATCTCGACCCTGTCGCCCTTCATCCGCGCGAACCTCCGGTAGTCGAACGTATATTCGAGATATACCCGAAATGCCGGCCCGCGAATCCCGGCACGGCCCCCGAAAACGCTGGTCAGGCCAGCAGCAGGTTCACGATCGCGGCCACGCCGACGGCGACGATCACGCCGCGCAGCACCAGCGGCGGGATGCGCCGGCCGACCCGCGCGCCGATCATGCCGCCGCAGGTCGAGCCCGCCGCGATCATCAGCACCGCGAGCCAGCTGACCTTCGTGTCGGCGAACAGCCACATGAGCGTGAACAGCAGCGCGGCGGTGCCGTTCACGACCGCCGACAGGACGTTCTTGCCCGCGTTGATGCGCTGCAGGTCGTCGTCCAGCATGATGCCGAGCAGGGCGATGAGGATGATGCCCTGCGCGGCGCCGAAGTAGCCGCCGTACATGCCCGCGAACAGCACGCCCGCCCACAGCACCGGGCCGCCGTGCGGATTGTGCTCGCCCTCGCGGCGCCGCATCATCCACCGCTGGAGCCGCGGCTGCACGACGACCAGGACCAGCGCGATGATGATCAGCGCGATGACGATGACGTTGAACGCCTCGGCGGGCAGGCCGAGCAGCAGCAGGCCGCCGATCACCGCGCCGAGGAAGGACGCGCTGGCCAGCCGCACCAGCCGGCTCCGCTGGCCCTTCAGCTCCTCGCGGTACCCGTAGGCGCCGGTCACGCCGCCGGGGACGAGCCCGATGTTGTTGGAGATGTTCGCCACGACGGGCGGGTAGCCGAGCGCCAGCATCGTGGGGAAGGTGATGAGGGAGCCGGACCCGACGACCGTGTTGATGCTTCCGGCGGCCACCCCGGCCGCGAAAATGGCGGCCGCGTCCAGCAGGTTCACGTGCGTCCCATCTCAGCGCTGCGAGTTCACGGCGGTGCGCACATCGTAGGGACACCGGTGCCGGACACCGTCGATCGGGGGTGGTTCGGACGGGTTCCGCCCGATATCAGCGGAGCGAGCGGGCGTACCAGCGGCCGTTCTGGCGGTCGACCGTCAACGGCAGCCCGAAGGTGTCCGAGAGGTGCTCGGGGGTGAACACCTCGTCCACCTTGCCCTGCGCGACGATCTGGCCGCCGCGCAGCAGCAGCGCGTGCGTGAAGCCCTCCGGAACTTCCTCCACGTGGTGCGTGACCATCGCCATCGTGGGGGCGGCCGGGTCGCCGGCCAGCGCGGCGAGGCGGGCGACGAGGTCCTCCCGGCCGCCGAGGTCGAGGCCCGCGGCGGGCTCGTCCAGCAGCAGCAGCTCGGGGTCGGGCATGAGGGCGCGGGCGATCTGCACGCGCTTGCGCTCGCCCTCCGACAGCGTGCTGAACGTCCGCCGGACCAGGTCGGCGCAGCCGAGCGCCTCCAGCAGCGCGACGGCGCGGCCGACGTCCGTCGTGTCGTACTCCTCCCGCCACCGGCCGATGATCGCGTACGAGGCGGTCAGCACCAGGTCGATGACCGTCTCACCGGCCGGGACCTTCTCCGCGACGGACGAGCTGGCGATGCCGATGCGGGGCCGCAGCTCGAACACGTCGGTGCGGCCGAGCTCCTCCTCCAGGATCTCGACACCGCCCTCGGTGGGGTGCAGCATCGCGGCGGCGACCTGGAGCAAAGTCGTCTTGCCGGCCCCGTTCGGCCCCAGGATCACCCACCGGTCGCCCTCGTCCACCGTCCAGTTGACATCGCGCAGCAGGGACGCCCCGCCGCGCCTGACCCCGACTCCGCGGAGCTGAAGCACCTCGCCGGCCATCGCGCGCCTTCGTCTCCCATCCGGTAGCCCGTGATCTCTCTCTCAGGAAAGAACCTATGCGATCCCGGGTGGCGGTGGGCGGCCGGATCCCCGGCGGAAACGGCGGCCCCACGGTGCTCCTCCGGCGCGATAGGTCCCTTACGTCCGGTGGAACCGGCGATCCGAGCGCTTATCGTGGATCGCATGCCCATTGCGAACTGTCTGGGAATGAGCCCGAACGCATGAGCGGGGCCGTCGCCACCGCGCTGGTCGCCTGGGGCAACGCCTGGCTGACGGGGCACGTCGGGCTGGACGAGTCGGTCGACGCGGTCGAGAAGAACGCCGGCCCGCAGATCCTCGGCGGCGAGCCCGCCGAGGTGACGCTGCGCCGCGGCCTCGGCGATCTGCGCGTCGGCGGGCTGTCGGCGCTGCGGCTAGCGCTGCCCGAGCCCGGCGACCCGCTGGGGCTGACCGGCCCGCCCGCGTTCAACACCGCGGCGATCGAGGCGGGCGCCGCCGTAGTCGCCGTCCTGGACGGCCGGGCGATGGGCCTGGTCCCCACCGAGGACCGGCGCGGCTCGTCCTACGTCGGCGTCCGCTGGACGCCCCACGAGGCGTCGGCGGCCCTGCCGGACGTCCCGTCCCTGGCCGAGGCCGACCGGAGCCTCACGCTAGCGATGCGGGACGCCACGGAGGCGCTGCTGACGGTGGACGACTTCGCCGGCGTCCCGCCGGAGATCGCGGACGCGCTGGTCGACCTGCGCGACCCCGACCGCGGCGACCACCCCCTGGCCCCCGGCTACCCGCAGCGCGCACACCGCGTAGCCGCACTGGCCGGCCGGCTCTCCCTAGTCGTAGACCTGGCCCGCCAGATGGACGACCGCGGCCTCAGCGCCGACCAGATGAGCCGCAGAGGCGAGGCCCTGCGCCTCCTGGACAGCGCCGTCCGCCGCGCCCTAGTAGCGGCCTGCAACAGCGCATTCGACCCGGTCCCCAGAACAGACCGCTAGCAAAAGGGACCGCCCAACCACCACAAGCCAGGAACACAAAAAGCCCCCACAAGGGGGCCGTAGGCCGAACCCCACGAGGGGGTGTAGGGGGAACCCCACAAAAGGGGGTGTGGGGGGAACCCCCACCGGGGGGCGTGGGGGGCTGGCCCCCCACCGGGGGGGGGGGGGGGGGGGGGGGGGGGGGGGGGGGGGGGGGGGCCGGGGCGGCCCCCCCCGGGGGGGGGGGGGGGGGGGGGCCGCCCCCCGCGGGCGCGG
>NZ_JBICUA010000008.1:0-108250 GCF_043197915.1 Actinomadura geliboluensis | reverse complement strand
GAGGGTGTCTTCCGCGAAGCTCCAGCGGAGCGGAAGACACCCTCAACCCCCGCAAGCCGGGGGGCGTGGGGGGTCGCCCCCCCACACACACAGAGCGGAAGACACCCTCAACCCCCGCAAGCCGGGGGGCGTGGGGGGTCGCCCCCCACAATGTCAGGCCCGAACGACGATCGTGTTGCAGATCTTGTCGGCGAAGGTCTGCTTGCGGTCGTCCCACAGCGGCCAGAGGAAGCCGATGTAGCACAGGAAGCTGTCGGCGATGTGGGCGATCTTGCGGACGAACGCCATGCCGAAGCCGATGGGCTGGCCGGTCTGCGCGCTCACCAGGCGGATGCCCATCTGGCGCTTGCCGATGGACTGGCCGGTGGTGCCCTCCTGGTAGCAGATCCACAGGCCGCCCGCGATGGACAGCGCCATGCCGACCAGCATGAACAGCAGGCCGAGCACCGCGGCGCCGCCGCTGCCGGAGCTGGTCAGCAGCATGCTGAGCAGGTAGAGGACGAAGACCGGACCGGCGAAGATCAGGTAGTCGATGATGTAGCCACCGGCACGCGAGCCCCACTCGGCCAGCTGGCCGGTCGAGCCGTAGTGGTGGTGGTGGACCTCCTGGTAGCCCGGCTGGGCGGGAGGCTGCTGGCCGTAACCCGGCTGCGCGGGGGGCTGCTGGCCGTATCCGGGCTGCGCCGGGGGCTGGCCGTAGCCCGGCTGCGCGGGCGGCTGGCCGTAACCGGGCTGCGCCGGGGGCTGGCCGTAGCCGGGCTGGGCCGGGGGCTGCTGGCCGTACCCGGGCTGTTGCTGCCCGTAGCCCGGCTGCTGACCGTACGGGTCGTAGGGGTTACCCACACTTGCTCCTTTTTGATTGACCCTGTGGTTATGTGACGCCCGCCGGACCCGGTGGGCTCCGCAAGTCTGGCCGAGGTTCGACTTCGGCTCAAACCCGCAGGACGTCCAACCGGACGAGCTGCCACAGCTCCGACCCCACGAGGGCGGTGCCGAGCATCCAGGCACGGGTCTTCGGCTGGAGTGCCCACCACCGTCGTCCCAGGCCCAGCGGTGCGGCGGCGACGGCGATCGCGCCGGTCAGGGCGACCGGGTTCGCGAGGACGGCCTGGACCGGACGGCCCGAGCCGAGCTCGATGAACACGGTCGTGCCCCCGCACATGGGACACGGGATTCCGGTGAGCGCCCGTAGGGGACAGAGCACGCCGGGGTCGTTGACGCGGTGGATCCATGACGCGCCGATGGCCGCGACGGCCATCGCCGCAACGCGCAGCGCCGTCCCCAGGGGGCCGTGCCGCGCTGCGGTGAGGGTCCGGCTGACGATCCCGCCGAGCGCACCTTGCGGTGCACCGGTGGCCGCCGCCCCGGGCGCTCCCCCCAACGAATCCTCCGCCTCGATGACATACAGGTGAGTGCACCCGTATATCGGGTGCACCCGGAGGCAGGTCAAGTGCGGGCAACGATCCGCGACAGGACCGTTACGGAGTGCACGGCGACTCCACCCCAGGGGTAAGAGTAAGACAAATGGGCAGGTACGTGGGCACTCTTTCTTGCTAAGAGTTTCATGAATCGTCGGCGGCGCACGCGTGGGGGAAAGCAGGGGCGCGAGAGGAACGCGCGCGGAACGCGCCGGCCGAGTTCACGGTGCCACGTACCGAGATCACGATGCCACGTACGGGGAGGACCCGACGTGCGGTGAGAACCCGACGTGCGGTGAGGGCCCCGGTGCGACGCGAGGCCCCGGGGGCGTCAGCTCTGCGCGGCGGCGCCGACCACAAGCGGACCGCCGGGGGCGGGCAGGTGCTCGGCCTCGACGACGTCGGCGATGACCGCGGTGATGTTGTCGGGGCCGCCGTTGTCGCGGGCCAGCTCGATCAGCCGGTCGACGGCGCGCTGCGGATCGGCCTCCGCCGACACGACCTCGTAGATCGCCTGCGCGTCGACCGGGCCGCTCAGGCCGTCCGAGCACAGCAGGTACCGGTCGCCGAGCCGGGCCTCGCGCAGGCGCAGGTCGGGCTCGCGGTCCTCCCGGCCGTCCAGCACCCGGTACAGCACGTGGGAGAGCCGCGACGTCTCGGCGGGGTCGGCCTGCTGGCCGGCCTGCTCCGCCTCCGCCTTCAGCAGCTCGTCCATCGTGTGGTCCTGGGTCATCTGGAACAGCTCGCCGTCGCGGAGCAGATAGCCGCGCGAGTCGCCGACGTGCGCCAGTGCCACGGACTCCCCGGACCAGAGCATCGCGGTGAGCGTGGTGCCCATCCGGCTGAGGTCGGGACGTTCCTCGCGGACGATGCGGAGCTTCTCGTTGGCCTCGGCCACCGCGCGGCCCAGCATGTCAACAAGATCGTCCTTGGGGGCAGCGGTGTCCAGCGAGCGCAGTGAGCCGATGACGGTCGAGCTCGCGACCTCGCCGCCCGCATACCCGCCCATGCCGTCCGCGACCGCGATCAACCACGCACCGGCGTACCCCGAGTCCTCGTTGTTCTCGCGGTTGCACCCGATGTCGCTGCCTGCTGCGTACCTGATTGCTACGTTCATACCAATTTCGATGACGATCCTGTCAGAGGAGTTGTATCAGTAGCGGACAGTGGATTCCCCGGTTTCCCCGGCGGAGCCGGACGATCCGACACCGTGCCGGACCGCGTACAGCGCCGCCTGCGTCCGATCCTGGACTCCCAGTTTCATGAGCAGATTACTGACGTGCGTCTTGACCGTCTTCTCGGACACCACGAGCGCGCGCGCGATCTCCCGGTTGGACCTGCCCCGCGCGATGTGCACGAGCACCTCCCGTTCCCGTTCGGTCAGCGCGGCCATGCCGCGGTCGTCGTCCCGCTCCGCCGTCCCGTCCCGCAGCATCGCCTCGGCCGCGTCCGGCGCGAACAGGACGTGCCCGTCGTTGACCGCCCGGATCGCCTGGACGAGCGCCTGCGGGTCGACGTCCTTGTACAGGTACCCGGCCGCACCCGCCTGCACGGCCGGCAGCACGTGGCCCCGCTCCGTGACGCTGGTGAGGACCAGGACCCGTGCCTTCACCCCACGAGCCCGCAGCTCCGTCAGCGCGGCCAGACCGTCGGCGCCCGGCATCTTGAGGTCCATGAGCACGATATCGGGCTCCAGCGATTCGGCCAGTGTCACGGCCGACGCGCCGTCCTCGGCCTCGCCGACGACCTCGATGTCGTCCTGGATGCCGAGGAACGTGCGCAGCCCCTGCCGGACGACCGGATGGTCGTCGGCGATGAGCACCTTGATGACACCCGGCTCCGCCATCACAGCGCCACCTCCAGCCGGACGGTCGTGCCCCGGCCGGGCACGGCGTCGATCGTGAGCTCACCGCCGATGGAGTGCGCCCTGGCGCGCATGGAGGCGAGCCCCAGCCCGCCCTGGGGCTCGGTGTCGGACGCGTCGAAACCGGTCCCGTCGTCGGCGACCTCCAGCACGGCCTGGCCGTCCGCCGTGGCGAGCCGTACCTCCACCGTGCTCGCGCGGGCGTGTCGCAGCGCGTTGTAGAGCGCCTCCTGGGTGATGCGGAACGCGACGGCCTCGTGCTCCTCCGGCAGGACGACGGCCTCGTCGGCGGAGAAGAGCACCTCGGCCTCGTGCGCCCGGTCGAGGACCTCGACGTGCTTGCGCAGCGACGCGACCAGGCCGTCCGCGAGGTCGGCGGGGCGCAGCTCGAAGATCACGGCGCGCAGCTCGGCGAGGGCCTCGGCGGCGAGCCGCTCGACCTGCGCGAGCTCCTGGACGGTCCGCGCCGGGTCGCGCTCGGCCAGCGCGGACGCCGTGCGCGCCGTCAGCCGCAGCGAGAACAGCTTCTGCGCGACGGCGTCGTGCAGCTCGCGGGCCAGCCGGTTGCGCTCCGCGACGACGGTCAGCTCGCGGTTGTGCTCGTAGAGGCGGGCGTTCGCCATCGCGATCGCGGCGTGCGCGGCGAACAGGGTGAGGAGTTCCTCGTCGCCCTCGGTGAAGCCGCCCGGGGTGCGCTTGTTGGCCAGGAAGACGATGCCGAGCACGTCCTCGCCGTCGCGTATCGGCACGCCCAGGAAGTCCTTCAGGACAGGGTGCGCGACCGGCCAGCCCTCGAACTCCGGCTCCCGGCGGATGTCGCCGAGCCGCTTCGGCACGTCGCCCTTCAGCATCGCGGCGAGCATGCCGTGCTGGCGGGGCAGCGGGCCGATCCGCTCCCACTCCTCCTCCGACACGCCCTCGACGACGAACTCGGCGAACGACCCCTCGTCGTCGGGCACGCCGAGCGCCGCGTAGCGGGCGTCCAGCAGCTGCGCCGCCGCCCGCACGATGACCTGCAGCACCTCGTGCACGGACAGGTGCCGGGTCACCGCGAGCACGGCGGAGCTGACGGCGTGCAGGGTCGCGCCCTGGTCGCCGCGGCACCCGTCGTCGGTCTGCATCCCGGCCTCTCGTCCTCCCGGGCCGCCCCTCGCGAGCGGCCCGGATGAGCTCCCCGCGGTGCTCACTGCTGAAGACCGTACTCTCTGGGCGGGTCTTCCCGAATCAGCCTGGACGAGTATCCCCGCCGCCGGAGCGGGACCCGGGTCCTACGACCATCAGACGAGCCGCCGGGGAACCGGCGGCCGATGCCGCCGGACGCCCCGGATTCCTAGCGTCGGTGACATGAAGACGGCACTGATCACAGGAGGCTCCCGGGGCCTCGGGCGGGCGCTCGCCGCCGAGCTGGCGCGGGACGGCTGGACGCTCGTCATCGACGGCCGCGACCCCGTCGCGCTGGCGGCCGCCGCCGCGGAGACGGGCGCGACCGGCATCGCCGGGGACGTCGCCGACCCCGCGCACCGGGCCGTCCTCGTCCAGGCCGTGTCCGGCGGGCTCGACCTGCTCGTCAACAACGCGAGCACCCTCGGGCCCACGCCAATGCCCCGGCTGGACGCGCTGCCGGTGGCCGACCTCGCGGACACGCTCGCGACGAACGTGCTGGCGCCGCTCGCCCTGATCCAGGAGGTCCTGCCGAGCCTGCGGGGGCGGCGCGGCGCGATCCTCAACATCACGTCGGACGCGGCCGTGGAGGGCTACGGGACGTGGGGCGGCTACGGGACGTCCAAAGCGGCGCTGGAGCAGCTGTCGAACGTCCTCGCGGCCGAGGAGCCCGACGTGGCCGTGTGGTGGGCGGACCCCGGCGAGATGAACACGGACATGCTGCGCGCGGCCGGCGAGGACGCGGACGCCGCGCCCCCGCCCGCCGAGGCCGCCGCCGCCCTGCACCGGCTGATCGCCGACCGCCGCCCGAGCGGCAGGTACCGCGCCTCCGACCTGGTGAGCGAGCGATGACGGCCGTCCTGGACCATGATCGCGTGGCTGATTCGGGGCGAAGTGTCCTTTCTGCAGGTTTTCGTGGTCCGACGTTCGGGATCGTGCTGGTCGTCACGCTGCTGGCGTTCGAGAGCATGGCCGTCGGCACCGTCATGCCGGTGGTCGCGTCCGACCTGGACGGCCTGGCGCTGTACGCGTGGGGGTTCAGCGCGACGCTGATCAGCAGCCTGCTGTCCACGGTCCTGGCGGGCGGCTGGGTGGACCGGTCCGGCCCGGCGCGGCCGCTCATGATCGGGCTGAGCACGTTCGTCGTCGGGCTCGTGGTCGCGGGCGCGGCGCCGACCATGGGCGTCTTCGTCGCCGGCCGCGCGGTGCAGGGCCTCGGCACCGGCGTCTCGCTCGTCGCGATCTACGTGGTGATCGCCCGCGTGTACCCGGAGGCGCTGCGGCCGCGGGTGTTCGCGGCGCTGTCGGCGGCGTGGGTGCTGCCGTCGCTGATCGGCCCGGCGGTCGGCGGCGCGGTGGCCGAGCACGCCGGCTGGCGGTGGGTGTTCCTCGGGCTGATCCCGCTGGTGATCCCGCCCGCGCTGCTGCTGGTGCCCGTGATCCGCCGCATCAAGCCGGTGGACGCCGCCTCTGGGGCCGGCGCAGGGGCGAGCAAGGGGCGGTACGTCGCCGCCGTGGCCGTGGCGGGCGGCGCCGGCGTCCTCCTGTACGGCCTCGACGGCGCGGGCTGGGTGATGCTCCCCGCCGCCGTGGCGGGCCTCGCCGGGCTCGCGTACGGCCTCCCCCGGCTGCTGCCCGCCGGGACGCTCCGGCTGCGCCGCGGCCTGCCCAGCGTCGTCCTCGTCCGGGGCCTGCTGGCGGGCGCGTTCGTCGGCACCGACGTGTTCATCCCGCTGGCGCTGACGAAGCTGCACCACTTCAGCCCGACGCAGGCGGGCATCGTCCTCACGGTCGGCGCGCTCGGCTGGTCGGCCGCGGCGCAGATCCAGGGCCGCTCGCGGCGCCCCCGCGAGTTCTACGCCCTCCTCGGCGCCGTGCTCGTCACCGCCGGGATCGTCCTCGCCGCCGTCGCGCTGCAGCTGTCCGGCTGGCTCGCCGCCCCCGCGTGGATCGTCGGCGGCGCCGGGATGGGCTTCGCGATCGGCAGCCTGTCCGTCCTGCTCCTCGCCCTGTCCCCGGAGGACGAGCAGGGCGTCAACTCGTCCGCGCTCCAGATCAGCGACACCCTCGGCTCCTCCCTCGTGGTCGGCGCCGCGGGCGCGCTCGTCACCGGCTTCGGCGTCGACCGGCTCGGCACCGGGCTCGCCGTCGCCGGCGTGCTGTTCGCCGCGATCGCCCTCCTCGGGGTCGTCGCCGCTCTCCGGCTGGAGGTCTCGAAATGACCGTCGACTTCACCCTGCCGCCCGCCCTCGAAGCCCACGAGCCGCCGGAGGCGCGCGGCCGGACCCGGGACGGCGTCCGCCTCCTGGTGTCGCGGCGCGCGTCCGGCGCGGTCTCCCACCACGCGTTCCGCGACCTGCCGGCGCTGCTCGACCCCGGCGACCTGCTCGTCGTGAACACCTCGGCGACGCTGCCCGCCGCCGTCCGGCTCGACCGGATCAGCGTGCACTTCTCCACCCCGGTGCCCGGCGGCGACGACCGGCTGTGGCTCGTCGAGCTGCGCCGCCTCGCCGGGAAGGCCAGCCGCCCCTACGCCGGCGGCTGCCCCGGCGAGTGGATCCCGCTGCCCGGCGGCGCCACCCTCACCCTCGTCGAGCGGCACACCCGCCGGCTGTGGCGGGCACGGCTCAGCACCGACGTCGTGCCCTACCTGCGGCGCCACGGGACGCCGATCAGGTACGGGTACGTCCGCCGCGACTGGCCGGCCGCCGCCTACCAGACCGCGTTCGCCCACGACCGGACGACCGGCAGCGCCGAGATGCCGAGCGCGGGCCGCCCGTTCACGCCCGAACTGGTGACGGAGCTGGTCTCGCGCGGCGTCCTGATCGCCCCGATCACGCTGCACACCGGCGTCGCGTCCCCCGAGGCGCACGAGCCGCCGTACGCCGAGCGCTACCGCGTCCCGGAGCCGACCGCGGCGCTGGTCGAGCACGTCCGCGCGCGGGGCCGGCGGGTGATCGCCGTCGGCACGACCGCCGTCCGCGCCCTGGAGACGGCCGTGGACGCCTCGGGACGCGTCCGCCCGTCCTCCGGGTGGACCGAGCACCTCGTGACGCCGGAGGGCGGCGTCCGAGCCGTGGACGGCCTCCTCACCGGCCTGCACGAGCCCGCGTCGTCGCACCTGCAGATGCTCACCGCCATCGCGGGCCGCGACCTGCTGGCCACCACCTACGCGGCGGCCCTGGCCGAGCGGTACCTGTGGCACGAGTTCGGCGACCTCAACCTGATCATGTAGCCGTCTCGCATGCCGGACCTGCCGCACGCCCCCCACGTCAGGGCCGGTACCGTGAAAACAGTTATGGACGGGTCAGCACAGCGCACGCTCCTCATCACACTCACCGGACGCGACCGCCCCGGCGTGACCTCGCGCCTGTTCCGGACGCTCGCCGACTTCCCGCTCACGGTCGCCGACGTGGAGCAGGTCGTCATCCGCGGCCGGCTCGTCCTCGGGGTCCTGCTCGCCTACAGCGAGGGCGCCGACATCGGCCGCGTCTGGAACGCCGCCGAGCACGTCGCGAACGACCTCGACATGGAGATCGAACTCTCCACGGGCCGCAACCGGCGGATGCCGAAGCGCACCGGGCGGCTGCACGTCACCGTCCTCGGCGCCCCGCTGAAGCCCGCCGCCATGGCCGGGATCTCCGGGCGGATCTCCGCGCACGGCGCCAACATCGACCGCATCGAGCGGCTCGCCCAGACCCCCGTCACCTGCATCGAGATGGACGTCTCCGGCGCCGACCCGGACGCGCTCCGCGCCGCCCTCACCGCCGAGGCCGCCGAGCAGCAGGTCGACGTCGCCGTCCAGCAGAGCGGGCTGAGCCGGCGCGCCAAGCGGCTGATCGTCATGGACGTCGACTCCACCCTCATCCAGGGCGAGGTCATCGAGCTGCTCGCCGAGCACGCCGGCTGCCTCGACGAGGTCGCCAAGGTCACCGAGGCCGCGATGCGCGGCGAACTCGACTTCGAGGGGTCCCTCCGCGAGCGCGTGGCGCTGCTCGCCGGGCTCGACGCCGCCGCCATCGACGACGTCCGCGAGAAGCTTCGGCTCGCCGCCGGCGCCCGCACCATGGTCCGCACGCTGAAGCGCCTCGACTACAAGTTCGCGATCGTCTCCGGCGGCTTCACCCAGGTCACCGACGCCCTCGTCGACGACCTCGGCATCGACTACTCCGCCGCGAACACGCTGGAGATCGTCGACGGCAAGCTCACCGGCCGCGTCACCGGCCGCGTCATCGACCGCGCGGGCAAGGCCACCGCGCTGGAGCGCTTCGCCCGCGAGGCCGGCATCCCGATCAGCCAGACGGTCGCGATCGGCGACGGCGCCAACGACCTCGACATGCTCCAGGCCGCGGGCCTCGGCATCGCCTACAACGCCAAGCCGGTCGTCCGCGAGGCCGCCGACACCGCCGTCAACGTCCCCTACCTCGACACGATCGTCTTCCTCCTCGGCATCTCCCGCGAGGAGGTCGAGGCGGCCGACGCCGCCGACGCCGCGGCCGACCGCCCGAACCCCGCCGCGTAGGCCCGCCGCCCCGCCAGGGGCCGCCGGCGAGACCGTCCTCGCGGCGCGCCTCGCCTGGACGCACGGGCTCCCGCTGGACGACCTCCTGCCCGCCCTGCGGGAACTCGCCGCGACCGACACGGCGGACTTCGACGGCTGCGAGCGGCGGATCGGCGCGGCCGAGATCGTCCTGGACCTCACCGGCGACACCGCCACCGCGCTGCGCACCGCCGAGGCGGTGCTGGCGGACGGCCGCGCGCCCGCGATCCGAGCCGCCCGGCTCGCCGGACGGCTCGGCGCGGAGGCCGCCGCCCTCGTGCCCGCCCTGCGCGCGATGGACGACGACGTCACGTTCCACTACCCGGCCGCCCTCGCGATCAGGGAGATCACCGGGGAGAGCGGTCCACTGGTCGACGCCGTCGCCCGCCGGCTCCTGGAGCACGGCGCGGGCCCCTGGCTCACCGAGGCCGCCCGCGAACTGGGCGACGCGTTCGAACCCCTCGTCCCGGGCCTGCGCCGGCAGGCGGGCATGGACCGCAACACCCTCCCGCCGACGTCCCTCGACACCCTCATCCCCGGGGACCTGGAGCAGCTGTCCGTCCTCGCGGACGTGCTCGCCGCCTGGGACGGCCGCGACCGCCCGGCCGATCCGGGCCTTTAGGCAGTGATCATCGGGGTACGGGTGAGGCGTGGGGAGAGGGCTCTCCGCGGGCGAGCAAGTGAAGGCGGAGGGACCGGCGGTGCTGCAGCGTGCGCGGGAGGCGTACGTTCAGGCGAACGGGCAGGCGACGCCCATGTACGGGGTCGCCGCGGCCGTCGCGGTGGCGGTGCCGCTGATCGCCGGGGCGCTGACCGGGCACGCCGCGCAGGGCTCCATGATCGCGCTCGGCGCGTACCTGGTGGCGCTGCGGGCGCCTGAGGGGCCCTACGGGGCGCAGGCCCGCAGCCTCACCGTCGGGGTGCTGGTCGTCGCGGTCGGGGCCGCGGTCGGCGGGCTGCTCAGCGGGCACCTGTGGCCGACCGTGATCGTGGTGCCGCCGCTGATCGCGCTCGGCGTCGCGGTGCCGCGGATCGGGTCCACGGCCGGGCTGGCGGTACTGCTCAGCGCCGTCCGGCCGCCGTCCGCCGACGTGATCGACATCGGGCTGCTGGAGCTGATCGGCGGCCTGTTCACCGCCGGGCTGCTGCTCGCACCGTGGCCCGCGCGGCGGCTGCGCCCGCTGCGCGCCTCGCTCAGCGAGTGCGCCGACGCCGTCGCCGAGGCGCTCGACGCGGTCGCCGAGGACGTCGCCCCGCACGACGCCGGACCGCTCGACGCCGTCGAGATCACCAACCCGGACCTGCGCGCCGTCACCCGGATCCCCGACTGGGAGGCCAAGCGGCGGGCCGCGTCCGAGTCGCTCACCGAGGCCCGCGCGACCTACCGCCTCTACCGGACGGGACGCGGCCGCAGCGACCCCACCCGTCCCGAACGGCTCATCGACGCGCTCGGCCGCGTCCTCCACGAGACGGTGACACTGCAGGCCGTCCTGGAGGCGGCGAAGAACTATCCGCCGGACCGCGAGTGGCAGCTGGAGACGCAGACCGCGATCTCCGCGCTCGCCGCGCGGCTGCGGCTGCTCGCCGGGGCCGTCGCGACGGCGGGCGAGGCGCCGCTCGGCCGGGAGGAGTCCGCGGCCGTCCGGCGGATGGGGCGGGCGGCCGAGCAGATCCGGCGCGCCGGGCTCGCCGGCGACGAGGACCTCGTCGCGGTCGCGCTGATCGGCCAGGTGCGCCGCTCCATCGACCGCATCGCGGGCGAGGTCGCCTCGACCCGCCGGATCGTCGCGAGCGGCCTGCGGATCGGGTTCGCGCCGCCGCACCTGCCCGGCGGCCTCGACCCGCTGCCGGCGTGGGACCGGATGGGGCACGCCGTCCGCACCCGGTCCCCGGCGTTCCGGCAGGTGGCGCGTGTGTTCGTCACGGCGGTCGTGTCGATGGCGCTGGCCGCCGCGCTCGGCCTCTCGCACGGGCACTGGCTGACGATCACCGCGATGCTGAGCCTGCGCGCCACCTACGGCGAGACCGTCGACCGGCTCGTGCAGCGCGTCGGCGGCACCGCGGCCGGGTCCGCCGTCGCCGCGGTCATCCTCACCCTGGCGCCGGGGCAGCTCACCGTCGCCGTGATCGCCTTCGCGTTCGCGATGGCCGGATTCGCGATGCGGTCGGTGAACTTCGCCTACTGGGCGCTGTTCGGCACGCCGCTCGCGATGATGCTGCTCGACTTCTCCACCCCCGCCGGCTGGGCCACCGCGGGGGAGCGGATCGCGCTGACCATCGCCGGGACCGCGCTGTCGTACCTCGCCGTCCGGCTGCTGTGGCCCGCCGGGCACCTGGAGCGACTGCCCACGCAGCTGAACCGGCTGCTGCGCACCCACGCCGACCTCGTCCGGGCGACGGCGGACGTCCTCGCGGGCGAGCAGGTCCGGCTACCGCACGACACGATCGTCGCGGCGGAGCGGGCGGCGGAGGCCGTCGCCGAGACCCGCACCCGGCTCGGCCACGAGCGGCTGCCCGACACCGAGCTGATCAACGAACTGCGGACCGCCGTGGACGCCGCGCACCGCACCCGCGACCACCTCATCGCCGTCGCGCGGCTGTCCCGGGAGAAGGCCGTCGACACCGGGCCCGTCCCCGAGATCCTCGACCGGCTCGCCGACGAGTTCGAGGAGACCGCCGTGCTGCTGGAGGAGCCGGAGGAGCTCGACCCGAAGCACGTCCCGCCGGTCGAGGAGCTGGGCGAGGAGCTCGCCGACCTCGACTCGCACCTGTCCACGCTCACCCGGCGGCGCCGCGCCGAGATCAAGGCGGGCATCGACCGCGACGAGGTCACCCCGCTCCGGCAGGCGCTGCTGCAGGTGTCGGGCACCCGCTACACGATCAGGTCGCTGCGCCGGGACGCCGGGACGGTCGTCGAGTCGTCTCTCATCGCCGCGGCGCCCCGCCCCTGAGGTCAGTCCTTCGGCGTGCGGACGGTGCGGAGCGTCCCGAGGCCGGGCCGCACCTCGCTCCACGCGCCCGGCAGGTCGATCACCGCGAGCGCGCAGGTGGGGAACGTGGCCGGCGACTCCCCGGTCAGGTCGTGGACGAACTGGTGCACGGACGGGTTGTGCCCGACCAGCAGCAGCGTCCCGGCGTCCTCCGGGGCCTCGGCGACGAGGCCGAGCAGCTCGTCCGGGTCGTTGGCGTAGATCACCGGCTCGTAGTCCGCCGGCGCGTCCACCGCCAGCAGGTCGAGCGTCTCCCGCGTGCGGGCCGCCGGCGAGCAGAGCACCCGGCCGGGGACGAGTCCGTTCGCGCGCAGCCACTCCCCGGCCGCCGCGGCGTCGCGGCGCCCGCGGTCGTTGAGGACGCGGTCGATGTCGGCCGTGCCGAACCCGGCGACGGCCTTCGCGTGCCGGAGCACGATGAGCGTGGGCATGACCGCAACACTAGGCGGGCGGTCACGGCGCGGCGAGCGCCGCCAGCCCCCACAGCACGAGAAGGATGCCGAGCATCCCGCAGATCACGAGGGCGAACCCCTTGGGCCCCGACATCGCCGGCTTGCCGCCGCCGCTCGTCACAGCGCCTCCCGATGGTCCCGTCCGGGGCCGGAGACGTCCGGCCCTCCCCCTCAAGCGTACGGCCGCCCACCCATGCTCCGAACCCGCCCCCGCCCGAGCCGGTGACCAGCGAACACGGGCGCTCCGAGCCGGGAGGCCCCCTCCAGGTTCTGGGACGCTTTCTCCCCCGGACATGCGGAAGGGCCGGCGGTGGCTGCGCCGCCGGCCCTTCCAGGGTGATGCGTCTAGCCGTTCTTCGCGGACTCCTCCTCGGAGGTCGCGGCGCCGTTGGAGTCGGCGCCGACGGCCGCCTCCTCGGGAGCGGCCTCCTCGACGGCCTCGGCCTTGCCGCCGTCCACGGACGCCTTGCCGGACGTCCCGCCCTCGACCGGCGAGCCGCCCCCGGGGGCCGCCTCGGCGATCGGGTCGGCGCGCCGCTTGGAGATCACGATCGCCGCGACGACGACCCCGACGGACAGCACCGTCACGCCGACGCGCAGCGCGGTGTTGCCCGCGTAGGTCACCACCGCGTCCGCGATCAGCAGCGCGACCAGGTTCATCACCTTGATCAGCGGGTTGATCGCGGGACCGGCGGTGTCCTTGAACGGGTCGCCGACCGTGTCGCCGATGATCGTCGCCTCGTGCGCCTCGCTGCCCTTGCCGCCGAGGTGGCCCTCCTCGACGAGCTTCTTGGCGTTGTCCCAGGCGCCGCCGGAGTTGGCGAGGAACACCGCCATCAGCACGCCCGCGGCGATGGCGCCGCCGAGGAACGCGCCGAGCGGCGCGTACCCGAGCGCGAAGCCGACCGCGATCGGCGCCATGATCGCCAGCAGCCCGGGGGTGGCCAGTTCGCGCTGCGCGTCCCGGGTGCAGATGTCCACGACCCGGTCGTAGTCGGGCTTCTCGGTGTAGTCCATGATCCCGGGCTTGGTGCGGAACTGCTCGCGCACCTCCACCACGACCCGGCCGGCCGCCCGGCCCACCGCCATGATCGCCACGCCGGAGAACAGGAACACCACGGCCGCGCCGACGATCAGCCCGATCAGCACGTTCGGGCTCGCGATCGACAGGTTGAAGTCGAGGAACTCGGCGCCGATCGCGTCCTTCGCGCTGCTGGACGCGTCGCTGAGCGCCGCGATCACCGTCGTCCGGAACGAGCCGAACAGCGCGGTCGCGGCGAGCACCGCCGTCGCGATCGCGATGCCCTTGGTGATCGCCTTGGTGGTGTTGCCGACGGCGTCCAGCCGCTCCAGGACGGACGCGGCCTCGCCCTGCACGTCCCCGGACATCTCCGCGATGCCCTGGGCGTTGTCCGACACCGGCCCGAAGGTGTCCATCGAGACGATGACGCCGACCGTGGTCAGAAGCCCGGTGCCGGCCATCGCCACCGCGAACAGCGCGACGGTGGTGTTGCCGAAGCCGAGCAGGAACGCCCCGTACACGGCGCCGCCGATGACGAGCGCGGTGTAGACGGCCGACTCCAGGCCGAGCGAGATGCCGGACAGGATGACGGTCGCCGGGCCCGTCCGGGCGCTGTCGGTGACCTCCTTGACCGGCTTGCGGTTGGTCTCGGTGAAGTAGCCGGTGAGCAGCTGGATGATGCTCGCCAGCACGATGCCGATGATCACCGAGCCGAGCGCGACCCAGCGCGGGTCGGCGTCCAGCCCGCGGATCGACTCGTCCGCGACGCCCTTCAGGTCGGCGAACGACGACGGCAGGTACACGAACGCGGCGATCGCCACGAGCACCGCCGAGATGCCCGCCGAGATGAAGAACCCGCGGTTGATCGCCGACATGCCGGAGCGGTCCCCGGCGCGGGGCGCCACCGCGAAGATGCCGATCACCGCGGTGACCACCCCGATCATCGGGACGATCAGCGGGAACACCAGGCCCTCGGTGCCGAACGCCGCGGTGCCGAGGATGAGCGCGGCGACCAGCGTCACCGCGTACGACTCGAACAGGTCGGCGGCCATCCCGGCACAGTCGCCGACGTTGTCGCCCACGTTGTCGGCGATCGTCGCGGCGTTGCGCGGGTCGTCCTCCGGGATGCCCTGCTCGACCTTGCCGACGAGGTCGGCGCCGACGTCGGCGGCCTTGGTGAAGATGCCGCCGCCGACGCGCATGAACATGGCGAGCAGCGCGGCGCCGAAGCCGAAGCCCTCCAGCACCTTCGGCGCGTCGCCCTGGTAGGCGAGGACGACGACCGCCGCGCCGAACAGGCCGAGGCCCACGGTGAACATGCCGGCGACGCCGCCGGTGCGGAACGCGATCCGCATCGCGGTCTTCTCGCCGTCCGCCTCGCGGGCGGCGGCGGCGACCCGGACGTTGCCGCGCACCGCGAGCCACATGCCGGTGAACCCGGTGACGGCGGAGAACAGCGCGCCGATGACGAAGAAGATCGACCGGCCGATCCGCTCGCTCGTCGAGTCGGCGGGAAGCAGCAGCAGAACGAGCGGGATCAGTACGACGAAGACCGCGACCGTTCGGAACTGGCGTTTCAGGTAGGCACTGGCGCCCACCTGTACGGCCCGCGCGATCTCTTGCATCTTGGCGGTGCCCTGGCCCGCGGCCAGGACATCGCGGACGAGACCCGCGGCGACGGCCAGTGCGAGCAGCGCGATCACGGCGACGACGACGACCAGGGAGAGGTCGCCGCCGCCGAGATCCACTTCTGCGCTGGCCGGGCTTGACAGGGAAAACCCGGACATCCGTCCTCCTCGACAGGGGCGTTGCGACTCGATCGTCACAAAGAAGACGATCTTTACCGCGTACCCCGCGAGTCATGATTTCGAACACCTCGCACGGCAACGCGGGTGCCGGGAGTCTACGCACGCGCAAGTCGAATGTTAAGGCCGCACGGCCCTTCACAGAGATGTCGCCGAAATGCAACGAGCAATACGCCGGGATTTGACCCATACGCCCGCCCAGCCGCCATCACCCCAGGTCAACCGGGGTTAACCGTCCCTTACCTCACCGTCACCCTGACGGGGGCATACGACATTGGACGCACCGGCCCGACGTCCGGCGTCCCATTCAAGCTAGGCATTAACACGGAATATGTCCAGACCCAAATCGGCCGAACCGAGATCAACTACAAGAGAATCTCACAACCCTCGCAACACCAGCCCCACCACCCCCAAATCCACAACCGGCCAACAGCCCCCACTAGACGAGAACAGCACCAACCCAGCAACGAACACGCCCCACCCCCACCGACCACGCGCAGCGGTGGCAAGAGAGAGCGTGTGCGTGGGTGAAGGGCGGGCTCTAGTCAGTGATGGGGAGCGTGCGGTGGGCGTCCCAGACGGGAGGTCAACGACGTCGCGGTCAGACCGGTCGTGAAGGTCGCGCTGCCGCGCGGCGGCTGAACGGCCGGGTGGGGCACCTGGGCGGCCGCGGACGAGAGCGAGTGGCAGGCGCGAGTGAGTGCGTACCGGTGCAGAAGAGCGGTGGGGAGGAGCCTTGGCGGCCCCGGCGGGCGGGCCGAGGGGTCACCGGGGTGAGGTGGGTGGGGACGACTGAGGCCCCGCCGGGGGGTGGCGGGGCCTTGGGTCGTCAGTGGAGGCGCGCGTGCTTCTAGATGGTCGCCTCGGCCTCGGCCGGCCAGCTCATCCGGATCTGGACTCCCTTGGGCGTGGCGGCGATCTCCACGTCGTCGGCGAGGCCGGCGATGACCGCCAGGCCCAGCTCGGCGGTGCCCTCGCCCCAGCCGGAATCGAACTCGCCCTCGTCCAGTGCCGCCGAGAGGTCGCCCGGCGTGTCGTCGCCGGGGACGGTGTCGCTGACGGTCACCTCGAAACGGCGGTCGGCGCCGTTCAGTTCGAGGCGGACGGGCTCGTCCGGGCAGTGCCGGCGATGCGCCTCCACGGCGCGCGAGCACGCCTCGCCGACCGCGAGCCTGACCTCGTCCAGCAGCGGCTCGGCGACGCCACTGCGGCGGGCCACGGCGGTCACGATCAGGCGGGCGGTCCGCACATGGACGGGCAGCGCGCTGAAGGACAGTTCAACGGTCGACATCTTCGAGCCGCGGGCCGCCTACTTGGCGCCCTTGCGCTTCTCCTCGGCCTCGGCGATCGAGTCGTGGATGCCGAAGACCTTGGTCAGCCCCGTGATCCGGAAGATCTTGAGGATGCGCTCCTGGGTGCAGACCAGTTCCAGCGAGCCGTCGTGAGCGCGGACGCGCTTCAGCCCGCCCACGAGGACGCCGAGCCCGGTGGAGTCGAGGAACTCCACCTTCTCCATGTCCACGAGCAGGTGGAACTTGCCCTTGTTGACCAGGTCGATGAGCTTCTCGCGAAGCTTCGGCGCCGTGTAGACGTCGATCTCGCCCTCCACGTTGATGACGGTGAGGCCATCGTCGGTGGTGTAGTCGTTCACCTTCAGGTCCACAGATCCTCCACGCGCCGTGCAGCACTATCCGATCTCGATGCCCGGTGGCCGGCCATCGAGACTTCGCCGTGATTCAACCACGCTCCGGCGTCGTACACGCACGTAATCGCCCACTCGGGCGAAAGTTCGCGCCATCCCGTCTGACCTGCTGATCTACCGGCCAGGTCGGGGGGACGGGCATACCGGCGCCGGGGCGTTCCCGTAGTTCTGCCCAGGCTGGCAAACTGAAAACCTGATGGGCGTCCAAAGATCTTCAACTCCCCTCGACCGGCTCCTCGCGGACCCTTCGCGGCGCGACCGCATCACCCATGTAGAGAGCGTTCCCGCACGTCAGGGCCGCCGGGCCGGGTGGCCGGCCTGGGCGCCGCCGCTCCTGGTGGAGCGGCTCGCCGCGGCGGGCATCGAGGCGCCCTGGGAGCACCAGGCCGCCGCCGCCGAGCACGCCCACGCCGGACGCTCTGTGATCATCGCCACAGGGACCGCGTCCGGGAAATCCCTCGCCTACCTGCTGCCCTGCATCGATGCCATCTATGCGGGAGAGGAGAATCCGCGCCGGGAGGGGACCGTCCTCTACCTGTCTCCCACCAAGGCCCTCGCCGCCGACCAGCTCCGCGCGCTCCGCTCCCTGCACCTCACGCGTGTGCGCGCGGCGACCTACGACGGTGACACCCCGCAGGACGAGCGGACGTGGGTCCGCCAGCACGCGAACTACGTGCTGACCAACCCCGACATGCTGCACCGGTCGATCCTGCCGGGGCACGCACGCTGGTCGTCCTTCCTGCGGCGCCTCAAGTACGTGGTCATCGACGAGGCCCATGGCTACCGCGGCGTCTTCGGGTCGCACGTCGCGCAGGTGTTGCGTCGTCTACGCCGGATATGCAAGCGGTATCACGCGTCCCCCACGTTCATACTCGCGTCGGCGACGACGTCATCGCCGGCGTTGGCCGCGTCCCGTCTCACTGGGGTGGACGTGGTCGCGGTAGACGACGATGCCTCGCCGCGCGGCCCCGCGACGTTCGCGCTATGGGAACCGCCGTTGACGGAGCTTCGCGGTGAGCGCGGTGCGCCCGTCCGGCGTACCGCCACGGCCGAGGCAGGTGACCTTCTGGCCGACCTTGTTGTCGAGGGTGTTCAGACGCTCGCGTTCGTCCGCTCTAGGCGCGGGGCAGAGTCGGTGGCGCTCAGCGCCAAGCGCGCGCTGCACGAGGTAAGCCCAGACTTGGCCGACCAGGTCGCCGCCTACCGCGCGGGTTATCTGCCTGAGGAACGACGTGCTCTGGAGGCCGCCCTCCGCTCGCGCTCGATCATCGGCTTGGCCAGCACGAACGCGCTGGAGCTCGGTGTGGACGTCTCCGGGCTCGACGCCGTCCTCGTCTGCGGCTGGCCGGGCACCCGCGCGTCCCTCTGGCAGCAGGCCGGACGTGCCGGACGATCCGGGCAGGCCGCCCTCTCCGTCCTCGTCGCCCGGGACGACCCGCTCGACACGTTCCTCGTCCACCATCCCGAGGCGATCTTCGGGACGCCGGTCGAGGCGACCGTCCTCGACCCGGACAACCCGTACGTCCTGGAACCGCACCTCTGCTCCGCCGCGTCCGAGATGCCGCTCACCGAGGACGACCTCCCGCTGTTCGGCCCGGCGACCGCCGACCTGCTGCCCAACCTCGTCCGCCGGGGCTTCCTCCGGCGCCGCCCCGCCGGCTGGTACTGGACGCGCCGCGACAAGGCCGCCGACCTGGCCGACATCCGCGGAGCCGGCGGCGCACCCATCCAGGTGGTGGAGCTGGCAACGGGTCGCCTACTCGGCACCGTGGACGAGGCTTCGGCGCACACCACCGTCCATGAAGGCGCGGTCTACATTCATCAGGGCGAGTCCTACATCGTCCAGACCCTGGACCTAGACGACTCTGTCGCGCTCGTAGAGGCGGCCGACCCCGACTATTCGACGACCGCCCGCGATGTCACCGACATCAGCATCGTCGAACGGCTGCGCTCGACCTCCTGGGGCGAGGCCACGCTCAACTTCGGAACCGTCGAAGTCACCCGTCAGGTGGTCGCCTACCAGATGCGCCGTCTGCAAACGGGTGAGATGCTCGGCGAGAAGCCTCTGGACCTACCGCCTCGCACCCTCCGCACCCGCGCCGTCTGGTGGACGCTCTCGGAGACGCAGGTTTCCGCCCTGGACGACGACCTCGACCTGGCGGGCTCTGCCCACGCCGCCGAACATGCCTCGATCGGCCTGCTTCCACTGTTCGCCACGTGCGACCGCTGGGACATCGGGGGCGTGTCCACGGCCGTCCACCCCGACACAGAGCTCCTTACCGTCTTCGTGTACGACGGCCATGAGGGCGGTGCGGGATTCGCCGAACGCGGCTACGGGGACGCCGCCTCCTGGCTGCGCGCCACGCGCGACGCGATCGCGTCCTGCGAATGCGACTCGGGCTGCCCGTCCTGCATCCAGTCACCGAAGTGCGGCAACGGCAACGACCCCTTGGACAAGCACGGCGCGATCACCCTGCTCGACGTCCTCCTGTCCGGAGCCTCCGAGTAGCCCTGCGCCGGGCCTCAGTTCGGCGCGACGCGCTGGGCCGGGACCGGCGGCTGGTCGTCCATGCCGCGGCGCGCCTGGGCGAGCGCCTGCTGCAGCTTCCGGCGCTCGAGTTCGAGCGTCTGCAGGGACTCCTCGTGCTCGTCCCGCAGGTCGCGCAGCTCCCGCCGCACGTTCATCGCCCGCCGGAAGCCCAGCGTCGCGACCATCATCCCGGCCATGAACACGATCGCGACCACGGCGCCGGCCATGAAGATGTGCCACTGCTGCGTGATCCCGGGAATCTCGTCGCCGAACACTGCCAACCGGGCATCACCGGTGTTGTCCAGCACGACGGCGACACTGGCCGCGGCGGCGGCGAGCGCGACGATCAGCCCCAGAATGATCATGCGGGGTCTCCTCTCCATCAGGCCCGGCGGGGACAGGGCCGAGGTCTCGGACGACAGGGACGCATTGCCGGACGATCCGGGCGATCCGACTGGCAAGGCAGCCTAGACCCTGCCCATACGCCCCGCCAGCCCACCTGATCAGCGGGCGTCCCGCCCGCCCCACGTCCCGCCACCGCGCTCCGCCCCCGTCGTCACAGCGCCCCAGGCAGGCTCAAAACGCCCAATGACCGGGCAAAAGACCTCCGATCAGCAGCCTCCCCACCCGGTCGGCGCCGCGCGCTCCAGCTCGTCGATGCCACCGGCCATGATCGTGCGGATGTGCTCGGTGATGTGCTGGAGCGGCCAGTCCCACCAGGCCAGGGCCAGGAGCCGCTGAATGTCGTCCTCGCTGTAGCGGCGGCGCAGAAGCCTCGCCGGGTTGCCGCCGACGATGCCGTAGTCGGGGACGTCGTCCACCACCACGGCCCCGGAGGCGATGATCGCGCCATGCCCGATACGGACACCGGGCATCACCATGGCGCGGTAGCCGAGCCAGACGTCGTTGCCGAGCACCGTGTCGCCGCGTCCGGGCAGGCCGCTGATCAGGTCCATGTGCTCGGCCCAGGAACCGCCCATGATCGGGAAGGGGAACGTCGACGGGCCGTCCATCCGGTGGTTGGCGCCGTTCATGATGAACCGCACGCCCTCGCCGAGCGCGCAGAACCGCCCGATGACGAGCTTCTCCGGCCCGTAGTGGTACAGGACGTTGCGGGTCTCGAACGCCGTCGGATCGTCCGGATCGTCGTAGTAGGAGAACTCTCCGACCTCGATCAGCGGCGAGGTGATCAGCGGCTTCAGCAGCACCACGCGCGGCTGGCCGGGCATCGGATGCACCACGGTCGGGTCGGCGGGGACAGACGGCATGAAGGATCGTCCTTTCTCGATAGGTATGCGGGGAGACGTCAGGCCCGGGCGCTGGACGTCCGATCCGCCCGCACGGCCAGCCGGGCGCCCCACCAGCGCCGGCTCAACCGGCGATCATGGCTGACGATGACGACGGCGCCGTCGTACCCGGTCAGAGCCGTCTCCAGCTCCTCGACGAGGGCGGGCGACAGGTGGTTGGTGGGCTCGTCGAGCAGCAGGACGTCCGCCGGCTCACTGAGCAGCCGCGCCAGCGCGAGCCGCTGGCGCCCGCCGGTCGACAGCCGGCCGACCGGCACCGCGAGCCGGTCGGCGTCGAACAGGCCGAGCGAGAGCAGCAGTTCGGCATGCTCGTCGGGCTCGCCCTTGCGTCCGCGGGCGAAGGCGGCCAGCACTGACTCGTCCGCGTCCTCGAATCCCGGTTCCTGCGGCAGGTAGCCGATCCGACCGCGCCGGGTGACACGTCCCGCATCCGGTTCAAGCTCACCCGCCAGGACGCGGAGCAGGGTGCTCTTACCCACGCCGTTCGGCCCCGTGACCAGCAGATGCTCGCCCGCAGAAACGGTGAGGCTCATGCAGTCCAGCCGACCGGCGACGGCAACACCGTCCGCCTCCAGCACGGCGCCCCGCAGCGAACGAGCCCCCAGCACAGGAGTGAAGCGCAGCGGCTCCGGCGGGGCCGGAACCGGATCGGCGAGGAGGCGGCGCAGCCGTTCCTCGGCGTTCCGCACCCGGCTGGCCAGGGACTGCTGCACGCGGCCGCCCGCCCGGTCGTAGGCCATCTTGTTGCCGTCCTTCATCGGACGGCCGGGAGCCACCTGCCGGGCCGTGGTCGCCGCGGTCTCCCGGAGCCGGTCGACATCGGCCCGCCACCTCTCGTGCTCCTGCGCCCAGCGCTGCCGCGCCGCGGCCTTCTCCGCGAGGTAGCCGGCGTAGCCGTTCCCGTACCGCACGACACGGCGCCGGTCGGCGTCCACCTCCAACAGGTCGGTGGCGACGCGTTCGAGGAAGGTCCGGTCATGCGACACCGCGACCGTCGTCCCCCGCCGGGTCCGCAGGTGCTCCTCCAGCCAGCCCAGCGCGCTCTCGTCGAGATGGTTGGTCGGCTCGTCCAACAGGAGCACCTCAGGCGCGGACGCGAGAAGGGCTGCCAGCCGCAACCGGATCTGCTCGCCACCGGACAGGCTTCCCGCAGTACGGTCGCGCCTCACCAGCCCGAGACCGAGCCCGTGCAGCGCACGCTCCACGCGGGCATCGGCGTCGTAGCCGCCGCGCAGCTCGAAGACGGTCAGCAGCTCGCCGTACTCGGCCAGCCCCGACTCGTCGCCGGCGGCCATCGCCGCCTCCAGGCGGCGCATCCGCCGCTCGACCTGCCGGAGATCGCTCAGCGCCCGGTCGATGACCTGCTGGACGGTCTGGTCTGGCGGCAGCCGCTCGTCCTGGGCGAGGTAGCCGACGCCGCCGTCGGCCTGGACGACGACCTCACCCCGATCGGGGCGTTCACGTCCGGCGAGCAGCCGCAGCAAGGTGGTCTTGCCGGAGCCGTTCTCGCCGATGATCCCGGTGCGCCCGCCGGCGGCGAGCGAGCAGGTCACCGAGTCGAGGACGACCCTGCCGTCAAAGGACTTGCCGACGGCGAGCGCGGTGATCTGTACGGGCAAGCGTGCACTCCAAAGCATTCGGGGACGGGACGGGGCGAACGCTTCGGATGAGCACCGACGACTCCACTAATACGACAACTGATGCATTAAGATGGTGCCACAGCCCATCCCTCCAAGCAATCGGACAACCGGCGATGACCTCCGCGACAGCCGGCCGCCGCCCCGGCGGCCGTACCGCCCGCGTCCGCGCGCAGGTGCTCGACGCCGTCCGCGCGGAACTCGGCGAGCACGGCTACGACGGGCTCACCATGGACGCCGTCGCCGCCCGCGCCGGCGTCCACCGCGCCACGGTGTACCGGCGCTGGACCGACGTCGGCGGCCTCCTCGCCGACGTCCTCGACGCGGCAGGCGACGACGACTGGTGCCCACCGGACACCGGCACCCTGGAAGGCGACCTGGCGGCCCTCAACCACGAGATCCAGGACGCCATGGCCGCCGAGCCCCCGATCATGGCGGCCCTGATCGCCGCCTCGTTCCGCTCGGAAAAGGCCGCCCGTGCCCAGCAACGCCTCTGGGAGGACCGCTACACCCGCTGCGAGATCGTCGTCACCCGCGCCATCGAACGCGGCGAAACCCCGCCCCGCACCAACGCCCGCCGCCTACTGATCTCCGCCACGGCCCCCCTGTACCACCACCTCGTCCTCCTCCGCACACCCCCCGACCCGCACCTCCCCGCCCAAGCCGCCAAAACCACCACCCTCGCCGCCAAGTCCGGCGCCTTCACCTGACCAGCCCCGTGTGCCCCCAGCCACATCACTCGCGGTTCGCACGCGGCACTAGCCCGTCGCCGCCCCACGTCACTAACACTGGACGTCCTACCGGCCCCAACCACAGCACGCAGGCCCACACGACAACACACAAACCCGGCCGCTAGCCCGCGCGACGACAGCCCAAGTCCGCCCGCTAGCCGCACAGACCCGCACGACGACAGCACAAGCCCACACCCTGACCAGCGCAAAAACCTCTAACGAGCCCCTACGAGCACGCGTGGCCAAGAGCGCACGCACACGCGTGGCCGAGAACGCACGCGTGGCAGAGAGCCCGCGTGTGGCCGGGAAAACGCCCGCGCAGCCGAAAACGCACGCGTGACCGAGAGCGCGGGCGCACGCGTGGCGGAGAGCGCGCGGGTGACCGAGAACGCAGGCATGACCGAGAACGTCCGCGTGGCGGAGAGCGCGGGCGTGACCGAGAACGCGCGGGTGACCAAGAACGCGGGCGTTACCGAGAACGCCCACGTAACCGAGAACGCCCACGTAACCGAGAGCGCAGGCGCACACGTGTCGGAGAGCGCGCGGGTGGCCGAGGGCATGCGGGTGGCGGAGAGCGCACGGGTGGCCAAGAGCGCGGACGTTACCGAGAACGCGGGCGCGCACGTGGCGGAGTGCCCCGCATGGTGGAGAGCGCGCGGGTGGCCAAGAACGCGGACGTTACCGAGAACGCTGGCGTGACCGAGAACATCCGCGTGGCGGAGAGCACGGGCGTGAGCCCGGAGCGCGGGCGTGGCGGAGACGCGGCGTGGCGGAGACGAGGCGTGGCGGAGAGCGCGGGCGTGGCCAAGAACGCAGGCGTGGCCGAGAACGCAGGCGTGGGCCAAGAGCGCGGGCGTGGCCGTGCTGTGGTTGCGCATGCCCTTCCGGCTGGCGGCACCGTGTGGCTGGCGCAACCGAGTGGGCTCGCGTCCCTGGACACGGCAATCGGCCCGCAAGCAACGACGACAGGCCAGGCTTGCCAGAGGGACCAGCGAGAGCCGCCGACTCCCAAGCATGGCTGGACGGAACTCGGCTAACGCATGCCCCGGGACGGACCTTGCGCCCCGGCCTAGCCGCAGCGCTTCATCAGTCTCTAGAAGGACAGCTGGCGGATCACTTGCGGCGGCGGCCGCCGCGCTTGGGCTTGTTCTCCGGGGCGGCAATCCGGACGTTCACGCCACTGGGTCCCTTGCCCGGACCCGCGTGGCGGCGGGCGGGCTTGGTCTTCGACGCAGGACGTCCAGCGTCCTTCGCCCCAGCCGGCTTGGCCGACGCGACAGCGGACATGACCGGGGCCGTCTTGGCGCGGGCCTCAGCGCGGGCGATCTGCTCGCGGGCCTTCTTGACCCGCTTGCGACCGGTTCCACCGCGCGCCATGCGGGCCGCCATGCCGTTGCTGCTCGTACCCGCTTGGGCGACGCGGAGGCGGCGCGTCCAGGTGCCGAGGTGCGCGGCGACGATCAGGAGCACCAGCGCGATGCCCACGCTCTTGCCCCACTGGAGCCGGTCGGTCGCCGCGACGTTCTGCGCCTTCGGCGTGTCGGTGGCGATCTGCGGCGCGGGGTAGGCGAAGCCGGGCGTCGCGCCTTCCGGCTGGACGGACGGCAGCGTGATCGGCGACTCGTTGTTGAACGGCGTCAGCGGCGTGCTGGCGCTGGGCACGCTGGAATTGGACGGCAGGGACGGAGCCGCACCGCCCGGAACCGTCGAGCCGACTCCGCCGCCCACCATGGCCGACGCCGTGGAGGTGGGGGAGTACAGCGATCCGCCGTCCCCGTTGGACCGCTGCGCCCGGACGCCCACGGAGACCACACCGCTCGACCTGGTCAGTGACAGGGTGGTGGAGCAGCTCGTCCCCTGGCAGAGAGAGGCCAGGGAACCGGACCTGGACTTCACGCCGGAACCCGAGAGCGCGTAGCCGGTGAGGTCGTCCTCAACGCCCCGGCTCCATTTCACGGCGAGCTTGCTGCCCGACACGGTCGCGCTGACGCCGCCGGGAGCCGCCGGGGCGATCCGCACGGTGAAGGTGTTGGAGTCGTAGACGTGACCGGTCTGCTTGCCCCGCAGAAAGACCTTGTAGGTCCCGTTCTGGGTGATCGGGAAGGTACCGGACATGTCACCAGAGAAGCCGCGCTCCGCGAGGAAGGTGTCGCCGAGCCCGGGGCCGCTCACCCGCAGCTGCATCGTGAACGCGAAGTCGAAGTGGGCCTTGGCCGTCACCTGGGAGCCGCTCGTGATCACCGCACCGTCCGCCGGGGTGATCACACTCGTCGAGGCGGCCTGCGCGGGCAGAGCGCCGAGGATCGGGAAGCTCATCGCAAGGGGCGCCGCGAGCGCGATCGCACCGATCCTGCGAATGATGGTCACGCCTCAGTCCCTTCGACAGTGTCCTGCTCGTCTCATCCCGCCGGGCCTCGCGGGGGCACACCGCTTCTGGTGATAACTATGCGCTTACGGCAGCGTAACGTACCACTGGGTAGCAGAAGTCACAGGACGATGACAAAGCGAAACGTGTTGGCATCCTCCGCGACTCCTCCCATCCTATTGACATTCAGTGCAACGATTCGTGTCGCGTCAGGGTACGCCGTCCCGTCCCACAGGACCAGCCCTGGCCCGAGAAATGACTCGCAAGTCCCCGATCCCCATCGGCACCTTTAGCCGGACGGTCACCGTGACCTCAACGTCGTCACCCCTGACCCGGCACTGTGTCAGCCGCGCACCGGAGCCGGCCGCAATCTCCCGGGCCCGTGCACATGCCGAACGACCACCATCCGCCACCCGCGCCGCCGCCGCCAACGCGGCCATATCGGCGGCCGCATCACCCCGCTGCCGTGCTCCCCGCACCCCGCCCACGGCAATCGCCGCCACCCCCGCAACCCACACGACAGCAGCAAACGCCACCACCCACACGGTCCCCGCCCCCCGATCCCCTCCGACCACCCGCCTCATAACCCCGCCCCCGTCCTCGTCCCGACGCGCCCGCCGCGCACCCGCTCCTAGCGCCACCACTCCCGCTCTCTCTCCCGTGCAGCCTGTCGATCATCACCGCCCAGCCCGCCCACACCCGCGCGATCACCCCTCGGCCTCGTCCTGGTGCACCACTGCGCACCCGCTCATGGACACCGCTCCCGACCCGATCCGCGCAGCCTGTCGATCGCCCCCTAGTCCCGCCCCGCACACCCAACTTCATCGCCCCCGGTACCGAGCCGGCTGGTGGCCGCCGCGTACCGGGACGGGCAGGACGCGGCCGACAAGGTCGTGCGGCTGGGTCGGGCGTCGACGTTTGCCTGCTCGCCCCCAGCCGTTCTCCGCTACCGCACCCGGGGCCCCTCAACGCACCTGCCTCGTCGCCACCACCCCCGGCCTCATCCCGCGCAGTCGTTCAGCGCCATCGTCACCGCCCCCGATCCGCCCAGGTGCCGCTGCGCTCATCACCGCCCCAACCTCATGCAGCCCTCCCCCTAACCCAGCCGGACGCATCCGGCCGTCGGCATCCCATCCGGCCCGGGCTCGTGCCGTGCCTGTCGTTACGGACGCATACGCGAGTGGTGCCTCCCGGCTGGCAAAGGCCGTGGCAGTTGCTCGACCGGGAGGGACGCGCACTTGAGGACGCCGAGTCCTCCTGCCCGCCGTCACCTGCAAGGCCGACACCGCCGACCAGCGCAAGTCGTCGGCCCGCCCGGTGGCGTGGCCGGGGCCATGGTCGCCTTGCCGTGCGGCGCGAACGCCAGCCCGTGTTCGCCGCAGAACGCGGCTAGCGCCGCGATGTTGTGGTCCAGCGCCGACCGTCGCGCCACCATGACCGGCCAGGTGAACGGCCGCCGGTCAGGAGGTTGGGTGCCGCGTCTGGCTGACCGGCGGGGAAGCGGCGTCGGGGCCTACACCGGGCTCGGTCGCGGCGGCCACATGAGCTTGGACCATCAGGGGTGGAAGGCCGATCGCGGCCGGGGGACGCACCGCGACGGAGACGTCCACGTGGACGGTGGCCTCGTCTCGGCGCACTCGCACGGTCGCGCCCTTCGGGACCGCCCGGATCACCAGTTCGCGCACTGCGGTGAGGGACTCTCCCCGGGCTGCCGCACGAGCCCCAGTGCGGGCGGCGTCCGTGCAGGTGAGCTGCACGGACACCGCCATCAGGCCCCACAGCGCGGCCGCAGTGATCAGCACGAGGGCGGGGAGAGCCACGGCGATCTCCGCCGTGGCCATCCCTCGGTCCCTCAGCTCGCGATCTTGAGGGCCTTCTCGATGATCTGTAAGAGCAGCGACCTCACCTGCGAGCTCGTCACAATCTTGAACAGCAAGCCGGCGAACGCCGCCGCGGCGATGGTCCCGACCGCGTACTCCGCGGTGGACATTCCTCGGTCCGCAGACATCCTGGACCATCGACGCATCACCATCTTCATCGCCCGCATGCGGGCTCCTTTCGCTCGTGATTCGACTTCAGGCTGCCGGGCGGGCACGCCAGCCGGTGAGCGAACCGAATTCTGTGGAAAACCCGGCTCACCTGGGCAGGAGGATCGTCGCGGCGATTCCCGCGACGGCCGGGACGACGCCGAGCAGCACGAAGGCAGGCAGGAAGCACAGTCCGAGAGGGGCGAGCGCCCGGATTCCGGCCGCACGGGCCCTGGTGGCGGCCGCCGTCCGGGCTACGCGACGCTGATCGCGCGCGAGGCGGCTGAGAGAGGGAGCGAGGGCCGCGCCTGTGGTCGTCGCTCGGACGGCCGTACGAGCAAGTGGCGCGAGCATTGGTTCTCTCGTGAGCGCAAGCCAGGCGTCCGCCGGGTCTGCACCGAGGCTGATCTGAACAGAGACGTCCCGAAGTTCGTCCCCCAACGGGCCTCCCACCGCGTCCGCGACCGCAGTGACCGCGCCATGCCAAGGAGCACCGCCGCACAGGCAGGCGGCTAACAGGTCCACCGCGATGGGAAGGTCAGCGATAAGGCGCGCACGTCTGCGCCGGTCCTCCGCACCTCCAACGCGGCCGAACCAGAACCAGACGGCCCCCGCGGCGCCGGCACCGACTACGGCACCGAGCAGACCGCCCAACAACACCAGGCACAACACGCCCGCGGAGCCCGCGGCTGCATGCCTTAGGGGAGCGTCGCGCCGTCGCCTCTCCTGTGAGTCGCCTTCCTTCTCACCGTCGGCCCGACCACGACCATCGTGCCCCGAGCCCCTGGGCATCAGAGCTCGCTCACCTGCGATGCCTTGCCTCGGACGAGAACTTTGGAACTGACCCTCCAGCCTCTTCTCGGCGGTGTTCATCCCCCTGGGAAGAAGAAACGCCGACAGCGCCGCACAAAGCACGGCCGCCAAGGCGATCATCACCTCACCTACTCCCTCTCACCCCATAGCCACCTATGACCTCCGTCCCGCCACATCAGGCCCCCATCGCAGGCAGGGATGCGGACCCCGGCCGTCGACTCACAACAGACAAACCCGTAGAGCTCCATGCGAGGCGATCAGCCGCGCGACAGCGAAGAGCACCTCCGCAAGGCACCGACACACCTGCTTGGCACGCCGCCGGCGTCACCGACGCGCCGTACCCCCCATCGCTGCCCTGCTCTACCAGGACGGCCGGACCGACAGCCTCGGCTTCATCGGCCTCGCCTCCATGCCTGCGGCAACAGGCGGTGCGGCGAGCTGCTGCTGTTCGGCTGCACCCTGTGGACGTGGTGCGGGTTAGGTGGGGGATTCGGCGGATCGGGCCAGGCGGCGGGTCCAGTGGAGGCCGAGCAGGTTGAGGGTCGTTCCTGTGATCAGGCACGCCAGGCCGGGGAGGGTGCCGCAGAGGAAGGGGATCGGGTGGGCGCCCAGGGCCGCGGCCATGCCCAGGCCGAGGAGCGGGAGGGCGGCGAGCAGGCGGGCCGTGGCGCGAGGGCCCGCCAGTTGGACCGACACGTCCTGGCGTTGGGCCTCTTCGTCGCGGAGAGCCCCTGCCAGGCCGTCCAGGACGGTGGCGAGGGTGCCGCCGCGTTCCGCGCCGATGCGCCAGCAGGCCGCCAAGAGGCGCAGACCTTCGGCCCCCGGACGCGTCGCCAGGTCGTCCAGGTGCTCGGGGGGCGCGCGAGTGGTTTGGAGGAGTTCTGCGGACACCTGAGGGTGGAGGACGGCTGCGGCGGCTGTGAACGCCTCATCCGGAGTTCGGCCGGCGGCGAGTTCGGCGGCCATGGCGTCGCAGAGTTCGATCACGGACGTCCGCCATCGTTGCGGTTGGGCTCTGCGCTCTTTCAGCGCATCGACTCTGGCTCTCAGCAGGTGAAGGGGGTGCGTCGAGCGAGGCGTTGTGAGGCGGTCAAAGCGGCGTCGGGCGGCAGGAGGTGCGAGGACCGTCCAGACGACGGCGGCCGAGCAGAGCGCCGCGAACGCGATGATCAACGGTCACCTCGCAGCCGGTCATGCAGCGCGGGGGCGCCGTCGGCCGGGACGACCTCGCCGGACGTGGTGAACGAGACCGCGGGAATCACGCCCACCAGCCCGTCGGGCGCTCTGTGCAGGACGCAGATCTCGGCCACGCGCCGCCGTCCACCGGCCGGGTCGCGCGCCAGGTGGACAACGATGTCCAGCGCGGCGGCCAGTTGGCTGTGGACCGCCTCCCGGCTCAAGCCCGCCGCGCAGCCCAGGGCTTCAAGCCGGGCGGGCACGTCCGCGGCGGTGTTGGCGTGGAGGGTGCCGCAGCCGCCTTCGTGGCCCGTGTTGAGCGCCTGCAGGAGAACAACTACCTCTGGGCCTCTGACCTCCCCGACCACCAGGCGGTCGGGACGCATGCGGAGCGCCTGGCGGACGAGATCGTTCAGTGTCACGCCTCCGGCGCCCTCCATGTTCGGCGGACGGGCCTCCAGCCTCACGACATGCGGATGGGACGGTTTCAGCTCGGCGGAGTCTTCGACGAGGAGGAGTCGTTCGGCCGGGTTCACCAGGGACAGCACGCTGCTCAGGAGGGTGGTCTTGCCGGTTCCGGTACCGCCGGTGATCAAGAACGCGGCGCGCGACTTGATCAGGGCGGCGAGGATTTCGGCGCCCTCGGGTGGGACGGTCCGGGCCGCTACCAGCTCGTCCAGGGTGAACGCGCGGCGCCTGGGCAGCCGGAGCGACAGGCACGTGCCACTCGCGGCCACCGGAGGCAGGACGGCATGGAGCCGGACCCCGCCCGGCAGACGGGCATCGGCGTAGGGGGCCGCGTCGTCGAGCCTGCGTCCGGCTGCGGCGGTGAGGCGCTGCGCCAGGCGCCGCAGCGACGCTTCGTCCGTGAAGCGGACCGGCGTGCGGACGAGACCGGCGCCCGTGTCAGCCCACACCTCGTTCGGGCCGTTGACCAGGACATCGGTGACGTCCGGGGAGCGCAGCAGCGGTTCCAGCGGCCCGGCGCCGACGAACTCGGCGCATAACTCGTCCGCCAGGGTCAGTACCTCACGATCACCGAGGAGGCGTTCTTCCGCCCGCAGCGCTGCGGCAACCCGGCCGGTCGTCGCCTCCCCGCCACTACCGGCGAGCCGATCCCGCACCGCGTCCGACAACCTCGTCATACCGCCTCTCCTCGTCTCCTTCTGAGCGGCGCCTTGTGGTGCACACCGTCGCCAGCGGGGTGGGTCAGGCTGCTTCTCGGTAGGCGTAGGGCTGGAGGGCCAGGTCGGCGAGGGTCTTGGTGCAGAAGTCGGCCAGGGGGCCGCGGCGGCAGGCTCGTTGGAGGTCGCCCTCTTCGACGGCTGCGGGGAGGCGGCGGTCGCGGTCGTAGGTGCCGGCGGACGGGATGTCGAGGGCGTGGGCGATCGCTTCGGCGGTGAGGCCGCCGGGGGCCGGGCCCTGGACGACCAGGCGCAGGTCGGAGGTGTAGCGGCGGAACGTCGCGGCTATGCCGGCGGCCGCGACGGTTGCGCGGACCTCGGCGGGGACGAGCAGGAAGGTGGCGGCGGCGGCACTGAGCGCGGCGCGGCCGATGTCGCCGGGGTAGCGAGGGACGTCGGCGATGACCAGGTCGAAGCCGCGGGCGGCGGCGTCGAGCAGGGCGCGCACGGCCTCGTCGGGGATCGGGACGGGTTCGCCGCGCCGCCAGGACAGGACGGACAGGTCGCCCGTGCCGGGGAGGGTCTCGCGGAGGGCGGCGGTGTTCAGGCGGCCGCGGCGTTCGGCCAGGTCGGGCCAGCGGACGCCCTCGTGGCCCTCCAGGCCCAGCATGAGGTCGATGCCGCCGCCGAACGGGTCGGCGTCGAGGAGGAGGGTGCGCAGGCCCTGGCCGGCGGCGGCCAGGGCGAGCGCGGCGGCGAGGGTGCTGGCGCCGACACCGCCGCGGGAGCCGCCGACGCAGACGGTGGTGGCCCAGCCGCCCTCGGGTTCGCAGGCGGCGGCGAACGCGTTGATCAGCCAGTCCTCGTGGTCGGGCAGCACGGCGACGTCCTGCGCGCCGGCCTCGACCGCGAGGCGGTACGCCTCCGGTGTGTCGCCGTCGCCGGTGACGAGGACGATGCCCTGGCGGCGCGGGAGGTCGGCGGACGCGACGTCCTCGGCCATGTCGGCTCCCACGAGGATCAGGGCGGGCCAGGTCCAGGCGGGTCTGGCCTCGTCGGCACCGTAGGCGACCTCGGCGTGGGCGTCGGCGGCGGCCGCGAGGCGGAGCAGGCCGTCGGCGAGGGCGGGGTCGCTCGTGACGATCAGTGCCGCAAGGTTCATCGGATGCTCCCTCGATGTTTCCGGAGACATCCACCTTGCGGAGCGGGGCGGCGACCGCGACGAGGTTCCTCGAACTGTGGATAACTTCGCCGGCGGGCGGGGGGGGGGGGGGGGGGGGCGCCCCCCCCCCCCCCCCCCCCCCCCCCCCCCCCCCCCTCGACGACTGGGCGACCCCCGCCGGGGGGGGAGAGCGGGGGTCGCCGGGCGGTCCGGCTCCGGGGGGGTAGAGCCGGTCCGCTTTCCCAGGAAAGTCTCAGTGGAGTTCAGGCCGAGCCGTGCGTAAGTCCGCCTATGGGAGAGGCAAACTCACTGACTCCAGTCTAGGAAGTACAACATATGCTGCCCGATCGTCGAGAGTTCCGTCGAGACGCAAACTCACCCGGCGCATGGCGATTTTCTCATCCGCCGGTACGACGCGCTCGCCGGGGCGCCCGCACGGCGCCCGTGCCCCTCCACGGCAGGGCCTCCCGCGCCCGCGCACGGCCCGCGTGCATCGGGGCGGAAGTGGGAGCGTACAGCAGAACTAAAGATTCTTCCGGCCACATGGCTGATCGGCCGCCAAAAAGAAACGATCACAGTGAGTGATCAATTCTCTGACCGGCATGGCGGTTACGGATAGCCCGGAATATCCCGCAGCGGCCGCACCGGGCACCGGCGTCCCGTTCGGCGCCGCCCGCGACCGCGGTCGGCACTTTGCGAATAGGGGCTTGTCAACAGGGGGAATGAGGCGTAGACAGGTTGTTAGGACCACGGTCCTGGCACGGCATCCGGGCACCCACGCGCGACCAGCCGCGGGAGGCGCGTCGAGACGGGCTTGACCCGATCCGACGGATTTGAGGTGCACGCTTGGTAACCCGGTGTGACGTGCTCGGCGGCGGCGCTCCCCGGTGGGGCGCCGCCCGCTTCGTGTCCGGCCGGCGCTAGTCGCGGACCTCCAGCCCGAGGGCCGTCGCCAGGGCGATCGCCTGGTGCGGGTCGATCACCGCGCCCTTCAGCACGGTGGCGGACGGGTCCACCGCCGAGAGGTCGCTGCCGCGCAGATCGCAGCCGGACAGGTCGGCTCGGTGGAGGTACGCCCCCGACAGGTCGACCCGGCGGATCTCCGCTTCGGCGCACCGCGCGCCCGTGAGGTCGGCCTCGCGCATGCGGACATCGGTGAACGACGTGCGCCGCAGGTCGGCGCCCGGCAGGCCGGTGAACGACCAGTCGCCGCCCTCCACCTTCAGCAGGTCGTACGTACACGAGTCGAACATGCTGCCCACGAGCTTGCAGCCCGCGAAGGTGGCGTCGAAGAAACCGCACCGTACGAAGGTGCAGTTCACGAACGCGGCGTCCGTGTGGGTGGACGCGTTGAAGCGCACCCCGCGGAACGTGCACTCGGTGAAGACGGCGCCGGTACCGGTGGCCTCGGTCATGTCCACGTCCACGAACAGGACGTTCTCGTGGTGCTCGCCCGTCAGGTCACGCGAGTCCCAGTTCGCCGACGCGATCGTGGTCTCGGTGGGTGCCGCCGGTCGTCCGTGCATGCGTTCGGCCATGCGGCCCAGCATGGCCGAACCCTCCGACAGAACTCAGCCCCGCATGAACGCTTCGCAGATGGCCTGCGAGTCCCGGGCGGCGGCGGCCACGGCCGTCGAGCAGTGGACGACCCACCGCGCGACGCCCTCGGACGTGCCCGACGAGTAGTCCCGCAGGGCGGGCGCGTAGTCGTCCACCAGTTCCAGGTGGCCGACCTCGGGTGCGACCAGCGATTTGGGGTCGAGCCCACGGGAGACCAGCGTGAGCCGCTGGGCGGCGCGTGCGACCAGCCCGTCCCCCCAACCGAAGGGGCGCAGCGTCAGCAGTTCACCGTGCACGATGGCCGCGACCACGAGCGCGGGGGCCTTCGTGGGAGAGGTCAGCAGCCCGCTGAGCGCGTCCAGGCGCGCCGCCACCTCGGACGGCGACGGCGGCTCACCGAGGCCGAGAACGTCCTTAACGGCGGCGTCGGTGGTGCGGGGGCGTCCGAGGTCGGCGCTGTCCACCACGTCGGCCGCCGCCAGGACGTGGAGCCGTGCGAGCGCCTGCCGGGGAGCGTTGCGCCAGACGTCCGTCAACGTCCCGAGCTCGGCCGACACGCGCAGCGAGCCCTGTACGACGGGGTCGGACGGACTCTCGGTGGTGCGGAGCTCGTCCAGCGTGACCGACGCGCCGTCGAGGACGGCCGAGGCCCTGGCGCCGCGCAGCGCGGACTCCGTGGACACCTCGGCACTGCGCCGCCGCAGGATGCGGTGGCCGAGCAGCCGGTCAACGGCCTTGCGCGCGTCATCGACGGCGCCGGCCACCCCGGGCAGTTGCGCTACATGAGCAAGGGCATCGGTCACGGCCCGACTTTATGCGGTCCCCATCCGCGCCCGCGCAACGCCCCGCGCTCCACATGCTCCGCCTGGGCGCTCGCGTAAGGCGCCGGGGAGGCGTAGAACGGAGACGGTTCCCGGATAGCGGACCTGGGAAGGCCCAGTCGTGTCGGGGATCACAACACGCCCGAGTCGTGGGAGCCGGTCGCGTTCGTCTTCCACTTCAGGGGGTCCGGCCTTGTGAAGACCGGGATGTTCCTGGTGAAGTGGGGATACCGGGCGACCCCGCATCACCTAGCAAGGAGTTCGCGTTGAGCCAGAGCCAAGAGACACTGTCGAACCTTCTGCAGGAGACGCGCCGCTTCGCCCCGCCCGCCGATCTCGCCGCCTCCGCCAACGTCAAGGCCGACGCCTACGAGCAGGCCGCGGAGGACAGCCTGGGCTTCTGGGCCGAGCAGGCCGAGCGCCTCACCTGGACCAAGCGGTGGGACGAGGTCCTGGACTGGAGCAATCCCCCGTTCGCCAAGTGGTACGTGGGTGGCGAGCTGAACGTCGCCTACAACTGCGTCGACCGTCATGTCGAGGCCGGGCGGGGAGCGAAGGTCGCCTACCACTGGGAGGGTGAGCCGGGGGACACCCGTACGCTCACCTATGCCGACCTCCAGCGCGAGGTGAACAAGACCGCCAACGCCCTGCTCGAACTGGGCGTGCGCAAGGGCGACCGGGTGGCGATCTACCTGCCGATGATTCCCGAGCTGCCGATCTCGATGCTGGCGTGCGCGCGCATCGGCGCGACCCACTCGGTGGTGTTCGGCGGCTTCTCGTCCGAGGCCCTCCGGACCCGCATCGACGACGCGCAGGCCAAGCTCGTCATCACCGCGGACGGCGGGTTCCGGCGCGGCAAGCCGTCCGACCTCAAGGGCATCGTGGACGAGGCCGTCGCGCAGACGCCGACGATCGAGCACGTCCTCGTGGTGCGCCGCACCGGCGAGCAGGTCGCCGAGAACGACCGCGACCTGTGGTGGCACGACGTCGTCGAACGGCAGAGCGAGGAGCACACCGCCGAGCCCATGGACTCGGAGCACCCGCTGTACATTCTGTACACCTCCGGGACGACGGGTAAGCCGAAGG
Organism: Actinomadura geliboluensis; assembly: GCF_043197915.1. Lineage (NCBI taxonomy): Bacteria > Bacillati > Actinomycetota > Actinomycetes > Streptosporangiales > Thermomonosporaceae > Actinomadura > Actinomadura geliboluensis. The sequence goes on along the minus strand of NZ_JBICUA010000008.1, from coordinate 72,958 downwards.
GCATCCTGCACACCACCGGCGGCTACCTGACGCAGTGCGCCTACACGCACTGGGCCGTGTTCGACCTCAAGCCCGAGACGGACGTCTACTGGTGCTCGGCCGACATCGGCTGGGTGACCGGGCACTCCTACATCGTGTACGGGCCGCTCGCCAACGGGTCGACCAGCGTCATCTACGAGGGAACCCCTGACACGCCCAACAGGGGGCGCTGGTGGGACGTCATCCAGAAGTACAAGGTGTCCATCTTCTACACGGCGCCCACGGCGATCCGTACGTTCATGAAGTGGGGCGACGACATCCCCGCGCAGTACGACCTGTCGTCCCTGCGCGTCCTCGGGTCGGTCGGCGAGCCGATCAACCCGGAGGCCTACATCTGGTACCGCAAGAACATCGGCGCCGACCGGACGCCGGTGGTCGACACGTGGTGGCAGACGGAGACCGGCGCCATCATGATCAGCCCGCTGCCGGGCGTCACCGCGGCGAAGCCGGGGGCGGCGATGCGTCCCCTGCCCGGCATCGCCGCGGACGTGGTGGACGACCAGGGCCGGTCGGTGCCGAACGGCGGCGGCGGGTTCATGGTGGTCCGGGAGCCGTGGCCGGGCATGCTCCGCACGATCTGGGGCGACGACGAGCGGTACGTCAAGACGTACTGGTCGCGGTTCGAGGGCCTGTACTTCGCCGGTGACGGCGCCAAGAAGGACGAGGACGGCGACATGTGGCTCCTCGGCCGCGTGGACGACGTCATGCTCGTGTCCGGGCACAACATCTCCACGACGGAGGTGGAGTCGGCGCTGGTCGCGCACCCGAAGGTCGCCGAGTCGGCGGTCGTCGGCGCGACCGACCCGGTGACCGGGCAGGCGATCGTCGCGTTCGTCATCCCGCGCGGTGACGCGGGCGGCGACGTGGAGGGCGAGGACTTCCTGCGCGAGCTCCGCGAGCACGTGTCGAAGACGCTCGGCCCGATCGCCAAGCCGCGCCAGATCATGATCGTCCCGGAGCTGCCGAAGACCCGCTCCGGGAAGATCATGCGACGGCTGCTCCGCGACGTCGCCGAGAACCGCAGCATCGGTGACGTCACGACGCTGGCCGACAGCACGGTCATGGACCTGATCGCGGAGAAGCTCCCCGCCGCCAAGTCCGACGACTGACCGCCGCCGGCGTCCTCGCAGCACCGTGAGAACGGCCCGCGCCCACCCGGGGCGCGGGCCGTTCCGCGTCGCGGGAGGAGGCCCGGCTTGGCGGACGGGGTGATCCAGCAGGTAAAATGTCCTCTGGTGCGCCGGGAAGTCTGGTCGGCAGGAACGTCCCGTAGTGGTGTACGGGCCGTGCCTTGACCGACCGTCCGCCGACTTCCCAGGGGTTTTTCACATGGCGCGCCCGACCATGAGGCGCCGCGTCGCCGCGACGTGGCCCGTCCGTCCGACCGTCCGCTACAGCGGGCAGGTCGCCAGCGCGTTGCGCATGGAGACGATCGGCGGGGTCGTCATGCTGCTGGCGGCGATCGCCGCGCTGGTGTGGGCCAACACTCCCTGGGCGGACGCCTACGAGAGCCTCCGCACGTTCGAGATCAGCCCGCACTGGCTGCACCTCGGGCACATGGACGTGCAGCACTGGGCGTCGAGCGGTCTGCTGGCGGTGTTCTTCTTCATCGCCGGGCTTGAACTGCGCGAGGAACTGACGCACGGCGAACTCCGCAACCCGCGGGACGCGGCCCTGCCGGTGATAGCGGCGGCGGCCGGTGTGGTGATGCCCGCGCTCATCTTCCTCATGGTGAGCGCGGGGGAACCGGGGGCGTTGCGGGGCTGGGCCGTGCCGACGGCGACGGACATCGCGTTCGCGCTGGCCGTCCTCGCCGTGACGTTCACCTCATGCCCGGCGCCCCTGCGCGCGTTCCTGCTGACGCTGGCCGTGGTGGACGACCTGATAGCCATCGGCATCATCGCGCTCTTCTACACGGACACCCTGCACTGGCTGTTCCTGGGCCTCGCGGTGTTCCTCATCGTCGTCTATGGGGCGCTGCAGCGAAAGAACTTCCGCTCACCATGGGTGTACGTGCCCATCGCCGTCCTGGCCTGGTACTTCCTTCAGCGGAGCGGGATCCACGCAACGGTCGCCGCCGTGGCCCTGGGGATGCTCACCAGCCCCAAGGAGACCCCTGACGGACGGGCCACGAACGCGGAGCGCGCCGACCACTTCCTCCGGCCGTTCTCGGCCGGCGTGGCCGTGCCCGTGTTCGCCTTCGTGTCGGCCGGTGTCGGGCTCGGCGCGTCCCAGTTGGGCGCCGTGTTCACCGACCGGGTGGCCCTCGGCGTGGTCGCCGGACTGGTGATCGGTAAGTTCTTGGGGGTCTTCGGCGGCGCGTGGGCGGCGGTCAAGCTCAACCTGGCGACGCTCGGTGAGGACCTGCACTGGCATGAGATCGCGGGGGTCGCGCTCCTCGCCGGGGTGGGTTTCACCGTTTCGCTGCTGATCGGCGGTTTGGCCTATACCGACCCGTCACAATTCGAGAGAGTGACGACTGCGGTCCTGATCGCGAGCGTTCTCGCCTCGGCGGCCGCGGCCGTCGTCTTCCGGAGAAGGGTGCGTGTGCGCGCGCGCCCGGACTAAGGAGTAAAGCGATATGTCCGAGGCACTACCGGGCGAGCGCATGGAGGACAAGTCCGTCGGCGAGCTGGTCGCGTTGGCGTCGGGCAACGTCTCCGACCTTGTCAGGGCCGAGATGGCCCTGGCCAAGATGGAGTTGAAGGCCGACGCCAAGAAGGCGGCGCTGAGCAGCGTGATGGTCACCATCGCCGCGGTGATGGGCGGACTCGTCGTCATCCTGCTGTCGATCTCGTTCGCGCTCGGGCTCGCTGAACTGGGCATCTGGCCGTGGCTGGCGTTCCTGATCGTCTCGATCGTCTACGTGGGGCTCGCCGGGGGGCTGATGCTCCTCGCCAAGCGCTTCATCAAGCGGATCGAGGGCGCGAAGCGCACCCGCAAGACGCTGAAGGACGACTTCACCGCGCTGCGCCGCCGCGGCGACTCCGACGAGATCGAGGCCGGCGGCAAGGGCGCCGGCCTCGAGCCGACGGGCTGACCGACGCCATGTCCGGGCACGACGCGTCGCTGATCGAGGTCGACGGGCCCTGGGTCCACCGGCAGGTCAGCGCCGGCGGGACGCGGTTCCACGTCGCCGAGGCCGGCGAGGGCCCGCTCGTCCTGCTGCTGCACGGCTTCCCGGAGTTCTGGTGGTCGTGGCACAACCAGCTGGTCTCGCTGTCGGCGGCCGGCTACCGGGCCGCCGCCGTCGACCTGCGCGGGTACGGCGGCAGCGACAAGCCGCCGCGCGGCTACGACCTGGTCACGCTGGCCCGGGACGCCGCCGGGCTGGTCCGCGCGCTGGGCGAGGCGAATGCGATCATCGTCGGGCACGACTGGGGCGGGCTGCTCGCGTGGACGACGGCCGTCTACCACCCGAAGACCGTCCAGCGGCTGGCGGTGGTGAGCGCCCCGCATCCGCTGCGGCTGCGGCAGGCCGTCGCCGGGGACCCGCGCGGCCAGGGCTGGGCGACGCGGCACACGTTCGGCTTCCAGGTGCCGCTGTGGCCTGAACGGCGCCTTGTCCGCGACGACGCGGCGCTGGTGGGCAAGCTCCTGCACGACTGGTCCGGGCCAGGCTGGCCGGACGAGCGCACAGAGCAACTCGTGCGGAAGGCAGTGCAGATCCCTGGGGCGGCCCATAGCGCGCTGGAGTACCACCGTTGGCTGATCCGGTCGCAGGCACGTCCGGACGGCATCCGCTACGCGCACCGTATGCGCACCCCCATCCAGGTGCCCACGCTCCAACTGCACGGCGCGCTCGACACGTGCACCCTCCCGGCCAGTGCACAGGGCTCAGGCCGCTACGTGTCGGCCCCCTACCGGTGGAAGCTCATCGAAGGCGCCGGCCACTTCCCCCATCAGGAACGTCCTCGGGCGTTCGACGCGCAGCTGCTCGGCTGGCTGGCCGACCCGGAGCCGGAACGCTGACCCCCGGGCGTACGGTGGAGCCATGCGCGATCGGGACGAGTCTGGACGCCCACGCAACGCACGCCCGCGGGACGCCTACGGACGTCCACTGCCCCACGGCGCCACAGGCATCCCCACCATGCCGGACGACCTCGACATGCCGCCGGCGGACGCGCTGGCCGAGGCGCAGCGCCTGCTGGACGCCGACCGCCCGTTCCACGCCCACGAGGTACTGGAGGCGGTCTGGAAGGCCGCTCCTGAGGCCGAACGGGAGCTCTGGCGGGGGCTGGCGCAGGTCGCCGTAGGGATAACCCACCTTCGCCGGGGAAACGCACGCGGCGCCGAAGCGCTCCTGAGCCGCGCCGCCGACCGCCTCGTCCCCTACGAGGCCGATGCCCCGCACAACATCGACGTGCAGGGAGTCGTCAAGCAGGCACGAGAGCTGGCCACAAGCCCAGAGGAAGGCCCCATCACCCTCCGCCTCACCCCCACGGCCTGAGCACGGCCTGAGCACGGCATGAGCTAGACCCTGCTCTGACCCGCCCAGCTCGACCCGGCCATGCCCTAACCGGCCCTGCTCTGAGAGACCTGCCCTGACCAGCCCTGCCCTGACCAGCCCCGCTCTGAGCAGCCCTTGTCTGACTGACTAGCCCTGCCCTGAGCAGCCCTACGAGCCGCCCCAGCGGCCCTCAGCCTCAGTCAGAGCAGTTCTGGGTGGAGACCGGGGTCGTGGCCTGGGCGCCCACGCGCGCGTCGGCGGCGACCTCCTCGGCGGTGAGCGCGTAGCCGGTGGACGGGGTGTCCAGCGCGGCCGCGAAGATGACGCCGTAGACGCGGCCGTCCGTGGACAGCAGCGGCCCGCCGGAGTTCCCCGGCTCGACCTTGCCGCGGATGGCGTAGATCTCGCGGCTGACCTGCCCGGAGTGGTAGATGTCCGGGCCGCGCGCCGTCTGCCGGGCGCGGATCCGGGCGGCGCCCGGCGTGAACGGCTGGTTCTTCGGGAACCCGGCGATGATCGCGTCGTCGCGGACGCGGGCCTCCTTGGCGAACTGCAGTGCGGGCGCCCGCAGCCCCGGCACGTACAGCACGGCGACGTCCCGCTTGGGGTCGTACAGGACGACCCGCCCGCGCTCGCTGTCGCCGTTGATCAGCGACACCTTCGAGGAGCCGCGCGCCCCGGCGACGACGTGCGCGTTGGTCATGACGTGCTGCGGCGCGAACACGAACCCGGTGCCCTCTATGCGCCGCTGGCACTGCGGCGCGGTGCTGACCACCTTCACGATGCTGTTCTTGGCGGCTTTCAGCCCCCGGGTGCTCAGCACGGACTCGTCCGGCGGCGGCACCTGCACCACCGACTCGCCGCCGAGGCCGTTGAAGACCTGGGGGAACTCGCTGCTCTTCACGAACCCCTGGAACGAGGTGAACCAGGTCTGCGCCTGCCCGGGCATCACGTCGTTGATGCCGTTGATGATCGAGGAGCCCTTGACCTGCGTCCGGACGGGCTTGAACTCGGAGTTGGCGACCAGGCTGCCGAAGAACCAGGCGACGATCAGCAGCGACATCGCGCTGACGAAGGTGCCGCCGACCGCGTCCGCGGTGCGGGCGTTCATGCCGGTCACCCGGTTGCGCAGGACGGCGCCGACCGAGGAGGCGATCAGCTGCCCGAGGGTGGCGGACAGGAACGCGACCACGATGGCGAGCAGGGCCTGCTGCGCGGCGCCGTCGACCGCGGCCTCCGCGATCGGCGGCGCGATCAGCACTCCGATGACGCCGCCGCCGACGAAGCCGGCGAAGCTCAGCAGGCTCACGATGAAGCCCTGCCGGTAGCCCGAGACTCCGAACAGCACGACGAGCACGAGCAGGATCAGGTCGAGAACGTGGTCGTGCAGCACCGCTCAACCGTATAGTGCCGCGCCGCCGCCGCACGTCCCCTCGATGTACCAGATTGGGGTGCGTCGGGTAGCCGTCAGGGGTGACACGCGGCCGTGACCATGGCCATGCTCTCCGGATACGGCGCTGTGACCTGCGGATCCCGCCCGCCCGTCAGCTGAGATTCTCACCCGCGTGAGGCGAGGTCCACGTCCTCGGGCGGCAGGTCCTCGACATGAGACATGTCCCACGGCCGGTTCCAGCCCCCGGCGTCCAGCACCTGGATGAGCAGCGCGGCCGTGAACCCCCAGACGAGCATGTCGCGGACGCGGAACGCCGGCCCGAGCCTGGTGCCGGACGGGTGCCGGATCATCAGCCGGTTCGCGGGGTCGACCAGCTCGCCGATCGGGACGCGCGCGACCATCGCGACCTCGCCGGGGTGGCCGGGGGCGATCTCCGACGGCTCCCGCCACCAGCCGGCGACGGGCGTGACGCGGTGCTCGCTGTGCGGCAGGTACAGCTCGGGCAGCGTGCACAGGACGTCCACGCCGGACGGTTCGACGCCGGCCTCCTCCCACGCCTCGCGCAGTGCGGCCGCGACCGGGCCGTCGTCCTCGGGGTCGATGCGGCCGCCGGGGAACGCGGGCTGTCCGGCGTGCTTGTTCAGGGTGGCGGCGCGCTCGGTGAGCAGCACGTCGGGGCCTTCGGGACCGTCGCCGAACAGGATCAGGACGGCGGCGGCGCGGGCGGCGGGCGCGGGCCGGAACATCGGCGGCACCTGCATCCGGGGGCCTTCGACACGGAAGCGGGCGAGCCAGTCGGGAGTGTTGGGGGCGGTCTCGGTCACATCCGTCCCAACTCCGGAACACCCGCGTTCCTTCCCGCCGCCTTCCCGGCGCCTCGGGCCGTCATGAGAACGGCCCCGGCTTGACGAGCTTGCGGGCGGTCTCCTCGTCGGTCGGCCCTTCACCGAACGACGGGCAGAGGCGCGCGAGCGGGCACGCACCACAGGCAGGACGGCGGGCATGGCAGATCCTTCGGCCGTGCCAGATGAGCCTGTGGGACAGCATCGTCCAGTCCTTGCGCGGGATGAGTTCGCCGATCTCCTGCTCGACCTTCACGGGGTCGTCTTCGGCCGTCCAGCGGAACCGCCGTGCGAGGCGGCCGAAGTGGGTGTCGACGGTGATTCCGGGGACGTCGAACGCGTTCCCCAGGACGACGTTGGCCGTCTTGCGTCCGACACCGGGCAGCTTGACGAGGTCTTCGAGCCGCCCTGGGACCTCGCCGTCGAACTGGTCGCGCAGTGCCGCGGACAGCCCCATCACCGACTTGGTCTTGGCGCGGAAGAACCCGGTGGGCTTCAGGATGGCCTCGACGTCCTCGGGGTCGGCGGCGGCGAGGTCTTCAGGCGTGGGGTACTTGGCGAACAGCTCCGGCGTCGTCAGGTTCACCCGCATGTCGGTGGTCTGCGCGGACAGGACGGTCGCGACGAGGAGCTGGAACGGGCTGCCGAAGTTCAGCTCGCAGTGCGCGTCCGGGTAGGTCTCGGCCAGGATCCGGTTCATCCGGCGCGCCCGCCGGACGAGCCCCAGCCTCGTCTCGTCCTTCCACTTCCGAGCACGCGCCTTCGGGGTCGCCTCCGTCGCCATACCGGCCAGCCTAGAGCGTCCGCGGCCGGATCCGGCCGTACCGGGGTTTTCGGCCGATGCGCGTAATCGGGCCGGGGGCGCGCCGTCTCCCCTGCACGTCGTTCCCCGAAGGAGATCCAATGTCCGACCTCAGCCAGGTGGTCCGTCTGCCGGTGCGCCGGATCGAGCTCGACCTGTCGTTCGAGGGCGCCGCCCGGATCGCCGAGGATCTCCGTGACCATGTGCCGGGCATCGCCGCGGAGGCGGTGCGGCGGATCGAGCAGCGGCTGCCGGAGTTCGTGCGGCCGCACGACCCCCGCTACGCCAAGGCGATGGTGCTGGGCGTCGAGTGCGCCATCGGCCATTTCCTGGAGCTGATGGCCGATCCCGGCGCGCCGTCGGCGGAGGTGGTGGAGTTCTGGCGGCAGATCGGCGTCGGGGAGGCCAGCGAGGGGCGGACGCTGGACGCGTGGCAGGCGGCGACGCGGATCGGGACGGGCCTCGCGGTGGAGCAGCTCACCGAGTGCGCCGAGCGGCTCGGGCACCGGACGAGCCCGGCCAACATCGCGGCCATCGCCAACGCGGCCCTCGACTACCTGAACCAGGTGGCGGCGATCGTCGCCGAGGGCCACGCGGACGCCGCCGCCCGCGCCGCGGGGGCGCGCCAGGAGCACCGTCGGCGGCTGCTGGAGCTGCTGCTGGGAGAGGCGTCCGCGCAGGAGCTGCGCGGTCCGGCGCGGGAGGCGGACTGGGCGCTGCCCCGCACGGTCGCCGCCGTCGCGCTCCGCGAGCACGGGTCCGACGCGCGGCATCCGGCGCTGCCGCCGGACGTCCTGCTGGGCCTGCACCTGGCGGAGCCGTGCCTGATCGTGCCCGACCCGGAAGGCCCCGGCCGCGCCCGGATGCTGGAGCGGCACCTGCACGGCTGGACGGCGGCGATCGGCCCGGCGGTCGCGCCGGCGGACGCGGGCACGTCACTGCGGCTGGCGCGCGAGGCGCTGGGGCTGGCCTGCCAGGGGCTGATCACGGCCGCCTCGCCGGTGGTCGCCGAGCGGCACATGCCGATCATCGTGATGATGCGGGAGCGGGTGCTGATCGAGAAGGTGATCGACCGGCGGCTCGCGCCGCTGCTGCGCGCCCGCCCGGCGCAGCGCTACCGGCTGGCCGAGACGCTGCTGACGTGCCTGGAGTGCGGGTTCAACGCCACGGAGGTGTCAGGCCACCTGCATCTGCACCCGCAGACCGTCCGGTACCGGCTGCGGCAGTTGGAGGACCTGTTCGGCGACGCGCTCCACAGCACGTCCGACCGTCTTGAGCTGCACATGGCGCTGCGTGCATGGCTCGCCCTCAACGCCGAACCCGCCGCCGCGCGGGACGACCTCAGCTACGGGTAAGCGCCGATGTGGTCAGCGCGTGCCCTCGATGGCCCAGCCCTGGGCGGCCATCCCCGCGTAGGAGGCCGGCTTCAGCGACACGGGTTTCAGCCCGGACCAGCTCGCTTGCAGGTAGTAGCCCTCGCCGTTGCTGAGCCGGAAGACCGACGGAGCGGTCTGCGCCATCGTCCAGACCTGGTGGGCGCCGCCGCAGGGCGCCATGACCACCGAGTACTCGCTTCCGCCTTCCCAGGGCACGCCCGCCGACGCCTCGCCCCGGGCCATGCACTGCCCGGTGGACGAGCTCGTCAGCGTGAAACCGCCGCCGGTGTTCTCGCGCTTCCAGCCGGTGGTGGAGTCGGAGCAGGAACGCTGCACTACCGCTGTCCCGCTCGGTGCCAGGCACGATTGCAGCGTCGTGTTGCGCACCCGATAAGGGCCCGCGCCCGAGGCCGCACCGGGAGTAGCGCCAGCGCCAGGTACCGTGCCGCCCCGCCCAGGGGTCTGTGTAGCAACGGCATAGTCGGACCGGTGGACGTCCTGCGGCGCCACAGGAGTCTGCGGGGCAGGCACAGCGGACGGCCGGATGGCCTCCGGGGGCGCCTGGGCCCCGTCCCCTCCCGTGCTGAACATGATGATCGCGAGCCCGGTGGCGATGCCGCCCGCCACGGCGATGGGCAGCGCCCACCCGGCCCCGGACGCCGCCGAGCCGAGTGGAGCAAGCGGGCTGAACGGCGCCGAAGGCGCGCCCAGCAGCACGGCACCGATGGGCAGAGCGCGCCGCAGCCGCCCGTTGAGATCGGTCATCTCCTTGGACGCGCGCCTGCATTCATCGCAGGACTCCAGGTGCCGTCGCAGCGCGCGTGTGCGACGCCGGCCTGGGCGGCGGACGTTCGCGGCGAGCTCGGCGGTGAACTCCGCGCATTCGGGACGTCCTCCGGCACTGGCCGCAAGGAACGCCTGGCGAAGCCCCTCGCGCGCGCGGAACGACAGCTGGGAGACCGCTCCCTTCTCCATGCCGAGCAGTTCCGCGACCTGTGCGATGGGCTCGTCCTCGATGACCGTGTACCAGAGGACGGTCTGCCACCGCTCGGGCAGGGAGCGGAAGGCGCGCACGAGCGCGTCCAGCTCGTCGACGTCCGGCGGAGGGTCGTCCTCGGGGGCGGAGGCCCAGTCGGCGACCTCGTCGGTCACGACGGTGCGGCGGTCGCCGCGGGCCCAGTCGGTGGCCGTGTTCCTGACCACCGTGTAGAGGTAGGGCCGGCAGGCGTCGCGCGGCCCGTGGCCCTGGCGCATCGCCGCGAACGTGCGGGTGAACGCCTCGCTGGTGAGGTCTTCCGCGAGGTGCTGGTCCCGGACTAACCCGCGCGCGTACCTCAGTACGGCCGTGTGGTGTCGCCGGAACAGCTCCTCAGACGCGTGCTCGTCACCGTCCGCGGCTGCCGCCAGAAGGTCGGCGTCCGGCCGCGCCTCCACGCCCGCTACCACCACGCCATCCAACCTGTGGCCCGCATGTCACCACAACCCTCATAGGTCGCCTGTCACCGCACGAGGAGACGCCGGTTCCGTACCGCCATTACGGAAATCTGCAGGGAACCTTAAAAGAACGAGTGTGTTCATTAATGTTAGAGTCGCGGCATGATCCTTGATTCCACCCGGTGGGACTCGTCCCCCTGGCCGGCGACCCTCGCCGGCCGCCGCGTGCTGATCACCGGCGCGGCGCGGGGCATCGGCGCGGCCCTCGCCGCCCGGCTGCACGAGCGCGGCGCGCGCGTCGCGCTCGCCGGACTCGAACCCGACCTGCTCGCCTCCGTCGCCGCGGACTGCGGGTCCGCCCCCTGGTGGACGTGCGACGTGACCGACCGCGGCAGGGTAGAGGAGGTCGTGAACAGCGCGGTGCAGGAGTTGGGCGGCCTAGAAGTGGTCGTCGCCAACGCCGGTGTGGCCGCGCAGATGCCCATCATCGGCGGCGACCCGTCCGTCCTGGAGCAGAGCCTCAAGGTGAACGTGCTCGGCGTCTACAACACGCTGCGAGCGGCCGGACCCCACATCAGCCACGAGCGGGGTTACGCACTGGCCGTGGCATCCCTCGCCGCAGCCGTGCAGGCGCCTCTGCTGGGTGCGTATAGCGCGTCCAAGGCGGCGGTGGAGGCCATGGGTAACACGCTCAGGTCCGAACTGAAGCCGTGGGGTGCGAAGGCGGGCGTGGCCTACTTCGCCGAACTCGACACGGACATGACGCAGCGGGGCTTCAGCACCGAGGCCGCGTCCGCCCTGACGAGCGCGAGGTCGGCGAGCAGCTTCATCTCGAAGGTCACGCCGCTGCGGGTCGGCATCGACGCGCTGGAGCGCGGGATCGCCCGCCGTTCCAAGCGGGTCGTCGCCCCCTGGTGGGTCGGCGGCGTCCTGCCGGTCCGGATGCTCGCGCAGCCCGTGGTCGACCGCGCCGTCCAGCGCGACCTGCGCCGCATCCTCGACGTGGCGCGGAAGGAGCACGTCGAACTGACCACGCCGCAACCGGACTCGGCGCGGTGACGGCGCCGCGCGCCACGCCCGGCCGGCTCCGCGACGTCGGCGCGCTGAACTGGGTCATCTGCCAGGCCGCGGGGCGTGTCGCGGGAACGAGCCCGCCCAACCTCTTCCTGACCCTCGCGCGCCGCCGCGGGCTCTTCCGCGGCTGGCTGTGGTTCGCGGGACGGCTCATGCCCGGCGGCACCCTGCCCCGCCGCGAGACCGAACTGGTGATCCTCCGCGTCGCGCACCTGCGCGACTGCCGCTACGAGTTCGACCACCACGTCCGCCTGGGGCGCCGCAGCGGCGTCCGCGCGCCGGACGTCGAGCGCGTCAAGGCGGGGCCGTCCGCCGGCGGCTGGACGCCCCGCGAGCAGGCGATCCTCACCGCCGTCGACCGGCTCCACGCCGAGCGGGACCTGGACGACGAGACCTGGACACGGCTCCGCACCCACCTCACCGAGGGGGAGTGCGTCGAGCTGATCATGCTCGCCGGGCACTACGAGATGCTCGCCACCGCGATCACCGCCCTCCGCGTCCAGCCCGACGCGCCCCGCCGAGGCCCGCGACCCCGCCGCCCCGGAGGCAGCTGACCCCGGAACCGTCTTCGCAGGAGGTCCCCCCATGCCCCCAGCCCCCGTCTCCGCCGCCCGTCCCTCCGAACCCATCCGCACAAGAGCGAGGCGCACGGCTGCTGGGAAGCGCCTCACCGCGGTCGTACTGGCGGCCGTGACGGCCTCGGCCGGGCTGACCATTCCGGCGCAGGCGACGGAGAGCGGTGTCCGGTTCTCCGACGACAGCGGCATCCAGGTCGTGAACGTGCGGCGCATCGACGACCGGCAGTACGCGGTCCGGGTGCGCACGGCCGCGCTGGGACGGGCCGTGGACGTCCGCATCCTGCTGCCGGACGGCTACGAGCGGCGGACGAGCGCCCGCTACCCCGTCCTCTACCTGTTCCACGGGACGTCCGGAAGCGCCGCCGACTGGGTCGAGAAGGGCGACGCCGCGAAGACCACCGCCGGACGGCCGCTGATCATCGTCATGCCGGACGCGGGCTTCGACGGCAACGGCGGCGGCTGGTTCACCGACTGGGCCGACCCGGGCACGAAGCTCGGGCCGTCCAAGTGGGAGACCTTTCACGTCGGCCAGCTGATCCCGTGGATCGACCGCAACCTGCGCACCGTCGCCGGCCGCGGCGGACGGGCCGTCGCGGGCCTGTCCCAGGGCGGGTTCGGCGCGATGAGCTACGCCGCCCGGCATCCCGAGCTGTTCGTGTCCGCCGCGTCGTTCTCCGGCGCGCCCGACATCTCCTCCGACCCCGTGGTGGCGGTGGGCGCGACGGCCGTCGTCTCCTACATCGCGGTCGCCCTCAACGGGGTGAGCCCGGACGCGATCTTCGGCTCCCGGCTCACCGACGACGTCAACTGGCGCGGCCACGACCCCGCCGGCCTGGCGTCCAACCTGCGCGGCATGCGGCTCGCGCTCTACACGGCCACCGGCCTGCCGGGCCCGCTCGACCCGCCGGCGCCGGACCCCGCCGCGATCGGCATCGAGGCGCTCACGCACACCTCGACGGTCAGCTTCCACCGGCGGCTGGAAGAGCTGAAGATCCCCAGCCGGTACACCGACTACGTGTTCGGCACCCACATCTTCCCGTACTGGGCGCGTGACCTGCGGCAGCACATCGACCCGCTGATGCGGACGTTCGCCGCGCCGCCCCCGCCGCCGGCGAAGACGTCCTACCGGTCGATCGACCGGACCTGGACGCAGTGGGGCTGGACGGTCTCGCTCGACCGGCGCAAGGCCCGGGAGTTCAGCGCGCTCTCCGACGCGTCCAGGGCGGGCTTCACGCTGCGCGCCTCCGGGACCGCCACGGTCACCACCCCCGCGAGTTACCGTCCGGGCACACGTGTCGTCGTCGGTGTAACGCAGGGGTGGAAGCACCGCGTCATCAAGACGACCGCCGGGCCGCACGGACGGCTCACCATCACGCTCCCGCGCGCACACGGCGTCGCCACCACGCGAGTGAGCATCACCACACCTCAGACGGCCGGATAGCGCTTCAGCGCAGGTCAGGAGTCCAGAACACCCGACCGGACGAGGAGGCGCACGTGCTCGGTGATCGGGGGGCCGATCGCCTTCAGCGCCTCCACATCGCCCGTCGCGATCGCCGGCGTCACCATCGAGCTCACCGCCGCCACGACGACCTTGCACGCGAACTCGCCCGCCGGACTGGTCACGCCCATGAGCCCGGTCAAGGCGCCGACCAGCGCGCCCTGTATGGCGGCACGCCGCTGTACGGCCTCCGGCCCGGCCGCGTACACCTCCACCAGGAACAGGCGCGCGTACCCCGGCTCGGACGACAGCGCCTCCAGATAGGCGGTGACGGCCCGCTCGAAGCGGATCGCCGGGTCGCCCTCGCCCCCGCCCGCCGCGGCGGCGGCGCCCACGGCGCCCTCCAGGCGGTGCATGAGCACCTCGCCGGCCTTGTCGAACGCGGCCATGAAGCAGTCGAGCTTGGACGAGAACAGCCCGTAGAAGCTCTGCCGCGACACTCTCGCCCGTTTGAGGACGTCCTCAACCGAGGTTCCGACGTACCCTTTCTCCAGCATCGCCGCGGCCATGGCCGCGCAGAGGCGGTCACGGTGCACCCGCTCGACCTCCGAACGGGACAGCGCGTGACGGCCCCGCGGCAGCCGGCGCGGTGCGGGGCCGGATCCGGAGCTCTGCATCCGCTCAGGTTAAGGCACCCGCGCCCCTTGCCCGGGTCGTCCGTTAACAGGTGATGAGACCGGTGTGATGGCATTCACCCAGTGGTCCGTACACTGGGCGAACGGGACCGTGGCCCGCCGCGGGACGGAAGTTCCCCGGTCCCGCGTTTCGGCGCGCCGTGACCCTGCCTTCACGTCCGCGGTGGGACGTACGTCACACTAGGCATGTAGGTGTTCGAGGAGGAGAAGCGTGACCGATCGCGACGTGGACGTTCTGAGCAGAGCCCCGCTCTTCGAGGCCCTCGACGAGCAGGGCGCCAAGGCGCTGCGCGCCAACGTGACCGAGGTGCGTCTCGCCCGCGGTCAGACACTGTTCAACGAGGGCGAGACGGGAGACCGGCTGTACGTCGTCCTCGAGGGCAAGATCAAGCTGACCCGGACGGCGCCGGACGGCCGGGAGAACCTGCTGAGCGTGCTCGGCCCGAGCGAGATGTTCGGCGAGCTGTCGCTGTTCGACCCGCGCCCGCGCACCGCCAGCGCGATCGCGGTCACCGAGTGCCGCCTCGCCGGGCTCGGCCACGACGACCTGCGGCCCTGGCTGACCGGGCACCCCGAGGTCGCCGTCCAACTGCTCCGCGCGCTGGCGCAGCGGCTCCGCAAGACCAACGACGTGATGGCCGACCTGGTCTTCACCGACGTCCCCGGGCGCGTCGCCAAGGCGCTGCTCGACCTGGCGGAGCGGTTCGGCCAGCCGTCGGAGGCCGGCCTGCACGTGCACCACGACCTCACGCAGGAGGAGCTGGCGCAGCTCGTCGGAGCCTCCCGCGAGACCGTGAACAAGGCGCTCGCCGACTTCGCGCAGCGCAACTGGCTGCGCATCGAGGCGCGGGCCGTCGTCATCCTCGACATCGAGCGCCTCCGCAAGCGCTCCAAGTAAGTCCCTGACGGGCGGCGCCTCAGCGGACCCCCTGCGGGCCCCAGCGGCCTCAGCGGGAGTTGAGGTAGTCGAGCTGCGACTGGACCGACCATTCGGCGGCGGGCCAGAGCGCCCTGTCGACGTCGGCGTACACCCGCTCGACGACCTCGCGGGCCGTGCGGGCGCCCGCCGCGACGGCCGCCTCGACCTGCGCGAGGCGCTCGCGGCGATGGTCGATGTAGTGGTCGAGGACGGCGATCGGATCGTCCAGCCTGGGGCCGTGGCCGGGGAGGATCGTGGCGGCCTCGACGTCGGCGGCGAACCGGCGGAGCCGGTCCAGCGAGCCGAGGTAGTCGCCGAGACTCCCCTCCAGCACGGTCGTCCCGTACCCGAGGACGGTGTCGCCGGTGAGGACGGCGCCGTCCGCCGGCAGCCAGAACGTCAGCGAGTCGTCGCTGTGGCCCGGCGTCTCCATGATCCGCAGCTCCAGGCCGCCCGTGGTGACGACGTCGCCCTCACCGAGCCCCTCGTCGCCGAGCCGGTGCTTCGGGTCCAGCGCCCGCACCTTGACGGAGCCGCCGGCCAGCCTCGCGAACTTCCCCGCGCCGGCCGAGTGGTCGGGGTGGCCGTGCGTGAGCAGGACGAGCCCGACGCGCCGCCCCTGCTGCTCGACGACGTCCAGGACGCGCTTGAGGTGCTTGCCGTCCTTCGGCCCGGGATCGACGACGACGGCCTCGTCCGACCCGGGCTCGGCGATGATCCAGGTGTTCGTGCCGTCCAGGGTCATGGCGGACGGGTTCGGAGCGAGCACGCAGACCGCCCGTTCGGTACCCATCCCGTCGATCTCCGTCATATCTCCCATCCTGCCCGAGGCCCGATCGGGGTGGCGGACCGGGTTCCAGCCGAGCCGGTCGAGGTGCCGCAGCGCCGACGTCCCCGCCAGCCGCCACATGACGGCCTGCGAGCGGGGCATTCCGCGGCCCATCGTCAGCCCTGCGCGTAGTGCCGCTCGGTGCCCTCCGGCAGCACGAGGTACGCCTCGCCGTCGATGATCTCCGCCGTGGGCTCGTGGACGACGATCTCGCGCGGCGCCGCCAGCACGTCCGCGACCGTGTCGAACTCGGCCAGCTCCGCCAGCGTCGCGATCGTCGGCGGCAGCATCATCCACTCGCCCTTCGCCGCCCGCTCGGCCGCCTCCGCCGGACGCACCCAGGCGACCTGGTCGGCCTCGGTGCTGACGTCCCTGGCCCGCTGCCCGTCCGGCATCGCGGCGACGAAGAACCGGGTGTCGTAGCGCTTCGGCTCGATCGCCGGGGTGATCCAGTGCGCCCACGGGCGCAGCAGGTCGGCGCGCAGCACGAGGCCGCGCCGGGCGAGGAAGCCGCCGAACGACTGGGAACGATCCAGCAGCGCCTGCCGGTCGGCCTCCCAGTCGTCGCCGCGCGTGTCGTCCACCACCGTGCCGCTCGTCGGCCCGGCGAGCAGGACGAGCGTCTCCTCGAACGTCTCGCGGACCGCCGCGCACACCAGCTCGCGCGCCAGCGTCTCGCCCGCCTTGAACGCCCCGCCCCACTCGGCGGGGGGCGGCCCGCACCACGCCAGCTCGGCCTCGCCGTCGCGCGGATCGACCGACCCGCCGGGGAACACGTACGCGCCCGGCGCGAACGCCATCGACCGGACGCGACGCAGCATGAACGCCTGCAGCCCGTGCTTGTCATGGTCCCGGAGCACCACGACCGTGGCCGCGTCCCGGGCGGGAACGGGCTCGGCCCGGCCCGCCCGGATGTCCTCGATCCGATCCCGGAAACTCGCCGGCAGCTTCAACCCGTTCACAGTGCCCATGGCGAGTCATTCGGACATACCGAATGGCGTTCCGTCAAGCCTGGTCCTACTGGACCTCGGCGATGAGCTCCACCTCGACCGGCACATCGTGCGGCAGGACCGCGACGCCCACGGCGCTGCGCGCGTGCCTGCCCGCGTCCCCGAACACCTCGGCCAGCAGGTCGCTCGCCCCGTTGACCACCTGCGGCTGCCCGTGGAAGTCCGGAGCGCTCGCGACGAACCCGACGACCTTCACGATCCGCACCACCCGCGACAGCTCGCCGACCTCGGCCTTCAGCGCCGCGATCGCGTTCAGCGCGCAGATCCGCGCCTGCCGGGCGGCCTCCTCCGGGTCGACCTCGGCGCCCACCTTCCCGGTGACGCCCAGCTTGCCCTTCACCATCGGCACCTGGCCCGCCGTGTAGACCAGCGAACCCGTCCGCGCCGTCGGCACGTACGACGCCACCGGCGGGACGACCTCCGGCAGCTCGATCCCCAGTTCGCGGATCCGCTCTTCGGGCGTGCTCATGGCCACTCCTCCTCGTTGAGGTGCTGCTGACTGGAATCCGGCGCCTACGACTGCACTTCGCGCTTGAAGTAGGCCACGAGGTTCTCCGGGTTCGGACCCGGCAGGACGGTGACGAGCTCCCACCCGTCCTGGCCCCAGTTGTCGAGGATCTGCTTGGTCGCGTGCACCAGCAGCGGAACGGTCGCGTACTCCCACTTCTTCATGGCGTTCACCCTAGCGATCGCCCCACTGGAACCCCGTTCGAGCCCGTCGTTCACAGCGCGCCCAGCAAGGCCCCCGCGGCAACGGCCTCCACGCCGAAGTAGAACCACGTCGGATAGAACCCGATCTGCCTGTCGGCGACCCACCCGACAAGGCGCCCCACGGCCATCCCGGCAAGCGCGCACGCCACCGCTAGGACGGCCCCCTGCCGGACCTGGCCGACATCGAGTGCCGCTACTGCGAGCAGGCCCGCCATCGCTATGCCGAACCCTCCGTACACGGCGCGGACCTCGGTACGGGCGTCCGCCGAGGACAGCACCACCCCGAACGGCCGGATCAGGGCGGCCGGTGCTGCAAGGCCGTACAGCCCCATCGCAAGGAAGAACACGGCGACTACGACGATGACTGTGGTGGGCACTGCCAGGACCTCCGGGTTAGTCTCCGAACTCGCTTCACCGGAAGGATGTGGGAGCCGCCGTGCAGGCGCTTTCAAGAACGTGCTCCGCGAGCGCCGCCCTTTGGCTGTGGCCGGGACAGGCGCTCTACGCGGGCCCGTCCTTGGACCTTGGCGTGCACACCGGCTCAGTGGAATGTCTCGCCGTCGGTGTCGACGCACCCGTCCGAGTGGAAGTCCCTGGGCGGACGCCCGTCACCGCCCGCAGCGTGCTGATTCCACCGCGCCTGCCGCACCAGGTGATCGCCCAGGGCGGGCAGATGGTCTTCTGCTACCTCGACGCGGGCTCGTCCTATGCCAAGTCATGCCGCGCCCATATGACGGTGACGGACGGGCCTCTGAGTCACTCCCACCGCGCTGAGACCAGCCTGCTGCGCCATGGATACGGCGCCTCCTGGCTGACCATGGCAGCACCGGTCTCTCCTGGTACAGGACGCGACCCGCGTATCCATGCCGCCACCCGTCGGCTCTTGCGGAACCCGGAGTCCACGGTGACCGCGAGGCTCCTGGCCGATGAGGCGGGCCTCTCCGTATCCCGCTTTCTCCATCTGTTCAAGGCGGAGACGGGGACGAGCTTCCGCCGCTACCGCCTCTGGTAGAGGATGCTCCGCGCGGCCGAACTCATCGACGCGGGCCACGACCTCACCCGCGTCGCCGCCGACGCGGGCTTCTCCAGCCCGTCCCACCTGAGCAGCGCGTTCCACGGCATGTTCGGTCTTACCCCGTCCCGCCTGCTGGCCGTCCCGCTCACCATCCGACGCGGCGACCAGTCACCGTGAACGGCCCTCGGCACGGGCCGCCGGAGACAGGCCGACCACAGCACGGCACTCCAGCGCGGCTGGTGACCGTGCTTGTGGGCCGCCCCTGCGCGGGGCGGCCCACAGGTCAGCGCGGCTCGTCCGGCCGCTCCTCCGAGGCGGGCTCCTCCGAGGCGGGGCCGCCGCTGGTGATGCCGCGGTTCTCGCTCGACGCGGGCTCGCGCTTCGGCTCGTCCAGCCCGATGACCGGCGGGACGTCCTCGGCCGACTCCAGGGTCGAGGGCTGCTCCGCCGCCCTGGCCAGCTCCTCCTCGGCCTTCGCGAGCCGCTCGCCGAGGTCGAGCCTGCTACCGTCGCCCTCCTCCTCGGTGCGCCCGGGACCGCCCGCGGCGCGCTCGAAGAACCGCAGGATCTCGACCGGCAGCGGCATGACCAGCGTGCTGTTCTTCTCCGCGGAGACCTCCACGACCGTCTGCAGCAGCCGCAGCTGCAGGGCCGCCGGGTCCTGCGACATGATCTCGGCGGCGGCGGCGAGGCGCTTGGACGCCTGGAACTCGCCGTCCGCGGTGATGATGCGGGCGCGGCGCTCCCGCTCCGCCTCGGCCTGCCGCGCCATCGACCGCTTCATGCCCTCGGGCAGCGAGACGTCCTTGATCTCGACCCGCTCGATCAGGATGCCCCACGGCCCCTCGGTGATCTCGTCGATGATCGCGCGCAGCCGCATGTTGATCTTCTCGCGCTCGCCGAGCAGCTCCTGCATGTCGGCCTGGCCGATGACCGACCGCAGCGACGTCTGCGCCACCTGCGAGACCGCGTAGCCGTAGTTGTGGACGTTCACGATCGCCTTCACCGGGTCGATCACCCGGAAGTAGACGACCGCGTCGACGCGGACGCTGACGTTGTCCTGCGTGATGCCGTCCTGGCCGGGGACCCCCATGGTGATCGTCTGCCGGCTGACCTTCTGCATGCGCTCCACGACCGGCACGATCGCCGTCAGACCTGGGGTCCGCACGGCGCCGGGGCGCAACTCCCCGCCCCGCTGGACCTGGCCGAACCGGAACACGATGCCGTGCTCGTACTGCTGGACGATGCGGATCGACGACGTCAGGACGAGCAGCCCCCCGACGACGACGATGAGCAGGATGATGAGTGCCACCGCTTCCATCACGGGCACCTTTCTCACGTGGCCGGCCGGCGCCTGCACGCCGGCAGAACTCCGGACCCGTGAAGATCCAGACGGAACCGTCCGGGACGGCTCCACGTTTCCCAGCTAACCGCGCGGGCAGGCCCGTTTACAACGTCCATCCAGATGATCTTCCGGGCGACCGTGTCAGGGATCACTTGCATACGGGTGGGCGGCCTCTGAAGTGTTTGCCGAGTGAACGATATGGTCGATCGGGTGAGCGCGAGAGACACCGACTGGGACGGCGTACGCCTCCATGTGGTCACCGGTAAGGGCGGCACGGGGAAGACGACCGTCGCGGCCGCCCTCGCCCTTGCCCTGGCCGCCGGCGGCCGCAAGGTCCTGCTCGTCGAGGTCGAGGGCCGCCAGGGCATCGCCCAGCTCTTCGACTGCCCGCCCCTCCCGTACGAGGAGCGCCGCGTCGCGGTCGCCCCGGACGGCGGCGACGTGTACGCGCTCGCGATCGACACCGAAGAGGCGCTCATCGAGTACCTCGAGATGTTCTACAACCTCAAGCGCGCCGGGAAGGCGATGACCAAGCTCGGCATCGTCGACTTCGTCACCACCATCGCCCCCGGCCTGCGCGACGTCATCCTCACCGGCAAGACCTCCGAGTCGGTGCGGCGCAAGAAGAAGGACGGCTCCTTCATCTACGACGCCGTCGTCATGGACGCCCCGCCCACCGGCCGCATCACGAAGTTCCTGAACGTGAACGAGGAGGTCTCCGGCCTCGCCAAGGTCGGCCCCGTGCGCAACCACGCCGACACCGTGATGAAGGTCGTGCGCAGCCCGGAGACCGCCGTCCACTTCGTCACGCTCCTTGAGGAGATGCCCGTCCAGGAGACGATGGACGGCATCCGCGACCTGACCGACGTGGGGCTCCCCGTCGGCGGCGTCATCGTCAACATGGAGCACGAGCCCGTCCTCACCGAGGACGACCTCGCCGCGGCCGCCGCCGGCACCCTCGACACCGACGAGATCCTGCGCGGCGTCAAGGCCGCCGGCCTGGAGCACGACGCCGAGTCGATCGCCGCCGTCCTCGCCGCCGAGGCAGGCGACCACGCCCGCCGCACCGCCCTGCAGCGCCGCGAGAAGGAACGCCTCGACTCGATCGACCGTCCCCGCTACACCCTCCCGATGCTGTCGGACGGCATGGACCTCGCCGGCCTCTACGACCTGGCCGCCGCCCTGCGCGCCCAGGGCGCAGCATGACGGAGCGAAGCGACGGCATGCTGCGGTCCTTGGTGGGGGGCGTGGGGCGTCACCACCCACCGGCAACACGCATGACCGAGCGAAGCGACGGCATGCTGCGGTCCTTGGTGGGGGGCGTGGGGCGTCACCACCCACCGGCAACACGCATGACCGAGCGAAGCCAGGGCACGCTGCGGTCCTTCGTAAGGGACCGTTCAGCACAGAGCGCCCGCGTGGTGGCGGTGCCGGGGGACGGTGAGCGGGCGGTCGTGTGTGCTGGGGCGGTGCCCGGGGTGTCCTGGGTGTGCGCTGGGAGCGGTGCGGTGAGGCGTGTGGAGCGGTCCCGGCGGAGGGCCGGAGGCCGGACGGCAGAGGTGAAGCGATGAGCCCGATCAGCAAGACTCCCCCCGCCCTGGACGTCGACGCGCTGCTCGACGACCCGCGCACGAAAATCATCGTGTGCTGCGGGTCCGGCGGGGTCGGGAAGACGACCACGGCCGCCGCGCTCGGGGTGCGGGCCGCCGAGCGGGGGCGGGACGTCGTCGTCCTCACCGTGGACCCGGCGCGCCGGCTCGCCCAGTCGATGGGCCTGTCGGAGCTCGACAACAACCCGCGCAAGATCGAGATCGACGGCGACGACGGCGGCGAGCTGCACGCCATGATGCTCGACATGAAGCGCACCTTCGACGAGATCGTCGAGGCGCACGCCGACCCGGACCGGGCGAAGCAGATCCTCGCGAACCCCTTCTACCAGTCGCTGTCGTCCAGCCTGTCGGGCACGCAGGAGTACATGGCGATGGAGAAGCTCGGGCAGCTGCACCGCTCCGGCGCCTGGGACCTCATCATCGTGGACACGCCGCCGTCCCGGAACGCGCTGGACTTCCTGGACGCCCCCGAGCGCATGGGCCGCTTCCTCGACGGCCGCTTCATGAAGATCCTCGCCGCCCCGGCCAAGACCGGCGGCCGCTTCGGGGTCAAGGTGATCAGCGCCGGGTTCGGCATGTTCACCGGGGCGATCAACAAGGTCCTCGGCGTCCAGCTGCTCCGCGACGTGCAGACGTTCGTCGCCGCGTTCGACACGATGTTCGGCGGGTTCCGGGAGCGCGCCGAGAAGACGTTCAAGCTGCTGCAGACCCCCGGGACCGCGTTCCTCGTCGTCGCCGCGCCCGAGCCGGACGCGCTGCGCGAGGCGTCCTACTTCGTCGAGCGGCTCGCCGAGGAGCGGATGCCGCTCGCCGGGCTCGTCGTGAACCGCGTCCACGAGTCCGCGGCGGACGGCCTGTCGGCGGCGCGGAGCCAGGCCGCCGCCGAGACGCTGGAGGAGCGCGGCGAGCACACGCTGACCGCGGCCCTGCTGCGCCTCCACACCGACCGCATGCAGCTGGCCGCCCGTGAGGAGCGCCTCCGCGACCATTTCGCGTCCGCGCACCCGACCGTCCCGGTCACGGCGGTCCCCGCCCAGGCCGAGGACGTCCACGACCTGGAGGGCCTGCGCCAGGTGGGCGAGGACCTCGCCGCCCCCACCGCGACCCCGATAGCCGCCGCCTGACCCCTCTCAGCCCCCGTCCCACCCCCTGGCAGGGATGGGGGCCGAGCCGTCCCGTGGCCTAACGAGCGTTGCTCGGGACGTACAGGCGGATGTCGTCGACGTACGCCTGGCCCTCGTAGTAGTTCAGGTGCGGATCGCCGATGATGAACGAGTCGGGATAGGCCGACCCCTTGGGCCACGTGTGCTTGGTGATGTACGTCCCAGCAGGACCCTTGTGGACGAGCCTGCGGTCGAAGCGGCCGTCGTACTCGCCGGGCGTCTGGTTGTAGTGCCAGATGGGACGGCCGTTCTCCACGAAGTCATGGTGCACGCGCAGCGTCGTCTGCCCGGTGTGGAGGAACGGGCCGCTCATCTCCAGCGTGTAGCCGGTGGAGTCGCGTTCCACGGCGAACCGGTAGGACGCCTTGGGCAGCAGCTGCGGCTGGAGTTCGGCGCTGGTGAGGTGCTGCTTGAAGCGTCCACCGGGCCCGTAGGGCTTGTCCATGGACACGTTCCCGCAGGCCGTCTTGATGTAGTACTCGTTGCTGATGTTGTTGTTGGCGGCCTCCCGGAACATGTCGCCGCGCACGAACAGCGCGTTGATCCCGTTGAAGGTGCCGTCGAACGTCCGGTAGATCTTGCCGGTCCTGGGGTTGCAGGTCCCGGCGTTCTTCCAGCGCTCGTCGTCGCTGTAGTAGCCGTCCATGATGACCTTGCGCCGGTAGTGGATGCCGGGGTTGCCGTGCGGCGCCGGGTTCGCGTAGTCGAGGATCGTCAGGTAGTAGAACCCGTTCTCCTTCGTCACGTCCGGGTACTGGCAGCGTGTCTTGCCGGGCAGCGCGCCCTGGAACGTCCACGGGTACCGGGTCTTGCACGGCTCCCGCGTGTAGCCGTTGTGCCTGCCGTTGTAGTCCCACGTGCCGTGCCGTTTGCCGCCGAAGTCGATGCCCCGCAGCGTCATCTCCACCCGGTAGCGCGGCGGCAGCGGGCGGGTGGGCCGGATCAGCACGCCGGCGTCCCAGCTCGGCTCGGAGATCCGCGCGACCTTCTGCCCGCCCGGGAGGGACGCGTTGGACAGGCCGGGCCGCGAGTCCGGACGGCCGTCGCGGTCCTTGTCGACGGCGGCGACCTCGGCGGTCAGCCACCCGTCCCGGCCGAACGCGACGCGCTTGCGGAACACGTTGAGGGTGTCGAGCTGCTTCTTGAACAGCGGCCCGCTGATCTTCGTCCAGGCGTCACCGTCGTCGTCGAACGCGTCGACGTGCCAGGGGCTGCGCGGCCCCTGCGGGTCCAGGCGCCACGGCTCGCCGTCGACGCGCAGCGGCCGGTCGAAGTTCTCCTGGGCCATCAGGACCCACGGCCCCGTGCGCTCGGACGTGCTTCCGGCGGCGGCCGGCAGCCCGGCGGACAAGGCCGCCATGGCGGTCGCCCCGGTGACCGCCGCGGTGATCCTCCAACGTCCCGTCACAACGTGCCCCCTCGCTCCGGTGAACGGCGGCGCACCGCGTCCGTCCGCGCGGCGCACCCGGACGGACCCTACGATGATCAACGCTCCGAGCTGGGACGATGCGCTCCCGGCCACGGCTTCTTGCCCACCCCTTGACGAACTCCAAGCAGACGCGCGGGCGTCGCCGCTCTCACTGCCCGGAGGCCGGGCCGACGGGCGCGCTCACAACTCGGGGACGGTGACCTTGGCCACCCCGACCTGGGAGGGAATCGCCGGTGCCGTCGCCCCGAGCACGCTGCCAACGACCGTGTTCCAGACGGCATGCAACGGGGCACACGCCCTCATGCGGCGCGGTCGAGCGACGACGCCATTGGCGATACCGCGACGATCAGTACCGGCTTGCACAAAATGACTGCGCAGTCGGTCCGAAAAGGCGAAATCGGCGCGTGATGTGGTGTTCCTGCTTCACTTCGCCGCCCAGAAGAGGCAACTCCGTTGCGAAGCGACAGTGCTGACCAAGCCCATCAGGGACGCGATCGGCAACGGCGCAGGCAGCGCCGCGCATTCGAGCGCAGATGACCACCGGCCGGTGCGCACGCGCAGGCCGACGTGCACTCGACGCGCGGAAAGCCTCCTCCGCGAGCTGATCGCCCTATTGCCGCCGCCCGGCGCACGAAGCAGCGCAGCGGCCGCACGGGAACCCGCACGGAGGCGGCATCTACCGCCGCAGGTGGACGATCAGTGAGAGGGCAGAGCATGTGGCCGCGGCCCGCACCGCGAAAACGGTGCGGGCCCGCGGCCACGCTCTCATTGGACCGTGCCGGTCCTTAGAACCAACCTCTGCCGGACGCCTGGACGGGCCGCTCGCGGCCCGCCGAGGTCAGCTGGCGACGAGCTCCTGCTCGTCCGCCTCGACCGACCGCTCGTACTCTTCCTTCGCGGTCTCCAGCAGATCGCGCCACGACCGCACATCCGGTCGCCGCCGCAGCAGTGCCCTGCGCTCCCGCTCGGTCATCCCGCCCCAGACACCGAACTCGATCCGGTTGTCGAGGGCGTCAGCGAGACACTCCGTGCGCACCGGGCAGCCGCGGCAGATGAGCTTGGCTCGGTTCTGCGCCGCTCCCTGCACGAACAGGGCATCAGGATCCGCGTTACGGCAGGCGGCGCGGGCGGTCCAATCCGTGATCCACATCTTGGCCCCACTCCCCTAGGGTCTGTGTCGATTTGCGCTCCTTGGCCGGACGGGCGCGGACGTCAGGCCGCCAAACGAAAGCCGTGGGGAAGAACTTACGGAAGCGAGGGACGTTTCAACAGCCCCCGATGGGCCCATTCTCGATATAGCCCACCGGGGCCATACCGCCGGAACGGACTAGTTACCTGTAGTTGACGCGCCAGACACAGCGCAGGTTGTCATCATGAGGGCATAACGGACGAACGTCCGGGAGAACCGAGACCGGAACGTGGTGACGCAGGGGACCTGTCCCTAATGCACTGCTCGTCCCGCGTACCCTAGACCACGTGCGCGTTGTGAAAACCGATCGGGTCAAGTCCGCTTCCACGCTGTTCAGGCTGCTCGGGGCCGGGGTGGTGGCGGGTCTCATCGTCGCCCTCATCGCACTGCCGGCCGTCGGCAGCGCGGGGCTCACCGCGCGCGACGCCGCGAACAACTTCGACGACATGGACAGCCAGCTCAAGACGTCGCCGCCGTCCGAGAAGACGGTGATGTACGACGCGAACGGCAAGCCGGTCGCCACGTTCTTCGACAAGTACCGCGAGTCCGTCCGGCTGGACCAGGTCGCCCCGATCATGCGCAAGGCCATGATCGACATCGAGGACTCGCGGTTCTACGAACACGGCGCGCTCGACCTGAAGGGCACCATCCGCGCACTGGCGTCCAACGTCGAGTCCGAGCAGACCCAGGGCGGGTCCACGCTCACGCAGCAGTACGTGAAGAACCTCCTGGTCGACAGTGCCCGCACGCAGGAGGAGTACCAGGAAGCCACTGCGCCCACGGTCGGACGCAAGCTGCGCGAGCTCCGCTTCGCGCTCGACATCGAGCAGCGCATGACCAAGGACCAGATCCTTGAGGGCTACCTGAACATCGCCTACTTCGGTGCGGGCGCGTACGGGGTGCAGGCCGCCGCCAAGCGCTACTTCAGCGTTCCGGCGTCCAAACTGACCCTCGGCCAGGCCGCCCTTCTGGCCGGCATCACGCAGAACCCGACCGCGTACGACCCCATCCGCAACCCGAAGGACGCCCGTCACCGGCGTGACGTCGTCCTCTACCGGATGGCCCAGCTCCAGCACATCACCAAGGCCCAGGCCGACCAAGAGGCCGCCAAGCCCATCCAGCTGAACCGCACCGACCCGGTCGGCGGCTGCCAGTCCAGCAAGGCGCCGTACTTCTGCGAGTACGTGAAGTACGACATGCTCAACATCCTGTCGGAGGGCAAGTACTGGCAGCTCAAGCCCAAGGAGCAGCAGAACGTCGTCAACGAGCTGAACCGGGGCGGCTACACGATCCGCACCACGCTCGACATGCAGGACCAGAACGCCGTCGACAAGACCCTGCGCGGCACCGTCCCGCCCGGCGGCAACCGCGTCGCCGCCCAGGCGATGGTCGAGCCCGGCACCGGCAAGATCAAGGCGATGGGCGTGAGCAAGCGGTTCGGCCCCGGCAAGGGCCGGACGACCATCAACCTCCCCGCCGACGCCCACCACGGCGGCGGCAACGGCGTGTCGGCGGGCTCGACCTTCAAGGTCTTCACGCTCGCCGCCGCCATCGACCAGGGCATCCCGGTCAGCACGACCATCAACTCCCCGCAGACCGTGACGGTCGGCGGGTTCCAGCCGTGCCGCTACACCGGGACGTGGCAGGGCAAGAAGTACGAGAACGACCTCGTCGGCGGCGGCGCGCCCTGGACGGTGTCCAACGCCGGCGACAGCGAGCAGGGCAACTTCAACCTCAAGACCGGCACCTGGCACTCCGTCAACACCTTCTACGCCTTCCTGGAGAAGCGCGTCGGCGTCTGCAACGCCGTGAAGATGGCCGAGAAGTTCGGGATGAAGCAGGGCAACGGCAACGCGCTGCTGCCGACCCCGTCCCAGGTCCTCGGCGTCAACGACGTCGACATGGTGCACCTCGCCGCCGCCTACGCCGGGTTCGCCGCCCGCGGCAAGTACTGCTCGCCCGTCTCCGTCACCGAGGTCGTCGACCCGCAGGGCAAGAAGCTGAAGCTGCCCAAGCAGGACTGCCACCAGGCCCTCGACCCGGACGTCGCCGACAAGGTGAACTCGATCCTCCAGGGCGTCCTCACCAAGGGCACCGCGGCCGGGCTCGGCATCGGCCGCCCCGCCGCCGGCAAGACCGGCACCTGTGAAGAGTTCACCTGCGCCGTGTTCGCCGGCTTCACCCCGAACCTCGCGTCCGCCGTCGCCTACTGGGACTTCCGCGGCCCCTGGCAGTACAAGGTCTACGGCATCTACGGCGCGACCATCCCCGGCCCGCTCTGGCGGACGTCCATGCAGCGGGCGCTCGCCGGCGAGCCCGCCCCCGGCTTCCAGACCCCGTCCCGCGACTTCGGCGACACCACCAGCGTCCCGGACGTCAAGGGCCAGACGGTGGACGCCGCCAGGGCCAAGCTCACCGCGGCCGACCTGAAGGTCCAGGTCGCCTCCGGCTCCGTCGACTCGGACAAGCCACGCGGAACCGTCGTCTCGACGTCACCGGACGCGGGCAGCGAGGTCCCGCCCGGCACCACCGTCATCCTCTACGTGAGCAGCGGCAAGAAGCCCGACTAAAGACCGAGGGCCCGGCGCGACGCCGGGCCCTTCGTCATTCCGCGAGCTGCCGTTTGACCTCGGCCGCGACCCGGCCGCCCTCGGCCCGCCCGGCGACCTTCGGGTTCACGACCTTCATGACCTGCCCCATCGCGCGCGGCCCCGCCGCACCCGTCTCCGCGATGGCGTCCGCGACCAGCGCGGCCAGCTCCGCGTCGCCCAGCTGCGCCGGAAGGTACTCCTCCAGCACCGCGCCCTCGTCCCGCTCCGCCTGCGCCTGCTCGGCGCGCCCCGCGTCGGCGAACGCCGTCGCCGCCTCGCGCCGCTTCTTCGCCTCCCGGCCGAGCACCTTGACGACGTCGTCGTCCGACAGCTCGCGCGACTGCTTGCCGGCGACCTCCTCGGTCTTCACCGCGGTGAGCGCCATGCGCAGCGTGCGCGTGCGCACCTCGTCGCGCGCCTTCATCGCGGACGCGAGATCGGTCTCCAGCTTCTCCTTCAGGGTCATGCCAACATCATGCCCGTCCCGTACCTTCTGCCTCATCAGGATTACCGCGCGGTGCCCATGTCTGAAAGCATGGGACCCTGAGAAGGGAGAGTCGTGCGAAAGATCTACGCCGTGCCCCTGGGCCTCCTGGGCGCGGGAGCCGCGACCTTCGGGTACGCATCGGTGATCGAGCGGAACTGGTTCCGGCTGCGCCGCGTCGACGTGCCCGTGCTGCCGCCGGGCCGCCCCTCGGTGAAGATCCTGCACATCTCCGACGCGCACCTCACCCCCGGCAGGACGCGCCTCATCCACTGGGTCCGCTCACTGGACGCCCTGGAGCCCGACCTCGTCGTCAACACCGGTGACACCCTCTCCCACCGCGACGCCATAGGCCCCTTCCTGGACGCCCTAGGCCCCCTCCTGGACCGCCCAGGCGTCTTCGTGTACGGCTCCAACGACCTGTACTCCCCGGTCCTCAAGAACCCCCTGCGCTACGTCTGGCGGACGAGCAAGTCCGACTACGAGGGCCGCCGCCGCGAACCCGACCTCCCGTACCGCGAGCTCGGCTCGTCCCTCCAGGCCGCCGGCTGGCTCGACCTCAACAACCGCATCGGCCGCCTCAAGGTCGGCGAGCTCGACGTCGAGTTCGGCGGCATCGACGACTCCCACATCGACCGCGCCCGCTACGACAAGATCGCCGGCCCGGTCGACCCGCAGGCGGACGTCCACCTCGGCGTCATGCACAGCCCCGAGCCCCGCAACCTCGACCGCTTCGCCGCCGACGGCTACGACCTCCTCCTCGCCGGCCACACCCACGGCGGCCAGGTCTGCGTCCCCTTCTACGGCGCCCTCGCCACCAACTGCGGCCTCGACCGCCCCCGCGTGAAGGGCCTGCACCGGCACCAGGGCTCCTGGCTGCACGTCTCCGCGGGCCTGGGCACGTCCCCGAAGGCCCCCATGCGCTT
This sequence comes from Actinomadura geliboluensis, assembly GCF_043197915.1. Taxonomy (NCBI): domain Bacteria; kingdom Bacillati; phylum Actinomycetota; class Actinomycetes; order Streptosporangiales; family Thermomonosporaceae; genus Actinomadura; species Actinomadura geliboluensis. The sequence goes on along the minus strand of NZ_JBICUA010000008.1, from coordinate 43,616 downwards.
CTGCTGCCCCCCAGAGGCGTCCTTGCTGACCCTCGTCCCCCGGACGTGAACTGGAAGACCGCCACCGCCCTCTCCACCCTCTACGACTACGCCGTCCAGAACCGCGCACTCTCCCGCCTCGGTGCACGCATCCTCTGGAACTACGACATAGCCAACCTCCACAGGGCCATATCCACCCAAGACCCAACGGCCCTGACCCTGGACATCCCTTGCGGCGGCGGCATGGCCGTCCGCGGCCCCCGCCACGTGGCCGCCGACCTCTCCGCCACCATGCTCCACCGGGCCCGCCGCAAGACGAACACCCTCGTCCAGACCAACATCTACGCCCTCCCCTTCCACCCCGCCACCTTCGACGCCTGCGTCACCTACAACGGCCTCCACTGCCTGGACGACCCAGCCGCAGCCATAGCCGAACTGACCCGCGTCCTACGCCCAGGCGGCACCCTCAGCGGCACCACCTTGGTCCGAGGCACCAATCGCGCCCCCCTGATCACCGCCTTCCAACGCCTAGGCGTCTTCGGCACCCCGGGCACCACCGAAGACCTCCACACCTGGCTGACCACCGCCGGCCTCAGAGACATAGAACTCACCCCCACCGGCGCAGTGACCGCCTTCACAGCCCGTAAATAGGGACGCAGCACCCCCAGACATCCGCTAAGGTGGACTAGGCGCCGGGAGAACGTACGACTCCCGGGCAGCCACCAACCGGGGTGTAGCGCAGCTTGGCAGCGCGCTTCGTTCGGGACGAAGAGGTCGTGGGTTCAAATCCCGCCACCCCGACACATAACGCCAGGTCAGAGGCCGGTTCTCCCCACAGGAGACCGGCCTCAAGATCTTTTGTCCGTCATTTGTCCGCGAATTCTGCCGCCACCCACGGACACCGTCCGCCCCGGACCAGCACCGAGAGACAACCGCCCCGCCCGCCCAACGTTCAAACGGGGACCATCCGTCCGGCACCCAAACCGGTCGAAAGTTCGCGACGCTGGCGGGCGCCTCCAACACACGCCTCTGGGCGATGTAACCGACCCAACACGGCCACGTCACCCTGGCTGCGGACGAGTCCCTCGACGGGCATAACTCTCTCGAGCTTGTTCCTCTCATCACGGGGGCCGCCATGAGCCCGAGCCTCGGCACGCTCGTACGCTCCGCCCGCGTCGCCCACGGCTGGACGCAACGCGACCTGGCCAACCGCCTCCATTGCTCCCGCTCCACCATCTCCCGCCTGGAGACGGGCGCCCAACCTCTGGACGACGTAACCACTCTCCAACGCCTCGCCGAAGTTCTAGAGATCACCCCGACCGCACTGGGCATCACCGCTACGGTGACGATCCACCCACCCGCGGAGGACGATGTGCGGCGCCGCCAACTGCTGACCGGCCTCGCGGTCACCGCTGCCGCCGCCAGCGCCCCAGCCCGAGCCGCCGTAACGGCAGCGACTGGCCCCGAAGCCGATCCGCGTGAGCACCTACTGGCCCGCATCCGCGATGCGATGCTCGGTACTGGCCGCCCGAGCCACCCCATACAAGCACCCCAACTCCGCCCGGCGCTCAACTCAGCCATCCGTGACTATGACTACTGCCAGTACAGCCGACTCGCGGACGCCCTACCGCGCCTGATCTCCAGCGGGCACTCAGCAGGAGAAGCGGCCAGCTCCGTCCTCGCCGAGACGTACACCCTCGTCACGCGCATCATGATCAAGCTGGACGATCAACTCGGCTGGATCGCCGCCGACAGGGCCCGCACCCTCGCCGCCGCATCCGGCAGCCCCCTGGTGGCCGGCGAAGCAGCACGCAACCTCGCCGTGCTGGCACGCCGCGCAGGCTTGCACACCCAGGCGGCGCAAATCGCACTAGGCATGGCCGAGGACGAGATGCTGCAAGGCCGCGATTTAACCCTCACTGCCGAACGCGGCCTCCTGGTGATGTCGGCCGCGTACACCGCCGCCCACGCCGGCGACCGCTCTGGTATGCGACAGCTGACAGAACAAGCAGCCGCAACCGCCACACAACTCGGCAGAGGCGTGCTCCTGCGCGACCACGGCGGCGGCTTCAGCCCCACCGCAGTCCAACTCCACCTCATCTCCGCCGAGTACGCCGCAGGCGACCCCTCTGCAGCCATCGCAGCCGCCCGAAAACTCACGCCACGGTCTCTACCCACGCTGGAACGCCGAGCCCGCTACTTCACCGACATCGCCCGCGCATACGGAATGTGGGGACGCCGCGACCAGTGCCTACAGGCACTCCTGCACGCGGAACGCGCGGCCCCTCAAGAGACCCACTCCCGCCCCGCCGTCCGCGGCCTGGTGACCAGCCTCCTAGTCTCCGGCCGAACGTCCCCCGAGCTACGAGGCTTGGCCGCCCGCTGCGGCATCCCATAAACCCCGACTCTCGACCGTAAGCCGAACACCCGGCCGAGTCCCAGAGGCTGTGCAGAACATGCACGCCGCGTCCACGACCTGCACGCCGGCCTCCTCGCGTCGCCCCAACCGGCCGACAGTGAAGCCAGACCGCCGAATCCACGGTAGGTCACCGGCTCAAGGAGGCTCATCATGACCATCGGAACCGTCCAGGACATCGGCCGGACGGGCACCAAGCCCAGAGACCCCAAGTCGTTCATCGACCCGCAGGTCTGGGAGCGGCAGATCGCCCTCCTCGTCCGCGACCACCCCTTCGACACCGTGATGGCCGAGCGTCTGTTCGGGCAGGCCGTCGCCTACCTCATCACCGCGATGGAGAAGTGGGGCGAGAACCTGGAGATCGGCTGCGGCCCGCTGGTCGACATCGCCGTCCACGGGTTCATTCTCGACACCCGCAACTACCGCGAGTTCTGCGACCGGCACTTCGGCCGCTTCCTGGAGCACATCCCGGCGATCGAGTTCAAGCACGACGGTTCCGTCGAGCGGACGGCCCACATCATCGAGGCCAACGGGTTCGCGATCGACTGGCCGCTGTGGGAGGCCGACTTCGCCAAGTGCACCCCGTGCTACCCCGGTAGCAACTGCCACTGACCACATCCCACTGAGGGGCCGACGCCGCAGAGGCGTCGGCCCCTCGCTGCATTTTGAAGACGAACAAGCAGTGTTCTTCCCGCTCCGCGGCTACCGTGACACGGGTCCCACCACCCACTCCTCAGGGGCCCGCACCTATGCCGACCAGCGTCAACGACTGCACCAGCTACTGGGATCACTACGCCGAGGGCGTCACCGACGAAGCGCCAGAAGAGGCCCTCAAGAACGCCTTCGGCTGGACGCAGTACCCCAGCCACGGTCCAGGTGACGAACTGCTCGGCGACCCGCTCACCGCCCTAGAACTCGGCTCAGGTCGAGGCGACGCCGTAGCGGCCCTGGCAACCAAGGGCATCACAGCCACCGGGATCGACATCTCCGGGACCCAGTGCCAGCGCGCCAGAAGCCGCTGGGGTCACCTTCCCTCGACCCGCTTCGAACACGCCGACGTCCTCGACTACCTCACCGCCACGGACCAGCACTGGGATGCCATCTACTCCATCTGGGGCGCGGTCTGGTTCACCAACCCAGACGACCTGCTACCCCTCATCCACGACCGCCTGAACCCCGGCGGCAAGCTGGTCTTCTCCCACGCCCCTGCCGTCCCCGGCTCCTACGGCGTCCAAGGCATCTACGGCGCCGGCTTCACCGGCCCCGAAGTCTGGCTCTACCGCTGGTCCTACGAACCAGACGACTGGGCAACCATCCTCCAAACGCATGGCTTCACGAAGACTAAATCTCACATAGAGGCAGCCCCCACTCCAAAACACCTCGGCACCCTTATAACGCAAGGACACCGACTTTAAATTTCATGTTCAAAACCAAACAACCAGCTCTTAAACTCGACCAAAAACGAGGGAGGCTTACCTTGAGGCATCAGTTGCACCAACAACCAAGAATACACCCTCCGTGCCATGTCATCATTGGGATCACCGACCCAACCGCCACATAAATAGCCCGACCCGATCACTACGCCACACACAGAGGTAGCATTCCCGTGCACCCATTCCCGTGCACCCCATTAACGTCAACGGGCACGGCGCCCGACGGACACCTCTAGGCAAACGAGCACTCCTTTAGCGAAAAAGGAATTCAATCCCTACTTCAGCGCCAGTGCTGTACCGTCATTGAGCCTTTTCCACCTTGATTGTGCTGGTCACAAGGTGGTTGCGGTGGGCTGAGGTGGCCGGTGACGCGGCGAGGCCCCTGGTAGATGCGAAGTCGACCAAGACAACCGCACTGCCAGGAGCCTCTGGTGTTGTTCTATCGCGCTGCGCTGGATCTGTCGCCCGCTACCCGTACCTTCGTGGCCGAGCTGATCGACGGCCATCGCGACCGGATCGGCTCGCGCTGGCGAGCGCTGCCGTCCGGCAGCCAGGCGCTGCTGGTGCTGGTGCATCTACGCTGCAACGAGACCTTCGCCCGCCTGGCCGCCGCGTTCGGCGTCGGCATCGCCACCGCGCACCGCTACGTCACCGAGGTCATCGCCCTGCTGGCCGACCTGGCCCCCGACCTGCGGGAGGCGATGCGGATCTGCCAGCGCAAGGCCTACGTCGTCCTGGACGGCACCCTGGCGCCGATCGACCGGCTATCGGGGGCGGGCGACCGGTTGTACTACAGCGGCAAGCACCACCGGCATGGGGTGAACATCCAGTTCCCGACCGACCCGCACGGCCGGCTGATCTGGGCCTCGCCCGCGCTGCCGGGCTCGACGCACGACCTGACCGCGGCCCGCGCGCACGGCATCATCGACGCGCTCACCAGCCGCGCGATCGCCTGCTACGCCGACAAGGGATACATCGGAGCGGGCGGCGCGATCGGAACCCCCTTCAAACGCAGAAAGCGCCGCAATCTCGGCAAACGCAAGAAGCTGTTCAACCGGCACCACGCCCAGGTCCGCGCGCTCGGCGAACAGGGCGCCGCCACCCTCAAAGGCTGGCACATCCTGCGAAAGGCCCGATCCTCACCCAGCCGAATGACCGCCATCCTCCAAGCCATCCTCACCCTGCACCACCAGGGCGAATGAGGGTGGAATTAGCTCATTTTTCACGTGCGTGACAGCGTTGCCCGTCATGCACGACCCATGTGCAAATCGCCCTGTATACGCGTGGGCAGGACAGATAACATACACCCAATGTGGCCGCCACTGATTCATCTCTCGTCATGAAATTGGACAGTCGGATCACGGTCACTCGACATCACCTTAAATGGGTCAGATCATCAGGCAACCAGCTGCGCCCCGTTTCAGCCAGGGGATCGGCGGCGCGCCACTCGCAGAGTCGGACCACGAGGCTGTCGATCTTTTTCCTGACACCGGTTTCTGTCACCCCTAGACGACGAAGAGCCCCACCACCACGGAAAGCATCCAAGTCAAGAACTTCGATCGTATTTGTCACTGCATCATAAACATGCTGCAGCGCATCGGAAAGAAGCAATCCATCGAGATCAGCATGCACAGGCTTGCCGTTTCTAACAAGTGGGATTTGGGCTCCTCGCGCCCGGTAAGGACTGTTCGGCAGAAGTATCCGCGCGATACTTCTAGGGTGACCACCTAGGTGGCAGTGATAGGCGTATTCTTTCTCGCTCGATCCAGCCTTCCCGCGCATCCTTGTGGGCGTGAAGTCGGCAGCCTTGCGCATCTTCTCGTCGTCGGCGGTCATCCAGAAGACGGCACGAGAGGGGTTCCGCCCCAGATAATGGATCAGGTCGTTGCACTCCAGTAGCTGCCGTGCCGCCGCCGCAGCGGTGTAGTAGTGGCGCTCACTGAGCGCGCGCAAGATTCCACGAGACAAGTCACCGCAGATCTGAACGGCAGTCCCCACGGCAAGCTTCGCCTGGTCGCCGGTTTGTTGAGCATGATGCGCCATCACGTATCCCGCAGTGACAATGAAGCCTGCACTCTCTTCTAGCAGCGCAGTGCGAAGTTCGTTAGTGTAAGTTCCTTGGTCTGGTGTCGGCATGAGAACCTCGAAATCTCGCTTCTGGATGCACTAGCGGGGACCGTTCGCTACCCTTGGGACTACGGGCGATTCGTATGTTCCCTGCTGCGAAGTCTTCGGTTCTGTCCACGGTAGTTCGGCGCGGAGGATGGCGTAACCCTTACGCGTCAACTGGAGGAGCCACGCCGGCTGTCGGCGGACTGAGGGCCGCTGGCAGAAGGGTGGTCTCGATGACCGGTATGAGTCTGTCCGAGATCGTAGGCCGAGGTCCTGTGGTTGCCGTGGGCTCAGTGGTCTTTGTCTACGTCGTCTGCTACCTGGTGACGGTCATGGTTGCCCTACTACACCCTGACCCTGTGCGACGGGCTGATGCCCGAAAGGTGTTGAACGCCCTGTCGTCCAGCCGGATCGGGCGCCGCCGGTAGCCGACTGGGCTCCGGATGGACTACATCCGGAGCCCAGCTGCTTCATCACCTGCTTTGACAGGTGCTCTTGGGCTCGACTGTCGCAGGTCTCGCACAGTGCTGGACTCAGCCGTCCACGCCTAAAGATCGCGGCCACACCGCACTGGAGCAAGCAAGCGTGTACAAGGAGGCAGCGTGCAAGGTTAAAGGCTGTCCTCGCTGGAGACGAGGCGTTGGAGGTCGGTGGTGACTACTCGGTAGGTGGTGCCTATGCGGATGACCTTGCAGGGGAAGCGGTTCTCGCGGGCGAGTTGGTAGGCGCGAGTTCGGCCGAGGCCGAGGGCGCGGGCGGCGGTCTCGATGGTGGTTGTGGTGGGGAGGGCAGCGAGTTCCTCGCGGGTCATGGGTTCCATGCTCAGGCCTCCGGGAGGTTCGTGCGGCGGGGGAAGTGGATGGGGCTGTGTCGTTCGCCGGCCGGAGGCGGTGCGAGGAGCGTTGGGTCGGTGATTGGTCTGGGGAAATCGTTCGCCGCTGCTGCTACGCCGGCGTCGTCGTCCTTATGTGTCCCGCGTCTCCTCGTCGGGGACGCCTCGCGTCCGCGGGTGGGGCGAGAGTGGACGGCGTTGATGGTGGATTGAGCTTCGCTGAGGGTCGCGCAGAGGGCTTGAGTGTGGCGCCTTGCGTCGGCCAAGGCTTGGCCGTGGCGGCTCAGGACGTCGGTGAGGTCTTCGCCGTCGTCGTGGCCGAGGCGGTCGGCTTGAAGTTCGCGCAGGAAGAAGCGGTTGATCTGGTCGAGGAGCTGCTCTAGACCGTAGCTGGCTGCGCTTAGGTTGCCGAGGACGGTGTACGCGGTGGAGGGGAGGGTGAGGCTCGGTGGGCCAGCCGTGGCGTAGTTGAGCTGGCGGACGTGTTCATACAAGTTGACCGCTAGCTGAGCGGTCTCGTCGTCGTTACCAGCGGCACCAGGAGCCGGCGTGTAGTCGGTCATGTAGGCATGTCCTTGTGGGTGCGGGTCTCGCGTGGGAACTGTGGTCGGTCATGGCTTCGCCTCTCTTGTGTGGTGGGGACGAGGTAGTGCAGGTTCGTCCTTCCGAACACTGCACCAGTGCATTACTTGCGCAACGTTAGCATTGTTTGCGCTCCGTTAGTATGTGGCTGCTCCGATCATTACGCCACGACCCCGCGCGGCGTGGCGTGGCATGGGAGTCTCGCTGGTCGAGCTACCGCGATGGGCCGCGGCGGCGGTGCGGGCCGGGTTGCGGAGGTGCGGCTCTGGTGGATTGGTACGGGCTCTCTGTCAGATGGTGGCTGAGGGGGACGGGGAACGCGGCGGCCGCGAGTCGTGCAGCGTTGTGCTCCGCAGTGAGGTGCGCTGGCATCCGAGGCAACGTCGGGGATGGCGGTCGTGGATCTGGCCGGCCGAGTCTGGTGAGTTGCGCAGCAGCTTTGCGGGCGGCTGCTGCTTGTGCGGCACGTTGCTGGAGCTGCCTGGACTCTGCGATCGCCTCGATCAGGGCGGCGAGTTGCAGGATGAGATGGGAGAGGACGCTCACAAGGTCCGGACGGTGACCGCGTCGTCCTCGGATTTCGGAGTAAGCCAGGGTTCGGGCGACCGTGCGAAGGTTCGCGCCGTAGGGCGTCGGTGGTGGCTGGTATCCGTAGGGTTCGCGAGCCGCGCGATCGTAGAAGTCGGCAGTGCGTGCGAGTTCTCTGTTGCCTGTGATTGCTGCGGTCACGTGTAGGACGTCGGAGGTCGCGGCGGCCACGTCAGCGCGGACCGCCGGGTCCTGGATGTGGCGCATCTGCCAGGTGGCAGTGGCGGCGGCTCGGGCGGCCTGCTGGTAGGCCGCAGATCGTTCCTGGTGAGTCAGCTCGATGCTGCGGCTAAAGGCGCGCCGGTCAAAGGGGATACTTCCGTGTGGAGCTGACCAACGGTGGCGGAGTTTGGGGAGGGTGAGGTTGGCGGCAAGCCTTCCTCCGGAGAACCAGACCGGTTGGCCTTCTTGATTGGTGTGGTGGGGAAGCGCGACCGCGTAACCGGTCATCTCTCCGGGAGTGCGGGCGCTCTCACGGGTCTTCACCAGCACCCCAGCATCTTCGAGGGCCGCGAAGAAGTCGTCCTCGGTTTCGGCTCCAGCGGCTGCGGTGGCTACGTGCCGGCGAAGGGTGGTACGAGGAGGCTCCGGCCAGTTCTTGCGATGGGCGAGTTCTGTCTCGGCTCGGGTCGGTCGAGGTGCGGCTGTGCGGTCGGCGGGCGCGGTTCGGGTGAGGCCGTAGCGTTCCTCGACGATGTGGCAGGCGTTGGCGACCTTGAAGTAGTCGCGGTGGACGTTGGGGTTGCGTCCGTCCTCGCGGGCCAGGACGACAGCGAGGTGGATGTGGTCGTCGGCGTGCCGTACTGCGATCCAGCGGCATGCCTGGTCGTCACCTCTGGGGGCGAATCCGGTCTGGTGCATCACCTCTTCGGCGATGTCGGCCCATTCATCGTCCGACAAGGTTCGGTCCTCTGGGGCTGCTCGGATCGAGCACTGCCAGATCGGCAACGCCAGGGGTGTGTGCCGGAGGGTGTCGAGTGGGGATGTCAGGACACCGACCAGGTGGCGGAAGTCCCGATCGCCTCTCGCGTCGAGGCCAGGTTCCAGGGCCATAGGGAGTCGGAAACCCGCGACGATGTGGGGATCGATGTGCTCGTTGCGGCGGCCAGGGCCGTAGAGGTAGGACAGCAGCCTTGCGATGCCCTGGCCGCGGGTGACTTTGCCGATCAACGTAGGAGCCGACCGATCTCGACGGACGAAGCGTCCACTCTGCGGAGGACGTTCTCCAGATACGACAATGCAGCAGGCAGTTCGTCGGGCACCTGTCCCGTCGCGTTCGCGATGCGTGCCAGCTGATTGAGGTTGACGCCGATTCGATTCAACTGTCGCGCGATGCTACGCAGTTCTTCGCAGATTCCCGCGGTCGGCTGGTGTCCGAATTTGTGCTGCCGAGCGGCTGCCTGGACGGTGTGGACGATGAATGTTCCGTAGGCAGCTCCTGCCCGTTGGGCTGCCGCGCGGATTTCCGTGTACTCCTGGTCGCTGACTCGGAACCTCATCTCCCGATCCCGCCGGCGTCCTCCGCCAAGCTGGGAACGTCGCTGCAGTTTGCGTGGCTGGTTGACCTGTTCGTCGCTCGTCGCTCCACCTCCGATCGACTCGTCCTGGACCGCGCCCGGTCCCGCACCCACAGGAAGTGTGTGCGGCGGATTCCCGCGAATCCGCAACGTGTCGCGACACGGTCCTACCTTGCAGCCTCTAAGCAGTGCGGCAGCCAAACGCAACCAGCACGTAACCCTCAATTCTTTATGCTGTCGCGGCGGGTTGAGGCGTGCCGCCGAGTTATGAATGATTCAGCTCTCCGAGAGGCCGTCAGCAGACTATCCCTCTCGACCGTAAAGCGTCGCACAACTCGCCAATGCTCGTCGCATAGGGCTGAGTCTCAGCTATTGAGCAAGAGGACAGCGGCATCAGTTGGCCAGGCCGGCCGTCGTGCTTCGAGAGCAGAAACCGCTTTCGGTCGCCTGGACACCGGACAGCGGTCCAAGGGCGCTACAGCACAGGCCACCTGCTGGACAGTCAGCAACCAATGAGTCGACTCATCGATTCTCGTCGCCTGCCGGGAGCCAGGGGACCTACTGGGAATTCTTACCAAATCGGGCATATCATGACCGCATGGATCTGCAGGTGATCACACACGAAGCCGTCCTCCACGCGATCGCCGAGTGTGACGAGCTTGGACGTCACCGTTTCCTAGACCGCTACGGTTTCGACCCAGCCCGCCAGTACTTCCTCTACCACGATGGCGTCTACTACGACTCCAAGGCCATAGTGGGGGTGGCGTACCGTCACGTGACAGGTCGACCACTGACCGCTGGTCAGTTCTCCGGCGGTCGTCAGACAGTCGTCCGGCTCCTCACACGCCTGGGCTTCGAGGTGGTCGACGATGAGCCGATTTCACCTCGACGGCGCCTGATTGAGATCCTTGAGACGCTACGGATCGCCAGCACCGCTGATGGACCCGCCCGACATCAGCCGATTACCCTCCTCTGGGCGTTCGGAAGGGCGGCACACCGCCGTCCGCGCCTTGCGCCCTGGCGAGATGCCCATACCGAGCTTCGCCACCTAATGCGCGAGTACGGTCAGCCGAGTTCAAGGCCGACCCCTGAGTTTCCCATCGTCGCACTGGCACATACAGCGCTATGGGAGTTGCCGGGACATGTTGGACCCATCCCAGCCGCACACGGTAAACCGATCAGCTGGCTTGAAGAACAAGATCCCTACTGCGGCCTCATGGCTTGGGTATATGAACTCATTGCGTCTAGCGAATCGGCCCGGACAGAAGCCGTCACGACACTTGGCACGCGCTTTTTTGAAGGTGCTCCTCCAGAGGAGTTCATGATGCAAGTCGGCCTGCACCGAGAACGCGCTGACGTATCACCCTCTACTGGATCGGCTCAATTAGAAGTCTATCTGCGTCTCTGTCGGGGTGTAGAGGCCGCCGAAGCACGTGGCGACCACGACCGCACTTCAACCACTGCCCGTAAGCAGCCTGTACGCTCCGCGGCCGCCACCAAGGCCGTGCTGATCCGAAGCGGCGGTCAATGCGAGAACCCACTGTGCACCGGTCAGCCCAATGACGTGACCAAGAAGGGTGACCCAATTCTTGAAGTAGATCACGTCCAGGATCGCGCCATCTGGGGGCGCGACCACCCTATTCAGATGGTCGCTCTCTGCCCAAATTGCCACGCCATCAAGACAAGAGGTCGAACGGGCGAGCAGCTCAGAGAAATCCTCGCCTCGGAGGCTCGGGCGAGACACACGGTTTGGGTAGCCCAAGCCTGATTGCCGCATGCAGACCAGCGCGCCCTTGGAGCGCCGGCTGCCCGCCGCAGCGTTCGCATGCCTCCTGAAGCGCGCCAGGCGCCCTCGGGTGCCGAAAGTACACTCTGGGCGAATCAGGGTGAGGCTGCTGCGGCGCGTTCACGAAGGTCAGCCAGCGTGACGGGTTCGTCTTCGTCGTCCAGGTGGGCCTGCCAGTACTCCCATCCGGAGCCTGCTTCTGCATGGTCCTCGCGGGCTGCTCGATCAACGGTCTCGCAGAGGTGCTCGCCTACCTGGATGTATCCGTCCTCGATGACTTCCGCTATCGTCGGGCGGTCTGAATCGACCGGGGTCAGCAGAGTCCCGGGAGGAAGGGTTCCGGAGTTCACCAGGTGCTCGAAGGTCGGAAGCGTCACCGCGACCGGCATGGTTTCAAGTACGCTCTCGAGCTGAGTGAAGCTGGGCTCGTAGTTCGGGTCCGTGAGCCGTTTGAAGCCCTCGTGTACGACGTTGGCCATCAATCGGCGGCGCTGCTGGAGAAACTCCTCATAGCCGAGGTTAAACCAGTTGTCAGGCAGGGCGTGCCAGCCTTCTTGTCTCTTTCGACGGGCAGTCTCGATGTTCTTCTCGGCGACTTCTTGCGGCCAGTACACGTTCGGCGGCTGGTTGGAGATGGCGATGTTGTCCGACCATTCCACAAGCGCATAGTTGCCGACCTGGTTGATCTTTCGCGTGTCCTTCACTCCGAGCGCGCTCTTGAGGTAGTCGCGAGGGAACAGATGATGTTTCTCAATGCCCTTGACGGAAGCGTGAGCAGGATTGATCCAGTCCTTCACCTTGGACGTGGCGAGAAGGACGTCGGCATCGAGGATGTTGAGCGCTGCTACGTAGCCGGCGAAAGCGGGGGCGTTCACGGACGAGGTGTCGAGGTTCTCGGGGAGAGTGACACGCCACCAGTCCTCTGGGACGGCGGCATCGATCTGGTTGTTCAAGACCTTAACGAACGCGGCGGCGGCCGGTTGCAGACCGTCAAGACGGTTGAGGTCCTCCTGCATCCGTGTCTCAGGCGAGTTCGTGTATCGACCGGTGAGCTGCGACATGAAGAACCAGCGCGCCATCACTTCGCGCAGTTCGTCCACTGGCACCCCGAAGTCGATGCGCCCGACGAGCCACAGCGCGTAGGAGTACAGGATTGTGTTCACCGAGGTGATCATCGCTCTGGAGCGGAAGCCGGCTCTCTCCAGGACCCTGAGGAACTCGTCCCAGTGCACAGGCTTGATCGCATGCCCCTGCCCCGTCTGGAGGCGGGAGAGTTCCTTCTCGCGTCGTTCCGGATGGATGAGACGAGTACGCGGGTCCCGGCCACGCAGGACGTTGTAAGCGTCTTGCAGTTTGGCGCGCCGCAGCCCTACGGCGATCGCTACTCGTAGGACCTGTCCCGGGTCGAAGGCCAGGTATGGATTTTTCGGGGTCCAGACGGTCTTTTCGTTGAGAATGGAGGTGACTTCATTCGGAGTGAAACGCGAGTTCCGCGCCCAGGTGTCAAGCTCCCTGCGGCCTTCTTCCCAGAACACACTCATCCAGGTGAGGATGAAGTCCGCCGAGGACAGATTCACACCTTCGGAGTTCGTACGGACGAAGATGTCGGCGACGGTCTCGCGGGACACGTCCTCCTTGATCTGAACGACTTGGAAGGCGTAGGAGCGGAGGCCAGCTACCTGCTGAATCGCGATCTCGACCTGGCGTTCGATATCCGAGTCCACGGTGCGAGCCGAGTCATTGCGGAGATTACGCAGATAACGATGCCTCGCCTCGATGGCATCCGCGAAGACGCCCACGATGTCGTTAATCCATTCTGGTGACCTTCTGGTGGAACTGTTAGGAACCTCGAACCGCTCTGTGAGAGGATTGAAGGCGAGCTTGACAGCCTCACGGGAGTAGTCCTCCCGCCACACCTCGGCCCCCTTGATGACGGCATAGAGGCTGGTGAGTCGTTGTTGCCCATCGACCACCTGCATGGAAACGGCCTGGGTCTTCAAGGCAGCGCCGATCGCCTTCGTGTTGGCGGGATCCTTACTCGCCCAAAACATCAACTCCCCAACAGGGTAGCCCCGGTACATGGAGTCGATCAGGTCCCGGATCTTCGCGTTCGGCCACACGAAGGGGCGCTGGATGTCCGGCAGGCGGATCGTGCCCATGTCGACTCCGGAGACGAGGTCATCCACCGTCCACGGATGATGTCCGAATGTAGAAACCATCATCACGAATCTTCGTTCCGCGGGTCGTCGCTGTCAATGGGTGTCGGCAGGCTCACTGACAGTCGCATCCGGAGCCGAAGACACCACCGACGGATCCCCGTAGATGCGCTCAGGACCGTGTCACAGCGGGAGGAGGGGGCTCGGGGTGGCGTGCCAGGAGAGGTGGAGGTCTTCGCGGGCGCGAGTGCAGGCGACGAACAGCAGGGAGCGTTCGGCGAGCATGTCGATCTCGTGCTGGATGCGGTCGAGGTCGGCCGCGGTGACGGCGGCGTCGAGCGGGTGGGCGCGTTCGGTGACACCGATAAGGGCGACGCAGCGGAATTCCAGGCCCTTCATGGCGTGCATCGTGGCGACACGGACGCCTGGCTCTGATGCGTCGGGGCCGTCCTTCAGGGCTACGGCGGGGATGCCGTCGGACAGCAGTCGCTGCTTGGCTCGTGCGCCGAGGTCGTGGAAGCGGGTCGCCACCGCGATGTCGGACGGGTCGACTCCCGCGTCCAGCCAGGAGCGAACCGTGTCGGCCATGCGGTCCAGTTCGACGGCCTGGCTGGACGCCGACGCGAGAGCGGGGTTCCGGCCGCGGAGCCTCGACCTGTAGCCGTCGAGGGTGTCGGAGCCCTCGTCCAGGTCGTCGATTTTCTCGCCAGTCATGATAGCGGACGACCAGGTAAGGATCTCCTGGGTGCTGCGGTAGTTGATGCGCAGCCTGCTTGAGCGGCCGGAGACGTTCACGCCCATGGAGCGCAGGGACACGCGGGTGTCGTAGATCCGCTGGTGCGGGTCGCCGGCGATGAACAGATCGTCAGACTGTTCAGCGACGGCGTTGCGGAGCACGCGCCACTGCGCCGGGTGCAGGTCTTGTGCTTCGTCCACGACGATGTGCCGGTACCGCGGGCCTTCCGTGGCCAGCAGTTCGGCGGCTTTGGCGCAGAGCTGGAGGTGGGTGCACTGGCCGTCGGCTTCGAGCTGCCGCTCGAATTCGGCGACGGCCCGCCAGACTTCAACGCGCTGAGGGGTTCGGAGGGCGGCACCCCGGCCGGCGCGGGAGGCCGAGAGGTACTCCTCCTCGCTGCCGATGCCCTGCGCGAGAACGACGTGGCGGAATTCCAGGTCCAGGAAGTGTTCGTTCCATGGCAGGTCGAGCCCCTTGGCGATCTTCTGCCAGCGTTTGCGGGTGCGGTAGTCGTTCTCGGAGACCAGGTAGGGGACGGAGCCGTGGTCGGCCACGACCCGGCGAGCGAGCGCGTTCACCGTGGTCACGTCGACACGGTCCAGCGCTTCGGGGTCGTCCAGGAGGAGCGTCAGGCTGTCCCGCAGGGAGTCGGCTAGTGCGTTCGTGAAGGTGGTGAGCAGGATGCGGGCGTCGTCGGACTGGTCGAGGAGGTGCTTGACGCGGTGCAGGGCCACTACGGTCTTGCCGGTGCCGGGCCCGCCGGATACCTGCGCCGCACCGCTGTAGGACGGGCGGTAGGCGATGCGCCGCTGGGACGGGTGTAGGAAGATCCGCCAGGCGTCGAACGGCTTGGTCAGAATGTCCTGCAGTTCGTCCGGCCCTGACACGAGCGCGATGCGGCTCGGGGTATTGGCGATGGCGGTCGCCAGGTCTTCGGTAGGCTCGCCGGCGGCCGCGTCGGCGGGGCGCCGGATCGCGACGACCTGCTGCCACACCTCATCGGGTGTGAAGCCCTCCGCGAGGTACTGCAGAACCTCGAACTGGTCTTCGGGGAACAGCTTCGCGAAGGCTTCGAGTTGCGGTTTGTCGATGATGGTGCGGACGGCGGGCAGCACACCGTCGTCGATGCCGAGGTGCCGCAGAACGGTGTCGGAGTAGTCGGCGAACAGAAGCGCAGGGGCCTTCTCGGCTGCCTTCTGGAGCACCGGCGTGAGCTGTTCGATCGCTTCGACGTTGCGGACTTCGAGGCCGCGCGTCGCCGTGTTGACGCTGATGACGCGCTTGCGTGCCCACGCGATCGCCTTGTCGTGTTGCAGCACCTTGAGCAGCAGGTAAGTGCCACTGCCGTCGTCCGGAGCGAGCACGACTCCGCGCCAGAACTTGGTGACGCGGATGGTGCGGATGCGCGGGTCACGAGCTTTCTCCAGCTGCTCAAGATGCAGGCCCTTATCGGCGGTCAGCTCGGCGGCCGTGAGTCTCTGGAACTTGGCCATCGCCTCGCGCACACCCTGCTTGACCGTCTTCTCCAGGTTCTCGTACTCGTCGAAGAAGTCGGCGGCGAAGGCGAGCTGAGGCAAGGCTTCCTCCAGGTCAACCAGGTCGGACAGAGCAACGCAAGCGTCACGTTACTGGACCTTGACCGATTTCCGACTACGGCCTTAGATCTGGATACGACAACGTTTAACAGGACGCCGCACGGAGGACGCGCCGACATCGTGGATGCGAGGAACCACCAGGGTGGTTACGGCGAGGCGTTCGTCAGCGCGCTCGCCGTGGCGGCGGGCCTGCGGTTGGCGAAACCGATCCCGGATATCGACGGCATCGATTTATGCATGTGGCCTGACGGCGTCGGCGCGCTCCGCGGCGCACGCGCCCCCGGGATCAACGTCCAGGTGAAGTCAGGTTCGGCGGCCACGGAGACTGACACCACGTGGGGTTATCGTCTCGAGGTTCCCCACTTCAACTTCCTCGCCGACGGGTGGGCCACCATCTACCCCACGTTCCTGTTCCTGGTGATCGTCCCGAAGGAGTGGCGGGAGTACGCCACGGCCGGGCACGACGGACTGCTGTTGCGGAACGCCGCTTACTGGCACTGCCTGGCGGACGAAAACCCGATCGTCGACGCGAAGGCCGGCGCGAAGACGACTGTCCACGTCCCCAAGGCCAACCTGCTGACCGTTGATTCGCTTCGCACACTCGTGGAGGATCCAGAGAAGGCGACCGCGGCCCAAGCGGAGGCGTCATGACGATCAGCCGGGACGAACTCCAGCGTCTCGCGCCCGACGACGTCGTGCGCTACCTGAACTCCACGGGCTGGCGCCGGGCGGGCGATCTCAACGGACGTGCCACGGTCTGGGAATTCGGTCGGCGGAACTTCGAGGTCATCGTCCCGGTCTCCGACCGTTTCCGCGATTTCCCGCAACGCATGTACGAGGTCATCCGAATGCTTGCGGAGGTCGAGGAGCGCCCCGAGTCGGAGATGTTGCACAGGCTCGCTGCCCCCGCTACGGATCGGCAGTACTTCCGGCTCTTCCCGGACGCACCGCCGGGCTTGATCCCCGCAGCCGATGCGGCTGAGGCGTTCCAGGGCGTGCGGGAACTGTTCATCGCTGCGGCTTATGCCGAGTACTACCCTGGCGCGGGATTCATCCTGCCCAACAGCAAGCCGAAGGTCGTCCGGGAGTTCCCGGAGAAGGCTCTCCTGGGTACCGCTCAGGGAAGTTTCGTCATCAGCGCGGAAGTTCCCCTGGGCCCCAGCGACGACACGCTCTTCTCCACCGCGGACGCCTTCGAGCGCAGAGTCCTCCTTCGGTTGAGGCGTGCGCTCTTCAGCGCGAGGGCGGCTGCCGAGGAGGCATCTGAACGGGCCGAGCTCACGCCTTTCGAGGAACGGACGGACGCCGGTGTCTCGCGAACGCTCTGCCAGGCGCTGGCCCGCTTCGGCGGCTCCGACCGGAACCGTCCCTTCGAGATCCAGTTCGACTGGGCCGGCGTGGTGGCCGCCCATGCGCCCACTGCCCCGGTCCGCTTCGAGGGCGAGCAGGTGAGCATGCTCGCCCACGCCGCCGAGGACCTCGGGCGGAAACCGAGAACCGAGCCTGCGCAGATTCGCGGCCGAGTCCGCGCCATGGACAGGGCCCGCCCCGACGAACAAGGCTGGGTCGTCGTCCGCGGCGTCCTCACCGTCCGAGATGTCAGCAGGAACCGGCAGGTGTGGGTCCCTCTCGACCCGGACGACTATGACCGTGCCCTCCGCGCCCACGGCCAAGGTCTCGAAGTGCGCGTCTCCGGCTCCCTCACCCGCACCGGCCGGCGTGCCGAACTCAAGCCGGACGGATACTTCCGCGTCCTATGACTCGTGGCGAGTCGGCTCGGGCGGACGCCGTGCTCCTTCATGTAGCGCCAGTTGAACTGGAGCGACAGCAGTGCGATGGGGAACGGGTGCTCGACCAGGCCCCGGGCCCAGCGTTCGGAGACGTCGTCGACGTCCAGGCGTGCGGCGTTACCTCGACGGCGCACACCTCCCGGTGAGGTGTGCGGCAAGCTCGCCTGTCGGGACCTGGGCCTGCTCTCCGGTGTCCATGTCCCGGACCGTGATCACCCCGGCTTCCTTGTCGGACGCCCCGTAGATCAGCGCGAAGCGGGCCATGCGGTCAGCGGCCCACTTCAGCTGCTTGGCCAGTTTGCGACTGGCGGCCAGATACACCTCGGTCCGCAGACCCGCATCCCGCAGCTGCGCGGCGAAGCCCATGACTTCGGACGCGGTGTCTTCGGCGATCACTGTGACGGCGACATCGATCCTGTGCGCATCACCCTGATCGTCACTGAGCAGGCCGATGATCCGTTCGACACCCAGGGAGCCGCCGCAGGCCGGCACGTCTGGTCCCCCGAGCGCGGCGATCAGCTTGTCGTAGCGTCCGCCGCTGGCGATCGAACCCGGCATGCCCTCGGCGACCACCTCGAAGATGACGCCGGTGTAGTAGTCCAGGCCCCGGACCAGGCTCGGCGTGAACGCGATCCGGTCTTCGCCCACCTTCGGCGACGCCAGCTCCAGCAGCCGGCCGATCTCCTCCAGGCCCGCACGTCCGGCCTCGCTGTCCTTCAAGGCGGTCTGCATCCGCTCCACGGCATCGGCGGCCGTCAGGTCACCGACCAGGGCCTCGGCGATGCCGGGGGCCAGCGACCGGGCATCCACCAGTTCGGCAGCGACCTTGTCCGGCGACAGCTTGTCGAGCTTGTCCAGGGTGATGAGCACGCCGCCGCCGAGGTCGGCGGGCACGCCGTAGACCTCCAGCAGGCCGGAGAGCGCTTGACGCGAGTTCACCAGCACCCGGTAGTCACGTACACCGACCGCATCCAGCGCGTCGGTCAGCGCGCACACCACCTCGGCGTCCGCGAGCGGGGATGCTGACCCGACCACGTCCACATCGCATTGCGCGAACTCGCGGAACCTGCCCTTGCCTGGACGGTCGGCCCGCCATACCGGGCCCATCGCGTACCGCTTGTAGGGCGTCGGGAGCTGTGACCCGTAGCCGGCGACGACCCGCGCGAGCGGGACGGTCATGTCGTACCGCAGCGCCAGATCGGCTTCGCCGGTGGCCTCGTGCTCCCCACGACGAAGGATCTTGAAGATCAGCTTGTCGCCCTCGTCGCCGTACTTGCCGGTCAGAGTCTCCAGCCGCTCGAACGCCGGCGTCTGCAACGGCTCGAACCCGCACCGCTCGAACACCCCGCGGATCTGCGCGAAGACATGCTCGCGAGTGCGCAGCGCACCGGCGAGGAAGTCGCGGGTGCCCGACGGGGGCTCGAACTGTTGTGACGCCACGAAAACTCCTGACCACGTAACAGAGCAATGGGACAAGGCAAGTCATGGGAACTGGTCCACATCCGGAATCACAGCGAACCAGGGGACCGACGCCTTCCGAGGGTATCGACGGCCCCGGCATCGTCCCGGTCGAACCGCGGGCCTCCTCCGACCCGGCAAGGTGCAGAAGCTCGACGTCCGAGCGAGCCCCGTGCGGCGCCCCTACACGCCCGGCCCGGCTCCAGTCTCCGGCGTGAGACCACATCTAAGGCGGTGGGGAACACGGTATCCACTCCATTCACACCAGGCATGACTCCAGGCAAATGAGACCTACCCGGCTAGAACATGAAGTGTTATGGTAGGCACTCCAGGCACATGGACAACAGACCGAGGTAGATGATGAGCCCGAAAGTCGAGCAGGAGTTCATCCAGGTGGCAGTACCCGCTCAGCACGTCATGGCCGTGTATCGGCTGCTCTCCGAGCTCGAGCAGGAGCCCGGCGCCGACGCCGGGCTTGCTGGGACGAGCGACGCCCCTGGGGCGTGGGACGCCGACAAGCTGGCCAGGCTGGCCGGCACCGAACTGAACACCACCAAAACGGTCACCCGTATTCTCGACGTCCTCTGCCAGGAGCCCGGCAAGCAGTACGACATGCAAGATCTGGTGAAGGCCCTGTCGATGGAGTACCACAGCCTGCGCGGGAACCTGGCGGCATTCACCCGCCACCTGAACACGCACTACGACAGCGACACATGGCCAATGCGCGTCGTCGAATCGAGCGGTGGCGCGATGCTCTACAGCCTCGATGCCGCAACGGCTGCTCTCTGGAGATCCGTCCGCGGCTGACGGCCGCCTGCACGCTCAGCCACCGCCGAACTCAGGCCGGACGGATACTTCCGCGTCCATGACCCATGGTTCCCGCCTCAGTACGCGCTGACGGTCGCCGGGTGGCGCGCGTCCGTCTGCCCGGTCATCTCGTCTTCGTCGGCTGCTCGAGATGACGGCGGCAGCAGTCCGCGATGTCCGTGCCGAACCGCGTCCATGAGCGGTTGGTGCCGATGGGGTCGCGGTGAAGCGCCAACGCCACGGCCCTTTCCAGGACGGCCGGTGCGTCGGATTCCCGGTAGCGCCGCCCTCCTCTGGACACCTCCCGCATGAGGACGCCCTTCGGGTCCGCAAGGCGGCCGGTGTCCTTTCCGCGGTACTTCGCAGGGAGCTTCCACGAGCCGACGAGGTTGGACAGCGCATCGGGAAAGAGCAGCAGCCAAGCCTCCATCTCCTCGACGGCCAGCACGTAATGCGCACTGCCCAGTTCCGCACGCTGTGCTTCCTGCACTCGGCGGTGGATCGCCGGGTAGTCATCGCCGTCAGTGCTGTCGAGGTCTTCATGGACGAAGACGCAGGCAAGCTCCGCGTCCTCAGCGGCGGCGCGTGCCCTTGCGAGGGCCGCCAGGTCCGAGATCCTCCGCGGGAGTCGATCCGCGGGAACCTTGTGGAGCCTCACCGGCTCGTTGATCTCCACCAGCCGGCCGCGCATCTCCTCGCAGAACGCTTCGAGCAGGATGCGCAGACATCGCCGGTCGTTGCGGTCCTCGCCGGCCAGCACGACGACCGGGCGGCGAGTGGCACGAATGCTCGTCCCGCCCCGTCTCCTCACAGGGAGCCGCCCAGCACGCCCGAGAACCAGAGACGTCCGAGCGGCATGTTGTCACTCCTGTCGGCGATCTCCCTGACCCTGGCCTCCGGAACGGCGGGGATCGCGGACGAGCCGTCGTCGAGCCGCTCGCACACCACCAGCTCACCGGGCTTCAACCTGTCCGCGAAGGCGGGTGAGTGGGTGGCGATGAGGAACTGTGTGCGCTCGCTCGCCTCGCGCAGGCGTTCGACAAGGAGTTCAAGGGCCTGCGGATGAAGCCCGTGATCGATCTCCTCCACACAGGTGAGTGCGGGGGGCTCCGGGTCATAGAGCAAGGCCAGCAGACCGAGCAGGCGGATCGTGCCGTAGGAGGCGTCCGCGAGTTGTGTCGGTCGGCGCAGCCCTCTCTCATGCAGGACCACGACCACCTCGCGGGCGGGACCTGACGGATACTCGAAGCTCACGCCGTCCAGTTGCGGAAGCACTTCCTTCGCGTCTTCCACCAACTGTTCGAACGCCCCATTTCCTCTGCCCTCCAAGAAGAGCAGGAAGGCCGCGAGGTTGGAGGCATCCTCCTCTAGCGTCACGTGCCTTGTCGGGAAGCGGGCCGGACGCCGTGCCCTGTCAACGCTGACGTCGAAGACCCGGAAGGAAGCGAGACGCTCGGCTACTGTGGCGACCTCGTTCCCTCCCTCGTCGTCAGACAGACGCGGCAGAGTGGACAGGCCACTGCTCAGGCGACGAATGCCGAAGAGGTGCTCCTGGGACGCCTCCTTGTCCCGGCTGATGCTCTCGACGCTCACTCTCTGCCCGGAGATCGTGATGCGCCTTCCACGCCCCTGCGTCCTTTTGAACTGGAAGGTCTCGTGTCGCCTGAGCGAAGGTCGGGCGTCGGCAGGCGCCCGCCGTTCCACACGAAGGGTGTACTCGTCCGGTGCGCTCATGCTGCTGTGCGCGGTCCATGTGGCCTTCAGCTTGATCTGGAAGGAGGCCGGTTGCTTCGGCCCTCCCCAGAACACGAGTTCCTCGAAGCCTCCGCGGACTTCCAGCGCCGGTTCCAGGTCGGTGCGGATGACGTCGGCGAGGAAACGGAAGACTTCCAGCACATTGGTCTTGCCCGCGCCGTTGGGACCGACCAGGACATTCAGCGGGCCCAAAGGCACGGTGATTTTGCGCAGGCTGCGAAAATTCTGCACTTCCAGCTCGATCAGCCGGTCGTTCATGATCCCGCTCCCACGATTGTCGGTCCTGGCGGCCGCACCCGAAAAGATCAGCCTATCTCGGGGCCGCCCACGCACAGCGCTGAACGTGGGAAGGTGGCGCGAATGGTGCGGCCTCGGGCCGGGCGGGGGCGCGAGGATCCGGCTCCGTCGCTGATCGACGGCTTTCATGGTGTTTGAGGCGCCCCGGCTTCTCCGAACAGGATGCGGCAGCCGCCGGTGAACAGGCGACGGAGGAGGCCGTCACGCCGTTGGCGTGTCGCTGCGGCGGTGGACCGATGCCGGCGGCCTGCGGGAGAGGTCGGCCTGCTTCGGTCGGCCCAGGCGCCGTGGGGTGCCCGAGGGAGTGGCCTCGCTTGCTGGACGTGTCGGGCCGCGGTGCCCCGCAGGGCGGAGCGCTCGCGGATGGCGTCGATACGGCGAGCGAGGTCAGGGGCGTTCTTCGCCTCGACCAGTTGGTCGGGCAGCATGGCCCAGATAGAGCCGGTGTACTCGCCCCACCAGATGCAAAGATCCGGGTACCTTCGCTGCAGCCATGCCACGGCCAGATCGAGATCGGTCTCCGCCGACATGGCTGTCCGGCTCTCGGCGATCAGCCCGCAGGGGGCTCCGCCGGGTCGGGCGAAGGGCATTTCAGGAGTCATTACGTCACCTCCAAGCGAGCGCGGCGCACACGCTCGTCAGGTGATGGGCGGCCACGATGACCGACCTGCTCAACGTTCGCGGGGGAAGGTTGCGCGGACGGTGCGGCCTTGGGCGTCACCGGTGCATGACCAGGTCGCGGCCAGGGCCTCGACGGTGAGCAGGCCCCGGCCGCCCTCGGCCAGTTCGGTGATGTCCCGCACGCGCGGCTCGTCCGGGCCGCCCTGGTCGGTGACGTAGACGATGACGCCGGCCACGTCCATGCTGATCTCGACGGTGAACCGCCCGCCGTCGTGGCCTGAGCGGGTGTGCCGAACGGCGTTCACGGCGAGTTCGTCCAGGACGAGGAGAAGCTCGTCCAGGCTCGGAAAGTCGGGGAGTAGATGTGCGGCGAATGCCCTAACAAGCCGGATTTGATCCGCCTTGCCGTGGAATTCCCGTCGCCAGTACATCGACGCGTCCGGCTTCGCCGGAACGGATACCGCGAGCAGCATTGATCACCTCACAGGGACGATCCGAAATGACGCTCTCATGCTCAGGAACGGCAACCGATGTCCGCCTGCGTATTTCGGTATTCGGCCGCCCGCCGCAGGGATGGTGCGTTGACGGCAGGGACGTCCGCGCGGGCGGACGTGCGCGATCTTGAACGTTCACGGATGCGCACGTCCGTCTGCGGCACGCAAATGCTCGCGGAAGGCCGTTCGGAGCGCCTCGATCGGCAGCACGTTCGGCGATCGACTGATAACACAGAGCCAGAACGGTGAAAGCCTCCGGTCAGCGGTCACCCCCGGCCCTCACCGGACACGTCCGACCGACCGTGCCCGCTCCGCGGGCCGGCCTCAACGGTGAATCGCGGAAGGAGCCGTCGGCATGGGGAAGCACGGCAAGCAGGTGCCGATCATCACCACCGATGACGGGAAGTCTCGGGACATTCCCTGCACCGGCTGCGGCGGCACCGGGCAGCAGGGGTGAACGTCGACGAGCTGCTGCGCAGGGTGCCGCGTGAGGCGTTCGTCCCGGACGTGATCTGGGTGCGCCGGGACGACGGCTTGGCCGTTCCCCTGCGGCGCGGGGACGACCCGGACCGGTGGCTGGAACTCGTCCGATCCGGCGACTCGATCATCACGCAGGTTGATGACGGGGCCATCGAGCGAGGGATCTGGCCGACCAGTTCGGCCAGCGCGCCGCACATCGTGGCCACGATGCTCGAAGCCCTCGATGTCGAACCGGGCATGAAGGTGCTGGAGATCGGCACGGGCACCGGCTACAACGCGGCGCTGCTGGCGGAGCTGGCCGGACCGAAGAACGTCACATCGGTCGAGATAGACCCCGGTCTGGCCGAGCAGGCCCGCACCGCGCTCGCGCGGGCCGGTTGCCACGTCCAGGTGGTGACCGGGGACGGCACGCACGGCCACGCCGCGAACGCTCCCTACGATCGCGTGATCGCCACGGCCGCGGCGTGCCGGCTGCCTTACGCGTGGGTGCGGCAGACGCGGCCGGGCGGTCGCATCCTCGCCCCCTGGGGGCCGACGTTCCACCCCGACGATCCACTGGCGGTCCTCACCGTCGGGGAGGACGGAACGGCCGAAGGGCGCTTCACGTGCCCCGCCTGGTTCATGCCGCTGCGGGACCAGCGGATGCCGCAGGACGTCAGGCACCGAACCCGCGAACGCTGGGAGGAGATGGGCGAGCCGGCCGTCTCGCGGTTCGGCCTCACCGTCACCGCCACGACGCAGCACATCTGGCTCGACCGTCCGGACAACGCCGCCCCGCCCACCCTGCCGCGCAGCGCCGGTTAGTGGGTGACCACGAACGTCGGCCGGGTCGTTCCCGCGTTGACTTGCGGCGTGTTGCCCTTATCGACGCCTTCATAAGGGCAACACGCCGCAAGTCAACGAACCCGGTGCACCGGAGTCGCGTGCCGAGGCGGAGGTGTCTCGTTCGGACGACGACGTGCGCATTCGTATACGTGCACGGATGCACACGTTCATCCTCGGCACGCAGCCGTTCGTCGAGTGCCGTTCGAGACAGTCGCAATCGATGACACGCTGAGTGGTCCCGTGATAACTCTTAGTCATTAGCTCGACTGTCCCCGGTCAGCAGTTCGCCCCCAGCCCTCACCGGCCCGATCACGGAGGTCACCGGTGACCAGTCCCTTCGTCCGCCGGCAACGACTCGCCACCGAACTACGGACCCTGCGCGAGCAGCGCGGCATCACCGCCGACGAGCTGTCCAAAGCGATCTTCCGCTCCCGTACGACCATCTCCAAGCTCGAGAACGCCCGCACCCGCCCCGACCTCGGTGACGTCTCAAACATCCTCGACGCTCTTGGCGTCCCCGAGGAGAAGACCGAGAAGATCTTCAAGATCGCGCGTCAGGCAGCGCAACGGGGATGGTGGGACACCTACGGCGATGCGATGGGGGACCGGCAATGCGTATACGCCAACATCGAGTCTGGGGCTGCGACGATTCGCGGCTACAACCAGTTCGTCATCCCTGGGCTCCTACAGACGCCAGAGTTCATCAGAGCTCTCATCACTCTGGACGAGGCTGATGGTCCTCTCGACTACGATCCAGAGCGGATGCTCGATGGACGCCGCATGCGCCAAGCAGCCGCGCTACGCTCCGATGGCCCCTGTTACAACATCGTCATGGACGAGTTCGTCGTGCGTCGCATGGCGGTCCCCTCGGACATCATGCGTGACCAACTCCGCTACCTGGTATCAATCGTCTCGGCGAACCCTCGAATCACGATACGCGTGCTCCCGGTCAACGCCCGCATCAAGGGAGGGTTTTCGGCTAGGTCCTCCTTCACCATTTACACCTTTCCCGACCCCGAGGACCCTGTGATCGCTCTAGCAGACACGGTCAAAGCTGACGTCGTTCACACCGATCCTGTGGACGTCAAACGCTACGTGGAGATGTACGAACGCATCAGAGATGCATCGCTCTCGGCCGTCAGCAGCCTCACACTCCTGGAGAACGTGGCCGACGAGCTGGTCGGCCTGGCAGGATCGTAAGCATGACGACTCCGTACACGCATTGGCGCAAGTCCAGCCACAGCGCCCCCAATGGCGAGTGCGTGGAGGTGGGCCGCTCCCCCAACGGCACCATCGGCGTACGCGACACCAAGGAAGGCGGCACCGACCCCATCCTGGACTTCACCCCCCGCGAGTGGGCCGCGTTCCTACAGGCCCTCCGCTCCACAGACTCCTGACAATCGACCCACGGCCGGACCCTCGTTGAGTGCGGGTCCGGCCGCTGCCGTTGAGTGCCGGGTGATTCGCATGCAGGTCGGACGGCAGTGAGCTTAGGCGGGACGAGAGGACTCTGGGTGGCGTGGCCCCTGCCCTGGCGGCGGGTCGAGGATGGTCTTGTACGGCTCCCCGGTTCGGATGGCCTGCTCCATGGCGTCGTACACCTCAAGGATCAACTCCTTGGTCCGGTACGACCCGAACGTCGCAACGTCCTTCTTCTTCACGATCGGGAACGTCTCCATGATGTAGTCAACGTCATCCCGCTGAATCCCGTACAGGTGAAAGAAGGCCGCATCCAACTCTGCCCGCAACAGCCTCCGCCGCTCCTCATCCCACCCAAATGGAGGTAGATGATATCCACAATCCTCGGCAAATGCCTGAAGATGCCAAGATGTGTATGTAAGCTCCAGCACTCGCGGCAACAGCCAGTGCGAAATGGAGTCACCATTATCCCATGATGCCACCTCGGCAAAGAATTGCGGAGTGGGGGAAGGGATTTGTTCGAGTATGTAGTCCGACACGTGCATCCCCCCAAGCTTCAACCTCAAAAAGAAGTCATATGGGAAGCTGTTGAATAGAGCCAACAGCTGATGCGCGGTTCTGTCATCGCGTGGGAAGCCGACTCGAATTGTAAAGTCAGTTGGCACCAAGGGGAGCACTAGGCTCTGAAGTGTTCGCGCATCAGTGTTTCTTGCAACGTCACCCCAGGCGAGCAGCCAGTTCCGGCTCCACAAACCCTGAAGCTTCTTTTGCAGCTCGACTTCAGAAAGAGAGTACCGACCTTTAGGAGAGTAAGCAGGATTGCCCAGGTCGGTTAGTGGTGAAGTTTGCACCTCATCCGATTCCGAGGTGACATAGGAGCCGTATCGATGATTATATGAATGGGTCATCTTTGACTCGAACATAACGAGACGGCCAGGGGATGCGATTACCTCTTCGATGCATAGGTCGAAGGTGGCACGAACTCCCATGTTGAACAGCCGACGAATCGCGAGCCCGAACGGACCTTTCCCATCGTTGCCGCGCAACGGAGGAAACTTGCTGCAGGCGGCAAGCAAAAGGTCACGTTCTCTTGAGGTACGAAAAATGGGGCAGGTACCCGTGTTGGGATTAACCAGCAGGATGTCGTCGGGCGAGAGCGCGATGTGCTTGTTAACCTCTTCGAGCTCTGCGACATCACGCAGAAAGAAGGCAAAGTCAGGATTCATCTCTTGCTTCACTTTGCCAACAAGCGACAGAATGCAGAACTTGTATCGCGAATCAACGCCATCAAAGAATCGTTTACCGTAATTCTCGAAATCATACAAGGCGACTATCGCGCGTCGCTCGACGAGGTCGCGAAAGAAGTATTTCGTGGTGTCGTCGGTAGCGACTCCAGTCGGTACGATCACGCCCATGTTGCCAGATGGCTTCATCAGGGTAGTACCGAGCTCTGCGAATAGAGCGTCGCTCTTGGCCCGACCACGTCCACAGAGCGGGTAAGCGCCGGAGTTGGTTGGCATCCTTCGACTGCCATCAACTTGCCGCTTGGCGTCCTGATATTCAAGCCAGAGGTCCTCAGCGTCCACATCATTTTTAAGTGCCCCGATCATGCGCTTGCGCGTTGCGCCAGCAGCTTCTGCGATCTCTGGCGCCCGCGCGGCGAAGAACTCCTGTTCCTTGAGCTCAAGGTGCTCCCACGGAGGGTTGCCGAGGACGCAGGTGAAGCCGCCGGTCCAGCCGGTTCGGGCGTCGGTGCCGGGGGCGTTCTCGTCCTCGGGGACGGTGAAGACGGTCGGGAACTCCAGGTGCCAGTGGAAGAAGCGGTACTGCTTGGCCAGCTTCCGCAGTTCGGCGCGGCCGCGCGGGGCGAGCGTGTCCGTGTCCTGGCTGAGCTTGATGAGGTCGCGGGTGGTGATGGCGGGGGCGTGGTCCTCCGTCTTCGTCCAGACGAAGGCCGCGCACCAGGCGTCGTGGAGTTCCTTCTGCTCCAGGTACTCGGACGCTTCCTGAAGCCTCTGGTACGCGTTCTGCTGGGCGTGGACGTGCGTCAGGTCATCACTCTGGGCGTTGGTGATGGCGGCGGCGCGGCGGGCCAGGCCGTGGTTGCCGGCTCGCAGGCCGGTCTCGTCGAACAGTTCGTCCTGGACGGCGAGGTGGCGCTTCTCGTACGCCTCACGCTCGGCCTTGTTGCGCTTCTTGAGGGCGGTGACCCATTTCTTGTCGTCGCCCTCGATGGCCTTGAAGGCGTCGTCGGGCAGGCCGGCGTCCAGCAGCTTCGGGGTAGTGCCGAGGAGGGCGTTGCCGACCTTGATGTGGGCGTCGAGGAAGGTCAGGGCCTTGCCGGGCTGCAGGGCCTCCAGCCAGAGGGAGACCTTGGCCAGCTCGACCGCCATCGGGTTGATGTCCACGCCGTAGATGCAGCGGGACACCACGTCGCGCAGGGCGTGACGAATCGCCTCGTTGGAGGGTTCCGGATCGCCGGTGCGGACGAAGGCGAGACGCTTGGCGATGCGGCGGGCGGCGGCGACGAGGAAGTGGCCGGAGCCGCAGGCCGGGTCGCAGACCGTGAGGGCGAGAAGCGCCGCCTCCTGCTCGTCGGGGGTGTTGCCCGACTTCACCGCGTCGTCGATGACGGGCTCAAGGGCAGAGTCGAGGAGGGTGTCGATCAGGGAGGACGGGGTGTAGTACGAGCCGCTCGTCTTGCGGTCGTTGCCGCTGAGCTGCCGCAGCTCGAAGGCGCCCCTGGCCGGGTCGTGCTTGGGGACGTACTCCAGCAGCGACTCGTACACCGACCCCAGCTCCTCCGAGCCGAGGTGCTTGAAGTCGACACGGCGAATGCGGCGGGCCTTCTGGTCGTGGACGCGCGACAGCGACCGCACCGCGTTGAACAGGTGCTCGTTGGTGAGGGAAAGCCCGTGCAGGGCGTGGTCGGCGTCGGAAAGCTCGAAGATGCCGCCGAGGGCGGGGAGGCCGAGTTCGGGACGTCCGCCTTCCCGGTTCAGTCCGTCCAGGATGAGCGTCACGGCCTGCCACTCGTCGGCGTGGCGGCCGCCATGGCGGCGGGCGGCGATGCGGCGGAGGCGGTCCGTGGAGAAGTAGGTGTTGTAGCGGTCGCGGGCCGTCTGTGGCGCGTCCGGGGAGAGCAGGACGTCGCGGTCTTCGGCGACGAAGAGGAACAGTAGGCGGTAGACGGTCCGGAGCAGCGCGCGGTGCAGGGTCTCCGGGGTGACGGCCTTGTTGTCGGTGTCCTTGAGCGCGTCCCGAAGAGCCTGGTTGTCGGGGTGCTGGATGAAGCCGGTGCCGAGGGTCTCGATGGCTTCCTTGACGGTGACGCGGAGCTGGTCGAGGACGCGGGCGCCGGAGTCGATGGCTTCCTGGCGCCACTTCTCCAGCCAGCAGGAGGCCGGGCCGGTGTCCTCGCCCTGGTGCTCGAACCGGGACGAGTGCGCGACCCGGTACAGCAGCACGAACGCGTCGAACGCCTCGCCCTCGAAAATGGCTTCGAGGTCGAACTCGACGTAGGCGGAACCGGCGAGGGCGCTGGAGTCGCGGAGGACGCGCAGCAGCCGTCCGTTGGTGACGATGCCCCAGAGAGCGGCGGCGCTGCGGTTCAGGTACTCCTGCACCAGCGACTGCGGCGCCGCGTCGGCGGCGCCGGGAATGCCCT
This sequence comes from Actinomadura geliboluensis, assembly GCF_043197915.1. Lineage (NCBI taxonomy): Bacteria > Bacillati > Actinomycetota > Actinomycetes > Streptosporangiales > Thermomonosporaceae > Actinomadura > Actinomadura geliboluensis. Next base: position 14,271 of record NZ_JBICUA010000008.1, on the reverse strand, counting down.
TGGTGCGCCGGTCGAGGTCGACGCCCCAGCCGAGCTGATGAATCGGCACGTGCTGCCAGTGGTGGCTGATGGCGAACTGCTTCTCGCCGTCGTCGCTGGGCAGTCCTCCGGCGGGGACGCGCGGCAGGTGGCCGTAGCCGAGTTCCTGGAAGAGGCGTCCGAGCCAGTATTCGCGGGTGACGCCGACGGCCGGGTCACCGTCGGAGAGCTGCTCCTTGAACGCGGCGTAGCGTCCGCGCAGGTACGTCCAGGAGCGCTCGGCGACGTCGGTGACCGTCTCGTCCTTGGCCAGGTGGTACGCGGCGGGCTTGGCGCCGGGCAGGTCGCTGTTGCCGCCGGCGATGCGGAGCAGGGTCTCTTCGGGGAGGAGTCCGCCGACGGAGGCGATGCCGAGGGGAAGGGTGCTGGTGCGGCTCATCGGGCGGCCTCTCCGGTGACGGGAAGGTAGACGTACAGGCCGAGGACGTCGGCGTTGGGGTCGGCCTCGACGCGGAGGCCGCGGATGACGACGCCGGTTTCGCGGCGGCGGGTGGCCTCGCGGACGCGGGCGTGCGACGCGCGGAGGCTGTCGGCCAGGTCGCGGCCGTACTGGTCGAGGTGGGGCCGGAGCGTTTCCAGGCCGTCCAGGATGCGGGTCGCGGTGGCGGTGGCGAACTCGGGCGCGGTGTTCTCGTCCGCGCGGACGTCCAGGAGGGCGAGCGCCTCGTCCTCGCTGAGCCATTCGGCCTTGGCGGGGCTGCCGCGGAACGCGAGGACGCGGGCGTCCTCGGCTATCTGCTGGCGGCGTCCGCCGTCGCGGGTCGGCAGCGTGAGGTGGAACCGGTAGCGGACGAGCAGCAGCGTCGTGCGAGTCGGCACGGCGGCCGTGCGGATCACGCCGCAGCGGCGGGCGGGGCGCTGCCAGTCGTCCAGCTTCGGATCGAGTGCCGCGTCCAGGACGAAGCGGGCGATGGTGTTGACGGTCGCGTCGGTCCGGACGAGCGCGGCCTCGCCGCGCTTGACCGGCGGCAGCGGGTGGAACGCGATTTCGCGGGCCTTCTTCGGGCCGAGAACCGCCTCCAGGCCGCTCATCAGCGTGGACGGGAGCCCGCCCGTGTCGGCGGTGAACGAGCCGTCCGCGGCCTCGCGGGAGATCTGGCCGCGCAGTTTCACCACGGCGGTCCGGACGAACTCGGCGGCCTCGGCGCCCGAACCGAGCGCGGCGCGGATCTCGGCGACCTCGCTGGCCACCTCTTCCGGGTGGATAGCGTGCTGGGCGTAACGGGCACGAGATGCTCGCTCGCGTTCAGCAGCATTCAACCAGCCAGCGTGCAGGTCGTCGCGCTTGGAGGTGAATCCGAAGTCGAAGCTGAGCTGCTCGGAGTCTTCCTCCCGAAGCAACAGACCTTCGAGGACGGCGTTGACCACGCTGTCCGACTCGTCGAGGACAGCGACGGAGACGCCCGTGGCCTTGCGGATCTCGGCGTGCTTGCGGATCAGGACGTCGAGGACGATCCCGTCGATCTGGTTGTCGGAACCGTAGAGGGTGACGGTGCGAACGATGTCGCGGCGCTGCCCGTACCGGTCGACACGGCCTTCGCGTTGCTCGTGTCTCGTGGGGTTCCAGGCCAGGTCGTAGTGGATGACGGCATCGAAGCCTTCCTGGAGGTTCACGCCCTCGGAAAGGCAGTCCGTGGCGACGAGGACCCGCTGCTCGGGACGGGCCTGCTCCTCGGTCTCCTCATCGGCGGGAGCACCGGAGATCATGCGATCGATGCGGGCGATGCGCTGCTTCGGCGACAGGGTGCCGGTGACCGAGACGACCTCGGTCTTCTTGCCGAGCGCCTCCCCCAGGTGCTCGGCGACGTATTCGGCGGTGGGAATGAAGCGGCAGAAGACGATCGGGTTGTAGCCGTCCTTGAGTAGCTTCTTCACTAGCTTGGTCAGCTCGCCCAGCTTGGTGTCGGCCGCACCTTCGAGCGCCTCGGCCTGCTTGGCCATCCGGCGGAGCCGCTGCTGCGGTGCGGTGCCGTCCGCGTCCTCCAGGTCGGCACCGGGTGCGGCGTCGACGGCCTGGGTGGAGTCGTCGTCGGTGAGGTCCATGACGGCGATGCGGCCCAGCTCGTCCGCTTCGGGGACGGTCTTGGCGTCCAGGTTGGCGGCACGAGTCCGAAGAGTCTGCGCAGCAGCGCGAGGGGAGGACGCTAGGGAGCGCAGCAGCGCAAGGGCAGACCACCAGCGGACGCGTTGCCGAACGACGCCGTCGCTCTCGTCGAGTGCCTGCTCACGGGCATAGTCCAGAACTGCCGTGAACAGCTTCCGGTACTCGTCGGATAGCTTGTAAGACGCCTCGTCGCCTTTCCGCTTGGTCGGAAAAGGCGTCGTCTCATCAATGTAGTTGACGATGTCAGCACGGCGGCGCTGGACGAAATGGCGAGCAAGTTGTTTACGCCCCGACTCCGTATCGAGTCTGACTTCGGCGAGCTCGGGATCGAGGAGACCGAGCAGATCGCGGAAGGCCTCGTCCTTGCCGCTGTGGGGGGTGGCTGTGACGAGGATGAGGTGCCGCGACGGATCCGCGGCGACCTTGCTGACGAGGTTATAGCGAAGCTGACGGCCGTCACGGCTCCCGGTCGAGCCGGCGGCAACACAGGTGTGGGCCTCGTCGACGATGACCAGGTCCGGGCAGTGCCGGAGGAACTCTTCTCGGTGCCTCGGGCTCTTGATGTAGTCGGTGGAGACGATGACATTTGGGTGCCGCTGGAACAGCGACTCGTCTTGGTAAAGCACACGCTCCAGCCGCGGAACGGTGGAGGCGAGCACGAGTTCGGTGTCGATGCCGAACTTGTCGCGCAGCTCGTCCTGCCACTGCTCCGCCAGCGCCGGGCTGCACAGGACTGCCAGCCCGGACGCTTCGCCCTGCGCCAGCATTTCGGCGGCGATGAGTCCCGATTCGATCGTCTTTCCGATGCCGACGTCGTCGGCGATCAGCAGCCGGACGGTCTCCTGCCGCAACGCCATCAGCAGCGGGACGAACTGGTAGGAGCGCGGGTCGACGGCGAGCTGGGCAAGGGAGCGGAACGGCCCGGCGCCCGAGCGGAAGCCGATGCGCAGGGCGGACCGCAGCAGCCCGGCCGAGCTCTGGTCGCCCAGGTCGTCCGGGGTGGGTGGCGGGAAGCTCGCCACCTCGACCTCTTCGAGTGCGGGAAGCACGCCGACCAGGTCGTCCTGTGCGCCTCCGAGGGGGCGCAGCACCAGTAGCTCGGAGTCCGATCCGGGCTGCACGACCCATTCACGGCCGCGGGCTCGAACCAGTACACCCGGGGCAAATTGGGCGGCCTCTGGCACGTTGATGCTCATGTTTCGGGGGGGGTCCTTTCGGGGGGTGCCGGGCCGCTTACTTGTCGCCGCTGCCGAAGATGCTTCGGTTGGCGGTAACTGTGGCGTGCCAGTCGCCGTCGTGGCGGAAGCGGATCACGAACCAGCCGGTGTTGATCAGCCGCTCCTCGGCTTCTTCGTCACGGGTGCTAACGTGCTCGTCGTCGTGGGCCGGGCCGTCGACGAATACGGCGACCTTGGCCTGTCCGGGCAGCCGGTACACGTAGTCGGGCTGCGCGAGCGCCTCTGTGACGAGGACCTGCTGCTCGGTGGGAAGCCGGTATCCGCGCTCCTGCAGCCACGTGATCAGCTCGCCCTCCAGGCTGCTTCCGGCCTTCTCGATCAGCACGTCGGGCTGCTCGTCGCGTTCGACCTTGCTCTGCGCGAGGCGGAGCAGCAGGTCGCGAACGGCGTGGCGGTCGATCATGTGGTGGAGCAGCTGGTTGCCGAAGGAGAGGAGACAGTCGTAACAGCCCTTCTCGCAGCGGTTCTCCGATGGCCCGTGGAGGTCCTCCCCGGTCTCCGGGTCGAAGTGGGCGATGTGCAGTGCTTCCTGCGCTACACGGGCCAGCGAGTCATGCTCAGCCTGGATGCGGCGCAGGACGCCCGCGCCGCCCTCGGCGGACTCGACGAACAGCATCCGCAACCGGTCCGGGCCGTTGTCGGGCGGCAACGGCTCGCTGTCCAGCTCGGAGTCCTCCAGCTGGAAGACGGCTTCGATCCCGCGCTCCAGCGCGTACTGGAGCGAGATCGCGGTCTCGGCGGGAACCGGCTCCGCGAGGGTCAGGACGAGGATGTTGCGGCGGTCCTCCACATAGGGGATGACCCGTAGCTTGCGCACCTTGTCCTCGGTCTCGCCGTCGGCGAGACCGGTCTCCTCGTCGGTGAGTTCGGTGCCCGGTGCGGCGGTCTTGGCGTTCCGGGACGGCAGCCAGCGGCCGTTGACCGTGTCGAGCCAGAAGCCGGTCTCGCGGTCCTTGCCGCGCCTGTATCCGAGGTTCGCGACGCGGACGGTGGCGCTGTCGCCGTAGTTGAGGTCCGCGATCGGCCCGGCCTCGTCGACCGCCCGCGCCTCCAGGCGTCCGCGGCGCTTGCCGTGGTCGTGGAAGCGGTAGGAGGTCTCCAGCTCGAAGCCGGCCCGGCGGCGCTCCTCCTCGTCGGAGGAGATCCGTTCGCGGCGTTCGGTGAAGACGGTGTCCAAGTGCATGAGGCCGCTGGTGGCGATGGGGAGCGGCGTGCCGCAGATCTCGCAGTTGTCGCAGCCGGGGCGCGGCCTGTGGTGGTATCCGCAGTTGCGGCAGCGACGTGCCTCGCCGGTGGCGACGTCACCGCCCTCCTCCATCGGCACCTGGACGCGTTTGACCTGGTAGCGGCTGCCTTCGTGGTAGATCAGCGCGCCTGGGCCGAATTCGCGGATGGCGATGAACCGGGAACGCTGCAGGTAGTCGCCGTCGCGGTCGGCGCGCTGGCCGCCGCGCCCGGGGATGTAGGCGGCCAGCGGCAGGCGCGGGAACGAGTAGCCCGGCAGGAAGCCTTCGGATGCGAGGTAGCGGTAGGGGTTGAAGTCCGAGAAGGTGCCGCTGTCCTGCTCGTTGCGCAACAGTTTCAGCTGGGTCTCGGCCTCGGCGCGGCGGCGCTTGGCGCGCTGCCGGGCATCGGCGGTGAGGGTGTAGTCGTCGGCACGGTCGTGCTGGAGTCGGCGTTCCTCCTTGGCCTGCTGGTAGAGGGTGCGCCAGCGTTCAAAGGCCGCCTTGAATTCTCCCGGTGCCGATCGGACGACGCGTTCGAGCCATTCCTCGTCCCACCACGAGGTGTCCTTCTCCAGCTCCACCACGAGACCGGCGAGCATCCGCTCGGCGCGTCGCCGGGCACGTTCCTGCGCCGGCTCGGCGTGGATCTGCTCGTGCACGTCGCGGAGCAGGGGAAGCTCCGGGTTGCCGATGTCGATCAGTTCCGGCATGGCGCGTCCGAGTGGCAGTTCCGTCTCGGCCAGCCAGATCGCCTGGACGTGCGAGCGGACGAGGTCCTCGTTGCCGAGGTCGAGGCGCGGAGCCGCGACGGATCCCGAGACCATCTGGTCCGAGCGCCGGAAGTAGTAGCGGTCGTGGCTGTTGCCGCTGGCGCAGTAGGTGGTGACCAGGGCGGCCTGACCGGACCGGCCGGCGCGTCCGCTACGCTGCGCGTAGTTGGCCGGGGTCGGCGGAACGTTCCGCATCGTGACCGCGTTCAGCCCGGCGATGTCCACACCGAGCTCCATCGTGGGGGAGCAGTACAGCAGCGGCAGCTTCGCCTCGCGGAACGCCCGCTCCCGGTCCTGGCGGACGTTGCTGGGAACCTGCGCGGTGTGCTCGCGGGCGAACAGGCCCGCGAAGCCCCGTGACTGCTTCTGGTAGAGGTCGCGGAAGAACGGGTTGACACGCGGGCGGGTGTCGGTGCCGTTGAACTGCCAGCGCAGCGGATCGGCGACACCGAACTCGCCGTCGCCGGCCCGCCAGATAATGACGGCCGCGTTGATGCGGTAGCCCGACACTCCACCGTTCTTCGCCGGGACGGCCTCGGTGATCAGCCCGTGGTTGGCCAGGACGCGCAGCAGGTCGGTGATGATCTGCTGAGCGTCCTCGGTGTCGATCTTGTCCGTCCAGGCGGGGAAGCGTCCGGGACGGCGCAGGTGGCGGCCGAACCTGCTGCGGCCGGACAGGTTGAGGTCGCTGCGGCTGCCGCCCGCCTTGCCCGAGCGGGCGAAGGCGGCGCCGACCGGCACCATCCGCTCCCGCTCGGCGAGGGCCCACGGGTCCTTCAGCTGGCGGGAGAGCTTGCTCATCTCCTCGAAGCCGAGATCGGTGAGGCATTCGACGTCGATGGCGAGGACGCGGCGCATCTCGTCGAGAAGGATGCGGATCAGCTCGGCGCGCGTCTGCGGGTCGGCGGTGCGGAGCGGGCCGCACGTGCCGGTCCACGTCTTCTCCAGGGCCGACAACTCGTCCAGGTCGGCGTAGTCGATCCTGATAAGGCCGGTTTGCTCCAGATTGGGCATGGTCACGCGCCAGCCGCGCTCAAGATCGACGAACAGGCGGTAGGCGACGACCTCGCGCAGCGCCCGCTGGGTGCGCTTGCGCTGCGTCGACAGCTCCTCGGGGTTGAGGGCGTAGTCGGCATGGTCGAGGTGAAGCTGAGCGGTCACCGCCTGCGCGACGTTCTCGTGGTGGAGGCCCTCGTCCTCCTCCGCAAGCGCGGCCTGATAGAGGGCGCCGCGGAGCTGGGCGACCTGCGCGAAGTCGTTGAAATGACCCGCTTGGAGGCTGGCGTCCTGCCGGTTGTCGACGAACGTCAGCAGCTTGCGGGCGTTCTTCTGGAGTTCCTCTTCCGGCATCGCCTGGAGGCTGCGGACGATACTGCCGCTGATGACGGATACCGCCGAGCTGCGTCCCTCCTGGTCGAGCCGGGCGAGCTTGCCGAAGTCGTTGCCGCGTGCCTGCTCGTAGGAGACTCCGCAGCTGAGGCAGAACCCGAACGGCGTGGGCACGAACGCGGCCCGGACTCCATCGGCCGCGCCGGAGTCGCGGTCGAGGACGGTGCCGTCCGGCAGGACGCGCAGCACCTGCGGAACGTATTTGCGGCGGGACGGAATCACCTCGGGGTTGCCGCCCGAGTCGAGTGTGAGCCAGTTGTCGGGCAGGCGCTGCTCCTCCAGCGCCTGGGCGGTCGTCTCCGGCCACGGTGACCGCTCGGAGATGTAGAGGTAGCCGGCCTCGTCGTCATCGCCGCGCCGATGCCGGATGACGGTACGGCCCGCCTGCTCCGCGCGGGCGACCGACAGGTACTCCTGGCCGCACTGGCGGCAGAAGGCCAGGGGCAGCAGCAGCTTGTCGGGCTCGCCCGGGACCCGCAGCTGGTAGTCGCGGGTGATGCGGCGAACGTCCTCTGGTTCGAGCGAGACGAATACCGTGTCGCCCTTCGACAGGAACTGGTGGAGCCGGAAAGCGAACAGGTACCGGCCCTTGACGGTCGGGTGAGGTGCCTCCGAGCCGGCCTTCAGCGTGGTCTTGATCGCCTCGGCGCAGCGCTGCTGCGACATGCCGGTCAGCTCCGCCAGCTCCTCGGCCGCCTTCTGGACGGTCGTGGGCCTGCGGCGGATCAGCCGTCCCGTACCCTTCTCCGTCTCCACGCCGAACGTCGTCTCGATCCAGCGCGCGAGCGGGTTGGCGACCAGTTCGTCGTAGGACGCGCCGAGGGGCGGCTGAGCGATCTGGACCGCCAGCTCGACCGGGTCGAAGCCGCCGTCCTCCGTTGAGCGCGTCAGCGTCTCGCCTATGACCCGGTGCCGCTCGACCGGAGTGTCGAAGACCTTGCTCGCCACCTCGGCCACGGTGCGCGCCTGGTTCTCAGTGCCGCCTTCGCTCGCCATCGTCGCGGAGGTGCCGACACACTGCAGAGCCTCTGCGTCACAGGCGTCCCGGACACGGCGGACGAGCATCGCGACGTCTGCGCCCTGCCTGCCCCGGTAGGTGTGCAACTCGTCCAGGACCAGGAATCGCAGCCCGCGTGCGGCCTGGATGAGGTGCTGACGCTCACGCGGACGGGTGAGCATCAGTTCGAGCATGACGTAGTTGGTCAGGAGAATGTCCGGCGGATCATCCAGGATGACGCGGCGCTGAGCCTCCTTCTCCTGGCCCGTGTACCGCGCGAACGTCACCGGCTCGTGTCCTTCGCCGTAGCCGTTGCGCAGGAACTTGCCCAGCTCCTCAAGCTGCGAGTTGGCAAGGGCGTTCATCGGGTAGACGATGATCGCCTTGACGCCGGCCGGGGCCCCTTGCTCCCGGAGCCGGAGGACCTGGTCGACGATCGGGATGATGTAAGCCAGCGACTTGCCGGATCCCGTTCCGGTGATGAGGACGTAGCTATCACCGGTCCTCGCGGCCTCGATCGCGTCACGCTGGTGCCGACGCAGCATCATCGGTTCGCCGTCGAGCGAGTCCTCCGGCTTGTGGATCCGGAAGATGCGCTCGGTCTCGGGGTGCAGGATCCCGGACTTCACCAGGGCGGGGACCGAGCCACCGTCCGCGAAGCTCGGATTCAGGGACAGCCATGGGTCAGGCCATTGCTCCCCGACGTCCAGTCCTCGCCGCACATGATCAGCGATGTCCTCATCCCGGACGTTCACGGCCCCTGACGTGAACTCCCGGTAGTCCCGAATGAGCTGATCATGCACACCGAAGACGTCCATAACCCCCCTCAAGGCAGGCCACACTCGACCTGCGCTCGTATTCCCATACCCGTAGAGCCGCTAAAACCCGCTCGACATAACGGTTTGATTGCAGCGATAGGCGCTCACACTCGACCGTCGTACGGGAAAGGACGCAGCACCGCCGAATCAGGTTGACACCCCGCGAGCAGCTCATGTGGCCAATTCGGGCGCGAGAGCGCAGGTAAGCCGTAGACCTCAGGCGCCACAGGGCAGCCCAAATACTCGAATGCTCATTTGATCAAGGGTGGCGACCATTGATTCGGACACACAGAACTCACTCTGCCAACGGATCTATCGATCCTCACGTGCTGCAACTTCTAGCGTCGATACGCCACGCACGGAACTGTTCAAGCAAAGCCGTCAGAGTGTGACAGCACGGGCCTTCCCCGCCCTTGCGATCGTCGTCACGTCATTTGGACCTCGTGGCGGCGCCACGTCCTTCGCGCCGCACCGGACCAGCCTTCTCCGTTGCCGTGCGCTTCCCGCACTCCGGGTCCGCCAAGCCGCCCCCGCAGCCGCCACCGAGACGAAGTACTGGACAGTCAGACGCGTTCGCACCACCGCAGTGGTGAACCGGCTCGCCTCACCGACGCTCTTGGCAACGACCGGTGGGGCGACAAGGCCGCGAGTGATCGCCAGGAAAGCTCCGCCCTCGCCGTCGCCGGGGCAGCGCAAGGACCGCTGATCAACAACCAGTCGAGGGATCACTCTCTGGGTCACGTTCCCGCCTGAGGGGCGAGGACGCAGTCGAGGCCCATCTCCAGACAGCGACGCCTGCATCAACGGCGACGGCGACTCACCAGAGAGGGGCAGACAAGCATGGACGATCAGCGTCCCGACGGCGCATGGCTTGGACGACCCCATAGCCAACTCCAGCTGGGCGTCAGAGAGACCCAAAGGGCAGAGCAACGACCAATCCTTGCTATATCGGGCATAACATGCCCGATATGGATCTGTCGCCGATCACGCGCGAGGCAGTCCTGGACGCAATGGCCGAGTGCGATCACATCGGCCGCGACCGCTTCCTCGAGCGATACGGCTTCGAGCGAGCTCGCCGGTACTTCCTCCACCATGACGGTGTCCACTACGACTCGAAGGCCATCGTCGGGGTGGCATACCGCCACGTGGCAGGGCGTCCTCTAGCCGCCGACGAGTTCTCCGGCGGGCAACAAACGGTCGCTCGACTCCTCAAACGCTTGGACTTCAAGATGGTCACTGACGAGCCGCCCTTGCCGCAGCAGCGTCTCCTTGACCTTCTCGGAACGCTGCGCGTCGCCAACACCCCCAGACGGCCCCGCTCGGCATCAGCCCATAACCCTGCTTTGGGCTCTGGGGCGGGCTGCCCACCACCGTCCGCGGATGGTCTCCTGGCAAGATGCCCATCCTGAGCTGCGCGGCCTCATGCGCGAGTACGGCCAGCCCAGCTCGAAAGCGACTCCAGAGTTCCCTGTTCTCGCGCTCGCTCGCACGGACCTGTGGGAGCTGCAAGGCCACGTGGGACCCATCCCAGCAGCGCACGGCAACCCGATCAACTGGCTCCAAGAGCAAGATCCTTCATTCGGCCTCACCGCCTGGGCCTACGAGCTCGTCGCATTCGACCGGGCCGCACGCGCAGAAGCCATGCACACACTCGACAGACTCTTTTTCGACGGCAGGATCCCTGACGGACTGCTCGAGGAAGTCGGTCTGCGCCGAGCGGACGACACTGTTGTGACCCATCCCCAGGAAACGAGTGCGCTAGAGACGTACCTACGGCTCTGCGGAGCGATCGAGGCTGCAGAGGCACGTGGCGACCACGATCGCACGAGACACACTGCCCGTGACCAGCCCGTACGTTCCTCAGCAGCAGTCAAGGCCGTCCTGATACGGAGTGCCGGGCGCTGCGAGAACCCGATTTGCACCGGTCAGCCGAACGACGTCACCAAGAACGGCGACCCGATTCTCGAAGTCGATCATGTGCAGGACCGGGCAAGTTGGGGCCGTGACCACCCGATCCAAATGATCGCTCTCTGTCCAAACTGCCACGCCATCAAGACCCGCGGGCGAACGGCTGAGCAGCTGACAGAACGCCTCCTGCTGGAGGCCCGATCGAGGCACAGTACTTGGGTGTCTCGCACCTGACTCGCCTGCTCGTCGATCTCGAGAGCCGGAGGAGACGCCCTCCTTGGGCCGGCTCCTCAGGCTAAGGCGTGATGGTGTCGGTGTACGCCGCATCTACCTCGGCGGTGAAGGTGTCCTGGGCGTCGTCGCCGTCAGTGATGGAGACGCGGGACTGGCGGCTTCGGGACCAGAAGGCGCGCATGTCCGGGCTGGTCATGAGGAACCGCAGAGCGTTCCGGAGTTCCGGGAGCCCGATCGTGTGAGTCTCGTAGGCGACCTTCTGGAGGTTGAGGATCAGGTTGCAGTAGTGGTCCTGCGAGTCGTTTCCTCGCCGGGCGCGGGCCAGACCGAGCGGAGCTCGCTGTCCTCGATGGCCACCTTGATCAGGTCGGTGTACAGCTCCCGCATCGCGAGTTCGCTGCTCCGGGTCTGTTCCTCCTGGGCGATCCTCAGCTCTCGCGCTGGTTTCGCAGCTCGCGGCCCTGCATCAGGAGGGCAACAGCAATGCCTAGGAACGCTACACCGGAGAAGAAGACCGCGACCGGGCTGATCGGCTGGCCGATGTCCGACCAGCACGACAATTCGCCCTCTTCCAACCGGAACAGGAGAAGCACCGGGACGAGGGTGCAGAGGACCACGACAAGGAACCGCGCGATGATCGCGAGACCCATGGGGAGGGCACGCCTCATTCTGCCTGTCATGGCACCGCCATGACAGGCGCGGGATCTAGCCGGAATGTCTTCCAGAGGCCGCACCGGCTCGCCACGGGCGCGCAAGTCGGTGGCGATGTCCGCCAGGGCGTGCAGCGTCTTCGGGCAGTGTGTGAGCCAGCCGCCGGTCTGGTAGCCGACGGGGTCAGACCCGTAGTCGTGGATGAGAGCGGTGTGAGAGTCGAACACCAGGAAGTCGAAGTAGCTGTGCACGGGGAGGGCGGCACGAAGAACTCGATGCGCTCTCATTGCTGGCTCCGCACCTCATAGCTGATCATTTCGTAGTGCAGGTAGTCAGTGAGGGGGTAGGAAAGAAGCCGCACCCGCCTGAACTCCAGGTTCCGCGACCTCACCTCGTCGCGGAGAGGCTGGTCCTCCATTGCCTCTTCCTCCAGGAGGCGGCCGGCCAGCGCGACGTCGCCCGCTTGGAACCCATCCTGCGATCGGACGCCGTCGGCCTCACGGCATGGCTGCTAGCACTCGAACTTGAGGAAGCGCCGCGCAGTGTGCGCCCAGGCTTCACCGAACGACACGAGGAAGCCGAGCGGCTGGCTCCTCGTCGACTGGGAGGCGCACAGGTTACATATCCGTTTCGACTGAAGTAGATATTAGTCATATCCACAAAATGGTGAATCGCGACCGCTTTCGATCCAGCGAAATTCATTGACAGGAATTCGCTCGCGCTGCAAGCATTGCGGTTCTTGACGGGGGTCTTGGTTCGACAATTGCTTGGAGGTAGTGCATGGGACAGCAGCATCGGGGGTCCGCCGGAGGGCTGAGGCGGAAGCTGACCGTCGTGGGGGTCGTGGCCGTCATGGGTGTCGTCGGCAGCGCGGTGACGGCAGAGGCGGCGGAGGCGCCTGCCCGTCCGCCGATACCGGGTAAGTCCACCGTCGACTTCTCGGCCCATTCCAAGGCTCACAGCGCCAGGGTCATCCACTGCGAGATCCGGTTCATCGGGGCGCACGGCGGTATCCCGCACAAGTCGGGTCACGTGCACGGGACCATCAACGTCCGTACTGGTGTGACCTGCACTCAGCCGATCCGGATGATCCGGGGGAAGGTCGGCCTCTTCAGCAACCGGGGGAGCAAGATCAAGGCGTTCGGCAGCACCGGGGCACGTACGGCCAAGGGCAACGCGGCGCTCGTCTGCCGGACCGGCAGGTACCACGGCGAAGCGGTCGCAACGCTTTATGCGCCCCCTGGATACTCTCCTAGGGTCGTCACCGTCGGGAAGAAGACTCCGACGGTGTCTATCCACTGCTGACCCGTATTACCGGTTGACCTCGTCGCTGTCCGCCCACACCGGGTCGGTCACCTCGGCCGGGAGGGCCTCCAAGCGCTCGTCCGCCAGTATCTGGGCGATGAGCGCTGCGGTTCCTCCGAGGTAGGTGGAGTCCAGATCCGTTTCCGTCGTGACACACCAGGCTCGGTCATCGGGCCAGAACAGGTTGGGTGACTGCGGAAAGAGCGGCGTCGCGAGTTCCCCGGCAGCGTCAAGAGGGCCCTCGAGTAGGAGATATGCGCGTTCCGGCAACTCCACTCGGGGGCCTTCGGCGATCTCTGGCGGGATAGCCGGCGCAGGCACGTCGGGCTCCTCCCACTCCTCACCTGCGTCCGCGTCCGCGTCCGCGTCCGCCGTGAATGTGGCGGTCGCTCCCTGGTGCGCTGGTTCGTACACGTCCGAGACACAGAACCAGCAGCGGCCAGGTGTTCTGGTGTGCCTGGCGAGGACTTCGCACAGTGCCGCCAAGAGCGTCGGAGTCAGCGATCCCGGGTCGGGTTCCTCCACCCACGGACGTACGGTGCCCGAACGCGGTACGGGGCCGACAAGTGCCTGGAACTGCACGCGCGGGTGCACCACCCCGCCCGACCACGCGGCCACCCGCGCCCACGTCACTGGGCTCCCGTCCGCCGCGTAGGCCGGGTGCAGGATCCGGGCGTACGCCTCGAAGCCGTGGGGCACCAGCCCGCCCACCCCGGACCCGAACGGCCCTACGCCCGCGACCACCCAATCGGCCGGCCGCACGTCACCGCACGGAGAAAGCCGTGAACGCCGAGCCATCACCCTGGCCTCCGATCCAGCATCTCTCCCCGCCCCCGTCCCGCACAGTACCCATGCGCGCGCAGCTCCTACCAGGAACGACGCCACCGCCTCCCACAGCTGCACCGGCGTAAAAGCCGGTCGCCGACAAAGAGCCCTTACGTAACAACTTGCCCACAGACGCAGCCTGGTCGAGCTACCCCTAGCTGAAGGCAGGACTTAGGGAGCTACCTGGGAGGTCGGCGGAGCGGTATCGAACGCAGCGCACACGCGGTGCAGGTCGACCGGCTCAGGGAGCTATCCGTGGGCGCCTTGTGGTCGGTCTCATGAGGCGGCCCAGACTCGAATCGCTTGGGCGGTCTCGGGGGTGACGTCGGAGTCGGTCAGGTCGGTGGGGTGGAGCCATCGGTAGGCAGTGTGTTCTCTGCTCAGGGCGATGGGCTGGCCTTGGTGGGGTACGGCGAAGATGTATTGACGGGTTTTGCGGCCGGATCCGGAGATGTAGTCGAAGTGGGTAACGAAGCCTGGATCGAGGGTGAGTGCTCCGGACCAGGCGATTTCTTCTGTGAGTTCGCGTTCCAGCGCGGTGAGCAGGTTCTCGCCCGGCTCGACGGCGCCTGAAGGGAGTTCTTCGATGCCGGCCATGAAGACGTCCTCGGCGGAGCGGCGCAGGACGAGCACTCGGCCATCGGTATGGAGGATGGCGCCGGCCACAAGCCTAGTGACCCTTTTTCATCCTCGGGTGGCTTCGTAGTTCTGTAGGACGGCGATGGCCTTGACGAAGTGGCCGGCCTTGCTGGGGCTGCAGCGGAGCT
>NZ_JBICUA010000007.1:436912-525280 GCF_043197915.1 Actinomadura geliboluensis | reverse complement strand
CACCAGCACCAGCAGCGCCTGGCGGCGCGGGCTCAGCGCCCGCCACCGGGTGCCGATCCGGCAGCGATGCTCACGCACCAGGCCAGCCACGAAGGGAGCGCGGCACGGTACAACAGCACGTGAAGCTCCTGTGCAGACAGGGTTGATCTTGGTCGACAACCTCATCTAGCAGGAGCTTCGCTACTTATGGGAGGCGATCACCCGTCCGCAACCGCCCCGTGACCTGCGGACTCAGGTTGGAATCAGCTCATTGGAATGGGTTCCGGCCACGCTGTCACATTCGAGCGGTCGGCGGCGTCTTCATGTCGAACCTGCAACTCGTAGAGGAGGGCGGGCATGTCCAAACGAGTCATACTCCTGCTACTCGGACTGGTGGCCACGCTCGTGCTCGGCTTGGCAGGGCCGGCGTCGGCGATCACGTACGAGTGGGACACCGCTGAACGCGGCACCGATTCCATTCCGGCCGAGATGCAGTGCGTCTGGAACGACTACGCCAGGGTGTGCTACCACTCCTACGGAGACACCTTCTGGGTCCGGGACGAAAACAGCGACGGCCAGTCCGCGGTCGCCGACTGGCGGGACTACTCGGGCGACACGGGCGCCCTCCGGCGGAAGGGCGGCTGTCGCAATGCGCTAGGGTCCGGGAAGTGGGCGCGCTGCAACAAGAACTTCGCCGAGATCGACACGATCTACTTCCGCCCCTGCCGGGTTAACTGGGGTGCCGGTGAGCGGACGCCGAGCGAATGCGGGTACTGGATCGCCTGCAAGGCAAACGGCACGGGCTGCTGGGCGCCCTCCTCGGCAGAGGTCAACGCCATACAGGAAGGGCGTAACCCGCTGAAGGTACGCACTCGCTAATCGGACAGCACTGACCAGTGCCACTGACCACCGCTGCTCGCCGGAACGGTCACTTCAATGGAGTGGTGTATAGGTTGATCTCCGCGTGATCCTGTTTCTGCACGTTAAGCAGTAAGTGCCTGCTGCTCGGTAGCCGGGTCGGGCGTGGTGCTGTCGATGACGCGCAGCCGGGCTTTGGCGAGGAATTCCAGTCCCATGTAGCGGCGGGCTTCGGTCCATTCGCCGGTGCTTAAGATCGTTGCATCTGGGTAGGATGCGCCAGATGCCCCGGGGTGAGGGGTGTGGCTGATTCGTCGTCTGCCGCTGGGTGGCTTGAGCAGAATGGCCGCCTCGTCGCCCTGGACGCCCCGTTCGTATATTGAGATCTGATGCGAATCGTCGCTGTTTAGGGATCTGCTGGCGGGTTGCCCATGGGCTGACCTGCGAACGGAAGCGCGGTTATCGGCGACGGTTCGAGATGTCGTGTGGATCGGGATCGACGCTGGCAAGGCACACGATCACGCGGCGGCCGTTGGTCCTGATGGTGAGGTGCGGGGGCGGTGGATCTGACCAGCGCGGCGGCCGCGTTGCCGCTGGCGATGTTGCTCACCACCGGGCAGAAGGTGGTCTATGTGCCAGGCCGCACGGTGAACGGGATGGCCGGGGCGTTCCGCGGCGAACGCCCTGGGGGTACTGGCGAAACTCTTTGATCAGCGGCAACGTGAAGTCTTCGGTCCGCCGGATTCCACGCTAATGCTCTTCGCCGGGGGAGCCGGGCGAGGAGCCAGCAGAGGGTCCGACCTGCACGGTAGGCGGATTGCCTCTACCGCGGCGGAGGCGACGATCCCGAGGCGGCCGGAGGCAACCGGGCCGTCAGCGCCTATCGCGCCGACCTGCGCGAGACCCCGCCTGGGCCGATCTGAACGCGGTCGCCGGCCCGGCGCCCTCGCACATCGCAGGCTCCTGTTCCCTTGCCGGGACGTCGAGTCCGGGGAGGCGGACTAGTACCGCTGTGCGTACCAGGTCGGTTGCTCGCCGAACATGCCTTTGAAGTCGCGGATGAAGTGGCCCTGGTCGGCGTAGCCGAGGTCGGCTGCCAGCGCGGCCCAGTCGATCGCCCCGCCGGCGGCCATGCGTGCGGTCACCTCGTGCAGGCGGTAGCGGCGGATCACCCGCTTGGGCCCGATGCCGACGTATTCGGTGAACAGTCGTTGCAGTCCCCGCATGCTCAGCCCGAGCTCGCCGGCGAGGTGTTCGACCTTGGTCATGGTCCTGTCCTTGGCGATCAGCTCGACCGCGGCCACCGCCCGGCTCGCCCGGGGGTCGTCGTCCGGCAGGTGTTCCAGCAGGAATGCGTCCACGGTCGGCACGTCGAGCGTCGTGGGCAGGTCCGGGCCGAACACCTCGATCGCCGGGACGGCGCGGTCGGTGATCGTCGAGACGCAGGCGCCGAGGAACGGGCGGAAGCAGCCTGGCCGGAACGCGACGCCGAAGACGTGGTCGCGGCCCTTGAGGACCTTGATCTGGTAGCCGCTGCACACGCCGTTGACGTCCGCACGGCCGCCGCCGAAGGACAGGTGCACGTTCGGGTACGGCACGATCTTCTGCCGGTAGGGCTCGGCGTAGTCCCAGCGAGCCTCCCAGTACCGCTCCACCCATGGCGCGAGCGCCGGCGACGGGTCGTGGAAGGTGTGGCGCTGATACCTGGTCCACCCGCCGCGCAGCTCGCGAACGTCCCGCTCCACATGGCAAAGCATATGTCGCCTTTGTCCAATACCTCTCCGGCGCGGGCCACCTAGCGTCGCTGCCATGTCACATCTGTCCGACGCTGCCGAGGCCATGGCCGCGGTCGCCCGCACCATCAACGACGACCAGCTCGCCGACAGGACTCCATGCACGGAGTACGACGTGCGGGCACTGGTCAACCACCTCCTGTTCTGGGGCCCGTCACTCGCCGGCGGCGGCCGCAAGGAGTCCGTTCCGCAGCCGGCGGCTGCCGAGTCCGATGTGGACCTGGCGGCCGGCGACTGGCGCGGCCGCCTGCTCGCGCTGCTGGACGACATCACCTCGTCGTGGGCGCCACCGAGCGCCTGGGAGGGCGAGACGAGCATGGGCACGCCGCAGACGCTGCCCGCGCCCGTCCTGGGCGACATGATCACCGGCGAGCTGGCCATGCACGCCTGGGACCTGGCAGTCGCGACCGGGCAGCGACTGGAACTACCCGCCGGCCTGCTGACGCATCTGCACGACACGGTGTTCGCCAGCGTGGAGCAGGGACGCGAGATGGGCATGTACGGACCACAGGTCGCGGTGCCCGCCGACGCACCCACCTTGGACCGCATCCTCGGCCTGACCGGCCGTGATCCCGCCTGGGCGTGATCACCGACTGGTGACGTCGGATCGACCGGGCACATCACCCGCCCCGCAGCCTGAACCACCGGCGCTGCTGCCGATTCAAAATGGCCTGATGGACGCGGAGTGGTCCGGCTCAGCGGCCCGGCGGAGCGTCCAGCAGGCCGTGGTGCAGGGCCTTCAGCACGGCCCTGGTCCGGTCTCGCACGCCCAGCTTCGCCAGGACGTTGGAGACGTGGTTCTTCACCGTGCCCTCCGCCAGGTGGAGGGCGTCGGCTATCTCCCGGTTGGCGTAGCCGGCGGCCAGCAGGCGCAGCACGTCCCGTTCCCGGTCGGTGAGCGGCTGGGGCGGGAGGTCCCGGGGGGCGTCCGGGTCCGGCATGCGCCGCATGGCCTGGAGCAGCCGTTCGGTCAGGCCCGGCTGGACCAGCGTGCCGCCCTCCGCGAGCGTGCGTATCGCGGTGACGACCTGGTCGAGGGTGACGTCCTTGAGCAGGTAGCCCGACGCTCCGGCGCGGAGGGCGCGCAGCACCAGTTCGTCGTCGTCGAACGTGGTCAGCACGAGGGTGGGGACGGCGAGCCCGCGCTCGCGCATCGCGGTGAGCGTGGCGATGCCGTCCCGGCCGGGCATGCGGAGGTCGAGGAGGAGGACGTCCGGGGGGGCGAACTCCAGGACGGCCAGCGCCTCGTCGCCGTCCGCGGCCTCGGCGGTGACGGTCACCTCCGCGGACAGCTCCAGCAGGTGCCGGATCCCCTGCCGCACCAGCGTCTGGTCGTCGGTGACGCACACGCGGATCACGGCGCCGGCACCCTGGCGCGGACGGTGAAGCCCGACCGGGTGTCGAACGACACCTCGCCGTCGAGCTGGGCGATGCGCTCGCGGACGCCGGTCAGGCCGTTGCCGAGGCGCAGCACGGACGCGCCGCGGCCGTCGTCGCGCGCGGTGAGGACGATCTCGCCGCGCCCGGTCCGGCCGATGTCGATCCACAGGTTCTCGGCCTCGGCGTGCCGGATGGCGTTCGTGACGACCTCCTGGACGCAGCGGATCAGCACCGCGGTGCGCGCCTCGTCCGGCTCGACCTCGCCGGCGACGCTCAGGTGGACGCGCGGGTGCGGCAGGTCCGCGACGATCTCCGCGAGCGCGCGGTGGAGGGGCGGGGTGCGGGCGCGCAGCTCGCCCACCGCCGTGCGCACGTCGCCGAGCAGGTCCCTCGCCAGTCCGCGGGCCCGTGCCACGTGGTCGGCGGCGGGCGGCGCGCTGTGGTGCGCGGCGACCTCCAGTTCGAGGACGAGCGCCGTGAGCCGGTGGCCGAGGAGGTCGTGCAGCTCGCGGGAGATGCGCAGCCGCTCGGCGGACCGGCTCGACTCCGCCAGCAGCGCGGTGGCGGCGCGGAGCTCGGTGTTGGCCACGGCGAGGCGTTCCCGGGCCGCGCTCTCGCGCTGCTCGCTGCGCACAGCCCACACCGTGCAGACCTGGAGCATCGTGTAGAGCGACGCGGTGAGCAGCACGTCCATGACGGTGCCGTCGCGCAGCATGGGCGCCGCACCTGCCACCGCGCTGTTGAACCCGAGCATCGCCGCCGTGTCGCGCAGCGTCGTCCGGTGAGCGGTGACCGCGGTGACGAACACCAGCAGGATCGCGAGCCAGGCGGCCTGCACGCCCAGCAGGACGGTCGCGGCGCCCGCCGCCGCGACGGCGAGCAGGAGCGCCCGCCGGCCGGCGCGGCGCGGCGCGTCGTCCAGGAGCGCCGACGTGAACAGCGCGAGGAACCCGAGGTAGCAGGCCCACCACAGCCAGGACGGCCCGATCGTGACGTCGCCGGCGGAGAACGCCACCGGCGCGCCGACCAGCAGGCAGACCGCCAGGACGCTCGCCGCGCCCCAGACCGCGAGATGGGACTTGGCCATGCTCGAAGGTTACGGGCATCGCGCCGGGCCGGACCGTGCCGGAAGTCATGGGTGCGGTCCATGACCTCCGGCACGCGCGCGCGGGCGCGGCGGACGCCTAGCGTTTGCGGCCGGAAGGGGCGTGACGATGGCTGTTGTCGAGGTCGAGGGGCTGCGCAAGCGGTACGGCGGGACGGTAGCCGTGGACGACGTGTCATTCACCGTCGAGCACGGGGAGATCTTCGGGATCGTCGGCCCGAACGGCGCGGGCAAGACGACCCTGGTCGAGTGCGTCGAGGGTGTGCGGCGGCCGGACGAGGGCCGGATCAGCGTGCTGGGGCTCGACCCCCTGCGGGACCGCGCGCGGCTCCGGCAGGTGATGGGGGCGCAACTGCAGGGTGGCGGGCTGCCCGACAAGCTGCGGGTCGGCGAGGCGGTGTCGCTGTACCGGTCGTTCTACACCGACGGCGCCGACCCCGGGCAACTGCTGGACGAGCTGGGCCTGGCGAGCAAGCGCGACACGGCATTCGAGGACCTCTCCGGCGGCCAGGCGCAGCGGCTGTCGATCGCGCTGGCGCTGGTCGGCAGGCCGCGCGTCGCGGTGCTGGACGAGCTGACCACCGGCCTCGACCCGCGGGCGCGCCGGGGCACCTGGGAGCTGATCGAGCGGATCCGCGACACCGGCGTGACGGTGCTGCTCGTCACGCACTTCATGCCCGAGGCGGAGCGGCTGTGCGACCGCGTCGCGGTCATCGACCGGGGACGGATCGCCGCGCTGGACACCCCGGCAGGCCTGATCGCGCGGGCGGGGACCGGCTCGGAGCGCGCCACCCTCGAAGACGCCTTCCTGGCCCTGACCGGGCGGACGCCCGAGGAGGAGGACGGATGACGACCCACCGGCCGCCCGCGCGGGCGTGGGCGATGCTGACCTGGACCGAGGCCAAGCTGGTCGCCCGGGACACCGCCGGGCTGGTCATCCCGCTCGGCCTGCCGATGCTGATCATGGTGATGTACGGGCTCGGCGCCGAGGGGGCGGGGAAGGAGCGCTTCCGCGGGCTCCCCGCGCTGGACGCCTTCATCGTCCCGATGACGATGGTGATGGTGGTCGCGCTGATCGGCCTGGTGAACATGCCGGCCGTCCTCGCCACCTATCGCAGGACGGGCGTGCTGCGGCGGCTGGCGGTGACGCCCGCGCACCCGCTGATGGTCCTGGCAGCCCAGGTGCTGGCGAGCCTCGCCCAGGTGCTGGCCGGCGTGCTGGCGGCCCTGGTGGTGGCGCGGCTGGCGTTCGGCGCGTCGATGCCGCGCGGCGCGCTCACCGCGGCCGGCGTGTTCTGCCTGGTGACGGCGACGATGTACGCGCTCGGCATGCTGGTCGCGGCGGTCGCGCCGTCCGCGAACGCGGCCGTCGCGCTCGGTCTCGTGGGGTTCTTCCTGACGATGGCCCTCGGCGGCGGTTTCGGACCGCGCGACAACCTCCCGGACCCGTTGGCGACGCTCGGCGAGTACCTCCCGTACGGGGCGGGCGTGGAGGCGTTGAGCGCCGCCTGGACGGGCGTGCCACCGGACCTCGCGCATATCGCCGCGCTCGCCGGGATCGCCGCGCTCGCCGGGATCGCCGCGCTCGCCGGCGCGGTCGCGGCGAAGGCGTTCCGCTGGGACTGACGTTCTGCCCGGGACGTTGCGCTCGACGGCGCCCCGGACGCCGGCGGGGCCGGGAGAGGAGCGTCCTCTCCCGGCCTCGCCGGTCTCGGCGTCGTCAGCCCTCACAGTGGAAGATGCCCCACTTCAGCATGCCGGACTCGCCGCCGCGGACCCAGTTGCCCAGGCCCGCCTTCATGCGCTCCAGGTACTCGGCGCTGATCTGCCGGGAGATCTCCGCTTCTCGCGCCTCGGTCTCCTGGAGGACCCGCCCGTAGTGCGTGGTGAGGTGCGGGGGTGAGGTCCTCGAAGGCCGGCGTCAGACCAAGCACCCTCACCGCGCGTTTGGGCAGGTTGAGAGCCTCCGGGCGGGTCCGGCCCTTGACGTAGCCGGGCAGGACGGTGCTGTCGCCGGTCCAGTCGATGTCCGCGACGCCCAGTGAGGAGATCCCGTCGGCGACGATGCCGCTGTGCACCGCCAGCAGCGCCTGGTAGGCGATGGCCACGTCCAACGTGGGAAACAACGCCTCCCGCGCATCACGCAGAGTTTCCGTCGAGCGGAGAAGCCGAGCCTCAAAGCCGAGCGACCCGGTGCCCATCTGCCGCAGCGCCGGTCGGTGGAGCGGCCCCTGGTTTTAGAGGCATGCTCTCGCTGGGAGCATGCCTCTTTGTGCACCCTGCGCGGGCCGAAGAGGTCACACGTTGCCTGTACGCTCCTCGTCCTTGGGACGCGGGGCTCGCGGGCGCAGCCAGACGTCTTCGTGGCTGTGTGGGAGGAGTCTGGGAGATCATCCTCCTCCCACACACCAACGAGGTCACAAGTTCCTCTTCGCCATCGTTACTGTTCGTGGCCGTTGGCTCTAAGGCCGGCTGGGGCTGGCACCGTCGGCCTCGCGATCGATCTCGTACTTGCTGAACTTCCTGCCCTCCCCGGCAACGGCTGCACTTCATGGCGTCGGAGAAACCCTCGACGGTGAGCTTCATGACCTCCCGGCCCGCCATGAGGTGGGGACACAACCGACTCGTCCCCTCATAGGCCACGTGGCCGCACGGCTAGATCTGCATGGACGGAGTCTCCCGCGTCGACGACCGGCCGCCACCCTGGCCGCATGAGAAGAGCGAAGAGCTGGGCTGTCCAGGCCCGGCCACGGGAGGGGCCGATCATGTCGGCGGCGAAGGTGAGCCGGGGTCTGGCCGGCGGAGCTGCCCTTGGCGGCGGCGATCGAGGATTGCCGCTCGCTACCTGACTTCTGTCCCTCTCAAACGCTGTCGCGGTGGGCGGCGGAGGCCATTCCGAGCCAGGTGTGGGGGTTGCCTTCCCAGCACCAGCCGAGTTTGGGGGCGTTCTTGCTGATCCATATCGCCGGGACGCGGCGGTCGCCGCAGCGTGAGCCGCCCAGGGAGTAGCATTTGTTCTTGACCAGGACCTCTGGGAACTGGGTGGTCATGGCTATGCCCTCCTCGATGGTGAGCGGGGTCCGTCCTCGGTCGCGGATGGTGTCCATGGCGGCGTTGGGGATGGCGCCGCAGAACTCCTCGCCGCGTTCGATGTCGAACAGCAGGTAGACCGGCTGGTCGGGGAGGTCGGTCTCCTTTATGGCGAGGAAGCGTTCAAGGGATCCGGGTTCGAAGGAATGGTCGACGAAACCGGGTTTGGCCTTTCCGCGTAGGGTGGTGCGCGGCATCATCTGCTCGATCGGGACGACCTGGCGTTGCACCACCAGCAGGAAGGGCAGTCGGCCGGCAGCGGGCTCGCAAGCGGGGTTCCCTGCGCTCACGGCGACCGGCCGCAAGGGCGTCACCAGGGCGTGGAACTGCTCTGGGGTCATGTCGGCCATGGCCGGGTATTCGCACTCGACCAGGGTGTGGACCTGCCGGTCGAATTCTGCGCCCGCGTCGAAGGTCGTCTGCGGTGTCATGAGATCCTCTCGTGATATCCGGCGATTCAGGGGCGGGAACCGCTCAGCGGGTGATGCGGGCGAGGGCGCCGGTTTCCAGCGCCGCCCACAGGGCGCCGTCCGGGCCGAGGGTGATGCCGTGGGGTTCCGAGCCAGGGGTGGGCAGGTCGTGCACCTCGATCACGCCGTCGCCGGTGATGGAGCCGACGCGGTTGCCGCCCCACTCGGTGAACCACTGCTCGCCGTTGGGGCCGGGCGTGATGGCGTGCGGCCGGGCGGTCCGGTCGGGCAGCGCGAACTCGGTCACCCGTCCGTCGGTGGTCATCCGGCCGATCTGCCCGGCGGCGATCTCGACGAACCACAGGCAGCCGTCGTGTCCGGCCGCGATGCCCACCGGCGCTGCGGCCTCGGTCGGCAGGGGATGGACGGCGATCGCTCCGTCCATGCCGATCCGCCCGATCGCGTTGGCCTGGTTCAGAGTGAACCACATCCCGCCGTCCGCACCGGCGGTGATCGCGGAGGGGAACGCGCCGGTGGCGGGGAGCGGGAACTCGCTGACCCGGCCTTCGGTGGTGATCCGGCCGATCCGGTCGGCGGCGGTCTGGGTGAACCACAGTGCCCCGTCGGGTCCGGTGGCGATGCCGTATGGGCCGCAGTCCGGGGTGGGCAGCGGGAACTCCGAGACCGTGCCGTCGAGGGCGATCCGGCCGATCCGGTGCGCCCGGTACTCGGTGAACCAAAGCGCCCCGTCCGGCCCGGTCGAGATGATCGTCGGCCCGCACGCCGGATCGAGCCGGTGGATGCCGGGCTCCTGGCCGGGGACGAACCGGCCGATGCCGCCACCGTGGACGAGCGTGAACCACAACGCGCCGTCCGCGCCGGTGGTGACCGCGTACGGGCCGCCGCCGCGACCGGCTACGACGTGCTCCTGGATGATCAACGGCTCTCCCCGCGACGGTGCTGGACGGCGATGCGCTCGATGTCGGCCGGGGTTCCGGCCATGATGGTGCGGGCGTGCTCGGTGACCAAGTCGGCGGGCCAGTCCCACCAGGCGGCACGGCGCAGCCGGTCCACGTCGGCGTCATCGAAGCGCCGCCGGATCTCCCGCGCGGGGTTGCCGCCGACGATCGTGTAGGGCGGCACGTCCGCCGTGACGACCGCGCCGGCCGCGATGATGGCCCCGTCGCCGATCCGGACGCCGGGCATGACGAAGGACTGGTAGCCGAACCACACGTCGTTGCCGACGAGGGTGTCGCCCCGGCTGGGCATGGCGGTGACGATGTCCAGGGTCTGCTCGGCCCACCGGCCGCCGAACATGGTGAACGGGAACGTGGACACGCCCATCGTCGGGTGCTCGGCGCCGGCCATCAGGAACCTGGTTCCGGTCGCGATCGCGCAGTACCTGCCGATGATCAGCCGCTCGGGCCCGTAGGCGTAGAGCACGTTGCGGTGCTCGAAGTCGGGCGCGTGGTCGGGATCGTCGTAGTACGTGTACTCGCCCACGTCGATCGCTGGTGATTTCACCAGCGGTTTGAGGAACACCACCCGGTCGTGGGCCGGCAGCGGGTGGACGGTGGTCGGGTCGGGAGACAAGGAAGTCCTTCGCGGATCGGTCGGCGTCGCAACGGTTCCACCCTCCGTCAAGGCGCCGTTCTTGATCAACGTGGACTTCGTAAACTGATCGATAACCCGGCTGTTATGGATCGGAACGAGGCGAGTGGAGCTGCGGGACATCGAGATCTTCCTGGCCCTGGCCGAGGAACTGCACTTCGGCCGTACCGCCGAGACGGAATCGAGGCGGTGTCCGCCGCCGCCCGCGGTGCCTCGGGGACGCTGACCCTGGGCGCCATGGGCCCGCAGGCCTGGATGATCCAGAAGGTCGTGGATCTGTTCCAGACCCGTTACCCGGCCGCGCGGATCCGCCACCGCGACATCAACCCGATCGACCCCCTGTCCCTGCTCCGCTCAGGCGAGATCGACCTCGGGCTGCTGTGGCTGCCGATCCGCGAACCGGGTCTCACCGTCGGCCCGGTCACGCACACCTCCGCGCTCATGCTCATGGTCGCCGACACCCATCCCTTCGCCGGGCGCGAATCGGTATGCCTGGAGGACTTCGGCGACTGCACCTTCATCTCGCCCAAGTCCGCGGTCCCGGCATACGTCGAGGAGGTCTTCCAGCCCTCCCACACCCCGGCCGGGCGTCCCATCCGACGCGGGCCGCAGATCGCGAGCTGGCACGACCAGTTGACGGCGGTGAGTTCGGGACAGGCCGTCGCCGCGACCGTGGCCGAGGCCGCCCGCTTCTACCCCTGGCCCAACCTGGTCTACGTCCCGGTCCGCGACGCCCCGCCCTGCCGATGGGCTCTCGTCTGGCGCATCGCCTCACTGTGTCCGGCTCACAACACGCCGACACTCACCGCACTTCGAAACACGCCCTAGTGTTCTGCGCCTGAAGTCCGTTGTGTAAATCTATGCTGGGCCGATGGCGAGGACAGGGCGGCCGAAGCAGCCGTTTTCGGTGACCGCGACCGAGCGGGCGGAGTTGGAGCGCGGGGCTCGGGCGGCGACCTCGACGCAGGCGTATGCGTTGCGGTGCCGGATCGTGCTGGCGTGCGCCCGGCCGGGGGCCTTTCACACGCATGTGGCCGCCGAGTTGGGCGTCTCACCGCCGACGGTGGCCAAGTGGCGTCGCCGGTTCATCGAGCACGGGCTGGCCGGGCTGGCCGATGAGTCCCGCCCCGGACGTCCGCCCTCGATCCTGCTGGACAAGGTCCAGGAGGTGGTCACACTGACTTTGGAGCAGACCCCGGCGGGCGCCACGCACTGGTCGAGGGCCTCGATGGCCGAGCGCACCGGCCTGAGCAAGTCCACGGTCGGGCGGATCTGGCGCCGGTTCGACCTCAAACCGCACCGGGCCGATACCTTCAAGATCTCCACCGACCCGCTGTTCGTGGAAAAGGTCGTGGACGTGGTCGGGCTCTACCACCATCCGCCCGAGCGGGCCGTGGTGCTGTGCGTGGACGAGAAGTCGCAGATGCAGGCCCTGGACCGGTCACAGCCGGTGCTGCCGATGATGCCGGGCATGCCCGAGCGGCGCACCCACGACTACGCCCGGCACGGCACCACCAGCCTGTTCGCCGCGTTCAACATCGCCGCCGGCACCGCCGGCACCGAACTGCACCGCCGGCACCGCGCAACCGAGTTCAAAAAGTTCCTGGTCGCGATCGACAGGGCCGTCCCGGCCGAACTGCAGGTGCACCTGGTCTGCGACAACCTGGCCACCCACAAGACACCCCTCATCTACGACTGGCCGGCCCGCCACCCCCGCTTCCACGTTCACTTCACCCCGACCGGGTCGTCCTGGCTCAACCAGGTCGAACGCTGGTTCGCCTACCTCACCACCCAGCTCACCCAACGCGGCGTCCACAAAAGCGTGCAAGCCCTCGAAGCCGACGTCCGCGCCTGGGGCCCGCAATGGAACACCAACCCCAAACCGTTTGTGTGGACCAAGACCAGCGAAGAGATCCTCGACTCTCTCGCCCGATATCTACAACGTATTTCAGGCGCAGAACACTAGTCGACGCCGAGTTCGAGGGATGGCGAGTGCGGCATGGCTGGTCGGGCTGGTTGCAGCGATCTCGACCCTGGCGTTCTCCCTCGATCCTGGGGAGAAGTACGACATCGAGTACGGCGCCAACTATGCGGTGACGCTGTCCGCGGCCTACGTGGTGGTGTTCTTTCGCGTGTGGCGGTCGGCAAAGCAAAGGCCGTCGCCGGAGAAGGTCGCGGAGTGGATGGACCCCTCGTTCGGGACGGTCGACCGGCACTACCGCCGGCGGTGAGGTAAGGACGGCCGCGCCGAAATCCTGCGGCTCCGCACTACCAGGTTTCGGTCAACTGGCCCAGGTGGCGGGCGATTCCCGGGGCGTTGGGGTCGGTGCGATTTGCTGAGACGGCGCGGATCAGGGCTTCGAGTTCGTGCGGGGGAGGAGGGCGCAGGGGATCATCCGAGGTTCCGAGCGGCAGGCGGATCGCCGCTTGGCCGGGAGGGCGGACGATCAGCAAGCGGGGCTCCGGCCGACCGCTCATGGTCATCGCTGACCTGTGCAGCGCGAATCGGGCGGTGCGTAGATCGCACTCCGCGTATCCGCGTACCCGTCGCTGGATGAGCACGGGCCCGTCCAGCCAGAACGCCTTCCGACGCTCTTGAAGGCCCCGCACCAGCACGGCCGGACCGACGACGACGGGGAAGGCCAGCAGCACGAAAGCCGCGGTGCCCTGCCCGATCAGCACCAGGACGAGCGAGATGACCGGCGGTACGAGAGCAAGCGGCGCCAGCAGCGTCCAGAAGATGGTCCAACTCTTCGACGTCGCCCCCATCGACAGCCGCTGCCCGCGCGCCACATCCCCCACCGCCCCTTCTCACCTTTGGGGATGGGACGCAGCAAGGCACCACAAGGTTCATCGACGATGGCAGCGCAAGAACTGAGCCGCCCGAGCACCCGACCGCAGCCCTCGCCGTTTCCGCGCTACACCAGTGTCCTTCCCGAGATCGCCCGCGAAGCCGCTGCAGCACTGGTGCCCAAATCACCAGGCGGCGCCGCCGGGTCTGGCGGAATCGGCTGGCAAGCGCGGCGATGTCGGCGCTGGAGGCCGTCCACCACAACCCACCCCCACCCGCGCCCACGCCGGGGTCGATGAGGGTGGGATGATCCATGATCGCGGGCGTGTGCTCGCCGGGCGCGGGCGTGCGCCAGCGCACCGGGACCGGGCCGGGGTCATCCAACGACCGCAGCCGTTCCACTGTTCGGCCACCATCTCGGCCAGCAGGTCCTTGGCGCGCGTCACCGCGTCGGGAGCAGAGACGCTCTGTCCGGCCAGTGCGCGGGAGCGGCGCCGAGCCCACACGGACGTCGAGACCAGCTCCACGGCGGCGGCCAGCACGAACCCTCCGGTGAGCTGTGCGCGGTTCGCCGCAATCTGCAAGCCGTCCTCGCCGGTCGAGGGTGCGAACGTCGCTACACCCAGCAGCACCACACCGACCACCGCCGCCGCGACCGCCAACCGCGGCCACCAGGCCCTGCCATTGCGCATGACCACCATCCTGGGACCACCGCCGCACGTCTATTGGGCAAAGGCCGAAAACGGCCTCACCGAGCAACCGCGCCCCCGCAGTGGCTCGCCCGTCCACTGCCATTCAAGCTGACCGTCGATCACTATTTCCGTGGCCGCGGCCGCGAAGGAGGCAGGTCTGGTGACCATAGTCAGCGACGACGTCGAGGCCAGTTGCGCCGAAGTGCTCACAGCCCTCAAGGCTGCGGCGGCCTTTATCGCCGATCACGCACTGGGGTGTTCCGTGCGGACCTCGGCCACATCCGCGACCCCCCGGCGAAGATCAGCCATGCAAATTCCAGAGTCCGACACGACCCCGAAGCTGACGACGTTCACCTACACGGCGCGGTGCCAGCGGCTGCGCCAGGTAAAGGGCAATGGAAAACCGTCGACTTCGGCTACTACCTCGACGGTCTGGTCCGGCAGCAGACATAGGAAAAGGCCGACGGCACGGTCGTTGCCGAACACACCCTCGACTACGACCTCAACGGGCAGCGCAGCCGAGATGTGGGCCGGAAGTTGAACGCCGACGCCTCCGACTCGTACATCACGACGACCGCCGACTACACCTACGGCCCGCGTGATCGGTGGCCAAGGTGGTCAAGACCGGTGCGGGATCCGAGATCTACGTCCACGACGCGAACAACAACGTCATCGAGGAAACAATCAACGACGTCACGACAACATACAACTACGACCGGAACCGACTTCTCGCGTTGGCCTCAGGCGGCGTCGTCGGCACCTACAACTACGACCCCTTCGGCAGACTCAACACCGTCACCGTTGCCGGTCGCGTCATCGAGCGCAACAAGCACGACGGTTTCGACCGCATTATCGCGAAACAGACTCAGGGTGCGACGGGTGGCCTGTCTAGCACCCACTACACCTACGATCCGCTCGACCGCACCAGCACCAAGACCACCGGAGCGGGCGGAGACAGCGAGAAGACCACCACCTCCCTCTATCTCGGGCTGTCGGCTGAGATTCTCACCGAGGAAACCGCCGGCGGAATCACCAAGTCCTTCGACCGGCTGGCCGATACCGAGATCATTGTGGCCGCCGCCAAGCAGGGCAGCCTACCGCCGCCCGCCTCGGCTTCGGCGGTTGCCGAGGCCGAACAGAAGATCGGCCACCGCCTGCCCGTCTTGCTTCGCCGCCTCTACTTCGAGACGGCGAATGGGGGCTTCGGGTCCGAAGGCGGCATCGGCAGACCGCTGATGAGGGGCATGACCGCGCAGCCCACCCGGGCTGGCAGGCTCTTTATAACGTGGATGCCGGCACGCTGATGCCGCAGTCCAGGCCGGGGAGAACGCATCACTTCGATCGGAGGGCAGCACGTGAGCGACCCCCGCGACACCGGCGTCTTCTGCGGCATGGACGTCGGCAAGAGCGAGCACCACGCCACTGGCCTGACCCCAAGCGGCAAGAAGGTCCTCGATCAGCGGCTTCCCAACAGCGAGTCCAAGCTGCGGGAGTTGTTCGACCAGGTGGGGCTTCCGCCCACCCGGTCGGTCGGTGACGTCACCGCCGGCTGGATGAGGGAGATCTGGGATCGGGGGACGATGGTGCCCGCCCTGTCGATCGAGGGCGGTATCGCGACGTACTCCTTCTACGACCACATCGCCTTCGGCATCGCGAGGTCGTCGGGGGCCTCAGGGCAGGACGGCGGTCGCCTCCACCTCGACCCGGATCTCGGGGATGTAGAGGATGTCGACACCGATCAGCGCGAGTGGGGCCGGGGACCAGCCCATCTCCCTGCGGACGTCGGCGATCGCGGTATCGAACTCCTCGCTCATGTCGGGTGACCATCGCGCGGCGTAGATGGTCACGCGGACCAGGTCGTCGAAGGTCGCACCGACGGACTCCAGCCCGGTTCTGACGTTGCGGAAGCTCTGGACGAGCTGGCCGCCCAGGGTGTCGGAGACGAGTACGCCTTCGGAGTTCCAGCCCACCTGGCCCGCCAAGGTGACGGTGCGCGTCCCGGTGGCCACGGCCACGTGCTTGTACAGGCCCAGCGGGATCGGGGTCGGCATCCCCGCGGGGTTCGTCAGGGTGACGGACATCGTGGACTCCTTGGTGTGGTGAGCGGTCGCTCGGCGGCGCACCGCCAGCCGAGCGGATCCAGCTGGCTAGGTAGATTGGATCCAATCTACCTAGACTTCTAGATGGATGAACCATCTTGCCCCTGCGTTTGCTGATGCTGAGCCGGTGGAGCTTCTGGCTTCCCTGGACAATGTATCCAATCCCTGTCATAGTGATGCGGGTCGCACCACTCGATCTCACGTCTGGACGCCGTTGGACGACGGCATCCGGCGAGAGGAGGAACCGATGACGAACGCAGCCAGGATCCCGGTCGCGGACGGGGAACTTCATGTCGACGACACCGGCGAATCCGACCTCGTGCCCGTGGTCTGCCTGCACTCGCTGTTCCTCGACAACCGCCAGTTCGATGAGTTCACGGCCGCCGCGTCCGGACGCCTCCGGGTCATCCGGCCCGACTTCCGAGGCCAGGGCAGGAGCAGTCCCGCCACCCGCGAGATCATCACCGTGGAGAGCTGCGCCGGCGACATCCAGGCACTCCTGGACGTCCTCGGGGTGAGGCACGCGCACTTCCTGGTGTCGTCCATGGGCGGTGACGTCGGGCTCCGCGTGGCGGCGAACCGTCCCGACCTCATCCGGTCGATGGTCATCACCGGGTCCTCCGCGCGTGCCGAGCCGCCGGGGCAGCTGGCGGAATTCCTGCAGTGGGTGGAAGACGTCGGTGAGCGAGGATTCGTGGACGACGTCCTCACATCGACCATGCGGATCATGCTCGGTGAGACCACCCTCGCGGATCCGGACCGCCGCGACGTCGTCGATCTGTGGACGCGCCGCATCGCCTCACTGACACCCGATCTCAAGCCGGCCATGGCGGGCGTCATCCGCCGGTCGTCAGCGCTCGACCTTCTCAAGGACATCACTGCGCCGACGCTGGTGATCTCCGGGGAGGAGTGCATCGCGCGCCCTCCGGAATGGGCCGAGGAGCTCGCCCGGGGGCTGCCGAATTCGCAGCTCTGGATGATGGAGAAGATCGGTCACAGCCCATTGATGGAGGCACCGGAAGTCGTGAACGCGAGGATCCTCGACTTCTTCGCCGAGCACTGAGGGCCCGGCGTTACCCAAAGGGCCGGACGCGCCCTCTTCACCGGCCGGTCGTGAAGAACGATGAGGGCCGCCCCCGCATCCGCCCGTTCGCGGGTCCACGTTTCGCATGTGCCCGTGGGCGGCGGCGACGCCGGTCCGGCCGACTCTGCGGCTGTGAAGCGCCGCTATCAGCTATTTGAGTGCGCAGGAGTTGGATCCACTTGTCGAAGCACACCAAGCTCGCGCCGTCATCCCCCTGGGTGCGGGTCTCCACGAGCCGCCGCGACTGGGACGCCGCCGATCCCGACCGCCTGGTCCAGTTGCTGTGGCGGGCACAGTGGATCCGCTCGTTCGAGGAGTACGTCCTCGAACTCGCGGGCCAGGGCCTCGTGCACGGGCCGGCTCACTCGAGCATCGGCCAGGAGGGCGGCGCCGTCGGCAGCGTCCTGCCGCTGCGCCCGGACGACTACGTCAACGGATCGCACCGCGGTCACCACCAGTTCCTCGCAAAGGCCTTCGGCCACGTCCTCCCGCCCGGGGGCGGCGCGCCGCCGGAACTGACCGATGGCGTGCGGGACGTGCTGCGCCGCACCCTCGCCGAGATCTGCGGGCTGGCCGAAGGGTATTGCCGCGGCCGCGGCGGGTCGATGCATCTGCGGTGGCGCGAAGCGGGCGCGATGGGAACCAACGCCATCGTGGGCGGAGGCGTGCCGCAGGCCGCCGGGTTCGCCTGGAACATGCTTCGCTCCGGTACGGACGCGGTGAGCGTGACGTACTTCGGCGACGGCGCCGTGAACATCGGCTCGGTGCTCGAAACGTTCAACCTCGCCGCCGCGTGGAAACTGCCGGTCTGCTTCTTCATCGAGAACAACCAGTACGCGGTGGCGACCCCCGTATCGGCTTCGACCGCCGAACCCCGGCTCTCCGGTCGCGGGCTGGGGTTCAACATCCCCGCGTGGCACGTCGACGGGATGGACCCGCTGGCCGTGCACCTGGCGATGGCGGAGGCCCTCGACCACATGAGAGCGGGCAACGGACCGACGATCATCGAGGCGGACGTGTACCGCTACTTCCACCAGAACGGCCCCTACCCGGGGTCCGCGTTCGGCTACCGGGACAAGGCAGAAGAGCGGGCCTGGCGAGAGCGTGACCCGATCGGGCTGCTCAGGCGGCAGGTGGTCCGCCGCGGCATCGCCACCGAGGATGAAATCACCGCGGACGCCGCCCGCGCCGACGAGGTGATGCGGGAGATCGGGGACGGCTTCTTCGAGCACGTGCCCGGCGGCGGTCCGAACCGACGCCGGGTGATCGGCAGCCTGTGGCCCGATCCCGGATTCGTCGATGTCGGCGTGCGCGGAGATCTGCGGGAACTCGACGGGCTGCGCTACGAGGACCAGGGCGCCTTCTCGGGCGAGCTCGGCGAACGGCGCTTCATCGACGTGGTCAGCGACGTCATGGCGCGCCGGATGGAGACCGACGAGTCGATCGTCATCCTGGGCGAGGACGTCGACCGCCTCAAAGGCGGGACGAACGGAGCGACCAAGCGCCCCCTTGAGCTCTTCCCGGACCGTGTCCTCGGCACCCCCATCAGCGAGAACGCCTTCGCGGGCCTCGCCGGTGGGATGGCGCTCCACGGCCGGTTCCGACCGGTCGTGGAATTCATGTACGCCGACTTCATGTGGGTCGCGGCCGACCAGCTGTTCAACCAGATCGCGAAGGCGCGCCACATGTTCGGCGGCGACAGTGCCGTCCCCTTCGTCCTGCGGGCCAAGCTCGCGGCCGGAACCGGCTACGGGTCCCAGCACTCGATGGACCCCGCCGGCATCCTGACCACGGCACCGGGTCTGCGCGTCGTGGCGCCTTCGACCCCGTTCGACTACGTGGGCCTCATGAACACGGCCCTCGCCTGCGACGACCCGGTGATCGTCCTTGAGCACGTGGACCTGTACGCGTCGACCGGCCCCGGGCCCGTCGACGACCTCGACTACCACCTTCCCGTCGGAAGGGCGGCCGTCCGCCGGACGGGCGTGGACGTGACCGTCATCAGCTACCTGAGCATGGTCGGGGAATGCCTGGAGGCGCTCGACGCCCTCCCGGAGATGTCGGCGGATGTCATCGACCTGCGCTGGCTCGATCGCGCCAGTCTCGACTGGGACACCATCGAGGCGAGCGTGCGGAAGACGAACCGCGTCCTCATCGTCGAGCAGGGCGCGGTCGGCACCTCCTACGGAGGGTGGCTCGCCGACGAGCTGCAGCGGCGCATGTTCGACTGGCTCGACGCCCCCGTCGAACGAGTGACCGGCGCGGAGGCCTCGCCCAGCATCAGCAAGGTCCTGGAACGCGCTGCCATCGCCAAGGCCGACGAGGTCGTCGCGGCGCTGCGCTCGATCGCCTCCACCTGACGTCCACGAGCAGAGAGCGAGTCGCACGCATGGCAGAGCTGCTGCCCGTCCCCGAGGTCGCCGCGGGCGCCACCGAGGTCGTCCTGTCGGAGTGGCTGGTCGAACAGGGAGCGCCGGTCAAGGCCGGATCCCCGATCGCCATCGTCGAGACCGAGAAGGCCGTCGTGGAGATCGAGGCCGAGGTCGACACGGTGGTGCTGCGCTTCCTCGCCGAACCCGGCGCCGCCTGCGAGGTCGGATCACCGATGGCGCTCGTCGGCACCGCCGACGAGACGAACGCCGACCCCGACGCACTCCTCGCCGGCCTGGGAATCGGCCCATCCGCCGGCAAGGGCGAGAAGGATTCCGAGCCCGCGCCACCCCGGCGGGACGTGTCCGAATGTGAACACGAGCCCGCCGCGTCCGGACCGGGCCCCGTACCGCGACAGCGGACCGGGGACGTCGGAGAGGCCGGCGCCCCTGGGGCCTCATCATCCGGAACCAGCATGCGAACGGAGTCGAGCCGGCGGTTCATCAGCCCCCTCGCACGCCGTCTCCTTCGCGAGGCCGGCGTCGCCGTCGACGACGTCACCGGCACTGGGCCGAACGGACGCATCATGCGTCGTGATGTCGAGCGGGCGATCGCCCGGCATGCCTCGACGCCCGCCGAGCCCGCCGCCGAGCCCGCCGCCGAGCCCGCCACCGGCGTCCGTCCCCCGGGCGACGCGTCCGCGGCCGTCCCGGCGGACCGCGGTCATCGCGCGCCGGCGTCCGCGGGCGCCTACGTCGAGGAGGAGCACTCCCGTCTGCGCCGTGCGGTCGCCGCACGGCTGACCCAGAGCAAGCGGGAAGTCCCGCACTTCTATCTCAAGCGGGCGGCGCGCCTCGACGCACTCCTGCGGCTGCGCGGTCAGGTCAACCAGCAATCACCCGCTCGGGTGTCGGTCAACGACTTCGTCATCCGCGCCGTCGCGGTCGCGCACCGGGCCGTGCCCGACGCCAACGTCATCTGGACCGACGCGGCGATGCGCCGCTTCGAATCGGTCGATGTGGCCGTCGCCATCGCCTCGGAACGCGGACTGGTGACGCCGGTGCTCCGGTCCGCGGAGTCCATGTCGGTCAGCGCCGTGTCCGCCCAGGTCAAGTCGTTCGTCGAGCAGGCGAATACCGGGCGGCTCTCGCAGCGGGATCTCGAAGGCGGATCGATCAGCGTCACCAACCTCGGCATGTACGGCGTGGACGAGTTCGCCGCCATCATCAACCCGCCGCATTCGGCGATCCTCGCGGTCGGTGCGGCGCGGCCGACACCCGTGGCGGCGAACGCGCGGGAAGGGGCGGCGGTCGAGGTGGCCACCATGGTTCAGCTGACACTCTCGGTCGACCATCGCGCCATTGACGGAGCGCTCGCGGCCCAGTGGATGGACGTCCTGGTCAACGGCCTGGAGAACCCGTTGCGGCTCCTGGTCTGATCGGCGAACCGCACGGGAAGGCGCCGTGAGGCCGTGCGATGCGCGTCGTCCGCACGAGCGGAAGTCCCGGAGTCGCGTAGGAGAGCGGGCAGGCGAAGCGACACTTCCGGTCAACGGGATCTGCCCCGCTCCGTGGTGGAGGTCTAAGCGAGGGAGAGCCGATGCGCGTCGGCGAGGCAGCGCCGGTGAAAGGCGGCCGACTGATCGATGGCGTCCTGGCCTTCGGGCAGGATCGCGGCGAAGAGGTGCCAGACATGGAACATGCTCGGCCATACCTGGAGGTCCGCCCTGACACCGCTTTCGGCCAGGTGCTCGGCGAGACGGATCGCACTGCTCATCATGACCTCCGCTTCGCCGACCTGGACCAGGACGGGAGGCAGGCCGCCGACCGCGGCGTGAATCGGTGAAGCATCGGGTTCGTCCGGCCGGGCGCCCTGGAGGAAGGCCCGTGCCTGCACGTCCAGCGCCTCGCGGGAGCACAGCGGATCGGTGCCTGCGCGGGTCCGCATCGAACGGCCCGTGTGCGCGAGGTCGCACCACGGCGAGATCGCCGTCGCACCGGCCGGCAGCGGCCAGCCGCGGTCCCTGGCATGGACCATCACCGACACGGTGAGGCTCCCGCCGGCCGAGTCGCCGGCGAAAAGGACCGACCGAGGGTCGACCCCCGTCTCCAGGAGCGCGCCGTACGCCTCGACGCAGTCGAGGATCGGTGCGGGGTAGGGGTGCTCCGGCGCCAGGCGGTAGTCCGGAAGGTGGACGACGGCGTTGTTGGCGATCGCGATCCTGGAGGCGAGGCCGAGGTAGCCGCGCGGAGCGCCGAACAGATAGGCCCCACCGTGGAAGTACATGATGTGGGCGTCCGGCGTTCCGTCCGCCGGCCTGACACGCATGGTGTCCACGGAGCCGAGCCGGGACTCGTCGATGACGACACCGTCGCATACGGGATGGCCCATCAGCATCTCGACGTATCCGGCGCGGAGGTCGTCGAGGCTTCGACCGCCCGCGTCGGCCTCAAGGAGGTCGAGCAGGTCGGTGAGACTGTCGCGCCAGTCCTGGAGACGACGCTCGACCGGGGGACTGTACTTCATGGCTTTCCTTGTCGTTGAGCGCCCGCCATGCGCAGGCTCCGCCCGCGCGGACCGCGGCGGGGAAGGGGACGGGGCGGGGACTGGGGCTGTTCGTTGGTGGGGAGCCGGCGCCGCGGCTCGTCGGGGGAGTCGCGAATGCTCTAGTCGAAGCGCTCGGGGTGCTCCGCGAGCGTGATGCGGGTGCGTCGGATGTGGCCCGAGAGGAACCGCTCCGCGTCCACGGCGTCCCGGCGGCGGATGGCGTCGATCAGGAGGCGGTGCTCGTACTTGATGATCAAACGGCCGTTGTCGTCGATCAGCTGGGCGTAGGCGCGGCGGTAGTGCTGCGTGGTGTTCCAGAAGCGCGTGATGGTCGAGAGCAGCTGCTTGTCTTTGCAGCCGACGTAGGTGGCCAGGTGGAACTCCCGGTCGAGGAGCACGAAGCGGTCGGGCGACGGGGCCGTCTCCACCTCCGCCTCGATCTCCTCAAGGCGATCGATGTCGCGGTCGGTGATGTTCTGCAGGCTCTGAACCAGGGCGAGCGGATCGAGGCGCTCCCGGATCCTGTACGCGGTGTCGAACTCTGCGTAGTCCAGGTCCACGACCCGGGCGCCGCTATAGGGCTTCAAAGTGACCAAGCCGTCGGCCTCGACCATCCGCATGGCCTCCCGCACCGGGATGCGGCTGGATCCCAGCCGCTCCGCGATCTCCTCCTGGCGGATGCGTGAGCCGGGAGGGTACTCCCCGCTGAGGATGGCGCTCCTGATGTAGTCGGCTATGCGCCGGCTGGTCACATCGGCTTTGTCCGTCCGACTGGGAGTTGGCACTGCGTCCTCAGATTCGTCGGGGGTGGCGTCCATGGAGCACTTCTTCGCGCTGCGGCGGCGGGCTACGGGTTGACTGTACACAATCGGTAGGCGATCTCTCGATGAGACGCAAGATTGCATCCACATCGGGGCGAACGGCCTGAGCTGTCCAGGCAAGACAGGCTGATTGTTTGGCTGATTGGATACAAGAGCGTTGACATTGGATCCAAAGCACCTTACGTTGTGACTCCCCTCACAGCTCCGCCCGGAGCCGGCGCCCGCAGCGGCCCGCACCCGCGCGGACACCCAACCCCGGGAGGTACGAACATGACGGGAACTCGCCCATGGGCGATGGGCCTCGCTCTGGTCGCCCTCGCCTCTGGACTGGCGGGCTGCTCCGGCGAAGCGGGCTCGTCCGGCTCAGGGAGGACGCTCGGCCTCGTCCAGTTCAGCGGCGACGACGTCTACTCCAACAGCGCACTCCAGGGTGCGGCCGACTACGCCGAGTCGAAGGGCTGGAAGACCATCACGGTCGATGCCAAGGGCTCGGTCGACGGCGCCAACACCGCCATGGAGAACCTGGTCACCCGTGGCGTCGATGCGATGGTCGTCAGCGTCTTCCCATCCTCGGCGCTCGGCGCCGGCGTCGCCGCCGCACGGCAGGCCGACGTCCCGGTCGCCAACTGGGGCGGTGGGCGCGCCGACGGAGTCCCGTTCGCCGCCGACACCGCTCTCGGCGACGAACTCGCCGAACGGGTCGTCAAGGACATGGGCGGCGAAGGCGAACTCCTCGCCCTCGGCTACCGTCCGGGCCTGCCGTGCCAGAATCGCGAGAAGTCCCTCGACGAGGCGGTCAAGGGCACCGGCATCAAGGTCACCAGGCAGCAGATCACCATCCCGGGTGCCGTCACCTCCGCGTCCGAGGCGACGCTCGGCTGGCTCGCCTCACATCCCGAAGGCGGTGGACCGCTCGCCGTCTGGGCCTGCTTCGACGACCCCGCGGTCGGTGCGGTCTCCGCCCTCCGGCAGAGCGGCCGCGATGACGTCCTCAGCTACGGCCTCAACGGGACCGCGCCCGCGCTCGAACTCGTCAAGGACGGGGAACTCACCGCGACCCTGTGGATCGACGGCCCCGGTCAAGGCGCGGAGCTCGCCAAGCGACTCATGGCCGACCTCGACGCCTCCGGGCCGGCGGACCCAGCGGAGATCGGCGGTACGACCCAGGTGATCGACAAGGACGGTGTCAATGAGTTCCTCAAGCAGCACCCTGAGATCCGCTGAGACCGTGGCACCCGATCACGACCGGCCGAGGAGCGCCCCGCATCGAGGTGCGGGGACTGGCCAAGACCTATGGCGCCGTCCGCGCGCTCAAGGGCGTGGACGTCGCCTTCCGCGGGGGAGAGGTCCACGGGCTTGTCGGCGCCAACGGCGCCGGCAAGTCCACCCTTGTGCGCTCGCTCGCCGGGCTCGAGCAGCCCGACGCGGGCAGCATCCGCATCGACGGCGTCGAGACGCACATCTCGAGCCCGGCGGCCGCGAGCAGGCTCGGTCTCGCGTTCATCCACCAGGAACTGAACCTCGTCGAGCCGTTCACCGCCTCCCAGAACATCATGCTGGGAAGCCACGACGGTGCCCGGCTCGCCTACCGGCGGCTCGCCGGCGTGGACGCCACGGCACGCGAGGTGGCGCGGGCCGTCGGCATCGACTTCAGCCTCGATCGCCCCGTCGCGCACCTGTCCGTCCACCAGAAGTGGCTGGTCAGCATCGCCCGCGCCCTCGTCAACGACTGCCGGTTGATCGCGATGGACGAGCCCACGGCCTCACTGGACGCCGATGAGTCCGCGCGCCTGCTCAAGGTCGTCCGCGACGTGGCCGACCAGGGGATCGCGGTCCTGTTCATCAGCCACCGGCTGGACGAGATCCTCGAAGTGTGCGACGGGGTGACGGTGTTCCGTGACGGCCGGATCTCGACCACCCTCGAGCGGACGGAGTTCACCCGCGAGGCGCTGATCGGAGCGATCGTCGGCCGCGGGATCGCGTCCTCGCGGGCCGGCCACCGGCCGGCAACGCCCGCGGACCGGCCCGTCGCGCTGGAGGTCGCCGACATCCGCCGCGGTAGGGCGCTGACCGGGGCCGGCCTCACCCTCAGGGAGGGCGAGCTCCTCGGGGTGGCCGGACTGGTCGGCTCCGGGCGCACGGAACTGGCCCGCGCCATCTTCGGCGCCGACCGGATCGACACAGGGACCATGCGCCTGTTCGGACAGCCCTACACGCCGAAATCGATCGCCGACGGAATCCGGAACGGGATCGCGTACGTCCCCGAGGAGCGCCGCGCCGAAGCGCTGTTCCTCGAC
The DNA here is from genome assembly GCF_043197915.1 of Actinomadura geliboluensis. Taxonomy (NCBI): domain Bacteria; kingdom Bacillati; phylum Actinomycetota; class Actinomycetes; order Streptosporangiales; family Thermomonosporaceae; genus Actinomadura; species Actinomadura geliboluensis. Next base: position 500,353 of record NZ_JBICUA010000007.1, on the reverse strand, counting down.
CTGTCCGTGACCGGAAACCTCTACGTGAACACATGGAAGAAGCGCCGGTTCCGGTTTCTGCCGCTCATCTCGTCGCGAACGGCCGAACGGCAGGCGGCCGGAGCGGCGCGGCGACTCGGAGTGGTGCTGCGCGACGGCGGGGTCGGCCAGCCCGTCGGCGGGCTCAGCGGCGGCAACCAGCAGAAGGTCGTCATCGGACGATGGCTCGAGACGCAGCCGAGGGTCCTCCTGCTCGACGAGCCGACACGCGGTGTCGACATCGGCGCCAGGGCCGAGATCTACCGGCGGATACGCGACCTCGCCCGCACCGGGATGTCGGTCATCGTCATCAGCTCCGAGTTCGAGGAACTACTCGAGTGCGACCGGGTGGTCGTGATGAGCGCCGGCGCCACGGTCGGCGAACTCGACGGAGACTCGATCACCGTCAACGCCATGCTCCAACTCTGCTACAGCTGACCCCACCCCAGGAAGCACCCATGACCACCACCATCGCGCCGGCGCGAACCACGTCCGACCTGGGACGAGGAGTCCTGGCCTTCCTCGCCCGCCATGGGACCGTGATCGTCCTCGCGGCCATGATCGTCGGTTTCGGCATCGCCCGGCCGGCGCAGTTCCTCAGCGACCGCAACCTGATCAACGTGCTCAACGAGAGCGCGCTGCTGGCGATCGTTGCCGGGGGACTCACCTACGTCCTCGTCGCCGGCCAGTTCGACCTCAGTTTCGCCAACGTCATCAGCTTCTCGGGCATCCTCTGCGTCGGCCTGATGGAACGGAACGGGCTGCCCGTGCCCGCCGCCATCGGCAGCGTGCTTCTCGCCGCGGTCCTGGTCGGGGCAGTCAACGGTCTCCTGGTCGCCCACCTGCGGATCAACGCGATCGTCGCAACCCTCGGTACCTCGACCGTCCTCCTCGGCGTCAACTTCGCCTACAGCAACGGCGCGCCGATCACGCTGGAAGCCGGTGCTTTCACCGACCTGGCCCGAGGGCGGCCCGGAGGAATCCCGATCCCCGTCCTCATCATGATCGGCGTCCTGGTGGTCCTCTGGGTGATCCTCAACCGGACGCTGCTGGGACATCACCTGCAGGCGACCGGATCCAACCCCGTCGCGGCCCGCCTGGCCGGCGTCGAGGTCGGGCGAGTCACCGTCGCCGCGTTCGTGGGCGTGGCCGTGTGCGCGGCACTCTCGGGCGTACTGCTCTCCGCCAGGATCGGCAGCGGAATGGTCACCGCGGGCGACGGCTTCCTGCTGAGCGCCTTCGCCGCCGCGTTCCTTGGCGCATCGGTCATCCGCGACGGTCAGTTCCACATCCTCGGCACCTTCGTCGGAGTTCTCATCGTCAGCATCGCCGGCAACGGCCTGGCCATCCTCGGCGCGCAGTCCTATGCCCTGTACCTGGTGCAAGGCTCGGTGCTCCTGGCCGCGGTCGCCCTCAGCACCACGAGCCGGCGGCTGCTCGGCCAACAGCGTCGATGACGAGAGCATCCGGCGAGCAACCCGCGCGATCAGAAGGGGCAAACCTTTGAGTATCGACGATCCCGGCGCCCTGGGCGTCACCCTCGGCAAGGCGATCGGCGTCGGCCAGGTCGACCAAGTCGCGTTCCTCGTGGAGGACCTGGATACCGCCATGAAGTACTGGAGTGCGCTGTACCGCGACGCCGACTGGCTGGTCTACACCTACGACGCCACCCTCGTTCAGAACCTCGCGTACCGCGGGTGCCCCGGCACATTCTCCATGCGGCTCGCCCTGCTCGGAACCGGACCGCAGATCGAACTCATCCAGCCATTGGAGGGCCCGAGCATCTATCACGACTGGACCGAACGGCACGGCTACGGCCTCCACCACCTCGGCTTCTTCGTGCCGTCGATCACCGATGCCGTACAGGAATTCGAGGCTTCCGGCCGCCCCTGCATCCAATCCGGGTCCGGCTACGGCCTCGACGGGGACGGCGGATTCGCCTACTTCGACTTCGAGGACGTCTTCGGGATCCACCTGGAGGCGATCGAAGTACCCGCTCGGCGCCGCCCGAGCGAACGACTGCCATGACGCGAACAGACGAGAGAACACGGGAGTTCAGTGCAATGTCCGAGACCATGACCGCGAGTTGGTGGGACGCGTTCGCGAAGGAGGCGAACGCCGATGGCCGCCTCAACGCCGCCGCGAAGTACTTCCGGGGCCGCGTCCAGATCGAATACGGCACCGGCACGGTCAACTTCGACATCGCCGGCGGCCGCGTCGCCGACATCGCCGACGGCGCCTCCCCGCGCGGCGCCGACATCGTCTTCAGGGCTCCCCGTGAGGAGTGGGACCGCATCATCAGCGGCGAGTCCGATTTCATGAAGGCCACCACGCCCGGCCTCGGCCAGCTCGAAATCCTCGGGGACGCGGTCCTGGCCATGGACAACATCCGCGTCGTCCACCTGCTGCTCAAGGCGATGTCCCACGTCGGCAAGGAGCCCGCACCCCGGCCGGCGCCGTCCCCGGACCCGCGCCCCTCGGGCGAAACGATCGTCGGCCGCTACATCACCGTCAACGGCATCCGCACCTACTACGAGGAGGCCGGCCACGGACCGGCCATCGTCTGCTTCCACGCGGCCTGCCAGGACACGCTCATGTACCGCTACGTCTTGGAGGGACTCTCCGATCAGTACCGCGTCATCGCGCTCGACGCGCCGGGCCACGTGAAGACGGACATGCCACCGGACGGCCCCTTCCAGAGCCTGACCAGCCACGCCGAGTTCAACGAGGCATTCATGGGGGCCCTCGGGCTGGAGAGGCCCGCCATCATCGGCTGCTCCATGGGCGGCAACCTCGTCCTCGAACTCGCCACCCGGCGACCGGACGCCTACGCCGCCGTCATCTCCTCCTGCGGAGCGGACTACACGCCCACCATGTCCGGTTTTCTCCTGGAGATGCTGCTCAGCAACGGTCAGCAGATAGTCGAGACCTTCTGCGAGTCCCTCACGGGTCCTCGCACGCCCGACGACCGGGCGCGGGAGGCCGTCTGGCAGATCCGCCGCAACGTCCCCGAGGTCATGGCCGGAGACCTCATCGGCTACGCGGGCTTCGACAAGCGAGACGAAGTCGGCGGCATCACCGCACCCGTCCTCCTCCTCCGCGGCGAAGCCGACTGGCTCGTCTATCAGGAGCAGGTCGAAGCCACCCAGAGCCGCATCCCCGGCAGCACGATGGCCGTCCTCGAAGGAACGGGCCACTACCCGATGATCGAGAACCCCTACGAGTTCAACGAAACCGTCCGAACCTTCCTGAAGGAGAACGACTACTCGTAAGGAAACGCCACGGCGGCGGATCGCCATCGGTCAGATCCCTACGGAGGGGCAGGCCGGATCTCGACCCGACTGGGGGCCGGGACGCCGGCGGTCCGCCGCCCAACCGCATCCGGTGTGGTGTGGGCGGGTGTGGTGTGGGCGGGTGCGTAAGGGTGAGCGACCCCCGTGGATCGTGCCCGACAGCCTCTGGGAGCGCATCGACCCGCTGCTGCCCAGGGCAGAGCGTCGTCGGCGTCATCCCGGGCGTAAGCGGTTGGACGACCGCGAGGTGTTGTGCGGGATCTTGTTGGTGCTGCATACCGGGATCCCGTGGGAGTTCCTGCCGCGGGAGCTGGGGTTCGGGTCGGGCATGACGTGCCGGCGTCGCCTGGCCGAGTGGCATCGGGCCGGGGTATGAGACAGGTTGCACCGGCTGCTGCTGGAGGAACTGCACGCCGCCGGGAAGCTGGACTGGTCCAGGGCGGTGATCGACAGCTCGCCGTCCGCGCGCTCAGGCCCGCCGCGGCAGCCCCACGGATCGGGGCTGGGCATCCACCGCTACGCCGTCGAACGCACCATCGGGCCGCTGCACTGGTTCCGCCGCTTACGCATCCGCTGGGAGATCCGCGACCACGTCCACGAAGCGCTCATGACCCTCGCCGCAGCCATCATCTGCTGGCGACGCCTCGTCCGCTAATTCTGTTACGACCTCTTAGCGGACGAGGGCGAGGATCTCCGAAGTCGAGCCGAGCCGCTGGGAGCAGTACGTGCAGTCCTCAGGGCAGAGACCGCTCTTCATATTGACCAGGTGGTTGAGCTTGGCCCGCATGCCGAAGAAACGGCGCCGCACCTTCGAGGCCGCCGCCACCACGTCGAGAACGTCCTCATCGGCGGAACGCAGAACCGCCAGCGCCTCCTCGCGCGTCGGCGTCTCGCACCGCAGGCCCTTGGCGGTCAGCGTGCCCAGCTGATCATGGAGGGAAGTGTCCGTCATGACGACTCATCCTGATCGCTTCCGCCCGTCGGGCCAACGACGTCCGCCGACAAGATGACCAACGATCAGTTGTATCCGGCCACCGGGCCACGAGCGGTCGGCGAATGGCGAGCAGGTCAGGGGCCGGGCGTTTCCCGGCCCAGCCTCGATCGGACGTCGCGATCCGTCCGAGATCTGCGAGTGCGACCGGGAGCCCTGATGTGGGCCGGCACCGCTCGGGACGCGGCGAACCGGCTCGACCCGGCGAAGAAGCTCGCCCCTCTTGCCCGCACACGTCCGCCGTCGTGTGGGGGCGGCGACGCTCAAGCACTCCAAGGGCTGCCGCTGCCTGCGCGCACGCCCCTGCGGGTGGCGTCGTCCGACGTCTGATTTGCCGTGGCCGACGCGATGTCCTTAGATGCGAACTGTTCGCAATAAGGGACGGCCTTGGGGAGCACGGTGACGGACTGGCGGGGATGGCAGCACAGCTGGGACCGGCAGCAGGAGTTCTACATGCCGGACCGCGAGGAGCGGTTCCGCGTCATGCTGGACGTCGTCGAGGCGGTGGCGGGGCCCGAGCCCGTGGTCCTGGATCTGGCGTGCGGGACCGGCAGCATCACCGACCGGCTGCTGCGCCGCCTTCCCGGCGCCCGCAGCACCGGCGTGGACATCGACCCGGTCCTGCTCGCGATCGCCGAAGGGCACTTCGCCGGTGACGAGCGCGTGGAGTTCGTCACCGCCGACATCACCGCGCCGGGCTGGACGGAGGCCCTGCCGCACCGCGAGTACGACGCCGTCGTGACCGCCACGGCACTGCACTGGCTGGACGCCGAGCCGCTCCGCGCCCTGTACGAGGGACTGGCCAAGCTGGTGCGAGCGGGCGGGGTCTTCCTCAACGCCGACCACATGGTGGACGCGTCCGCGCCGCAGTTGAACGCCGCGTTGCGCGCGGGTGAGGAGGAGCGTCGGCAGCGGGCGGCCGAGGCCGGAGCGCTGGACTGGGCGGCCTGGTGGGGCGTGGCGGCCGACGACCCGGTGCTCGGCGCGAAGGCGCGGCAACGGTTCGAACTGTTGGGTGACCCCCGCGACCCCGCCCGCGGGCACTCGGGACCGGACAAACCCACAACGGTCGCCTGGCACCTGGACGCCCTCCGCGCCCAGGGCTTCTCCGAGGCGCGGCAGGTGTGGTGCTCACCGAGCGACGCCCTGGTGGCGGCGCTGCGGTGAGGGTCCCTCCCCGTCAACCCGTGCCGCCGCGGGAATCGCCATCCGGCGGGCGAGCGATGGTCCGGGACCCAGAAGACCAACCCGTCGCCGTTCCACCGGACTGGAGCGGCGGCCCACCCGTCCGCACAAGTCCTCTCGCGGGTGCGGGTGCGGGTGCGGGTGCGGGTGCGGGTCGGGCGGCGGCTCCGGCCGTGACGTCCCCGCTCAAGCGGAGAACGCTGCCGCCGCCGAACGAAGAAACCGCAGAACCTTCTCCGCAGGCACCTCGCAGGGCCTGAGCATCGGCCCGTCAGACGTGATCCAAACCGCTGTCTCCTCACGGAAGCCTGGGCCGGACCCGCGGGCACGCGGTCCGCGGGTCCGGGGCTGTCAGGCCGTCGCCCGCTTCGGGAGCTTCCATCCGGGGCGGGGGAAGTGGCAGGTGTAGCCGTTGGGATACCTCTGCAGGTAGTTCTGGTGCTCGGGCTCGGCCTCCCAGAAGTCGCCCGCCGGGACGACCTCGGTGACGACCTTGCCGGGCCACAGACCCGAGGCGTCGACGTCCACGATCGTTTCCTCGGCGACGCGCTTCTGCTCGTCGCCGGTGTAGAAGATCGCTGAGCGGTAGCTCGTGCCGACGTCGTTTCCCTGGCGGTTCTTCGTCGAGGGGTCGTGGACCTGGAAGAAGAACTCGAGCAGCGCCCGGAAGTCGGTCTCCTCGGGGTCGTAGACGACCTCGATGGACTCCGCGTGGGTGCCATGGTTGCGGTAGGTCGCGTTCGGGACGTCGCCGCCGCTGTAGCCGACGCGCGTGGCCACGACGCCGGGCTGGTGGCGGAACAGCTCCTCCATGCCCCAGAAGCAGCCGCCGGCGAGGATCGCCTTCTCCGTGGTCATGTCGTCTCCCCTACTTGTCGTTGGTGTCGCTCGTGAAGAGCGTGCGGTACTCGCCGTACCCCTCCTTCTCCAAGTCGTCGAGGTGGATGAACCGCAGCGATGCGGAGTTGATGCAGTAGCGCAGGCCGCCCCTGTCGGCGGGGCCGTCGGGGAAGACGTGGCCCAGGTGGCTGTCCCCGTGCAGCGAGCGGGCCTCCGTCCGGATCATCCCGTGGCTGGAGTCCTCGCGCTCGACGACGTTCGCCGTGGAGATCGGCTTCGTGAAGCTCGGCCAGCCGGTGTTGCTGTCGTACTTGTCGGCGGACGCGAACAGCGGCTCGCCGGACACGACGTCGACGTAGATGCCGGGCTCGTGGTTGTCCCAGTAGGCGTTCGCGAACGGGCGCTCGGTGCCGTCCTGCTGAGTCACGCGGTACTGCTCCGGATCGAGCCGCGAAACGGCCTCCGGGTTCTTGCGGTACTGGGTCTGCCTGGGCACAGCTCTCCCTTCCCGGCCTTGCGGCGTGGAGCTGGGGAACCAGGTGAAGCGCACCTGGACGCACATGTACAGACGCTCCACGGCCCGGCCGTATTCCCGTGGAGGTGGACTTGATAGTCCTAAGTGATGTTTCGATCGCCGTCGAGTCCTGCCAGGGGTGGACCTGGCGACTCCTTCTAGCCTGATGGCCATAACCACAGGTAGATCAGTCGAGCAGCCTTGTCCACCGCCAGGCACGGGTGGTGCGTATGCGCGCCACGGCCTCCCCAACTGTCTGGACGATGTAGTCCAATCTAGCACCTCGAAGTCCAGCAGATGCCTCCTGGACGCTCCTCGCCCAGCGTTTCGCGCCAGCGCGGCAAGCTCCGACGAGGCGGCGAGGGTGTCGTTCTCCAGTCAAGGGAGGCTGAGATCGCGCGCCGCCCGGAGTGCAGGAGTTCGGCCATCTGGTGGTCGATGAGCGATTGCGCCCTGGAGCCGAGAGGCGCCGGACCGTCCCGGCCAGGTTCGGGCCCTGCCTTCGCCGTTCGGCGGATGAGTGGACTATCTAGTCCTAGTCAAAGCCGGACCGCGTCAAGGCCAAGCAGAGGCATCCCGACGTCGACAGCTCCCTCGGGATCAGGTCACACTGCCCGGACGTGGCCGTACTGCACCTAGAGAGCACGACAAACACGCAGCTCAATACCCATAGCAGGTGTCGCGCGTGCCATCGAGGCACAGCAAGGGGCCCGGCCCATTCATCAGGTGTTTCGCGCGGCAAGTCCGGAGTCTGCTCGGATCAAGCTTGCGTTGGGCCTTCGAAAGTGGACTTGACCGACCAGTTCCATGATGGCTAGGTTCGGGGGCGTCCGGCTGCGTTCCGCCATCGGCGACCAAGTCCGATATGGACCAACCGCCGCTGGCGGGCTGCGGAGGTCCCACACCCGCGAGGAGACCACCGCTGACGAAACGAGATGTCATGCATGTAAGGACTGGATCGAGAGGGGACGTCCGATGAGAGCGATCGTGGTGACGGACGAGGCTGCGGGAACCGCCGGGATGACGCCGGCGGAGCGGCCCGAGCCCCCGGCGGCGATCAACGACGTCATCGTCCGGGTTCACGCGTCGGGCTTCGTCCCGACTGAGTTGGACTGGCCTTCGACCTGGACCGACCGACGCGACCGTGACCGGACACCGTCGATCCCCGGCCACGAACTGGCCGGAGTGGTCACCGCCCTCGGTTACGGCACGACGGGGGTCACCGTTGGGCAGCGAGTGTTCGGCCTCACCGACTGGCATCGCGACGGAACCCTCGCCGAGTACACGGCCGTCGAGGCGCGCAACCTCGCGCCCCTCCCGGGGGACGTCGATTTCACGGTGGGCGCGAGCCTGCCGATCTCGGGCCTGACCGCGTGGCAGGGGCTGTTCGACCACGGCCGCCTGAAAGCGGGGCAGAGCGTCCTGGCGCACGGCGCGGCCGGGGCGGTCGGGACGATGGTGACGCAACTCGCGCGGGAGGCCGGCGGCCACGTCATCGGCACCGGACGCTCCGCCGACCGTCAGAAGGCCCTCGACTTCGGCGCGCACGAGTTCGTCGACCTCGAGAACGACGCCCTCGAAGACGTCGGCGAAGTCGATCTCGTTTTCGACGTCATCGGCGGCGACGTCCAGAGGAGGTCCGCCGGCCTGATCCGATCGGGAGGAACGCTGGTCACCGTCGTCGGACCGCCCGAGGCGCGGCCCGCCGAAGGCTTGGCGATCGACTTCGTCGTCGAGTCCGATCGCGCCCAGCTGGGCGAGATAGTGCAGCGGGTACGCGACGGACGACTGCGTACGAACATCGGCGACGTCGCGTCCTTCGACGATGCCGTCGCCGCCTTGAACCCGACCGGACGACGCAAGGGGAGGACGATCATTCGCGTTCGCCCCTGAGGACTCGTGGACGGCGGACAGTCATGCCCTCACCCTCGCCATTCAACGCCAAGATCACGTCGGCGATGTCAGGGCGGGGTGGCTGACCTGGCGCGCGTGTCCCGGCCCGTAGGAGCGGGCGAATCGGCCGCGGCCCCTGTGGCGGCGTCCAGTAGCGGCAAGTCGCCCACGTTGGCGCCGCCACCGTGAGAACTCGGCTCTGGGGTATGCCGTTTCCGTCGACCGCCTGTGAACGTCCCATGCCCCGCTTGCCCAAGTCGACCGGGGATGGCCCGGTAGCCTTGCCTTCGTGACCAGGGCGGAGAGTGCCGAACAGGGGCCGAGGCTGACACCCCGCGGCGCGGCGACGAGGCGCCGCATCATCGAGGCCGCGGCCGAGCTCATGTACGTGCGGGGGGTCAGTTCGACCACTCTGGACGATGTCCGCGCGGCGAGCGGCACGAGCAAGTCCCAGCTCTACAACCACTTCGCGGACAAGGAGCAGCTGGTCCGCGCCGTGGTTCTGCTCCGTTCGGAAGAGATCCTGGAGCGCGAGCACGCCGCGCTGCAGCGGCTCAGGTCGTTCAACGGGCTGGTCCGGTGGAGGGACGCGATCGTCCAGCGCAACGCCCTGAAGAAGGGCGCGTACGGCTGCGTCATCGGTTCGATCGCCGGAGAGGTCTCCGACCAGGACGAGGTCGCCCGCGCGGCCCTCGCCGAGACCTTCGAGGAGTGGGAGAACCTCATCGAGGCCGGTTTGCGCCGCATGCAGGACGCCGGGACTCTCACTGCCGACGCGGACCCCCGAAGGCTCGCGATCGGGCTGATGGCGGCGCTGCAAGGCGGCTACCTGCTGGCCCAGACCGCCCATGACGTCACGCCCATGGAGGTCGCGCTCGACATGGCGCTCGATCACGTCAGGATGTACCTCGCGGACTGATGGGCGCAGCGCTCACCCGACATCCGTACCCCGCAGTTGAACACCCTCCCAGCACCCGAGCAGCGAAACCACCGGCCGGGGCCATCAACTATGCCGTGGCTGAGGTCCCCAGTTTCGTTGCAGCGAAGGGGTGCTGAGTGTGGAGGACTGGGCGGAGGCCCGTAGGCCGCACCGGTCGGAGCAGATGCCGATCCGGGCGATCGCCCGGAAGCTGGGGATAGGCCGGAACACGTTGCGGCGGACGGTTCTTTGCGATGCGGGTGCATGGCCGCCACCAGAGCCGTCAGGACCGCCAGTCCGGTTCCGGCGGTTGGTGTCAGGGTGGGGACGATCCCGGTGGCGGCCGGGCGCAATCAGCCCGATGGCGCCGAGCAGTTCCATCACCCCGATGAACCGCACGATCGCCGGGGGATTGCCTGCGACCACGGATATCTGCCGACCAGCTTGGCATTCGGCTGGGAGGCTTTCTCCAGGCCGGATAGGGCGAGCATGGGCGAGATCGCTTGCATGATCCACAAGAGCACGTTCATCGACAGACCATCTCTGTTGTCATTGATGGCTCATGCACAGGTCTCATCCATGATGGTGTGCGCGCTCAGTGCCGTTCCAGTTCCACCTTCGGCAGCAGCCGGGCCAGCGGTGCGGGCAGCCACCAGGCGCGGCGGCCCATCAGCTCCATCGCCGCCGGGACGATCAGGCAGCGGATGATGACGGCGTCCACGAAGATCGCCACCGCCATGCCGAAGCCGGCCTGCTGCAGCATTCGTTCCGGGCTGAGCATGAAGGCGGCGAAGATCATGATCATGATCGAGCCCGCGGCTGTGATCACTGAGCCGGTGTGGGCCAGTCCCTCTCGGACGGCGCGGGACGGGTCGCCGGGGGAGCGCGTCCACTCCTCGTGGATCCGGGAGATCAGGAAGATCTCGTAGTCCATGGAGAGCCCGAAGACGATCGCGAAGATCATTACGGGCAGGAACGCCTCGATCGGCCCGCCCTCGACGCCGAACAGGCCGTCCTGGTACACCAACTTCATCGCGCCGAGCGCGGCGCCGATGCTGAGCAGGTTCAGCAGCGCGGCCTTCAGCGGGATGAGCACCGAGCGGAACACCGCCATCAGCAGGAGCACCGAGAGGCCGACGACGATGGTCATGAACAGCGGCATCCGGTCGGCGACCTTGGCGGCGTAGTCCTCGGACGCGGCCGTGGCCCCGCCGACCAGATACTGCGCGCCGTTCCGCGCGGACAGTTTCGGCAGGACGTCGTCGCGCAAGGTGCCGACGAGCTGGGAGGTCTTCTCGTCCTGCGGGGCGGAGGTCGGGAAGACCAGGACGGTGGCGGCCTTGCCGTCCGGTGTGGGTATCGGGGCCGCGGCGGCCTGGACCGCGGGAACACCGTTCAGCGCCCGGGTCGCCTCCGCGGCGGCCTGTTCGGCGCTGCCCGTCCCGCCGTCGGTCACGACCAGCAGCGGGCCGTTGAATCCGGGGCCGAAGCCCTGGGAGAGCAGGTCGTAGGCCTCCCGGCTGGTGGCGCCGCGCGCGTCGCTGCCCGCGTCCGAGAAGCCGAGCCGCATGCCCAGAGCCGGCACGGCGAGCGCGCCGAGGATGACCGCCGCCGTCAGCAGGGCGGCCAGCGGTCGTCGCTGCACCACGGCCGCGAGCCGCCGCCACGCGGTGCCCTCGGCGGCCCGGCCCTTGGCTTGGCGCCGCTTGGCGCGCCGGGTGAACTGGCGGGCGAAGCGGCGGCCGAAGATGCCGAGTAGCGCGGGCAGGAGGGTCAGGGCGGCGAGCATGGTCACCAGCACGGTCAGTGCGACCGACAGCGCCATGCCCTGGATCGAGCCGAGGCCGAGGGCGACGAGGCCGAGCAGCGCCAAGATGACGGTGCAGCCGGCGAAGAACACCGAACGGCCCGCGGCGTCCATCGCGTTCACGGTGGCCTGCTCCGGCGTCTCGCCGCGCACCAGTTCGGCGCGGTAGCGGGCGAAGATCAGCAGCGCGTAGTCGATGCCGACGCCGAGGCCGACCAGGATCATCACCGGCGGGGTCCAGCCGGCGATCGTGAAGGCGTGCGACGCCACGACGATGACGCCGACGGTGGACCCGACGGCGAACAGGGCGATGATGATGGGCAGCCCGGCGGCGATGACCGTGCCGAACATCATGACCAGGATGACCAGCGCGGCCAGCAGGCCCGCGCCCTCCGCGGCGCCGGTTCCGCCCTCGGCCAGCAGCCGGGCCGCGTCGCCTCCCAGCTCGACCTGGAGCCCGCCGCCCGCGGCCTTCTGGGCGGTGTCGAGGATGCGCTGGGTGTCGGCTTTGGGCATGTCCTCCGACGGGACTTCCAGCACCACCGTGGCGTAGCCGATCGTGCCGTCCCCGGCGATGGTGCCCTCGCCGTCGTACAGGCTGCGAACCTGGCCGACCTTGGGCAGCCCGGTGACCTCGTCCAGCATGGCGGTCACGCGTCGCTGGACGGCGGGTTCGCGCAGGCCGCCGTCGTGGTGCAGGACGATCTCGACGGTGTCGGCGGCGCGCGCGGCGCCGTGCTCGGCCAGCAGGTCGGCGGCCTGCTGCGACTCGGTGCCGGGGAGGGAGAAGTCGTTGCGGTAGTCGTCGCCCGCGACCGACGCGACGGCCCAGACGCCGCCCAAGATCGCCACCCACAGGAACAGGGCGAGCCACCTGCGGCGGTGGACGAAGCCCGCGATGCGGACGAACACCCCTTGCCGCGACGGTGATCGGGGTGTCGGTTCTCGGTTCAGTTCGGTAAGCGTCATGATCTCTTTCCCTAGAAGGTGTCGAGCGTCCACGGATCGGACTGGGATTCCGTGGCTTGACGACGCAGCCCTCCCAGGTGTGACACCGACGCCCGACACCGGCCCCCGGGACGCTCGCCGCCCCGGGGGCCGTGTCACATCCCGACCGGCTGCCTCGTCAACACCGCATGGGGACGACAGAGCAGGACGTGTGGGACGACGAAGAGTCGCTGGCGCGGTCCTTCGAGGCCAACCGGCCGCGCCTGCTGCGCGTGGCGTACACGATGACGGGCTCGCTGGCCGAGGCCGAGGACTGCGTGCAGGAGGCGTGGCTGCGGCTGCGCGGGCTCGCCGATCCGGGGGTCGTCCGGAACCTCGACGCCTGGTTGACGACCACCGTCAGCCGGCTGGCGCTCGACGCCCTGACCAGCGCGCGGGCACGCCGCGAGCAGTACGTCGGCACGTGGCTGCCCGAGCCGCTGGTCGAGGCCCGCTCCCACGACCCGGCCGACCGCATCACGCTGGACGAGTCGGTGAGCATGGCGCTGCTGGTCGTCCTGGAGCGGCTCACCCCCGCCGAGCGCACCGCGTTGGTGCTGCACGACGTCTTCGGCCTCCCCTTCCTCGAGATCGCCGAGGTGGTCGGCCGCTCGCCGGCGGCGGTGCGCCGGCTCGCCTCGCGGGCACGCCGGCAGGTCGAGGACGGCCGGCCACGGACCCCGGCCACAGAAGCCGAGCAGCGCAAACTGGTCGAGGCGTTCACGGCCGCCTGCCAGACCGGCGATCTGCCGGGCCTCGTCGCGCTGCTCGACCCGGACGTCGTGCTGCGCGGCGACGGCGGCGGCAAGGTCGCCACACTCCAGCACGTCGAACGGTCGGCGGCGCGGGTGGCCCCCATGATGCTGGCCCGTGCCCGCGCCGTGCCCCCACTGGACATCCTGCCCATCACGGTCAACGGCGCCCCGGGGCTGGTGATCCGGGACGCCGACGGCGGCCTGTCGGTCATGGCGTTCACGGTCGACACCGGCCGGATCACCGCGATCGACCTCATCCGCAACCCGGACAAGCTCGCAAGGCTCCCGGACCTGCGCTGAGCGCCTGATCCCGCCGGGCGCGAAGCGTGCCGGCGATCTCCTGCGCGGTCCCGGAACCGGCGAAGATCGTGATCCGGAGTTCCTGCTCGCAGTGGGGAGCCAGGTGTGAAGTTCGGAACCGGGCCCGTTGGGATCACCGCTGAGTTCCTACCGCCGGCCGCCGCCCGCACCCCAGCACCCGCAACGGCTTGGCGTCGGTGACGCCCGGCGCGCGGTGAATTCAGAACGTCTCGTTCGGAACCAGCGCGGCTTCAGGCATCGGCTGGACCACTGTGGCAATCCTCGACGGCGTCGGCCGCAAAGCCGCCTCCGCGGCCAGGGCGACAAACCGTCGTGGTCAAGGATCGCTACGGCACTTGGCGTGACAGAAAGGCACGTGCGCCCCCCGCCTGCTCACAATTCAGTTGAGAGCGTGTCTTGGGGCGGCGGCTTCCACACACCGCCTCGTTGTGGACGCCGCCTCGGCCGCTGTGGTCGGACCAAGGGGCGGTTCAGGGTGGGCGGTCATTCAGTGCAGCGGCCGAAAGGTGCACTTGTTGCCTGCGGGGCGCGGGGCGAAGATTTGTCGTGAGCGTGACCGCGAGCACGACCGTCGGCTCGGCGTTGTCCAGTACGACCGCCAGTGAGGGGAGCCACAGCGGTCCTGGGGAAGCGCGTACGGCCCGATGCCGATTGCCCCCGAGCCCTATGGCGAGGTCAAAGTGGCCATCACTCGATCCGGTTCCCAGTGGGCGCGGAACGAGGTGATCAGGCCGTCGTCATCGACCGTGTAGACGGTCAGGCAGTCGATCGTCATGGTGGTCCCGCCGTCCAGCGTCGCGGTGATGGTGACGACGTTGGCGCAGGCGGGGCCGTTGGCGAACGAGTTGCTCACCCGGAAGCGGAACTTGCGCACCCGGGCGATGTTCTCGTCCCAGAACCGCTCGATCCCGTCCTGCCCCCGGTGCCCCTTGCCTTCGGGATCGAGCATCGAGGGGCCGACGGGGTCCTCGATGACGGCGTCCGGGCCGAACAGCGCGAGCCACTCCTGCTTGCGCCCGCCGGCGGCCGCGGCCATCGCCGCGCGTACCGCCCGGCGCGCAGGGTGGTCACCGTCGGGCGCGTCCCAAGTGACTGCGTTCATGACAGAAACTGTAACGCGTTCTCATTTCCGGTCAACGGCCCCATCGACCCGTCTGGCGGCTGTCGGGCCGCCGAGTCGTCCCCTCAGGCCTCTCCGGCGGCGCTGGACATCCCGGCGGGACGTCCCTTGGAACGGCCCGCCGATTCCGGCCCCACAACCGGCATGAACTTCGAGGTCCTCGCGACGGGAGAGGACGGGAACAGATCACGGCTGACCACGGACCGCACGCCTGGGGACGTGGCCGAAAGAGTTGATCGGGACCACGGGTGGGGCTGTCGCCGGGACGCCAGGGGCAGGCAGCGAGTACGGCGACCAGGTGCGCAACTGTGCGGGCTCGGAGCGGTAGCCGCCGTTTTGCCCTGAGGCCGTCCCGGTTTATGCGACGCGAGGTTCAGGGCTGTCGTTCAGGAGTGGACGTAGCGGGTGTCGTTGGTGACCTCTGGCTTGGACGAGGTGGTGTTGTCTCGCCCGGGGTGTTCCGGTGAAGCGCACGATGGTCGGATCGGAAGTGGTCGAAGGCCCGGTGGCGTATATCGCCGGTGTGGGAGTGAGGATCCGGTTCGGGCGGGGCGGTGGATGGCAGATGCCCCCCGGCTGGCGGTGGAGCGGAGTCATGGGAACTGGCATCTGCAGCTGGAACTGGCAGCGCTGGCTTCCGCTTCGACTGGGTGCCTTGGTGAGCCCTGCGGTGGCGGACTGGGAACTGCTGCCCCCTGCGCGGCACATGGCGCCGGACCCGGTCAGCCCGGCCCTCACGGCTCCTGGGCAACTTCATAGAAATGGCGTTCGATTTCGCGATCCCTGTCGAAGTCTTTCGGGATGGCAGCTTCCTGCTTGCTCGGATCGGATGACAGCGCCGCAAGGTGTCGTAGTGGATGGGGATCAGTAGGGGAGGGGACCTCCGGACGGCGACCGTCATCCTGCTTCTCGCACTCATGTCCCTAGCCCATCTGCGTCTGCATCCGCGTCAGCGAATTTCACGTGCGAAGCGCGGTTGCAGGTGGTCAGCCGGTGAAGGACTCGGGACCGAGGCGGCCCCAGGCGATGAACGCCGCGAGTGCGAGATAGATCAGGTTCAGTGCGGCGAACCGGAACTCGCTGCGGCGGCTGTGGACGATCATCGCGCCGACCATCAGCAGGATCCAGCACAGGGCGGTCACCGGCACCAGAACCGGTGCGATATCGACCACGGCCGGCAGGCTCAGGCCGGCCAGGATCTCCAGGGTGCCGAGGCCTTGACGAAGCCGGCGCCGGCGTCCCGGGTCCATTCGCCGCCGGGGGAGGCGGCCGGCTTCTCCCGGGGCGTGGACGCCTTGATGATGCCGCCGGCCAGGGCCACCACGGCCAGAAGTCCGGCGCCGATCCACAGTGCGAGGTTTATGGGGGATGTCTCCAATGGAGATTTGAGCGCGGTCGTCGTGACCGTGCTCGGAGTCTGGAAAGGGAGGTTTCTCGGTTGTCGGCCCCTGGCCGGAGCCGCATGGCTCCGTCGGGTCGCGTCCGAGGTGATCGGGGTGGGCGGCGTTTTCCGGGCGCGCGTGCGCCAGGCCGTCGCTCATGGTTGCGTGCTGCCGCCTTTAGGTCGCTCCGGCGGTTGCGGATGGCCCGGTGGGGCCGGGTGGTTCAGGCGTCGCTGGCGGGGTTGGGGCCGGCCCGGACCAGGTCGCCGAGGTTGCCGACCCGGCCGAAGTGCCGCAGCTTGTCGGGGTTGACGACGGAGTGGATCGTCTGGATGTGGCCGTCGGCGATGTCCAGCCCCATCACCGCGACCAGCAGGTCGCGCGCGTCGAATACCAGAGCGCCCGGCTGCCCGTTGACCTTGGTGAGGTCGAAGCGCACGCCGCCGGCCCGCGCGAGCAGGGGCGCCATCGCCGCCAGGACGCGTGCCACCGGCTGCCGGCCGTTGAGCGGCCGCCCCAGCGCGGGCACTCTGCCGCCGCCGTCGCCGTGCATCGCCACGTCCTGCGCCAGGAGCTTCTCGAGCGCGTGCAGGTCGCCCTGTTGGACGGCGGCGAAGAAGCGTCCGGCCAGTTGCTGCTGCTGCCGTCGGGTGGCGTGGTAGCGCGGTCGGCGCTGCTGGAGGTGTTTGCGGGCCCGCGCGACCAGGTGCCGCGTGGTGTCCACGTCCGTGCCGATGATCTCGGCGACCTCCGGATACGGGTACTGGAACACCTCGCGCAGCAGGAACGCGGCCCGCTGCTGCGGCGTCAGGGTCTCCAGCAGCACCAGGACGGCCAGCGACAGCGAGTCGGCGGTCTCGGCATGCTCGCCCGGTGACGGATCGCCGGCCAGCGGTTCCGGCAGCCACTCGCCGACATACGCCTCCCGCCGCGCCCGTGCCGAGCGCAGCTGGTCGATGGCCAGCCGGGTGACCAAGGTGGCGATGTAGGCGCGCGGCGAGGCGATCGCCTCGCCTCCCCGCTGGGTCTGGTGCAGCCGCAGGAACGCCTCCTGCACCACGTCCTCGGCTTCGCCGACGCTGCCGAGCATCTGGTAGGCGATGGCGAAGGCCCGCGGCCGCAGTTCGCCGTACAACTGCGAAGTGGACATGCCGGGTCAGCCCAATCCGTCGGTGAAACCGGTGCGCCAGCTCGGGTACCGCGGCTCCCAGCCCAGCTCGCGCTTGGTCTTCTCGGTGGAGATCCCGCGGGCCCGGGTCATCATGTCCACCGCGCCCGCGCCGGCCAGCGGCCGGACCAGCCAGGCCGGCACGCGGCGCGGCGGTCCGGCGCCGAGCGTCCGGGCGAGGTGGGGCAGCCATTCGCGCAGCGGTACCGGGTCGTCGTCGGCGACGTGGTAGATCCCGGGCCTGCCGCGTTCGATGGCCGCGACGGTGGCGGACGCGGCGTCGGCGATGTGCACCAATGACCACACCCCTCCGCCGCCGCCGACGATCGGGAACTGCCGCTTGCGGATCTGCCGGGTCATGACCGCGTCCGGCGCGGCGCTGAGTCCGGTCCCGGGTCCATAGAAGGCACCGTAGCGAAGCACGATGCCATCGGCCCAGGTGATGCCGGTGACCGCGTCCTCCAGATGGCGCAGCGCGGCCACGGCCGGCGCGGCGTCCGCGGGCGGGTTCGGCTCGATCCGGCCGCTCTCGTCGGCGACCGGTCCGCCGGTGCGTTCCATCCACATGGCGTTGCTCTGCGCCACGAACGTCCGGACGCCCACCGCGCGCGCCGCGGACAGCAGGTGGTCGGTGCCCTCGGTGCGCAGCCGGTTGGTGGCGGCCGCCATCCGTTTCACATTCCGCATGCTCGTCTCTCCGCCCAGCGCGGTGAGCTGATGGACGATCACCTCGGGCTCGGCCTTGGCCACCATGTCGGCCACCGCGTCGGGGTCGAGTGCGTCGATGACGACCGGCTCGGCGCCCAACGCGTGCAGCATGCCGGTCTTGGCCGGTGAGCGGGTCGTGCCGACGACCTCGTGCCCGGCCTCCACGAGCCGGGGGACGAGCCGGCTGCCGATCGCGCCGGACGCTCCGGCGATCAGGACTCTCATGGCGTCTCCGTTCATCGCTTACCAACAGAGACGAGACGTCCCCGCCGAACATGAACGGCAGTAACCCAGATCACACATGTGCCGACCACGGAAGTGCACGGCCGTCCTTGCGCCAGGAGAGCTGGCAGCACGAGGGTGCGGTCCCAACGGCGAGGTCTCGGCCGACACCCCTCGGCGGCCGCGGCGGCGGACCGGATTCACTCGTAACGCAGCGACTCGCGTTCGGCCTCCTCGATCTCGCCGACGGTCGGGCCCGGCTGGTCCAGCTGCGCCAAAGTCACCTCGGCGCTGGTCGACTGGGCGCCGGCGGGCACCGACTGCTCCGGCCGCCAGGCTCTGGCGCGCATCAGCGACTTCGGGCAGCGGGGCATCCGGAGGAGCTTCCGCCTGACGCTCGCGAACTCGGCCGCGCGCAAGGACTGGACAGCGGCGGGGAGGTCGTAGCGTCAGGTTGCGGGCGACTGGCCCCTTACTCTGCGGGATGAAGAGGGGGCCGAACGGCGTCCCCGATCTCGTTCGACCGATCGTGCACTTTCGGTGGGCGCTGAGCGCGGAATCGTCGTCAGTCGTCAGTGGATGCGACGAGATGTCGTGAACGGTGGCGACAGGTCCTCGTCAGTCGGTGAGGCCGCGCTCCAGAAGTCGGCGCAGCTCGGTGGCGGGCTGGACCCCTGGGACCGGTGGCCTGCCGCCGATCACCAGTGAAGGGACGCTGGTGACACCGTGCTCGGCCGCGCGACGCCGGTCGGCTCGCACCTGTTCTGCGTAGTCGTCACCGGCGAGAACGGAGCGCACCAGGGCGGCGTCCAGACCGACCTCCTCGCCCAAGCGCTGAAGGACCTGAGGGTCGGCCACGTTCAGTCCTTCGGAGTGATAGGCGCTGAGCAGGCGCTCCATCATCTGGTCGGCCCAGCCTCGGCCGGCGGCCAGACGGCAGAGTCGGTGGGCGTCGAAGGTGTTCACCGGCCGGGCCAGATGCAGGTTGAGCTCCAGCCCCTCGGCAGCGCCCAGAGCCTGGATCCGGGCTATCCGATCCGGCGCCTGAGCGCCCCACCATCCGGCCATGGCCTCGGCGGCCGTGGGGCCGGGGTCCCGGCCCTCCTCGGGGGCCAGTTCGTAGCTGCGCCAGGCGATCTCCACGCTGGAGCGGTCGGCGATGCTCTCCAGTGCTGCGGTCAAGCGTCTCTTGCCGATATAGCACCACGGGCACAGCACATCGGCATAAATTTCGACTTTCATGGATCCTTCGATCTGATCGGCGGCTTGGGGGTGAGGCTGTGCCCCCTGTCCCAACCGCGCCCTGCTTGGTCCGGCGAGGGCGCGCCAACTGATGAACTCCGCTCCGCTCAGGAGTCCAGGCGCTGTGGTCCTGGCCCGATCTCTCGGACGACCGTGTAGGTGGGAATACCGCTCATGCGCGCTTCTGCCTTGCCGGACAGGGCCTTTAGGGCCTTGCTGATGGCGGCCATCCGGCCTTCGGTGTCGGAGGTATCCACGAAGTTGCGGTAGTCGCTCTCACTGGCCCAGTGCACGATGTTGTATACACGCGTCCCGTCGGTGCTCACGTGGAAGCGGGCCGACCTGTAGCCGGGATAGAAGCGCACCCACCGCTCCTGAATCTCGGCGAAGGCCGCCACGAGTTCCCTTTGCGTGTCGAACCCATCGACGGTGTAGTCGATGATCGAGTAAAAGCCGGTATCCGTGCCCACGAACATCCTCCCGATGGTCAAGCGGCAAGGGCAGTGCCCCTGGCTGACGATTGTTGAACCTCAACTGCAGTTGAGGTCAACTCGTGCGTCTTCAGTGACCGCGATCGATGCCGAACAGCGCACCACCTCCTGATGAGTACGAGCGGAGTCGGTCGCCTTGGCGATCTCCAGCGCGGACAGCGCGGACGCGGCGGCGTTGTCGGGGTCCTCGTCGGCGGTGTACGCCGCGTCGACGTCCTGCATGCCAGAGTCGCCTGCCGTCTGGGCCACGGCGTGCCATACCGCCGTGAGCGGCCCGTGAAGCACCAGCGAGCTCCGCGAACTGACCGCTGCTTCACTTCGGGTACCCTGCGCGATCAGGCTGCCGTCGAGATTTCGATACGTCGGCAAGGACGGCAGACCGTGGACGGCGCCATGAGCATGACGTCCTGCGAAAGCGCAAATCCGAACCCCCGCAAGCAGAGTGATCGCATCCGCACCCTATCCGCACGACTTTAGGGAGCGCGTGAACACGCGTATCCCGCACCCCCCAGGCCGGGGCGGCGGGCGAAGCCATTCCCCCGGAATCGCCCTGGCCGTTCACGCCAACCAGGACGAAAGAGGCTGACTGTTCGTGGAAGCTGGTGAGACCGTCGAGAACCGCAAGGTTCGAGATCCGTTCTTTGACAACGCCAGATTTCTAGCAGTCGTCCTGGTCGTCGTCGGGCATACCGTTACCCTGTTCCCGCCCACGGAGGCGACGAAGCCCGCGGTGCTGCTGCTGCAGACCTTTCGGATGCCGCTGCTGATCGTCATCATGGGCCATCTGGCGCGCAACTTCACCTTCAGCGACGACAAGGTGTACGGCCTGGTCACCCATCTCGCCCTTCCGTACCTGACTTTTGAGACGCTCTACTCCGTCTTCGCGTGGTACACCGGCCAGGCCGCTTTCAGCCTGCAGTTCCTGTTGCCGACCTACCTGATGTGGTTCTTGATGTCCGTCATCATTTGGCGGCTGACCGTGCCATTCTGGCGCAAGGTGCGGTGGCCTTTGCCGATCGCCGTGACGCTCAGTGTCATCTCCTATACCCACGCGATGCCCCATGAACTCACACTGCGTCGCCTGTTCGCCCTGCTCCCCTTCTTCGTCCTGGGCGTCCAGTTGCGGCGCGAGCATCTCAAAATGCTGAAGAAACCTGGAATGCCCGCCGTCGGTGCGCTCGTCCTCGCGGGTGGCGCCATCTTCTACTACACCGGCGGTCGCTACGTCCCCGAGTACTGGACCTACTGGGACAGGGGCTACGCATGGCTGAACGTCGGTCTCTTCCCAGGAGTCCTCATCCACTTGGGCGTGCTGCTCCTCGCCGTCATTCTGGCCGCTGCCGTGCTGACGGTCGTCCCCGCCCGGCACACCTGGTTCACCGTCTTCGGCAGAAGGACCATGTACGCCTACCTGCTGCACGGGTTCGCCACCATGGCCCTTGTTCACGCCGGGGTGACCGGCAACGTCTTCGCACAGACACTCCCCGGCGTCCTGATCAGCGCGGTCGCGGCCAGCGTGGTGGCCACGCTGCTGTGCACCTCACCGGTCGTCAGGGCCACCAGTTGGCTGATCGAACCAAAGGCCCGATGGCTCTTCCGCCCCAGCGCCCTCGCCGCGGAAGACACCGCGAAAGCCGGCCCCGGAAACCGGGGGACCGATGTCGGAGCCTGCCGTACTGGAATACCGAGCAGACCGAAAGAGAACGTAAGAACATCATAGTTGCTAATCTCGATCTGAACTGGTCACCTCACCTCGGTGAGGCCGGTCAGAGGCTCCGCGGAATGCCGGACCAAAACCGCTTGTGCTGTATAACGCAAGCCGACATCGAGACTGCTTTACTATCGCGTACCGGGCAGACGAGAACGTCTTCAGGCAGGGCGCGTTCCGCTCGGCATGCCGGAGGGGGAGTGCCTGGACGGTGTCAGACGCCGGACGGCTCCGACGCGGTCGCGGTGGGTGGGGCGGCGGCGGAGGGGACGGCCAGGCAGCGGTTCAGGAACGCCACGACATGGCGGGTGGCGGCCTCGTGGAAGGGCTTGCCGGCGAAGAGGTCGAAGTGGTCGCCGGGGTAGTGCCGCACCTCCGCGCGGCCGGCGAAGGCCGCCTTCGCCGCGGCGTACGGCGGCGCGCTCCTGTCGAAGTCGCAGATCTGCACCAGCCACGGGACCCGCAGCGACTTCGCGTCCTTGGCGGGCGTCCGGCCGCCCAGCTCCATCACGACGTCGGCGGCGATCTCGTTGCGCCAGGTCGGGCCCGCGAGCGCGAGGTAGTCCTCGTAGGCGCCGGGCAGGGTCAGCGCGCCGAGCTCCCCGGGACGGGCCACGACCGGGATCATCGTCGGCGCGCGGCCGGCCTTGCGTCGTACGGCCGAAGCGATGCCGCGGCCGGTGGAGGTGAGCAACTGGGCCGGGCGGTGGTGCTTCGCGGCGAGCCGGGCGGCGGCGAGCCCGTCGACGAGCGGCACCGCGGAGACGACCGCCGCGACGTCGGCACGCGCGGCGGCGACGGAGACGACGTGGCCGCCCGCGAGGGAGATGCCCCAGAGCACGACCCGTTCGGCGTCGACGCCCGGAAGGCGCTTCGCGGCCTCGACGGCGGCGTGCCAGTCGGCGACCTGGCCGGCGACGGACACGCACTGGCGCGGACCGCCGTGGCCGGCGTCGCTCGCGCCGAAGCCGCGGTAGTCGAAGGTGACGGCGTGGAAGCCCGCCGCCGCGAACGCCTCGGCGAACGGCTGGAGGCCGGAGTCCTGGGTGCCGGCGAGACCGTGGCCGAGCACGACGACGGGCGCGCCGTCCGCACCGGCGTGATGCGTGGCGGCGCAGCGCACACCGGCCGAGGTGAAGTCGAAGGTGGTCATGCGATGCCTCCGTAGATGCTGGTCATCCAGACGTGCGCGAGCGCGTCGACGTGCTGCTCGCGCGGCGGCTCACCGCTGAGCGCATGGCGTTCGAGGGCGTGGTCGTTCAGGTCGAGGAGTACGGCGGCCAGGCCCGCCGCGTCCGGGCCGTCGGTCGCGTGCCCGGCGGCCCGCTCCCGCTCGATCATCTCCGCGACCATGCCCGCGAATTCGGCGCGGCCCGCGTCCCAGCCCTCCCGGACCTGCGGGTTCGCGGCCCTCGCCGCGAGCAGGGCGCGGTAGGTGTGCGGCGAGGCGTCGACGGAGTCGAAGAGCGAGTCGAGGACCTGCCGGATCCGCTCGCCGGGATCGCCCTCCGCCTTGACCAGCAGGTCGGTCGCGTCCGACGCGGCGTCGTACAGGTCGGCCATCAGGGCGAGCACCGCGGTGGCCTTGCTCTCGAAGTAGAAGTAGAACGCCGAGCGGGTGACGCCGGCCCGCCGCGAGATCTCCGCGACGTTGACCTGGTCGAGGGTCTTCTCGCGCAGCAGGTCGTCGAGGGCCTGGAGCAGGGCCGAGCGGCGCTGGTCGCCGCGGTTGACGCTGCGGCGGTCGACCAGCCGCGCCCAGGCGCGCTCCTCGCTCACCGGCGCCCCCGCACGGGACGCCGCGCCTGCCGCCCAGCTCGCTCCATGCCCGCGGGGATCTCGCGGGTGCGCAGGTCGTGCTCGTAGAGGAAGTAGTCGAGCTGCTGGGTGTGCCGGGGCCGCTGCACCATGTGGGCGGTGTACTTCTGCTGGTCCTCGTCGATCACCCGCTCCATCTCGGCGACCGGCGGCGGCGCGTAGCGGCCGACGAGCCAGGCCGCGACCAGCCGGGTCTGGCACTCGACGAACGGGAACAGTGTCGGCGTCGCCTGGGCGAACCCGATGAACGCGACGTCGTCCATGCCCGGCTTGAAGATGCGCTTGTAGAGGCGGATGTGGTTCTCGGGCGCGCTGAGGAAGTCGGGGTCGAAGAACGGGAAGGTGATGTTGTAGCCGGTCGCGTGGATGACGACGTCGAAGTCCTCGGCGGTGCCGTCGGCGAAGTGCACGGTGGGACCGTCCCAGCGCTCGATGTCGCCCTTGGCCCGCAGGTCGCCGGAGCCGAGCCGCAGCGGCAGCTCGACCGACTGCGTCGGGTGCGCCTCGAAGAACTGGTGGTTGGGCTCGGGCAGGCCGTAGTCGGTCGGGCGGCCGGCGGTCAGCGGCTGCATCACCTGCATGAACTTGCGCTGCCACGCGAACGGGATGTACGGGGAGGTCTTGTAGAACTTGTCGGCCGGCGTTCCGGCGAAGTACTTCGGCACGATCCACGCACTGGACCGCGTCGAGAGGACGACCTCGTTGTCGAGTGTCCTGCTGGAGAGCTCGACCGCGATGTCGGCGGCGCTGTTGCCCAGCCCGATGATCAGGATCCGCTTGCCCGTCAGGTCGTACGGCGTCCGCGGGTCGATGTAGGCGTGCGAGTGCATCGTCAGGCCGGTGAACTCTCCCGGCTTGTCGGCGAAGCGCGGGTCCCAGTGGTGGCCGTTGGCCACCAGGAGCACGTCGAAGCGGCGTACGCCGGTGCGCTCGGTCTCCAGCAGCCAGCCGCCGGCGGGGAGCCGCTCGGCGTGCACGACGCCGTTCTCGAACTCGATCCGGCGCCGGATGTCGAACGCGTCGGCGTAGCCGTCGAGGTAGTCCTTGATCTGGGTGTGGTGCGGGAAGTCGGGATACTCCTCGGGCATCGGGAAGTCCTTGAAGGACAGCTGGTGCTTCGAGGTGTCGATGTGCAGCGAGCGGTAGGCGCTGCTGTGCCCGTTGGGGTTGCCGAAGGCCCAGTTGCCGCCGACGCGGTCCGAGGACTCGAACGTGGCGTACTCCAGCCCGTAGTCCTCCAGCATCTTGCTCATCGTCAGCCCGCTGATGCCGGCACCGATCACGGCGACCGTCGGACCACTCATCGGCTGCTCCCCGGCATCTGCTTGACAATCTGGCGTGGCGCCCGTCACGTTAAGACTGCGAATTGACATGTGTCAACAAATACCGACGGGCGTCAGGACGGTGGCGGATGAGTGAGCAGCGCACGGTCGTGGTGGTCGGGGGCGGGTCCGGCCTCGGAGCGGCGACGGCCGCGCTGCTGCGGTCGCGGGGCGACGTCGTGGTGGTCGCCGACCTCCCCGGCACGGCCGCCGACGTCGAGGTCGACGTGACCGACGAGGGAGGAGTGGAGGCGCTCTTCGAGGGAGTCGTCGCCGAGCACGGGCGCTTCCACGGCGCGGTCAACTGCGCCGGCACGAGCACGCTCTCGCGAGTCGTCGACCACGACGCCGCGGAGTGGCGCCGGATCGTCGACGTCTGCCTCACCGGCGCGTTCCTCGTGCTCAAGCACGCCGGACTCCGGGTCGCCGACGGCGGCGCACTGGTGTCGCTGACCTCCCTCAACGCCCGCCAGCCCGGCACCGGCCTGGCCGCCTACTGCGCCGCGAAGGCCGGCCTCGTGGCGCTCACGGAGGTCGCCGCGCTCGAGCTCGCGCCGCGCCGCGTGCGCGTCAACGCGGTGGCGCCCGGACTGGTCGTCACGCCGCTGACGGCGCCGGCGATGGACATCCCCGGGGTCACGGACGAGTACGTCGCCAACACGCCGCTCGGCCGACCGGGAAGCCCGGAGGAGATCGCCGCATCCGTGCGCTACCTGCTGTCGGACGACGCGGCGTGGGTCACCGGCGAGACCCTGGACATCAACGGCGGTGCCCACCTGATGCGCTACCCGGATCTCGCCGGGCTCGTGGAGAAGGCGTTCGCATGAGCCTCGCGAGCAGATCCGCGATCGTCACGGGCGGCGGCTCGGGCATCGGAGCCTCGCTCACCGCGGCACTCGTCGGTGCGGGCGCCGACGTGGTGTGCACGGACCTCGACCTGGGCGCCGCGGAGAAGACCGTCGCCGGCCTCGCCGGACCGGGATCGGCGCGTGCGGCGGCCGTCGACGTGACGCAGGCGGCCCAGGTGCGGCAGGTCGTCGACGAGGTCGTGGAGGCGCACGGACGGATCGACCTGATGTTCAACAACGCGGGGATCACCTACTTCGGCGACACGGAGGACCTGACGCTGGACCAGTGGAACTCGATCATCGACGTCAACATCCGTGGCGTCGTGCATGGGGTGCACGCGGCGTATCCGCGGATGGTCCGCCAGCGCGGCGGGCACATCGTCAACACGGCCTCGATGGGCGGTCTCATGGCCGCGGGCCTGATGACGTCGTACGTCGCCACCAAGCACGCCGTCGTCGGGCTGTCCCTCGCGCTGCGGACCGAGGCCGCCGCGCACGGCGTCGGCGTCACCGTCGTCTGCCCTGCGGCCGTGGACACCCCGATCCTCGACAAGGGCGAGATCGGCCCCTACCGCGGTCGCGACTTCTACCTCGACGGGCAGGGGATCAAGCGCCCGCTCGACGCGGACGTGCTCGCCCGGCGGGTCCTGGCCGCCGTCGAGGCGAACGAGGCGATGGTCGTGGAGCCGCGCCGCGCGCGGCTCGCGTGGCGCGTCGGCCGGCTCTCGCCGACGTTCGTCACCAGGACGACCACGCGGTTCATCGCCAGACA
The DNA here is from genome assembly GCF_043197915.1 of Actinomadura geliboluensis. Classification (NCBI taxonomy): domain Bacteria; kingdom Bacillati; phylum Actinomycetota; class Actinomycetes; order Streptosporangiales; family Thermomonosporaceae; genus Actinomadura; species Actinomadura geliboluensis. The sequence continues at coordinate 474,029 of NZ_JBICUA010000007.1, read as the reverse complement.
GCGCCCAGGCGCGGAAGGGATCGGCATGACGGCGGCGCTGCCCGAGATCGGGTGCCACGGGCCGGCGGGATGGCAGGCGCGGTCGCAGCCGCGACGGAGCGGATCGGCATCGCTCCACACCGCCATTCCCTACGCGCCGACGGCGCGTTAGTTCACTCAACCCCGTCGAGGGCGTCTGGTCTGACCTGAGACGGTCCCTGCCCAACCTCACCGACCACACACCATCGACCAGCTCATGCGGCTGATCGAGACGGGCCGCCGTCAGCGCGCGCTCGGCGGGCAAAGATCCGTTGAACACTCGCTTGTGCGCCACGCCGCCGGGTAGGACGCGGCCGACGGGAAGGGGAGAGGTCGCCGTAACGCGTCACCTGGTGGTCGTCCGGAGGTTCTCAGCCGATCGACGGTCGTGCGCCGATGGACGGACCGAACCGGCGACGAGGGAGAACAGAGGCCAGTCGATGACGCTGACCGCGAGCTACGAGTACTGCCGCCGCCTCAACGCCCGCCACGGGCGCTCCTTCTACCTCGCCACTCTGCTGCTGCCCGCGTGGAAGCGCAGGCACGTGCACGCTCTCTACGGTTTCGCCCGCCACGTCGACGACATCGTCGACGAGTGCGGGACCACCGCATCGGCCGGCCGGGTCGCGGCGCTCGACGCGGTGAGCGCCAGGCTGGACGGCTGCCTGGCCGGTGAGCCGGTCCGGGATCCGGTCCTGCCCGCCTTCGCGCACACCGTGCGCTCGTTCGCCGTCGAGCGGGCCGATATAGACGCGTTCCTGCGGTCGATGCGCACCGACCTGACCGTCACCCGGTACGGCACCTATCAGGACCTGCTGACGTACATGGAGGGCTCGGCGGCCGCCATCGGCCTGATGATGCTTCCCGTCCTGGAGACGGTGCCGGGCGCCGAGCGGGCCGCCCGGGAGCCCGCCCGCGAACTTGGGCGGGCCTTCCAGCTGACGAACTTCCTCCGGGACGTCGCCGAGGACCTGGCCCGCGGCCGGATCTACCTGCCGAAGGAGGACCTCGCCGAGTTCGGGGTCACCGAGGCGGACCTCGTGGCCGCTTCGAGCGGCCGTGCCCTGCGCGACCTGGTGGCCTTCGAGGCGGTCCGCGCTCGCGCCCACTACCGCCGTGCCCTCGACGGTGTGGAGTTGCTCGTGCCGTCGTCCCGCCCGTGCATCCGGGCGGCGTGCGAGCTGTACGGCGGCATCCTGCGGCAGATCGCCGAGGCGGGCCATGACGTGCTGGCGGCGCGTGCGCGGGTACCGCGCCGCCGGCGAGCGATGATCTTCGCACGGCACCTGCTGGCCGCGTCCGCCGCCGGCCGCGCCGAGCGCCGCGTACCGTCCGGAGCGGCCTGACATGGCCGGGGAACGAGCGGGCGGGGCGCCCCCCGTGGTGCTGGACGCGATGGGCGGCGACCACGGGCCCGCCGAGACGGTGCCCGGAGCACTGTCGGCGTGCCGCGAGCACGGAGTGCCGGTGACCCTCGTGGGCCGGGCCGAAGAGCTGCACCGCGAACTCCGGCGGCACGGCGGCCTGGGCGAGGTCGGCGTGGTGCACGCGGACGGCGTCGTGCCCATGGCCGAGCGCGGTGCGGGAGCGGTCGCCCAGCGAACGTCCAGCCTGATGGCCGGATGCGAGCTGGCGCGTCGAACGGGCGGCCCGTTCGTCTCGGCCGGATCAAGCGGTGCGGTGGTGACGTGCGCGGTCCGCGCGTTCGGCAGAGGGGAGGGCGTGGTGCGTCCGGCGCTGGCGGTGGCGTTGCCGACGCTCACCGGTTCGACAGTGCTGATCGACGCCGGGGGGACCACCGACCCGACGCCGGAGATGTTGGCGCGGTTCGCGCTGCTGGGCGCGTCGTACGCGCGAGCCGTCCTCGGTGTGGCCGACCCGTCGGCCGGGTTGCTGTCCATCGGCACCGAGCCGGGCAAGGGCAACCGGCTCGTCCGCGAGGCCGCCGGCCTGCTGGCGGAGCTGCCCGTCCGGTTCCACGGCAACGTCGAGGGCCACGACGTGCTCGCCGGGTTCGTCGACGTCGTCGTGACGGACGGTTTCACCGGCAACGTCGTGCTGAAGAACATCGAGGGCTGCGTCCGCACCACCTTCGAACTGGTCGCACGCGCCGGCATCGCGCCGCCGGAGCGGCTGGCCGAGGTCGCGCGGCTGTACACCGCCGACACTCACGGCGGCGCGGCGCTGCTCGGGCTGAACGGGACGGTCGTCGTCGCGCACGGCTCTTCGCGCGCCGCCGCGATCGCGCGGGCGTGCGTGGTGGCGTCCGACCTCGCCGCCGGAGCGCCGCCGGTGAGCGGCCGCGGCGTGAGGACGGCGAGGTCGTCATGAGCGCGCCGACCGTCGGGCGAGTCCCGACGGAGAAGTGGGGATCCATGCGTGGTGTTCCGGCCGCGAGGCCCGTGCGGGGCGGACGAGGCTCGACCGGTCCGGTGATCGCGGGCGTCGGCTGCCTGGCGGGGATGGTCGCGGCACAGGTGGCGTCGGGGCTGAGCGTGGACCCCGTGCGGCTGACCGGTCCGGTGGTCGGCCTGATGGCCGCGGGAGCCGCGTGCTTCGTGGCGTCGCAGCGGGGGCCTCGGCGTGCCGCCGGGGCCGCGGGCGCGGCGGCGGCGATCGGTTACGCGGCGGAGTGGGCCGGTGTGCGAACGGGCGTCCCGTTCGGGAGGTACACCTATACGCCGGTACTGCGTCCGCAGGTGGGCGGTGTCCCGGTGGCGGTCGCGGTGGCGTGGGCGGGCATGGGCGCGGCGTCGCACGCGGTCGCGGCCACGCTCGTCCCGGCTGAGCGGACGTGCACGCGCATCGCGGTGGGAGCCGCCGCGCTGACGGCCTGGGATCTGTTCCTGGATCCGCAGATGCTGCGCCAGGACCTGTGGAGATGGGCGGACGGCGGGGCGTACCGGGGCGTGCCGGTCAGCAACTACGCCGGGTGGCTCGCCGTGTCGGCGCTGCTGATGGGCGTGCTGGAGCCCATCGCGGGGTGGGAGCGCGACGCCCCCGGATGGCTGGTGGCGCTGTACGGGGTGATGGCGGGCATGGAGACCTTGGGGTTCGCGGCGGTGTTCGATCCGCCCGACCGGCTCGTCGCGCTCGCCGGCGGGTCGGCGATGGGGATGTTCGCGGTTCCGGCCGCGGTGGCGGCGTTCCGGCGCCGGCCGGTGCGGAGCCCGCGGTGCGCGGGAAGGGCGGCCTGGAGGCGCGGATGGCGGAGGTGATCGTGGTCGGCGGCGGGGTCGGCGGGATGGTCGCCGCCCTGCTGCTGGCGCGCGGCGGCCATCAGGTCCGGCTGCACGAGAAGCTGGGGCGGCTGGGCGGCAAGCTCGCCGAGCGCCGGCGGGACGGCTTCACGTTCTCGCTCGGCCCGTCGCTGCTCACCCTGCCGGGCCTGTTCAGGGAACTGGGCGTCGACCGCGAGTTCGTCCGGCTGGACGAACTCTGCCGGTACCGCTTCGCCGATGGCGCATGCCTGCGCGCCTTCCGCGACCCCGCCCGGATGGCCGACGAGGTGGACCGGCTCGCCACCGGTCAGGGCGCCGCCTGGCGAGCCTTCCACGGCTGGGCCAAGGGCTGCCTTGCGGCGTCCGAGCGCACGTTCTTCGCCGGCCCAGTGGGACGTCCCCCGGACGGGGCCCGGCTCGGAGACCTGCTGGCGGTCGCCCCTGGAAGAACACTGCACGGCCTGGCGCGGCGCTTCTTCACCGACCGGAGGTTGCAGCAGTACGTCGGGCGCTACGCCACCTACGCCGGGTCTAACCCGTACCGGGCCCCGGCCGCGCTGGGCTGCGTCCCGGCGATCGAGCACGGGGACGGCGGATGGTACGTGCCGGGCGGCCTCGCCCGGCTCGCCGGCGATCTGGCGGAGCTGCTGGCAGCGGCAGGGGCGGACGTCCGCACCGGCAGTGAGGTCACCCGGATCCTGGCGGACGGCGAGTCGGTCAAGGGCGTGGTCCTGGCGTCCGGTGAGCGGGGGGAGGCGGACGCGGTCGTGGTCAACGCCGACGCCGCCGCGCTGTACGGCCGGCTGCTCCCCGACCGGGGGAGGATGCGCCGAATGGCCCGGCTGGGGCCGTCCTCGTCGGCGCTTCTGATCCTGGCTGCCGTCGAGGGACGGACTGACGGGCTGCCGCACCATTCGGTGTTGTTCTCGGCCGACTACCGCCGCGAGTTCGACGACATCTTCCGCCGCCGCGAGCCGCCGCGGGACCCGACCGTCTACATCGGCTGCTCGGCGGTGGACGACCCGTCCCAGGCGCCGCCCGGGGCGGAGAACCAGGTGATGCTGGTCAACGTCCCGGCCGGTGATCCCGGGCGATGGCCGATGGCGCCGGAGTCCTACGGGGAGCTGGTGCTGGAGCGGCTGGCGCGGCGCGGGCACGACCTGGCGGGGCGGCTGCGGTTCGTGGAGTTCTTCACCCCCGCGGATCTGCGCGACCGGTACGGCGCGCCGGGCGGTGCGATCTACGGCACCGCGTACGGGGGCCGGACCGCGCCGCTGCGCAGGCCGGGCAACCGCGGGCCCCGGCGCGGCCTGTACCTGGTGGGCGGGTCGACGCACCCGGGCGGCGGGCTGCCGATGGTCGCGATGGGAGGCCGCATCGTCGCGTCCCTGCTGGAGCGTGACTTCGCCGCCCCCGGCGCGGCGGGGGCCGGTCGTGCGGGAGTCCGGCGGTGAGGGCGCTGACCGCCGTCCAGTCGGTGGCGGCGCTGGTGGTGGCGGCCCGGCTGGCGCGGGGCCGGCGCCGCCCGCCGCCGCTGACCCCCTCCGGCGGCGTCCCGGCGGAACCGATCTCGGTGGTGATCCCCGCCCGGGACGAGGAGGAGCGGATCGGGGGGTGCCTCGCGCCGCTGCTGGCGGATCCGGCGGTTCGGGAAGTCATCGTGGTGGACGACGGGTCCACTGATGGCACCGCTCGGCGGGCCGCCCGGGCGGGCGCGACCGTCGTCCGGGGCGCTCCGCCGCCGGCCGGGTGGGTGGGCAAGCAGTGGGCGCTGCACCAGGGTGTGCAGGCGGCGGCGGGGCCCGTGGTGGTGCTGCTGGACGCCGACACTCGTCCCAAGGCCGGGTTGTGCGCGAGGCTCGCCGAGCTGCTGGACACCTGGGATCTGGTCAGTGCCGGTCCCCGGTTCATCACCGGCGGCGCCGTCGAGCAGGCGCTGCACGCCGCGTTGCTGAGCACGCTGGTGTACCGGTTCGGTCCGCTCGGCCCGGAGGCGAAGTCGCCGCACCGCCTCCTGGTCAACGGCCAGTGCATGGCCTTCCGCAAGGCGCCGATGGTGAGGGCGGACGCGTTCGCCCGCGTCCGCCGGCACCTCACCGACGATGCCGCGCTGGGCCGGTCGCTCGCCCGGGACGGCTGGAGCGTCGCGTTCGTCGATGCGGGTGCGCTCCTGGAGGTCGACATGCACGGCTCCGCCGCCGGCGTGTGGCGGGAGTGGGGGCGCTCGATCGCGTTGCGGGACGTCACCGCGCCCGTCCGCCTCGCCGGTGACCTGGCGGTGGTGTGGCTGACGGCGGCGCTGCCGGTCCTGCGGCTGGCCGGGGGACGTCCGACACGGCTCGACCTGGCTCTGCTCGGGCAGCGGCTCCTGCTGACCGCCGCCCTTCGCGGCAGCTACCGGGAACCGGGCATCGGCCTGGCGCTCTCACCGCTGCTGGACCCGGTCGCCGCGCTGCGGCTGGCGCTGTCCGCAGCGCGCCCCCGGCGCGCCTGGCGCGGGCGGACCTACGGACGCGACGCGGTCAGTCCCGCCGGGCCCGCCGCCCGCCCCGGCGACCCGGGCCCCGCCGGGCCGCGCGGCCTGCGAGCGCGGCCTGGCCGAAGCGCAGTCCGATGAGGGACATCAGCGCCCCGGTGCCGGCCACCTGCTTCGCCGGAGCGAACAGCAGTTGCAGCGCGGGGAGCGAGAACACCGCGACGCGGGCACCGAGGGCGAACGAGCGCCCGCCGACGCCCGTGGCGGCGAGCAGCCCGAGACCGAGCCCGAAGGCGGGCGGGCAGATGACCGCGAAACCGCCGGCGAAGGTCAGGACGCAGCGCCCGCCCTTCCGCCCGGCGAACAGCGGCCAGGCGTGGCCCGCCATCGCGGCGCCCACCGCCGCGTACACCGGCAGGACCCCGGGCCCGGTGACGGTCCCGAGGCGGCCCGCCCGGCCTCCGCCGGCCGCGCGCCCCAGCAGGCCGGCCGCCGTGCCCTTCAGCAGGTCGCCGACGAACACGGGCGCGGCCGACTGCCCGCCCACACGTTGCATCACGTTCCAGAAGCCGGGGTTGCGGTCGCCGACCGAGCGCGGGTCGAACCCGTGCGCGCGCCCGACGAGGACCGCGACCGGCACCGAGCCGAGCAGGTAGCCGCCGATGACGGGCACGAGCAGAGATCTCAGAGTGGGGGGCGTCCCGTGCGGGGACGCCTCGGGAAGCGGTGTCATCGCCTCGTTTCACCTCATCAGGTACGCGGGTGTGGACGCCATGAGGCACATCGCGTTCGACCGGCCGGAACTGCGCGCCGCACGCGGCCTGCGGTTCTGGCGGTTGCTGGGCACCGGCCGAGGCCGGTCCATGAGTCTGGGGGCCGATCTGCGCCGCTGGGCCCTGTTCGCGGTCTGGGACGGCGCGCCGGCACTGGACGGATTCCTGGAGCGCTCGGCGATCGCCGCGCGCTGGCGCGCGGAGGCCGAGGAGACGTGGCACGTGCGCTTGGCGCCCCTGGCCTCGCGCGGCCGCTGGGGCGGCCGCGACCCGTTCGGGGCGCCGGCGGTCCGACCGCGGGGCGCCGCCCCGCGCGGGCCCGGCCCGGTCGCCGTCCTGACCAGGGCCTCGATCCGTCCGGCCCGGCTGGTGGCGTTCTACCGGTCGATCGCCGACGTGGACCGGGCGCTGCGGCGCGCGGACGGCTGCTTCGCCTCGATCGGGGTGGGGGAGTGGCCGCTGGCGCGTCAGGCGACGTTCTCGCTGTGGGAGGACGAGGCGGCCATCGCCCGCTTCGCCTACGGGGAAGGCGCGCACCGTCACGTCATCGCGCGAGTCCGCGCCGAGGACTGGTACGGCGAAGAACTGTTCGCACGCTTCGCGCCCTACGGCAGCCAGGGCACCTGGGACGGACGCGACCCGCTGCGCGACCGGGGCCGCTGTTGAGTCCGTCGTCCGGCTGCTCTCCCGTGCGGGACGTCCCGGGCGCGGCTCCGTCACCGGCAGCCCTCCAGTATCCGCGCGGCGGCCAGCCTTCCGGAGATCAGGGCAGGTGGAATGCCCACCCCTGGAGCGGTGTACATCCCGGCGAAATGCAGGCCGGGAACGCGGCGGCTGCGGCCCGAGGGCCGCAGCCACGCCGTCTGCCGGAAGCGGTGGTCCAGGGCGAACGGAGTGCCGGCCGAGTGGCCGAGGCGTGCCCAGGCCGGTGGATCGAAGGTGACCCTCGGTGCCGCGGACAGGTCGCCGTAGCCCAGATCGGCGAGGCGGCTCAGCATCCGCCGCTCCAGCCTCGGCGTGAGATGCTCCCAATCCGCTCCGGAGGCCAGGTTGGGAGCGGGCTCCAGCACGCTCAGCGTCGCATGCCCGTCAGGTGCTGCGGTGGCGTCGCCGCTGGGGCAGGTGACCAGCAGGCTCGGGTCGGCCTGCGGACGTCCGGACGCCAGCGCGGTGAACGTCGCCTCCCACTCCCGGCCGAAATGCAGCGTGTGGTGGGCCCGACCCGGCGGCCGGTGGTCGAGACCGAAGTGCATGACCAGGCAGGACGGTGAGTAGCGCGGCCGCCGCAGCCGCCAGTCGCCCGCCGCCTCCGGGAGCAGGCCGGTATGGGCGCGCACGAGATCGCAGGCGATCACGGCGTGGCCGGTGGTGATGCGCTCCCCGGTGTCGAGGCGGACCGCCGACACCCCGGACGGACCGGTCTCGACGCGCTCCGCGCGTGCACCGAACCTGAGATGGGCGCCGGCCTTCCCCGCCGCACAGGCCAGGGCTTCCGGGATGGCGCGCATACCGCCTTCGACCGGGAAGTAGACGCCGCCGACGGTGTCCATATGGGAAACGGCGGAGTAGATGGCCAGTGCCTTGTCCGGGGCCAACCCGACGTACAGCGCCTGGAAGGTGTGCGCCCTGACGAGCCGCTCGTCGGTCAGCTGCGCGGACACGAACCTGTCCATGCGGCGGAATCCCCCTGCCGCCGCCAGCTTCAGCAGCGCGGCGGGACGGGCCATGGCGCGCAGCCGGGTCATGTCCGCGTCGATGAACGACGACCACTCCGCGTCGAACATCGCGCCGAGCCGCCGCCGGAACCGCACGTATCGAGCGGCCTCATGCGGTCCGCACAGGGCCCGTACGTTGTCGGCCATCTCCTGCTCACCGGCCACTACGTCCAGGTGCGAGCCGTCGTGGAAGGTCATCCGGTAGAACGGGTCCAGACGGCGGAGCGGCAGCGAGTCCTCGATGTCCTCACCGGCGGCGCCGAGCGTGTCGGCGAGGACGTCCGGCATGGTCAGCACGGAAGGGCCGGTGTCGAACCGGTAGGGCCCGAGGCTCGCCGAGCCGCAGCAGCCGCCCGGCCCGTCCCGGGCCTCGACCACCACCACCTCACGTCCCCGTGCCGCCAGATGGATCGCCGCGGACAGGCCGGACAGGCCCGCGCCCACCACGACGACCGGGCCGGTCACCGCCATCAACGCGACCGCGGCGAGCCGCCGCGCTCTGGCCGAGCGGCGCTCGAGAACGGTTCGCGGCGCACAGTCTCCTCCATTGCCGTCCGTAGGTTCCGTCGACCTCGACGATCTCCACCCGTCCGGCCCAGGGGTGATCACGTAGCCGCCGCGTCGAACGGGCGATGCACCACCTCGCCCCTCGGTCGGACGCTGCCTACCCGACCTCCGGCGCGTACAAGCGCACGGTGACCGAATTTTGCCGTGGCCTGGGGCGACGCATCGCCGCGATCGGGACTGCTCGTCAAGAGGGCGGGTACGGCCAGCCGCATGAACAGGAAGCGTGACGACGATCCCGACGTCGGTGACGAGGTCACGTGGCGCAGCCACGGCTCCACGGCGGAGGGACGGGTGGAGAAGAAGATCACCGACCGCCGGGAGGAGGCCGGCCGCACCGTGGCGGCTTCGCCCGAGGAGCCGCAGTACGCCGTGCGCAGCGAGAAGAGCGGCAAGAAGGCCGTGCACAAGGGCTCGGCGCTGCGCAACAAGCGAAAGGGATCGAAATGAGCGCGCGGCGACCAAGAGGAACGGGTGTCGATCGTGGGAGATCGCCCGGACTTGATCTTCCTTGAGGTGCTGCTCTCGGGCGCGCTCAAGTTGCCTTCCTGACCTGCGCTGATGCCGGAAGCGCCCGGGCCGGTGCAGTATCGGTCGTGTTCACACCCAAGAGGCCACTGGTGCGAACCCGGTATCGCCCACCCCGTTTCAGCAGGTCAGGCTAGGTCTCGGAGATCATTCCGGGACTTTTTCCGATCTTCAGGCTCTTCCGGGAGCCGAACGGGGAGCCACCGCTCCCAGACCTACACCGACCGGCTCCGGTCGAAGACCGTGTTCATGGCCCCGGCTCCCTGCGTGATGCGTTCGAGACCGGCCGGCTCAGCTGATGTCCGGCTGCGGTGATCTGAGGCGCCGGGCGAGGCGGCCTAGGTGGGCGTCGATCGGGTTGAGGCGGCCGGGGAGCGGGCTGGTCCCGTCCCACCAGCGGATCGCGCCGATCTCGTCGTTGGGCGTGAAGTGGTCGTCGTCGCCGGGTGCGGCCGCGCCGGTGTAGAGCGCGGCGTATTCGGTGCGCTGCTCGGGGCCGAGCCTGAAGCGGGCCCATCCGGCGAAGGCCAGGGCTTCGAGGAGGATGCCGCTCTCCTCATGCAGTTCCCGGACGGCCGCCCGGCGCGGCGTCTCGCCCGGGTCGATCATCCCGCCGGGCAGTTCCCAGCACTGCCGGTGGCGGTTGAACACCAGCAGCAGCCGCTCGTCGTGCCACAGCACTACGAACGCGGCCGTGAGCGGGGCGTCGGCGGGGCGGGCTTGTTCAGCGGTCCGGGCGAATGCGGTCAACGTGTCGCCGTTGTCGTCGCGAGCCAGTTCCTCGTCCATACCGGGCATCGCGCTCAGCTTCTCACCAAGACCCAGCCTCCCGCCATAAAGCGGCCCGCATTTTGACCGCCAAACCCCAACGCACCCAGTAGATCCCCTGGGTGAACCGCGCCGGGGCAGATGGAGCCCGATTTCCTGGAGAGGATCGAATCATGGCACGTCCGTCCCCTAGCCTCTTGAGCTTCATGAGCGTGCGGTGCGCATGGTCCCCCAGCGGCGCTGACAATTCGGAACACTAGTCGCCGGTCGTGCCGTCGAGCATCTCGCGCATGATGTCCAGATGGCCGTTGTGGCGGGCCGTCTCCTCGGTGAGGTGGAGGAGGATCCAGCGCAAGTCGACGTAGAGGCCGTTGCGGACGGCTCGTCGTGCGCGCTCGTCCAGGCTGGTCCCGGCGACCAGTTCGCGGTGGCGGGCGCTCTGCCGGGCGTATTCGTCGAGCAACTGCGTGAGCGGGAAGTCCACGGCGATGCGCATCTCGCGGTCGGGGTCCTCGTCGGTCCAGGGACCCTGGTCTTCCTCGCCGAGGAAGACCACCTGGAACCAGTAGTACTCGACCCAGCGGAGGTGGTTGATCACCCCGCTCATGGTCATCAGCGGTGAGCCCGGAAGGAGCGACTTACGCGCGTTCTCCGCGGAGACGCCCTCGCATTTGGCGCGTGCGGTGTCACGTGCGTAGTCGAGAAACGTGGTGAGCTGGGTGCGCTCGTCCCACGCGGACGGTGTGTCATCGATTCTGGCCATCACGCGAAGCATCCCCGATCACCGCGTCTGGTGTCGAAGGGTTTACCGACGTCCTCAACCCGTTCACCCAACTCCTCACGCCACGGATCGAGACAGCGATTCAGGTGGCGGGGCGACCCGACACAATCCGCCGGAGAGCGAGAGATGGGGCATGCCTGGGGGCGGGGCGCGACCGACGAGCGAACACCGAGCGGACACGGAGGCAAACTCGGATGAGCCGGATGGCCTCAACTGTCCATGCGAATCACCGGCGGCCACCTGGAGGATTTCCGCGACGCCGTCGCCCGAGCCGTGGATTTCGTGCAACGGCATGGCCCGCAGCGATGGTGCAGACCTACGGCCATGCCACCGGCATACGCCCACACCAGCGGGCCCGTCCACTCACCTGATCGCCATGGCTAAACAACCCTGGTGTAGCGGTCGGGTGTTTCCCAGGTCAGCGAGTATCGGCGGAGCACGTGACGGCGATAGCGCACGCCGGGCAGCAGCCGCCGCGCTGCGGCTCGCACCTGCCCGTAGCTCATCTGTGGGTCGGTGACCGGCATCCCCTCCGGGCCGTGCGCACGGCGCAGCACCTTGGTGATCCGTACGACCGGGGCGGCCGCGATCATCGCTGCCCATTCCGCCGGAGTCCTCTCACGGGCCAGGCCGACCACCACCAGCGTGCCACCGGGACGCAGCAACTCGCGCATGCGGGTCAGGGCCGCCTCAAAGTCCATGTGATGGATCGTGGACACCGAGCAGATGAAGTCGTAGCCCTCGACCGGGAGATCGACGGTGAGGAAGTCGCCCTCGATGAACGTGAGATCCGGGTCGCCAGCGGCGAGTTCGCGAGCGCGGGCGATCATCCTTGGCGAACTGTCGATGCCGGTGACGCGTTTTGCCCGCCCGGTCAGCTTGCGCGCGAGCAGACCGTCCCCACAACCAACGTCCAGCGCATCGCTGCACCCCTCTGGGACGGCACGCAGGATGCCGGGGTGACGCGCGACGTTGGTATTCCAGTACGGCTTCAGGGCGGCCTGGCTCATCGGATCATCGTAGGGGGCATGGCACCTGCGGCCATGTCCTGGCCTTCGCGGAGGTGGTGTATGAGTTTGACCTGGTCAGAGGGCGTGGCATCGTGACGCGAGACGGCGATCGTGTGATGCTTCCATGTTTGTCAAGCGGTGTGAGTGGCGGGTGGGGGCCGCTCTCGAGAGCGCGGTAGATCTTGCGGGCGAGGTAACGCTTGAGGCAGCGGATCGCTTCGCGGCGGGTCTTGCCTTCGTGAGTGCGGCGGGTCAGGTAGTCCTTGGTCTGCGGGTGCAGCGTTCCACAGTGGCGATTTCGGCGAGCGCACCCGCAGTCGTTGGTGTACCTATGAAATATCCGGTATACGCGTAGGCCGACAGTCAGGGGCCCGCCGCCTTATGGCCCGCCGTCCAGGCGACATCAGAGGACTTGTTATCAGTTCGCGGCTGAGAGGGCCGCGCTGATCGCGGCGCTCAGCAGCAGGCTTCCGCCCATGATGGGGCCGGCCGATCGGCTGGTCGGCGCGGTGGTGCGGTGCAGGTGCGGCGCCACCGATCCGAGGGCGATGAGTTGGACGACGCCGACGACCGCCACTCCGGCGTCTTCCAGCAGCAGCGCCAGTGGCAGGAAGTGCGCCGCGACGACGACCGCCACCCACCACGCCATCCACCGCGGTGCACGCCTGGCCAGACGCAGGCAGCCGGTGCCCGCCGCGACGACCTCGGTGGCGACCAGGGCACCGAACCAGGGGTACCGACCCTCCAGTGCGGTCTGCTCGTCCCAGTTCGCGGCCGTCAGCATCCCGAACACCACGGCGAGCCCAATGCCCAGCACCGCTCCAGCGCCCAGCCAGATCCGCCAGGGGCGAGGCGGGTTCTCCTGCGACCACCCGAACCACGCGAAGGCCATCAGGCCGAACCAGGCGGTCGTGAAGCACTGGTCCCGCAAGAAGTCGGTCAGCAACGGAACTCCATCAGTCGGCCGGGTAAATGATCATTTATACCGGCCGGCAGCGCGAGCTGGGACGTTAAGGTGCCCGTCCTGCGGCCGACGCTGCTGCGGGCAGGGGAGCGGTTGGCGCGGACGCGGCCGATCACGGCCCGGCGGCTGGAGGCGGCGATCGAGCCGACGGTGGGCCAGGTGGTGTCAGCCGTGCCCTTGAACGCGGTCGCCGGATGGCCCGATTATCCGGGCCGCGCGCCCAGGACACCGTCCGGCAAGGCGGCACAGCGTGCGTCAACATTCCCTATCTGCCGGATCAGCGCGTACGCCTGCAGCGCGTCACCAGGTCCGCCACGCCCAACGCGCAGCGGCAGAGTGCCGTCGACGCCGCGCGACCGGGGTGGGGCCCCTCAGGTGCGCGGCAGGCGGCGGGCAGCCCGTTCGGGCGGTAGCCGACGTCTTCCATCTCCCAAACGTCCAAGACTCCGCAGGCCATCCCGCCCCACCATGCACACATGGCATCAAAAATCGCCTTCTCTCCGCGTCTCATCGTGCCCGACCCAGACCGCGCTTCGGCGTTTTACCAGGACGCTCTCGGCGCCGAACAGCTCTTCCGCGCCCCGCTCGGTGACGACGGCCGGCCCACCATGATCGATCACCGCATCGGTGACTCGTCCTTCCAGCTCTCCCCGGCGGTGTCCGCATGGGGATGGCTTTCGCCGGAAGATCTCGGCGGCTCCGCAGTCCTGCTCGAGATCGAGGTCGACGATCCGGACGCGATCGGCGAACGCATGGTCGCCCACGGCGCCGAAGTGGTCGTGCCCATCGAGAACAGGCCCTACGGGAAGCGCTCAGGCCGCATCCGCGACCCCTTCGGCCATCTATGGATCATCACTGGCGCCCTCCGCTGAACCGCCCCAGCCCGCGCCGCCCGCCCCCGACGCCGGCCTAGCAGGTGGCCGGCGCGCAGCAGGTGCCCACGGCCTGGTCCGCGTCCCCCTAGCCAGTGGTGGGGGTGGTCACTCCCAAGGTCAGCGAGCCGCGGGAGCGCCGGGCGCTGACGGACTGGCCGTTCGGGGGACGGGACGCAACGCGCCGTTGGGCATGTGAGCCGCCTGCGCCGCGGGCCAGAGCATGCGTAGCGCCGAGACGGATGCTCTTGCGTGTCTTGCGGACGATGTCGCGGTGCCGGCCTCCCGACAGCTGGCGCGGCGGGTGGCCTCGTCGCCGCCAGGGGGCTCGACCTGGCGGCACTGTTGCAGTGAATGCCGAGGGGCCCGCGATATGCCACGGGCCCCTCATCCCCTTGCCGGTCAGCAGTACTTCGAGGACCCCTTGCTGGTCCAGGAGCACGAGTCGGCCCGCTTGCCGTTGGAGTACAGCAGGTAGGCGGTGTCACCGGTGTTGTTCCACACGTACGACTTGCGGCCCCAGTACCGGTGCGTGGCCGTGTTCGAGCCCTTCCCGGTGTGGACGTACACCGACTTGCGGCCCTTCAGCGTGAACGACCCGAAGGTGTAGGTGTAGCCGGTCCGGTCCCGGAGCTTCATGCCCTTCAGCTGCCGGGACGTCTTGGAGGTGTTGAACAGCTGCACCCATTCGGCGTTCAGCGACGTGTTCGACCGGGTGTCCTTGCCCGGCGAGTCGAAGTACACCCGGTAGATCTGCACCGCCGACGCCGCCTCCGCCGGCGCCGCCATGACCCCGAGTGCGGTGACCGCGGCCGCCGCCGTCGCGAGGACCTTCTTCATGTGCGCCTCCCCGTTGCTGGTTGAGGCACCAGTTGTAGCGACGATCCGCCGGTAATAGGCGGTGATGGTGGGATATGGCCGAGCTGGGACGATCCGCCAACCAGCCATCCCGCTCAGACGTCATGTCGACCGATCCCGCAGGTAGCGCATCGAGGACCCGTGCCCGTCCCGTCTCGTCCCATGCCACGGGGTCTTCGCCGACGGTCAAGTGCTGGCCCACGAGTATGAGTGCTCCGGCTTGCCTATCCGCGCTGAGCGCACACCTGTGGTCGCTCTCCCACCTCGGCAAGGCGTGGCCGATGGCGACACATTGAGTCGGTGGGGACTCGGCCGTCCTCGGGTCGCTGATCGAGGTCCCGCTCCTGCCGCGCACCCGGCACTTGGAGTGGGCCGTCCCCGATCCTGCCCGCCGACCGTTGGCCCTGCGCGAAAAGGCTCGCCTCGCCAGAAAGCGCGCGATCCATCCTTCTGCGGATGAGATTTCGGTGCCGCGCACGCCGGTGCGTAAGCTGGAGTACCGGAGGTGCCGTCTACCAGGGCAAATCCGCCTCCACGGGCAGAGTGCCGCTCCGCCGAAGCCGATCCGCCCGGCGGGAAGCCCGGTGAGCCGCCGCCGGTCGGACGACAGGCCGATTTCACGGACCGCCTTTTGTGTCACAGAGAGTCGAACGGGACAGCTCCCAACGGTCCCGGCGATCGCCGTACGGGGCACGTACGGAACGCCCTCGTGCGCCTGGGGCATACGGACGGCATCCAGCGCCTGGCGGAGATCAGGAAGAGTCCGCTGTGGTCCCGGTTGACAGCGGTCGACTTCTTCGGCCACTCCTTCCAGCTCGCCGCCCTGGCGATGCTGTGCTTCTTCCCGTTCCTCATCGTGATCACCACGGCGGTCGGCCAGGACACCGCGACCGTGATCGTCCGCTGGCTGGGGCTGAACGAGCATGCGGCGCGCGCCGTCGAGAACCTCTTCGAAGCCGCCCCGGCCGCAGGTTCGTTCACCGCGGTCGGCGCATGCCTGCTGGTACTCGGCGCGATGGCGGTCGCCGGGACGTTGCAGGGCTGGTACCAGCGGGTGTTCGACGTGCGGAGCCGCGGCGCGCGGGATGCGCTGGCGCAACTCCTCTGGCTCGCCGGGCTGCTCGGTTATGCGGTCGTCCAGAGCATGCTCGGACGGGTCTCCGGCGCGCTCGGGGGCCCGGTCCTCCAAGGGCTGACCGGGCTGGCGCTGGCGGCGCTGTTCTGGTGGTGGACGATGAGGACTTTGCTCGGAGGCGCCGCCGACCGGCGGTCTCTGTTCCCTTCCGCGCTGGCCACCGGGGTCTGCTGGGTCGGTCTGGGAGTGTTCTCGTCCCTCTTCTTCTCCGACGAGATCATCGCCAACGAGCAGACCTACGGATCGATCGGCGTCGTCATGGTCATCATGTCGTGGCTGGTCGCCGCCGGGGTCGTCGTCCACCTCGGATCCGTGGTCGGCCGGCTCTACAGCGAGCGGCGGGAGGGACGCCGCGATCGTTGAGCATCGCCAACCGCCTTCGCCGCGTGGCGCGGCCGGACCGTGCGTCGGGTCGGGTCGGGTCGGCTGCGGGGTGGGAGCCGCCTTGATCGCTTCGCGCCGAGCTGCTCTCGCTCGTTCGACAGCGCCGTCCGAGCAGCGGCATGAAGAACAGCAGACCGATGAAGCCGCGCCAGCGGCCCGTTTCCCAGGTACGCACATAGGTGATGTCGGTCGGCTGGTGAACGTGAAGGCATTTCATGTATTTTGCCTCTCACTCTAAGGAGGCTGCATGGGTGCACGGTGGTTTGTACCGGCGGTCATCGGGGCTGTCGTGGCGTTGCTCCTCGCCGGGGCGCTGATAGACCCGGTCGGGTTCTTCGCTCTGCTCGGGATGCCTGGACGGGTGATGCCCGCCACGCGGTGGCAGGCCGTTCCCCTGGTGATCTACGTTCCCCTCCTCCTGCTGGGCACCGCGTGGGTCGCGGTGTGCTTCGGCCATCTGCGGCGGCGGGCGCGGTTCGCGACGGTGTGGGCGGGGTTCGTGCTGGCCGCCGTATTCGCGAAGGCCGTCATGTCGCTGGCGGCGACCGCCCCCGAGCTGAATGTCGCCGACCTGCTGTGGGCGACGAGCTTCACCGTCCCGAAGGCGGCCCTGTACGCCCTGGTCCCCGCTGCGGTCACCCTCCCCGTGCGGACGGGGGAGCGTGCGGACGGCGACCCCGCCCACCGCGCGCACTGGCCGATCGCCGCCATCGCCGTCCTGCTGGTCGCGGCTACTGCGCCGTGGGCGGCGTCGCACTGGTCGCAGGACCTGCCGGACGGGCTGCCGTCCGTGTCCCCGCGGGGAGGAGCGGCCGGCCTCCTCGCCGGGCTGGCGGTGCTCTTCCTCGCGCTCGCCCGTACCCAGCGCACCTTCGCGCGCAGGTCCCGCACGGCCGCCGGGGCCTTCCTCGGCGGCTGGCTGGCCGCGATGTGGGCGGGCATCGTCCTCGGTGCCGTCCAGGCCGCCGGGCTCGTGATCATGGACGGTCCGGGGGCTCCCCTTCAGACGCCCGCCGCGCTGTGGGTCAGGCTCGGCGAGGGGGCGTCCCTCGGCATCGCCGTCGGCTGGGTGCCCGGGCTGCTCGCCCTTCTCGCCACCCGCGGCACGCTCGGCCGGCCGGTGCGGCGGGCCGTCCCCTCGACGGCGCTGCTCACCGTGATCGTCGTGGCCGTGGTGGCGGTGGCCGCGGCCTTCGCCGGGCCGGAGTCCGCGCCGGCCGCCCGCGTACCCGCGGCCGCCGAGCCCGTCGCTGCCGACCGGGGAACGGAACTGTCGCCGCTGCGGGTCGTCCGGGGGGCACGGCCCCGCATCGTCGACGCAGAAGGACGGCAGGTTCTCCTGCGAGGGGTGAACGTCAACCAACTGGTGGACTTCTACGCGCCGCGCCCCCACGTGCCGGCCACGGTGCCGCTCACCGAGGACGACTTCGCGCAGATGGCGGAGCTCGGCCTGAACGTGGTGCGGCTGGGGGTGTCCTGGTCACGGATCGAACCGGGCCCCGGCCGGTACGACGAGGGCTACCTGCGGCAGATCGACCAGGCCGTGGCCTGGGCGAAACGACATGGGCTGTACACGGTGCTCGACGTCCACCAGGACGGCTGGAGCAACGCGCCCACCCCGGACGGCGCGTCCTGCCCACTCGGCACGTCACCGATGGACGGCTACGACGGCGCGCCCGCATGGGCCACGAAGGGCGACGGAGCACCCCGCTGCCAGTTCACCGGACGCGACATCTCCCCCGAAGGGGACCGCGCGTTCACCAACTTCTACTACGACCGCGACGGCGTCCAGGACCGCCTGGTGAAGGTGTGGGGCATGCTCGCCGGGCGCTTCGGCACAGACCCCGCGGTCGCCGGGTTCGACCCGCTCAACGAGCCGGGCTTCGGCGAGCAGGCGCCGCTGACCTCGACGCTGCTGCTCGGCCGCTTCTACGACCGCGTCCTGCGGGAGGTTCGCGCCGCGGAGGCCCGCCCGCACATCCTGTTCGTCGAGCCGAGCATCTTCTGGTCCGGCACTGGGTTCGACGCGATCCCTCGCGGCTCCCATCGGACCGACCCCGACGTCGTCTTCGCGCCCCACCTGTACGGCGAGTCGATCACCATGGACGCCTCGCTCGGCCTCCCCGTGATGACGTCCGTCGAGCACGGCTTCGTGCTCGCCCGGCGGGCCGCCCGCGACCTGCCGGTCTGGAGCGGTGAGTGGGGATTCTGGGGCGAGGAGGGCTCGGTGGCCGAGAGGCTGCGCCGCTACGCCCGCCAGGAGGACGCCAATGCGATCGGCGGTGCGTTCTGGGTGTGGAAGCAGGCGTGCGGCGACCCGCAGAACGGCATCGCGGCGACCGGGAACGGCCTCAACAACGTCGACTGCGCGACGGGACGCCACCTGCCCCGCGACGCGGTGGCCGTCCAGGAACTCTCCCGCGCCTACCCGCGCGCGGCCCCCGGTGTCATCACTTCGCTGCGGTCGATTCCCGGCGGCGTCCCGGGGGAGAAGGCCGCGGGGCCGCGGGAGTTCACGCTCACCGGGAAGGCGTCCGCGAGCGGCTGCACCCTGGACGTCTGGGTACCGGGGGAGGCCCGTCCCGCTCCCCGGGGCACCGGCATCGACCGCATCGAAGTGCGGCGGACCGACGGCGGCTGGCGGGTCACCGGCTGCGCACGGGGCTCGTACCGACTGACGATCGGCTGAGGACGGGCCACCGCACCCTCGGAGATCGGGCTGGAGCCTGCCTGCCAGGAGTAGTCGGGCCGTGCCCCGGCATACGCCCACACCAACGAACGGTTAGTCCAACCGCCCTCACGCTGCCTAGTGAGGTGGGCTCGCCGAGGTGTAGGCGGGCAGTGGGAGACGGCGGTCGAGAAGGAAGGCGCGGAGGAGATCGGTGTACGTGGCCGGCCGGTCGCCGGCGATGGCGTGCCCGGCGCCTTTGACCATGACGAGTGTCGAGGCGGGAAGCGTCCGGCGGTAGTCGTAGGTCGCCGCCCATTTCACGTAGTCGCACTCGCCGCGCATGATCAGTGCCGGGATCCGGAGGCGCCGCAATGCGGGGCGGGGATCCGGCACCTGGCGGAAGTCCTGGCTGGTGATCTGGTTGACGTAGAAGCCCTGCCGGTTCCCATGGGGTGTCCTGTGCGGCGCGTCGGGGCAGGAGGAGGCGTCCTTCACCACGAGGCCCAGTTCGTGAAAGCGCTCGTCGGCCTCGCGATCGCCGAGCAGGGCGTGGGCGGCGTTGGGGTTGACGCTCAGCAGGAGGGCCGCGGCAAGCAGCCGCGGGGACGATGTCAATTCGTCGTAGCGTCTCTTCTGCGACGGGGTGAGCCGGGTCCAGGGGTCGGCGTCGCCGTCGGGCAGGGCGGGCGGCCACAGAGCACCCGGTGAGGTGAAGACCACTTTGGCGACGTGATCGGGATGAGCCGCGAGGTACTGGGCGGCAAGGGAGCCGCCCCAGGACTGCCCGACGATGATGATCTTGTCTGCGCCGATGGCGCCGCGGATCGCGTCCAGGTCGGCGACGTGGCGCGCCACCGTGTACCCGGTGACGTCCGACAGCCGCGTGGAACGGCCGGCGCCGACCTGGTCGTAGGCGTACACGTCGAAGCCGTCCGCGGCGAGCGCGTCGCCTGCCAGCGGTACCCCCTCACCGGGAGTGCCGGGGCCTCCGTGGAGGAACACCACCGGCGTCGGCCTGGGCCGGCCGGTGGCCGGCGTGTGGACGTAGGCGATCCGGGAACCGGTCGGCAGGGTCCAGAACCGGACGTCGGCGGGAGGCGCGGCGGTCGGGGGGACGGTCAGGGGCCGGAAGACGGTGATCGAGGCGGCCACGGCCACGGCGACCGCGAGACCGGTGCCCACGAGCAGCGCGGCTCGTCGCCTGCGGCGCACCCTGAGCAGGGCGAACGCCGGGAGGCCGAGCAGGGCACCGGCAGCGGCCACGGCCAGCAGTCCGGCGGCCGCGAGCACCGCGATGTCGGCGGTGAGGGCGGCGAGGCCGAGGAAAACGGCGGCACCCGCCAGTGGGGCCGCCACAACGGTGGCGGAGAGCAGGAGTCCGCCGGATAGCCGGCGCAGGAGGGTACGTGACATACAGGTCACGCTAGAAGCGCCGAACGCCCCGATCCCGGTACCTCAGACCCAGTTCCAGGAAGCTACATCCCGCCGTACGGCGGGGCGGCACCCCGCCGTACGGCGGGAGGGCGGCCTTGAGATGGCGGTCGGACGACGGCGCCGGCATGCGTCAGCGGATGCCGGGACGGATGAGGCCGCTCTCGTAGGCGAAGATCGTCGCCTGGACCCGGTCGCGGACGGCGAGTTTCCCCAGCACCGCCGCGACGTGGTCCTTCACCGTCGCCGGGCCGATGCCGAGTTCGGCGGCCACCTCCGCGTTGGACAGGCCGCGCGCCACCTGGCGGAGCACCTCCGTCTCACGGGGGGTCAGCGCCGCGAGCCGTTCGGCCTCGGCCGGGCCGGGGCCGTCGGCGAAGCGGCCGATCAGCCGCCCGGTCACCGCCGGATCGAGCAGCGCGTCGCCGCGCGCGGCCAACCGCACCGCGTCGATCACGCGCTCGGGGTCGGCGTCCTTCAGCAGGAAGCCCGCCGCGCCCGCGCGCAGCGCGGCGAACACATACTCATCGAGATCGAACGTCGTCAGGACGACCACGCGGGTCGAGGGGACGTCTGCGGTGATCCTCGCGGTGGCGGCGAGCCCGCCGGCGCCGGGCATGCGGACGTCCATGAGCACGACGTCGGGGCGGAGCGAGGCGGCGAGGGCCACGGCCGTGTCACTGTCGCCGGCTTGGCCGACCACGCTCATGTCGGGTTCCGCGCCGACCATGGCGGCGATTCCCGCGCGCACCACGGCCTGGTCGTCGGCGATCACCACGCGGATCATGAGGCCATCGCAACGACCACGGCCGGGCAGTTCGCACCGGTCGTCTCGATCAAGAGCGGAACACCTCCGGCAACCATCCTCGCGCCGTGCCGTCGCCGGCGATCGTCAGCGTACCGCCGCCCGCGTCCGTCAGCGTGCGCAGGCGCCGCTCCGCCGCGGCGCCTCCGGGTGCCCGCCCGGACACCAGGACGCCCCGGCCGGTGAACGCGACCGTGATCGCGTCTCCGCCGGAGAACAGCTCCCGCGCCACCTGGTACGTCGTGACCTCCAGGGCCGGCGGCAGCGGCCTGCGCTCGCCGACGAACCGGACGGCGGTACCGCGTCGGGCTGCCAGGGCGGCGATGCCGTCGACGGTGGGGGGCGGGTCGCCTCCGTCGTCCTGCGTCCGCAACTGCCGGAGCAGTTCCCGGAGCGCGGCCAGCCCCGCTTTGGCCTCGACGAGAACCCGGTCGAGGCGGCCGGCGGCGGCCTCGACGGCCACGTTCTGGGTGTGTCGGCGTGCGGTGCGGCGCAGCCCGTCGGCGATCCGCCGGCGCTCGGCCGCGACGGCCGCGGAGACCTCCCGGTCGAGCCGGGCGCGCTCGTCAGCGGCGATCGCGTTCCGCCGTCTCCGGCGCGTGTCGGTGTGCACACCGAGTGCCCAGGCCGCCAGGCATGGGATCGCGAGCGCCGCGGTGAGGGCCGCCCAGGCGGACGCACGGTTCCCGGTGATGCCGTCCCCGCTGGCGAGGACTGCGCCGCCCACGGCCCCGACGGCCAGAGGCGCCGGCCAGGTCCGTCCGCCCGGCGGGAAGGCGGCGACCGCGTAGATCAGTGCCAGCTCGACCCACCAGTACCACAGGAACCCGTCGCTGAGGGGCGGGCCCGGCCAGCCTGCCAGGTCGAGCCCCAGCCACACCAGGAGCGCCGCGAGAGCGATGGTCAGCGCGCCGCGGGGCGCCCGCCTGCGCCACCAGAGCGCAAACGCGTGCGCGGTGAACAGCACTGCCAGTGCGGTGCCGACAAACGGCGAGCCGAAAGGATCGGGATCATCTCCCGGTGGCAGCCCCGCCCCCAGGGACAGCGCGACTGCCAGCACGACCAGCACCGCATCGAGCGCGGCCGGGCCCCGCCAGCCGCCCGGGCCGGTCAGGAAGGCTGCGAGCGCGGCAGCACGCGACCGTCCGGGCCACCGCTGGGAAACCGCGAGCCCGTCGTGGCGACGGTCGTTGCGGTGCTGCCGGACAGTCCCGGGTGCGGGCGCGGCGCTGAGAGGGAACTCGGCGCGCACCTTCCATCCGGTGCCGTCGGGGCCCGCGGAGAACGAACCGCCGAGGGCCTGCGCGGCCGATCGCAGTCCGGCCAAGCCGTGCCCCGTTCCCAGGCCGGGCACCGAGGCGGGGCCGCCCCCGTCGGTGACCGTGACGGTGAGCATGGCAGCGGTTCCCTCGACGGTGACGCGGCGAGCGCCCGAGGCGTACCTGAGGGCGTTCGTCAGCGCCTCGCGCACCACCCGATGGGCCGCCGCGACGACGTCCGGCGGCGCGGCGTCGGCCGTGCGCAGGTACTCGACGGCCGTGTGCTCGGCGACCAGCGCATCGATGTCGTCGAAGGCCACGGTCCCGGCGGCTTCGATGAGGCGGTCGAGCTCCGCTACGGCCTGCCGTGCCGCGCTCGCGGCGTGGCGGGTCGCCTCCGCGGCCAGCTCCGGATCGGCGAGACGAGTTGCGGTGCCGGCCGACACCACGATGCCGGTGAGCCGGTGCGCCACCACGTCGTGCAGCTCGGCCGTCAGCCGCTCGCGCTCGGCCTCGGCGGCGAACCGCGGCACCGCGGAGGCGCCGGCACGGTAGACCGCGAGCGCCGAGCCGTCCGCCCGCCGGCGCCGCCGCGATCTCCCCAGGGCCCAGAGCATCGCTGCGCCGCCCGCCGCCAGCACCCCCGTTCCCACCGCGGTCCTGGGCGACGCACCCGCGACGGCGGCGGCCACGGCGGCCGTCACCGAGGTCGCGGCCGCCCCGGCCGCGGCAAGCCCGGCCGTGCGGTGTACGGCCAGTGAGTGCAGCACGATCACCAGCGCGAACGCCCACGCTACGGCGGCCGCGCCGGTGCTGACGGCCAGCAATGCCGCGGTCAGCGCGCCGCCGAGGGCCCGGACGGGCGCGATCCGGCGTGCGGCGACCGCTCCGGCGGCGAAGCACAAGCCGAGTGCCGCGACCACGGAATCCACGGCCCCGTCGGCGATGCCCGAAGAGCCGGGGTCAAGGATGCGTACGAGCGCCGAGGACACGTCGGGGACTGCCCACACCAGCGACTGCGCGACGACGACGGCCGCCGCCGGGAGCAGGTCGAGCCGGCCCGGCCGCGCCGGGTGAGCGACTTCGGCGACAGCAGACCTCCACCGCGGCCTCTTCACGAACCAGACCCTATTCCGCCTCCGCCGCCATACGGGCCATGGCCTGGAGCCTCACCGCGGTTACGGCCTCTACCCCTACGGCATCGGCGCACCGGTACGCAGTGCGGTGAAGACGGCGACGCCGCGGTCGCGGGCACCCGGCGTCCCGCTCGCATCGCGCGGATCGCCTCCACCTCCGTCCATGGCCGAAGTCCTGATGGGTGCGCGGTGTTGTGAGCCGGACGCAGTGAGGTCTCCGGTAGATGGGGCGGCCGTCGAAGTGGACTGAGCGGCAGCTCTTTTGACGTGTGAGCGGGGCCGGAATCGGGTGGCCGGCCTGCGGGCGTTGCAGGTGGATCCATCCGCCCGGAGTTGTACCCGACATCCCCCTTGATGCTGATGACCTGCGAGGACGGGTGGGGAAGGCTGGGCGCGGAATCACGACCCACATGGGCGCGAGCGAGGCTCTGACTCAGGAGGAGACCAGGCGTGTCGACCACCGGCCACCGCCTCCCGGCGCGGACACCAGAATCCGCTGGTCCACGGAGATTGCTCCTGTATCCCTGCGCTCTGGTCATCGGGCTGCTCGGCGGAGCGCTCACCTCGTTCGGGCAGGGGATCCTGGAGGGCGGTTGGCACATCCTGGTCAACTCGGCGTCGACCTGGGTCCTGGTGGCTTTCCTCATCGGCCTGTGGGTGCCCGGTCGGTGGAGATCGGCCGCGCTCGCGGGCCTGGTGACGGAGGTCGGGCTGGTGGTCGGTTACTACGCCACCTCTGAACTGCGCGGGTTCGCCGCGGGCATGAACGCGGTGGTCATCTGGATCACGGCGGGTCTGGCCGCCGGACCCGCCCATGGCGCGGCGGGAGCGCTGCTGCGCTCGGCGCGCGGGCTCGTGCGGACGGCGGTGGTCGGCATCACCGGCTCGATCTGGCTCTTCGAGGGGGCGTGGACGCTGTGGCTGGCGGCCGATGCCAACTCCAACAGCGGACCAGGAGAGATCGCCGGTTGGTCCTACATCGCGGTCGGGGTGGCACTGCCGCTGATCCTCGGCCGCTCCATGGGGGAGCGCCTCCGGGCGCTGCCGTTCACCGCCGCAGGTGCGGCGCTTGCCCTGACCGCCGTGCTCCTGGTCGAGGCGGCATTCAAGATCTGACCGCAGCGAGGCCTTTGATGGGGACGGGACGTTGTGAGACGAACCGTCACACCAGGGTTTTCTTGACGTTCGGCACCGTCCACTCCGTCCGCGATCAGGCTGCGATCCTGCCAGGCGCCAGCAGCCTCGGGCAGCAGGCTGGGAGACGACGGCGAAGATGGCCAGCGCCCCGCCAGGGGATCTCCGGCGAGGCGAAGAGCCGGGTCAGCCTGGGGGCCCGAGCGAGGTGAAGCCTCCGACGATGGCACCGAAGCCCACATGGGCGAGGACGGTGACCAGCGGCGTGCTCGGGCCGTAGTTGAACATGAGGAAGCCCGGAGGTTCCAGCAGGGCGACCTTGGGAGCGCTGGTCAGCGGGCTGCCCATCCGCGGGTGGACCAGCGGCAGCAGGATGTTCACCAGCGCCGTGCCGGCGAACGTGCCGTGCACCAGACCGAAGAGCGCCCCGAGCCACCAGCCGGCGTGGCCGATGGCGAGGAAGACGGCGTAGTAGACGAACGCGAACACCTCGCCGTTGGCGAAGTGCATGAGGTAGCCGATCGCCTTGGCGCGGGCCCGGTTCGCGGTCACGGCGGTGCCGAGCAGGAACGGCAGGTCCATTCGGGTCAGCTTGAACTCGCCGGCGGCCCGCAGCGCGGTGGTCAGGACCAGCGTCCCGGCGAAGCCGCCGGCGGCGGTCCCCCAGGCGTTCACGCTCCCGCCTCCCCGGCGGCCGAGCCGATGGCGCACGCGGCATTGATCAACGCCAGGTGGCTCAGTCCCTGGGGCAGGTTGCCCAGGAAGGCGCCGGTTTCCGGGTCGATCTCCTCGGCGTACAGGCCGACATCGTTGGCCAGCCCGACCAGGTCGTCCATCAACGCGACGGCCTGGTCGAGGCGCCCGGTCCGGGCGAGGCACTCGGCCAACCAGAAGGAGCACGCCAGGAACGCGCCTTCGGTGCCGGCCAGCCCGTCCTCGCCGGAGTACCGGTCGACGAACGGGCCGTGCCGCAACTCCCGCTGCACGGCGTCCACCGTGGCGCGCATGCGGGGATCATCGGGCCGCGCGTAGCCCTGCAGAAGGCCGAGCAGGACGGCGGCGTCCAGCTCCGAACTTCCGGCGGAACGCGTGTAGCTGCCGCGGTCGGGAGAGAAGCAGCGCGCCTCGACGAAGTCGCGTATCCGGGCGCGGCCGCGCCGCCAGCGATCCGAACCGCGGCCCGGGATCAGCCCGCGCTCGGACAGGTCGATGGCGCGGTCGAGCGCCACCCAGCACATCATCTTCGAATGCGTGAAGTGCAGGGGGGCGCTGCGGACCTCCCAGATGCCCGAATCCGTCCACCGCCAGGCGTCGCAGACGAAGTCGGCCAGCTCGGCCAGCCGGCGTGCGAGGTCGGCGTCCAGCCGTCCGGCGGCACCGGCGTAGACCCAGCCGCTCTGCAGCAGCTCACCGTAGGTGTCCAGCTGGACCTGGGCGCCCGCCGCGTTGCCGACCCGCGCCGGCCTGGAATCGCGGTACCCGCGCAGGGGCAGGGTGCGTTCCGGGGCGCGGCCACCGCCGTCCAGCCGGTAGAGGACCCGCAGCCGCGGATGCGTGAGCTGGGTGGCGTGCATGAGCCACCAGAAGTAGGCGTGCGCCTCGGCGGAGCAACCCAGCCGCAGCAGCGCGTGGAGGGTGAACACCGAGTCGCGGACCCAGGAGAAGCGGTAGTCCCAGTTGCGTTCGCCCCCGACATGTTCCGGCAGCGACGTCGTCGCCGCGGCGGCGATCGCCCCGGAGGGCGCGAAGATCAGCAATTTGAGCGCCAGTGCGCTGCGCAGCACGGCGTCCCGCCACCTGCCCTCGTACGCGCGTTCCCGCGACCAGCCCTGCCAGGCCGCGACGGTGTGCTCCATGCGCGCGTCGCATTCGGAACGGGTCGGCAGGACGAGCGGTTCCTGGTGCGCGAACGCCAGGGCCAGCAGGGCCCGCCGTCCGTGCCCGAGTTCGAGACGCCCGCTGATCGCCCCGCCGGCGCACTCCGGCTCGCCCGCGTCCCAGCTGCAGACCGCCAGCGCGTCCGCGCCGGACGCCACCACCGGCACACCGGCGCGCCACCTGACCCGTGGACGGCGGGCGCCGTAACCGAAACGCGGCTGCACGCTCCAGCGCAGCGGCACGGTACCGGCGACCCCGTCGAGGCGCCGCTGCAGCTCCCGCATCGGCCCCAGCGTCCCGCAGCCCTCCAGGGTCAGCGAGTCGGTGACCCGCACACTGCCGCGTCCAGTGGTGAAGGTGGTCTCCAGCACGTTCGTGCCCGGCAGGTACCGGCGCGCGACCGTGAAGGGCTCCGCCGGCTCCAGCAGGAAGCGGCCGCCTCGGGCGGGGTCCAGGATGGCGGCGAACACCGATGGGGAGTCCAGATCCGGCGTTCCCAGCCAGTCCACCGACCCGTCGGCGGCGACCAGCGCGGCGCTCCGCCCGTCCCCGATCACCGCGTAGTCGCGCAGCCGGACGTAGCCGTCCCTCCGGAGGGCCGTCATGCGTCCGGACCGCCCGAGCCGTCACCGGCGAGGCCGGCGGCTTCGACGCACACATGCTCCCACTCGGTCACGTTCCGTTACTTGCCCTGCCCTCCCCGTATGACTCCACCGGCGGGGAACTCCGGTCCCTCAAGGGGGAGGAGGCGTGGTGGGATAGCGGACTGCCCATCGAGGCGATCGCCGATCTGTGCGGGCAGTGCTCCCCGGCGGCCACAGGAGAGGTGTACCGGCACCGGCTACAGCCGTTGATTACCCTGGGTGGGTGCCGAGACGGTGATAGGTACGGGCGAACCGGCGTGGCTCGCATGGCGGTGACACCCAGGCCGCTTCCGAAGGCTTTCGCGGCGGTGCCACTGCGTGCATCAGGGGGCAGGGAGGCGCGCCGTCGGCCGATCCGGCAGGTGTTCACGCGCCCGCTGGCGGGCGTTGCGTGGTGCTGGTCCTCCAGATTCCGTAGGACATGACGATCGCTCCGCCGACGATGACGGCAAGGCGGGGCGGGGAGGTCCTGATCAGTTCGTGGAAGGCGCTGAGGCCAATGATGACCGAGACCAGCGGCTCGCCGAGCGTCATGGCCGTGAGCGGTGAGGCCAGGGAACTGTGCTGGAACGCGCTCTGGTTGAGTTGCATCCCGATGGCGCTGGTGGCGAGCAGCGCGTACATCTGCCAATGCAGCGGAAGACTGAGGGGGTGGGTGGTCAACAGGTCGGCACAGGTCTTGAGCAGTGCCGCACTGAAGCCGTACAGGGCCCCGGTGGCCAACCCCACGCAGGCCCCCGATAGTGGTCCCCTTCGTGTGCGGTGGGACAGGACGAGCAAGCCTGCCACGGCCAGGCCGACCACGCCGCCGCTGACGAACCAAGCGGTGCCGGTAGGGCGGCTGGTACCGGCGCTCGGGTCGGCGGCCACCAGGAAGGCGGCCAGCCCCGCGGTCGCGAGCGCGACTCCGGTCAGGTCCCGCCTGCGGGGACGTCGGCGGTCGAGCGCTGCCTCCATCGGCACCGACAGCAGGAGCCCGCTGATCATGACGGGCTGGACCAGGACAAGGGTGCCGATGTGCAGGGCCGTGATGTGCAGGCCCAGCCCGATCAAGTCGATGAACTGGCCGCCGACCCAGAGGCGATGATGCAACAGCCGCCACAGTAACCGCACGTCCAGCAACCGGTGGACGACCTCGTGGTACGCGGCGTGATGCTGGAGCGTCGCTGCGAGCGCGAAGAACACCGCTGCGGCCAGGGCGGCCGCGATCGCCGGCAGATTCATCGAACACCGCTGCCATCGATGCCACGAGGGCCGCGCGGCATTCGAGCCGGGCGGTGCCGCACCGGCACGGCTCCGCGGCCGCGATGGTCATCCGGGCGGAACAGCCCACACCCCGCTCACCGCGTCCCGCCCCGGACGTGCTGCGTCGTGGCGGTGATCTTCCACGGTATCGCTCGGGTTCCGCAGATCGCCCGCAGCCGAGTCCGTTGTGAACATCGGAGAACTCACGGAAGCTACCTCCCCCAAGGCCCTCCAGCGCTCCCTCAACGATCAGTCAGATGTTGGGAAACCGGTCACGCCGGGGGAGAGTGGCGTTGGCCGTGGAAGTGTGCGGCGAGCACGGCCAACGCGAGGAGGAGCAGGGCACCCTCCACGGCGAGGGGTGCCAGGCCGACCGGTTCAGTCCAGTTGCCGATATCCGAGTTCAGCAGTCCTAGCCCTGGAAGACCGCTGAGAAGTCGTGCGCGGGCGGTCCGGGCGTGGGTCGGGCGGTCCGGGCGGTCGTTCCCGGTCCGCGGGTCAGGTGGCGTTGGTCCGGGTGAGTCCGAGGCCGACCGTCTCCTTCTTGATTTTCGCCGCTATCTCGACGGCCAATTCTCGTGCTGTGGTCCGTACCTTGTTCTCGTCCATGTCTCCGAGGTCACTGCGATCCTCCACGTAGGAGACCACCGTGACGAGATTGTTGATACGGAATGCGAATGTATGACTGCCCGTTATTTCGTAGTCTGTAGTTGAGTCCCCGTCGTCCGCGTACGGACTGTGGTCCAGGGAATAATAGGCGCCAGGCCCCAGGCGCGGCTCACCGATGGCATCGCCGTGAATGTTCTGTTTCTGTAGGTAGGTTGCGGCTACGTCCGGCCCGGAGAGCCACTGCCACGGCTTGGGGGAGTGCAGGGACATGCTGACTCTGAGGTCCCAGATGAGCTTGTACTCGTATTCCTTGTGACTTCCGTCGTCCACGACGCCCGTTTTCTTCTGCTCCTTGTACCAATGGCAGTCGATGCCGCCCTCATCCTGAGTGGCCGCGTTGGAGAAGACGGCGGGGCGCAACTCGCCGCAGGCGGGCTCTGCGCGGAAGTCGCCGCCGTCCTGCAGAGGGCCGCCTGGGTTGAGGCAGAACGCGCCAAGAGCTAACGCCAGCACCAAGAGGAGCGTCGCGGCGAGCCACCGCAGCGGGCCCGAGCGCCTGCTCCGTGAATCGGAGGTGGGGAGCCGCACCGTGGGCTTCACAACCGGCCCGGCCGGGGGTGCGCCGGATTGCCGCCCGGCGGCCACGGGTGCGGGCGCCGGGCGACGGTCGACGGCGCGAAGCCGTGCGGCGACGCACTGGGCGCTTTCGGGCCGGTCGTCCGGGTCTTTGGCCAGCAGTTCGGCGATCAGATCGTTCAAGGCCGGGGGGACGTGCGGGTGCGTGTCGCGGACCGCCGGGGCCGGAGTGAACAGGACGTCATGAAGGAGCCGACGGACGGTGTCGGCGGTGAACGGCCGTTTACCGGTGAGGAGTTCGTAGGCCAGGGCGCCCAGTGCGTACAGGTCGGTGCGGTGGTCGACGCCCTCGTTGCGGTCGAACTGCTCGGGCGCCATGAACGCGGGGGTGCCGATCAGGGCGCTGCCGGTCAGGTCGGTGGTCTGCTCGGTGTAACGGGCGATGCCGAAGTCCAGGAGCTTGACGCGGTCGTCCTTGAGCAGCATCACGTTGGCGGGTTTGATGTCGCGATGGACGATGCCCTTGGCGTGGGCCTCGGCCAGCGCGTCGGCGATCTGCGCCAGCAGCGTGACCGCCCGCACGGCCGGCAGACCGTGGGAATGGCGCCGGATCACCTCGGCCAGGTCGGTGCCGTCCAGCAGTTCCATCACCAGATACAGCACATCGCTGTCGATGCCGGTGTCGAACACCACGGCTATACCGGGATGCTGCAGGCCGCCGGCGATCTCGGCCTCGCGGCGGAAACGCGCCACGGCCTGGCCGGGCATCCCGTCCAGCGACAAGATCTTGACCGCCACGGTGCGTTTCAGGCGCAGATCGGCTGCTCTCCAGACCTCGCCCATACCGCCACGGCCCAGCGGCGTCTCCAAGCGATAGCGCCCTGCCAAGGTCCGCCCTTGCATCCCCGCTCCCATCCCGCCCGCACGCCTGAATGATCTCCAACGCATGCACCCCGGGTCCAGGGGAGGACGGACCGATTCGCCATTGCGGGCGCGCGGTCGGCGTGCCCCCGCTACCCACTGCCGACGTTCCGCGCTGGCCCGGCTACCTCATGATGGCCGCGTCGATCTGCGTGGAGTACTCCTTCAGAACCTGGTCGCCGTTGTAGAGCTTGACGGTCACAGAAACCATTTCCCCACCGGGCGTGGGACCGTTCGCACCACCGCCGCTTCTCCTGAGGACGAAGAAGCGATCGGTCACTGGGGCCTGCACTGTGTTGCCGTCCGGGCCCGTGAAGGTGATGCGCGTGCCACCCGGCCTGACCCGTCCGGCCACATGCAGTTCCCAGCCCTTTCTGGAGGCGGGGTCGTCGAAGCGCAGATCACCGCTGCCTGTGTCGTCGTAGATCACGTGGTCAGGGACGATCGTCAAAGGAACGCCCCAGACACGGGCGGCCTGATTGGGAGCCCGGTCATTCGACGTCGGCTTGCCGGACCGATCGAGCATGCACAGCCGGTACGCCGTCCCACTGCCGAGCAAGATCGTCCGCCCACGGGCGTCGCGAACGGACTCGGCCAGGACCCGGAAGTCGGACACGGCCGTCCCCGGCCCGGTCAGCCGCTGAGGGTTCACCGGATCGCCCTCGACCGGCGCCATGACGAGAGGATCGCCGACCATGCAGGCGCGGACCAGGGCGAGCTGTGCAGGGCTGTTGCCGGGCAACACCAGCGCGCCCGCCCGGCGTTCGGCCACTGCCTCCGTCGGCCCGGACGAATCAGTTGAAACCAGCAACAGTGCCGTCATGGCCCCGGCTGCGGCCAGGGTGCCCGCCCCGATCAGGACCGTCCGGCCAAACCACCCGATGTCTCCCACCGCCGCCCTTCTTCTCGCGGTCACAGGGCAGGATCCTCCCGCCCACCGACCGCCGCCACAACCCCGAACGGGCATCGGTGTCGCAGTCCTGCGAAGCAGGCAACGGCCACCCGGGCATCGCGCACCGATTGGCCGGGCGCGGTGGGTGCCGGCAGCCGGCGTGCGACGTCGAGCAGGTCGACATCGTCCTCAACGACAAAACCCCACGCGATCACGAGTTGGGCCATCGCAGCGGCGCCCACGCCGATTGCCATGGCTCGTCCGTGGTGACGCCTGCGGTGGCGTATCGCCGCCCGGGATGCCGCTGCGGCGGCCGCGCAGCATGGTGAGTGAGATGGGCGCGCTGATCGCGGTGATGAGGGCACGGGTCCCTCTCGACCCGGCCCCTCACCACGGTCCACCGATGCCTGCGGGATGAGGGCAAGTTCCGGGTGTTGATCTCGACGTTTCGCCGGTGGGTGCATGAGCAACCTGCCCGCCGAGGCTGCCCGGTCCAAGCTCACGGTGCTGAGCGACGACGTCGAGCCGGGCTCGGGGGCCGAGAGCGACTACGGCTTCCCGAGGCAGTGGTTCCACCCCACGGCTAGCAAACGGCACCGGATCTGGGCGTTCGTGATGGTGCTGCCCGACTCGCGGCATAGGTTCGTCCGGCCCGTGGTGCGCATGGTTCAGCACGCGTGGACCTTCGCGCGCGTGGGGGCCTTCCGCTACTTCGGTGGCGGTCCGGGCCGTCCGAAGCGGTGCTGCTCCGCCGACCTGATCGGCGGCAGCGGCATGGGTTTTCTCGTTACTCCACATCGCGGCCGATGAGTTTGTGGCTCCCGGCCGGTCCAAGCTCGTGACACCTAGGAAAGGACACCGCCATGTCGGAGCTTCTCGTCGACTTCATCACCTCCCTCGACGGCTACGCGTCGGGAGAGGGATGGCCCGGGTTCTGGGGCCTCGAGGGCCCGGAGTACCTCGCATGGCTCGGTGAGCAGCCCGAGGCCACCTACCTGATGGGAGCGAACACCTACCGCCTGATGTCGGGCTTCGCCGAAGGTGAGGTCCCCAGCGGCCAAGACGAGTTCAGGCCCGAGGAAGAGGCGTCCGTCGACGAGCTCACGCAAGCTTCCAAGGTGGTGTTCTCCTCCTCGCTCGAGGAACCGCTGACGTGGGCCAACTCCACGCTCGTCCGCGACGACGCCGTCGAGGCGGTCCGCGCCATGAAGTCGAGCGGCTCGGGGCTCCTCAGCACGATCGGCAGCCTCAGCCTGTGCCGGTCCCTGCTACGAGCCGGACTCGTCGACCGCTTCCGGGTCGTGATGTTCCCGGTGATCACCGGGGCCACGGGCGAAGAACGCATCTACGACGGCTATCCGGACCTCGCCCTGGAGATGATCGAGCACCGCACCTTCGACGGCCGCATCCAGCTGGTCGAGTACAAGCCCCGCGTGCTCGAGCATCCGCCGCTCGGCGTCCCTGGGTGACGTCGCCCCGTCCGCCGGTCTGGACGGCCGCCAGGCCCGCGCTTCATCCGCCGTCGAGGGGGAGCGCGACGCCGGTGACGTAGCCGGCGCAGGGGCTGCACAGCCACAGTACGGCCTGGGTGATCTCCTCAGCGGTGCCGAGCCGGTCGATGGCCTGGCCTGCTTCGGCTTGGCCGCGATCGGGTTCTCCGCCTGCGATCATGGCGTCGGCCCAAACGTAAAGTGCCGTGTGCCAGCCGCCCGGGAGGACGTCCGCCAGCGGACGGTGGTCAGGGGAGGAGGCGGTTCACCATTTGCTCGATGAGGTCGTCGGTCGAGTAGGGCTCCAGGAGGGCGGGGGCGGTCAGGTCGTCCGCGATCAGTCCGGACATGGCGAAGTAGAGCAGGGCGACGCCGGTGCGGTCGCCCGGCAGGCCCGCGTTCACGTGGTAGTCGATGACCTCCCGGTGCTCTTCAGTGAGGAACCCGCTGAGCTCGGCGTTCAGGCCGGCGCGGCGGGTGGCCTCCAGGCGCAGTTCCAGCATGGCGAGGTTGCCGGCGCGGTCGTCGCGCATTCGGGTCAGCAACTGGCGCATCAGCTCGGCGACCAACTCATGCGACGGCGCTTGCTTCATGGTTTCGGCGAGCGCCTCGGGATCGGGGGTGAGGCGCTCGCGGGTGCGGCGCATCACCTGGGCGAGCAGCTCGTCCCGGTTGGCGAAGTAGTTGGAGGCGGTGCCGGTGGGCACGCCCGCCTGCTTGTCGATCGCGCGCAGCGTCAGACCGCGGGAGCCTTCCCGGGCCAGGACGTCGATGGCGGCGTCGAGGAGCGCGGTGCGCCGGGTCGGGTTCTGCCGCATGGAGGCCTCCACGAAGGACGATTGACACCACTGCAAGTGCAGTACTAAGGTTCAAAGCACTTCAAGCACAGTACTACGACTGCAGTGATCGGAAGGGCGTCTCCATGCGAAAGCTCGTCTACTACATCGCCACCACCCTCGACGGCTTCATCGCCGGACCGGACGGCGCCGACCCCACCGGTCCGGACGGTTTCTGGCCCATCCCCGCCGACTACATCGAGCACCTCGTGGCAAACTACCCCGAGACTCTCCCTGGACCGGCGCGGGCGGCGCTCTCGGTCACCGCCGAGGGCACCTGCTTCGACACCATCCTGGAAGGACGCCGCAGCTACGAGATCGGGTTGAAGGCCGGGATCGCCGACGCGTATCCGCACCTGCGGCACCTGGTCTTCTCCCGGACCCTCGCCGAGAGCCCCGACCCCGCCGTCGAGATCGTCGCCACCGACCCCGCAGAGAAGGTCCGGGAGCTCAAGCGTCAGGACGGCAAGGACATCTGGCTGGTCGGCGGTGGCGAACTCGCCGGCGCCCTATACGGCGAGATCGACCGGCTCATTCTCAAGGTGGGCCCGCTGACCATCGGCACTGGCATCCCGCTCTTCTCGCGCACGGCCGCCTTCGATCCGCGCAACTGGGAACTGACCGACCACACCGTGCTCGGCAGCGGCGCCGCGTTCCTCACCTACGACCGACCCGCCGAGCCCGGCGAAACTGCCTCCGCCACCGGCAGGTGAGGCCACCTCCCCGACATCCGTCGGGGCCGCCCTAGGCCGGGCGGCGGCGTGGATCAACGTGACCAGTTAGCGAAGCCGGTGGGGGATTAGCGCGGTCGGCGGCCTTTGGTCGGGCCACCGGTGGCGGTGTGAGTGGGCTTGAGACTGACCTTGCGTCGATGCGTTGATCCGACGGACTAGCCCCGCTGCTCCTCCGGCAGTGAGCACCCAAAGTTGGAGATGGCCGAATGCGCCGCGTGCTGACCGGCCAGGGCCGGCGCGTCGGCCCCGACATCGCCGCCGCCCCCGCCCCGGACTCGTCCGATCCTGGAAGTGTGTGGATCTCCGTCTGAGCAGCTCAAGCCTGGAAGTGTGCTGGCAGGGGACGCGCTGGCCGACGGCCTGGGCGCCGAATCCATTCGAGCCGGGATGTCGGCCAGGGGCGCTAGTGTTCCGCCAGGTTTTCTTGCTTGGCGCGAGTGAGCGTGGCGCGGATGCCCCGGGGGGGCGCGGAACCGGCACCCCGGTCCGCCCCAACCCGACAGACCGCATCACCATCGGTGGGCGCACAGTGCGGTTCGGGGCAGTTGCTGCGATGAGGGAGATGTGGGTCTGTGATTCTGGACAGTCTTGATGTGTCGTATGGCGAGATGTGGGGTTCCGGGCATGCCATGAGTCACCCTGATCCGATGTCGCGTGCGGTTGCTGCGCGTAGACATGCTGCTGAGGAGGACTATGCGGTCTTGCTGGCCGCGCGGGAGCGACCGCTGGCGCTGCTCGAATACTGGCCGAACCGAATGTGGCGTGTGTATCTGTTCGACGACAGGTCCTATCGCACGCAGATGATCGACCTCAAGTGCGACCGCGGCAAGAATGTGTTGTGGGCCCACCGGAACACTCGCTGGCAATTCTCCAGCGAGCGGCAGTACTTGTCCGGTGAGTGGGATGTCCAGGAAACCACGACCGTATCGGCCAACGGCGAGGTTGAGATCAGGTCCGAGTTCAGCAGGTCGGAACAGGCCTCGGTCGCCGAGCCGGAAAACGTCGCGGTGCGCCGATTCTCGGCTCCCATCCAAGACTTCCTCTTCCCCGCACCGGAGTTCGGCGACTGGCAGGTCTTCGTCCGGCTCCTCACCCAGCAGGGCCACGAGCCCGCCACGACGGTGGCCCTGAACGAGGTCTCGATGGAGGATGAGCAGGGACCGCTGCGCGCGACCGGAATCGAGCAGCTGTTCACTCCGGGCACACGCGACACTCCGGATGGTCCGGCCGTTGTCGAGCTCACCGATGCTGGACTGCTGCGGGTCCCGTCCGGGCAGCTGATCGTCTCGGACCCTGGCTTGATCGACGAAACGTCGCGGCGCATCACTGTGCCACCGGGCGAGTTCCCGGTCACGGTGTCGCTGATGCGCACGACGAACGAGGTGCGTGTCGCCGCGGCCAAAGTGACCCTTCTGGACACCCCGCCCAGCGAGTGGGAAATGGCCATCCGGCCCGAAGAGGACCTGGGACTGCTCGGCGAGGGTCAGTTTTACGGGGTCGGTGTGGATACCGGCACAGCCGCCTTCCTCGATGCGACTCGGACGGTAAGCAGAGAGAAGCTCGAGGACGACCTGATCGTCCTCCTCGACAGCCGTTTCACGGTGGAGTTGACCGGCCCGGAGTCCGAGCCGAACCTTATCGCCTTCCGCGCCGGCTGGGGCGACGGATACTACCCTGTCTGGATTGGCTGCACCGAAGACGGGCAAACGAGTTGTGTCGTCATCGACTTTCGACTCTATCCCGCCGCCGAGGGTGAGTAAATTTAAATAGCCGTCGGGCGGGAAGGTCGTTGTCTCCGCACTGCGGACTGCCGTCGGTCAGGCGCTGGAGGCGGTCCGTGTTGTGCGGGTGAAGGCCAGGCGGGTGAGGCTCCGCCAGTCCAGTGGGCGTCTGGGGGTGGCGTGCCGCGGTGGTCGCGCGGCACCCGGACGCGGAGCCCGCCCGGTTGGATGCCACAGATGACGGGTGTCGGCAGGGTGAGCGCTTCGCCGTCGACACCGACCGGTATCTCGCCGATCTCGGAGTCGATGACGACTTCGCTCGCCGTCAGCATGGAAAGGCCGCGGCCGCGTCGGCCGCGGAGTAGGCCGGCGGCCTGTGCCGCGCTGTCCACGGTGACGGCCAGGACGCCGAGGACGCCCGCGTCCAGCCGCTCGCGTCGTCCGAATCCCGTAGGGTCGCCGCCCTGGTAGGGGTTGTTGCTGACGAGGACGGCCTGCGGAGCCTCGATGAGCACGTTGTCGGCGCGGACGCTCAGGCGGGGACCCTGGTGGTGGGTCAGCAGTTCGGGGAGTAGTTGGAGGCTGGTGCGGACCTTGCCGTCGCGGTACGCCGGGCTCTGCACGATCGCCGCGTAGGCGCCGAAGGAGGCGTTGTTCACGAAGGCGCGGTCCGCGATGCGGCCGAGGTGTAGGGCGAAGTGGTTGCGGGTTCCGGCTAGGACGACCATGAACGGCACATCGTGCCGGGCGGCGACGGCGGCGACGAGTGCCTGCGTGCCGTCCCCTCCGGCGACGCCGAGGAGGTGGGCGCCGACGGCCAGGGCGTCGGTGGCGAGTGCGGCGACATCCGTGGGGTGCGCGGGGTCGAGCAGGACGACGTCGGTGCCCACGAGCCCCATGTCATCGTGCTGCCCGTCGTGGGGGGGGGGGGGGGGGGGGGGGGGGGGGGGCGGGGGGGCCGGGCGGGGGGGGGGGGCCCCCCCCCCCGCCCGAAAGGAGAAGAAACCACAAATAAAAGAAGCGGGCGGGGCGGCGGAGGGTGGCAAGGATAGCCGAGGCGCGGTCGGA
>NZ_JBICUA010000007.1:326708-436902 GCF_043197915.1 Actinomadura geliboluensis | reverse complement strand
GGCGCGGGGGGGGGGGCGGGGTGGGGGGGGCGGGCCCGCTGCCCCCCCCCCCCCCCCGTCCCCCGCCACCCCCCCCCGCCCCGCCGCCGGCCCCCCCCCCCCCCCCCCCCCCCCCCCCCCCCCCCCCCCCCGCGACGGGAGGCGGGCCTGGGCATCCGGTGACCTTGGCCCAAGGGGTGGGTCGTCGCCGAGGGAGCCGCGACGGTGCTCCGGTCCCTTTCCATACATATTGGTTTGCCGTAGATAAGCGCAAAGATTCCGCTAGGTACCGTTATGTGCGACTTTGTTGCTTTTCCGTTCTCTTGTGGGGCCTCTTGCACGTGGGGGAGGAGGCATCATGAACGAAGCCTTGCCGCAAGATCCTGCTTCGGATCGTGAGCGTCCCAGGGCACCGTCGCCGATCTCGGCGGCGAAGGTGCGGGTGCCCGGCCGCCGCAGCTGGTTCATCACCCGGCAACGTCTGATGGAGCGGCTCGAGAAGGGCACGCGGGGCCCGCTCACGGTCGTGACGGGACCTCCCGGCGCGGGCAAGTCGGTCGCGGTGGCCTCCTGGGCGACCACGGGGCGCCGGCCCGGGCCGGTCGCCTGGGTCTCCCTGGACGAGGCGGACCACCGTCCGGCCGCGTTCTGGAGTCTCGTGGCCGCGGCGCTGGAACACGCGGGACTGGCCGATGTCCCCCGGCCCTCGGAGCGCGGGCACGACATCTTCTGTGCGCGGCTCATCTTCGCCTTGTCCGGCCGTGCGGCCCCCGTCGTCCTCGTGCTGGACGATTTCCATCCGCCGGCCGGCTCCGATCTCGCTCGCGACGTGGCGCGCGTCCTCAAAGGGGCCGGTCCGGTGCTGCGTCTGGTGCTGATCTCCCGGACCGACCCGCCCCTTCCCCTGCACCGCTACCGGCTGACCGGTGAACTCGTCGAGATCCGGAGCGCGGATCTGGCCTTCGACGACGGCGAGACCCGCACGCTGCTCGCCCACCACGGGGTGCCGGCGACTCCGGCCTCGGTCAGTGCCCTGCGCGAGCGGACCGAAGGGTGGGCGGCCGGTCTGCGGCTGGCCGCCATGACGATGGAGGGTCATCCGGACCCCGACGGCTTCGCCGCCGCGTTCGCCGGGGACGACCACGCCGTCGTCGACTA
This sequence comes from Actinomadura geliboluensis, assembly GCF_043197915.1. Lineage (NCBI taxonomy): Bacteria > Bacillati > Actinomycetota > Actinomycetes > Streptosporangiales > Thermomonosporaceae > Actinomadura > Actinomadura geliboluensis. The sequence goes on along the minus strand of NZ_JBICUA010000007.1, from coordinate 435,765 downwards.
CCTCGTCGCGGAGGTGTTGAACGTGCAGCCCCCCGCGGTCCGCCGGCTGCTGCTCAGGCTCAGCGTCGTGGAGAGCTTCGACGCGGAACTGGCGGCAGAGCTCGCCGGACCGGACACGGGTGAACTGTTCGCGAATCTGGTGCGCGAGAACGCCTTCGTCCTGCCGGTGGCCCATGGGTGGTACCGCTTCCACTCGGTGCTCGGTGCGGCCCTGAACCTGACGCTGCGCCAAGAGCATCCGGCGGATGAGGCCATGTTGCATCGGCGTGCGGCGGAATGGTTCAGCCGCACCGGGTCGCTCGAGGAGGCCGCTCGGCACGCGGTGCTGGCCGGGGACCCGGCCTACGCCTCCCGGCTCATCGTCGACGGTCTGGCGATCGGCCGTGTGCTCGGCCTGTCGGACGGCCGGGCGATCCTCCCGCTCTTCGGCGATCTCCCGGACCGCGCCCTCGCCGGAGCCGCCGGACCCGAGCCGCATCTGGTGGCCGCCGCGGTTTCGCTGGACCAGGGGGACGACGCAGGCCGCGCGGCGCACCTGACCCGGGCGGAGCGCCTTCTGGCGGAACTGCCCGACGACCAGGCGATCCCGGCGCGGCTGGCGGCGGGGCTGATCAGGCTCGTCGCCGCCTGCCCGGAGCGGCAGGCGGACCTTCGCGACCTCGTCCACGACCTGGACCGGTCGCTGGACGCCCTCCCGTACGGGGCGCAGCACGACCTGCCAGAACTGGACGCACTGGTCGGCTACGCGCACGGCCTCCTGGAACTGCGCGCCGGGCGGCTCCGGCGGGCCGAGGAGGAGTTCGAGCGCGCCCTGCCCGCCGCCGAGGCCGGCGGCGATCTCCAGCATCGCCGGTGCCTGGGCGGGCTCGCGCTGGCGGGGGCGCTCCAGGGCGGCTTCCGCCGGGCGGCCCGGCTGATGTCGGCGGCGGCGCAGCTGCCCGAGATCTCCACCGGTCCTGCCGGGCGGCGGGTCGCGGCCGTTCATCTGGCGTGCGCTTGGGTGGCACTGGAGGAGGCCCGCCTGGACGAGGCGCGGGACGAACTGGACAAGGGCCGGGCGGCGAACGCCGACTCTCCCGACGCCCTCCTCTCCGCCCTGCATGACCTCCTCACCGCGCGTCTGGACGTGGCCGCCGGCCGGCCCGACCGGGCGCTGGCCGTGCTGGACGCCATCGGCGGGGACGCCGCCGGCATGCCGTGGTTCCGGCGCCGGGTGCGGCTGGCCGAGGCCGAGGCGCACCTCGCGGGAGATGCGCCGGAGGAGGCTAGGAATGCCGCCCGCGACGCCGGCGGTGCCGAGGGCGCGGTCGCGCTCGCCCGCGTCCATCTGCATGAGCGGAACGCGGCGGCGGCGTCCCGGGCGGTGCGTCCCGTGCTGATGGAGCCGTCCGCACCGGCCGCCGTCCGGGTGGACGCGTGGCTGCTGGACGCCTGCCTGGCCTACCGGGAGGAGGACCGATCGCGGGGCCGCCGCTCGCTGGAGCGCGCGCTGCGGCTGGGCGAACGCGAGAAGATCGGGCTGCCGTTCGCCAGGGCGCGCGGCTGGCTGCTCCCCGTGCTGCACCGGGATCCGGAGCTTTTCCAGCCGCACCGGCGGTTCCTCGGACAACTCGGCATGGGAGTGCTCCCTGACCGCCGAGAAGCCGCCGCCCCCGCCGTCGTGGGGTCGCTGAGCAAGCGGGAACTGGAGGTGCTGACCCTGCTCTCCAAGATGCTGACGACGGAAGAGATAGCCACCGAGATGTACCTCTCGGTCAACACCGTGAAGACCCATCTGAGGAACATCTACCGCAAGCTCGCGGTGACCCGCCGGGGCGAGGCGGTTCGCCGCGCACGCCGGTACCGGCTGCTGTGACCCCGTCCTGAAGCGTGCCCGTCCTAGAGCGTGGACGTCCTGAGCTCGCGGGTTAAGGCGGAGCGGGCGGGAGCCGACGCACAGCGACCAGCTCGAATCCCAGCGCCTGGACCCGGTCCAGGATCCCGTACAGGGCCGCCTGGTCCAGTCCCCGGCCGCGCAGCACCGTCTCGCCGGGGTTGAGCGTGACGCTGAGCTCCTCGAAGGCGAGCCGGAGCGATTCACCGACCCGCCCCTTGATCCTTATCTCGTAGTCCCACGTCGCATGCGGTGCGCCGTGGCCCCATGCCGGCACGTCGCCTCCTCTCGGCCCGCCGGTCGCGGGATCGCGGGATCGCGGCATCACCGTGCGGACGCGGCCTGCCGGCCGGCGTACCGGATCCACAGGGTGACGAGGACGGTGATGACCCCCCAGGTGATCAACCAGAGGCCGAACAGCCAGGTCAGGGCGACGAGACCGGCGTCCGGATAGGCCAGGACGACGATTCCGGCGAGCACTGAGAGGCAGGCCATGACCAGCTCGGTGCCGCGTCCCGGCCGGTCCTTGTCCGAGAGCATCGTGACCTGCCTGCGATCAGAGACGGTTCCTCCCGTCCTCGGGGATGTCGTCGACATCGTCACTCCCTCCACGTCCTCGTACGGCGTCTGGACTCCGGCCCCTGGACGGCTCGTCCGTCCTGGCTGGAGCCGGTACCGGAATGACACCGTTTCCGCAGATCGGGTCGCATCCTCCGCGGCGGGTGATTGAGGCTTTTCCAGTTCACCCGCCGAGGGTGAGCCCACAGCACCGCCGCCGGGTGATTCTGCGAGTGATCGATGGAATGAGGAGGTTCACATGTCACAGCGGATTTCCACCCGGCCGGGCCCCGGTGCGGACACCGAGCCCGCCGGCGGCTGGGCGACCGGCTTCGCGGTCTTCGCCGGCGTGATGATGGTGCTGATCGGGTCGTTCCAGGCCCTGCAAGGGCTGGCCGCGATCCTGCGGGACCAGTTCTACGTCGTCACGCCCCGCTACGTGTACGACTTCGACGTGTCCGCATGGGGGTGGACGCATCTGGGGCTCGGCATCCTCGTCGCCGTCGCCGGGTTGTTCGTCTTCACCGGCCACGCGTGGGCCCGGGCGATCGGAGTCGCCTTCGCCGTGGTGAACGCGATCTCCCAGTTCCTGTTCCTGCCCTACTACCCGGTGTGGTCGGTGGTCATGATCGCCTTGGACGTCACCGTGATCTGGGCGCTGTGCGTGTACGGCCGGCGTGCCGCCGAACATGCGGGCTACCCGCGACGGTGACGCTCCGCGGAAGACCGTCCGCCGAGCGGCGCGCGGAACCGGCCTGATGCGGGGGTGGCCCAGTGGACGGGCGGCGGGTTGACGAGCGGCGAAGGACGGGCGGGCTCGACGATAGGGAGCGCGCGGACTACGCGGGGGCCGTGTACGGGTCGCTGCTGGCCGCGTCGGTGGTCGTGGGGGCGAGCCCCCGGCAGGAGCCGGCGTCCGCCCCGACGCTCATCGCGCTGCTGCTCGCGACCGGGCTGGTCTTCTGGCTGGCGCACGTGTACGCGAGCCTCGCCGGCGACCGGCAGCACGGCCTGCGGGTGAACTGGCCGGAGATCCGGTCGGTCGGCCGGCGCGAGTGGCCGCTGGCTCAGGCGGCCGTACCGCCCGCGGCGGCCGCCTTCGCCTGCTGGGCCGCCGGCCTGTCCGACGGTGCGGCCGCCTGGACGGCGCTGTTCACGGCCCTCGGAGGGCAGGTCGGATGGACCGTGGCCGCGTGGCGGCGGGCCGATGCCGGCGTCCGGCTGATCGTTGTGTCGGGAATGGTCAACCTGGCTCTCGGCCTGCTCATCGTCGCGCTGAAGGTGGTGCTCACTCACTGACGGCGCCGGTCATCGCCGCCGGCCGCGGCCGGCGGCTCCGTTACCGGGCGCGGTCGGCGTGCGCGGGAGGTCGCGGGTGAACGCCAGCGAACCCAGGACGAGCAGCGCGGTGGCCAGCAGCCCCGCCTTCAGCGACAGGATCTGCGCCTTCCCGTAGTTGTCGACGAGGGCCTCGGCGGTGGCGCCGTCGAGGCCCGCCTTCCGCGCGGCCGCCTGGATCTGGCCGGTGGCGACGAAGTCGACGCCGCTGCCGGCGGCCACGCCGACCTGCTCGGCGACCTGCGCGCTGATGCGCTCGTCCTGGCCGACCTTCGACACGAACGCGCCGGTCAGGCCGGCGAGGACGATCGCTCCGATGAGCGCGATGCCGAGCGAGGAGCCGAGCTGCTGGCCGGTGTACTGCAGGCCGCCCGCCTCCGCCCGGCCGGACGTGCCGACGGAGGACTGCACCAGGTTCCCGAGCTGGGAGACCATGAGTCCCATGCCGGTGCCGAGCGCCCCCATCGAGAGCGCGAAGGCGAGGCCCGCCAGGTCCGGCCGCACGGTCGCCATCAGTGCCAGGACCGCTCCGCCGGTGAGCACCAGGCCGGCCCGGACGATCGCCCGCACCGACAGCCGCGACGACAGCCGGGATCCGGCCGCGGAGGCGACGAACATCATGACGGAGACGGGCAGCATCCTGACGCCCGTCTCCAGCGCGTCGAGGCCGAGGACGAGCTGCAGGTACAGCGGCATGACGAAGAAGACGCCCATGAGGATGAGGTTCTGGGTGAACAGGCCGATCAGCCCGGCCCGGAGCGGCGGCGACTTCAGCAGGTCGAGGTGCAGCAGGGGATCGCCGGCGGCGTTCTCGCGGTGCCGCTGCCAGGCCGTGAAGGCCCAGAGCAGCGTCCCGCCGAGCGCGATGACGAACAGCGTCGGCGAGAGGCCGAACGGTTCGACCGGGGCGTCCTTCGGCCGGACCCAGCCCCAGGTGCTGGACTGCAGGGTGCCGAGCACGATCGTCCCGACTCCGCAGGCCGACAGCGCGGTGCCGGCGAGGTCGAGGCGGGGAGCCGGGCGGCCGCGGGCGGACTCCGCCAGCAGGCGCGCCGCCGGCAGGATGAGCAGGACCAGCACCACCTCGCCGACGAAGATCACCCGCCAGGTCAGCTCGGTCGTCGCCCAGCCGCCGAGAATCGGCCCGACCGCGATCCCGGCGCCCGCGACCCCGCCGATCACGGCGTAGGCGGCCGCGCGCTCGCGTCCCGTGAAGTTGTCGGCGACCAGGGCGACCAGTGCGGGCAGGACCAGCGCGGCGCCGATGCCCTCCAGTATCGACCAGCCGAGCGCGAGCACGGCCAGGGTCGGGGCCGCCGCGGTCAGCGCCGATCCGCAGGCGTAGACGACCAGCCCGGTGACGAAGGCGCGGCGCCGGCCGATGATGTCGCCGATCTTGGCGCCGGTCAGCATGAACATCGCCATCACCAGGCAGTACAGGGTGATGACCGCCTGGATCGCGGGGACCGTCGTGTCGAAGTCGTCCACCAGTGTGCTGATCGAGACGTTCATGACCGACTGGTCGAGGACCATGACGAACTGCGCGGTCGCCAGTGCGAGCAGCGGCCCCCATCGTCCCATCGCGTGCCTCCGATACGCCGTATCCCTCGCCGCCCGTACTCCGCCTACCCGCGTTACGCTCCCGGTGCTTCCCGCAGGTGGCCTGTCATGCGGCTTCGGCAGGGACTCGGCCGGCGCGCGCTGCCTCGGCGAGGGCCTCGCGGTCGCGTTCGTTCTGGTCGGCGTAGGCCTCGGCGAACACGGCGAGTACCCGGTCGAAGACGTCGCCGCGGCCGAGGTAGGCCCCGATGGCGATCGGATCCCCGGAACGGGCGTGCGCGCGGGCCAGCGAGGCACCGCAGATCCGGCCGAAGGCCGTCATGATGTCAGGCGTCATGGTCTCCGGCCGGGCGATGCCCTTCCAGTCGCGCAGTTGGCGGACGTAGAAGTCGCGGCGCCGGCCGTCGATCCCCCGGGCGGTCTCCCAGCCGAGGAAGATGTCGCTCGCGGCCTGCATCAGCCGCTGTCCGGCGACGACACGCTCGCCCTGGTTGGCGTAGCCTGCCGGGCCGGTGTACGGGGCCAGGACCGACGCGCCGGCCTCCTTGGCCTGGAGCAGCAGCGGATCGTCGTCATCCCGCCCCAGCATGAGGACGATCCAGCAGCGGGTGCCCACGCTGCCGACCCCGACGACCTTGCGCGCCATGTCGGCCACGCGGTAGCGCCCGAGCAGGGCCCGCCGCTCGGCGGAGAGGCTGCGGCCGTAGTCCTCGATCAGCCGGCGCAGCATCTCCGCCGTCCCGGCGCCCTCTTCCCCGGGAAGCAGGTCCCGGACCGGAGTGACGAGCGGCGGGTCGGGGACGATCCGCCGCACGCCCCCTTCCAATCGGGTCAGCTTCGCGAAGGCCTGCAGGTTCGTCCGTGTGCGTGCCCGGTCGGCCGCCGCGGAGAACCGCCGGCGGGCGCCGCCGCTCAGCCGGTCCGCCCGGATCGAGTCCAGATCGTCGGCGCTGTCCTGCGCGTACCAGATGTCGAGGATGCGCATGCGGGCGAACTCGCGCATCCGCTCCCGGTAGCTCCGCACGCACGCCCGGACGGCGGCGGCGCGCCGCCGGGCGGAGAACCCGTTGGCGCGGCCGGCGATGGCCAGGCTCGCGGCGAGCCGCTTGACGTCCCACTCCCACGGGCCGGGGAGCGTCTCGTCGAAGTCGTTGATGTCGAAGATCAGGTGCCGCTCGGGGGAGGCGAGCAGCCGGAAGTTCAGCATGTGGGCGTCACCGCACAGCTGCACCGTGATCCCGGTGTGGGGCGCGGCGCCGAGATCCGACGCCATGATCGCCGCGGCGCCCCGGTAGAAGCGGAACGGCGACTCCAGCATGCGGCCGTAGCGGAGCGGCACCAGTTCCGGGACCCTCGCCGCGGACTGCGACTCCAGGATGCCGACCGGATCGGGTCGCTCGCCGTGCTCGAACCGCTCATGGCTCGAACGGGGCACCTCGGCGCGCGCCCGCTTCCCGTAGGCCGCCCGCTCCGCCGGAGTCCGGACGGCGGCACCGATGGTGGTCATGGGCGGAACCCCTCTCGTCAGAAGCACGAACGGCATCCTCGGCGACGCCGTAGACGGGCCGCTTCACCCGCATGGGGTGAGCCCCGTCCGCCGACAGGAGCCGTAACCGAGTCCCCCTTGGGGACGGCCTTCCCGCAGTGACGCCGGCCTACCGTCGAGGCGCGCGGAGCGATAGTGCGCTGCTCTTGCGAAAAGCCACCCGCTGCGGGTGATGCGGCGAGATGAGGGCCGCGAGGAGCATGGCCGCATCAGATGCGGAGGCGCACGACAGGAGGATCACCATGAACGAGCTCGCCGGCTCCATCGCCGCAACGGACTATCCCCTGCTGAACGTCTTCTGGACCATGCTCTGGTTCTTCCTGTGGGTGCTGTTCTTGATGCTGATCTTCAGGATCATCGCCGACATCTTCCGCGACGACCGGTTGAGCGGCTGGGGCAAGGCCGGATGGTCGATCTTCGTGATCGTGCTGCCGTTCCTCGGCGCCTTCGTGTACCTGATCGCACGCGGCCGGGGCATGGGCGAACGCGACCTCCGAGCGATCCAGAAGCGCGATGAGGAGTTCCGCGCTTACGTCCGCGAGACCGCCGGCACTTCCGAGCCAACGAGCACCGACGAGTTGGTCAAGCTCGCCGAGCTCAGGAAGCACGGTGACATCAGCGAAGTGGAGTACCAGCAGGCCAAGACCAGAGTCCTCACCTGACCGGGCTGCGGAGGTTACGTTGGCGGCAGGCTGCCAGGAACGTTCTCGTATGTCAGGACCGTGATCCGGGCGTGCATGGCGTCCATGATGCCTTAGGTGCGAGGAATGCGGGCCAGGGTCGGGAGCGAAGTCAGGCCGTAGGCGTAGTAGTCGACGGCGTCCGCGCCGGATGCGCGGGCCGCGGTGACCTTCGCCGCGAGGTGGTCGGCCGACGCCGTGTCCGGATGGCCGGGGCGCAGGACGGTCCGAAGCGCCGGTTCGGGGCCGAGAGCCTCGCGGTAGGCGGCCACGTCCTCGGCGACGCGAACCGTTTCGCGGGCGTAGCAGAGGATCGCGTAGGACGGGACGGCCGACGCCAACGCCGTCGGGTCCACGCCGATCCGCCAGGCGGAGGCGGCGGCCGGGGGACCGGTGGGACGGCCGTCGGCGTAGCCCAGGACGGCACCCGTGAGGTCGATGAACGTCAGCTGGGAGCCCTCCGCCGACACGGCTTCGGCCACGTCGGCGGCCAGGGACGTGACGATCGGTGCGCGGGCCCGGGCGTAGGCGGTGAGGACGTCCGGGACGTCGCTCGCGGGCGGGCCGCCGTCCAGAACGGTGGTCGTCAGGCGGGCGGCTTCCGCGCGGGCCTCGGCGGCGTGCGGGATGCGGGCGACGCAGGAGGGGCAGAAGCACAGGCCAAGGGCGAACTCGGCGGCCGGGCCCAGGTCCACGAAGGAGCGTTCGTGGTGGTAGCCGTGGCCGAACGTCCCGAAATGCAGGGATTCCGCGACGACCGTGTCGACGCCTTGGCGGGCGATGGCGCGTCCGAGGGCGACGGCGTAGGCGCGGACGTCCGGGTTGGACGGGCACAGGTCCGCGGGTGCGGCACGGTCGCCGAAGCAGTTCTGATGGGTGACGTCCGGAAAGGCCAGACCAAGGGTGGTGTTGTGCAGGAAGACACCCCAGCCGTGCAGCGCGGCACCAAGCCGGTGGGTCTCCTCCCGAAGGGTTCGTATGGGGTCGCGCGCGGCGTCCTTCTGTACCGGTGGCTGGAGGCGAAGCCCGTCGAAGAGGTCGCCAGGAGGGAAGTGGATTCCGTCATGGCGAAAGGTGACACGGCTGGTGCCGTGCGGGGTCACGTCTCTGGCGCGGTGGTAGGCGGCCCCGATGGTGATGGACGAGACGTTGTGGGAGAGGATCCGCGCGGCGTCCGCGCCGCGCAGATCCTCCACCATCACATAGAGGGACGAGTCCATCAGCTCTTCTTGTAGGCGACGAAGTCGATCTCGACCAGGATGTTCATCAGGGTCGAACCCACGGTCGTGCGCACCGGGTAGGGCTGCGTGAAGTGCTCCCGGTACACCTCGTCATAGGCGGCGAAGTCGCGGTGGAGGTCCTGCAGGTGGACGGTCGACTTCACCACGTCGTCCAGGCCCAGCCCGTGCTCGCGCAGGATCGCGGCCAGGTTGGCGAGGACCTGCCGGGTCTGCGTGGCGACGTCAGCGCCGACGACCTCGCCGGTCTTCGGGTCGAGCGGGCCCATCCCCGAGGTGTACACGAAATCGCCGACCACGAGGCCCTGCGAGTAGGTGCCGGCGGGCGGGGCGGAGTCCGCGCTGCGAAGTTCGCGCTTGCTCATATCTGTCTCCTCATCGGCTGACGTTGTCTTCGGTGGTCTTCAGGAAGTCCAGGTCGGCGCGGCTGGGCAGGCCCTCCCAGTCGCCGCGGACGGTCACCGCGTACGCGCCCGCCGCCGTGGCGGTGGCCAGGCGGGCGGCGACCGGCAGGCCCCGGGCGAACTCCGCCAGGTAGCCGGCGGCGAAGGCGTCGCCCGCGCCGACCGGGTCCACGACGGGCACCTTGTGCGCGGGCTGGACGTGCAGCGTCCCCGCGCAGTACGCGACCACCCCGGCGGCGCCCCGCTTCACCAGGACGTCGCGCGGCCCCAGCGCGGCCAGCGCCGCGGCGAGCCCGGCCGGGTCGTCGCCGGGGACGACCAGCCGCGCCTCCTGCTCGGTCGCGAACACCAGGTCGGCGCGTTTGACCAGGTCGTGCAGGCATTCACCGGCCTCGGCCGGCGTCCAGAGCGCCGACCGGTAGTTGAGGTCGAGCGAGACCGGCACGCCCGCGTCGCGGGCCGTCTCGACGGCGTCGTCCACGGCCCGGCGGGCGGTGTCGCTGATCGCGGCGGTGATCCCGGTGACGTGCAGGACGCGGGCGGAGCGGATCAGGTCGTGCGGGACGTCGGCGGGGCTCAGCCGCGATCCGGCGCTGCCCGTCCGGTAGTACTGGACGCGGGTCAGCGTCCCCGACCGGCGCTCCTTGAACAGCAGCGCGGTCGGCGCGGACTCGTCCACCACCGTGTGCCCGAGCCGGACGCCCTCCCCGGCGAGCGCCGTGGTGATGAGGCGGCCGAACTCGTCGTCGCCGACGCGGCCGAACCAGGCGGCGGTGCCGCCGAGGCGGGCGAGGCCGATCGCCGTGTTCGACTCGGCGCCGCCGATGCCGAGGTCGAGGGAGCGGGCGTGCCGCATCGGCCCGACGACCGGGTTGTCCAGCCGCGCCATGGTCTCGCCGAACGTGACGAGATCGACGCTCATCGGGCGGCCTCCACCGTCGCGAGGAGGCGGCGCGCGCGGGAGGCCAGGGCGTCGAGGGAGCCGCCGTCGAGGGCGTCGCCGATCAGCGAACCGCCCGCGCCGACGGCCACGGCGCCCGCCGCGATGTAGTCGGCGGCGTCGTCCGGGCCGATGCCGCCCGTCGGCAGCAGCAGGACGTCCCGGAACGGTTCCGCCAGGGCGCGCAGGTGGCGCGGGCCGAACGTGCTCGCCGGGAAGATCTTGACGGCGGTCGCGCCGAGGTCCCAGGCGCGGGCGACCTCGGTCGGCGTGAGCGCGCCCGGGTAGTAGGCGACACCCGCGTCACGGGCCACGGCGGCGACCTCGGCGTTCGTGTCGGGGGCGACCAGGAACGACGCGCCCGCGGCGACGGCGGCCTTCGCCTCCGCCGCGGTCCGGACCGTGCCGGCGCCGAGGTCGGCGTCCCCGGGCAGCCGGTCGCGCGCCGCGCCCAGGGCGTCCAGCGCGCCCGGGGTGTTCAGGGTGACCTCCAGGCAGCGGACGCCGGCGGCGGCCAGGACGTCCAGGACGTCGGCGACGCGGTCGGCGCGGGTGCCGCGGACGACCGCGACCACTCCGGTCGCCGTCAGCGCGGCGCCCGGCGCCATGCGGGGCATCATTGGGCGTCCTCTCAGAAGTACGTGCGGATCAGGTCGATGACCGTGTGGTCGTCGTCCACGACGGGGATGACCTGCCACTTGTCGAAGGCCGTGCACGGGTGGGAGATGCCGAAGCAGATCAGGTCGCCGGGGCGCGGGGCCTGGTCGCCGAACGCCACGTAGGCGTGGTGGTCGTTGGTGTCGGTGACGCTCAGCCCCTCGGCCGGGACGATCGTGCCGTCCGCCCGGCGGAGCTTCAGCGGGACGGGCAGCCCGGCGTCGTAGGGGGCCTCCCGCTTGCCCATCCCCACGATCGCGAGGCCGGGCTCCGGCACGGACGTGACCTGCGCCCAGATCTCCAGCGCCGCGTCCAGCGACCCGGGCACCCGGGTGAACGGCGTCTTCCTGGTGTAGATGCCGTCGTCGTGCGACACGTAGGCGCCGCTCCGCAGGACCACGGTGAGGTCGTGGCCGGGCAGCCAGTCGCCCGCGAGCTGCTCGGCGACCTGGTCGAAGTAGGCGCTGCCGCCGGCGGTGACGACGACGTCGCGGGGGAGCAGCGGGGACAGCGCGATCGTCGCGTCGCGGAGCGCCCGCAGGTACGCGGCGGCGGACGGGACGTCCGGCAGCCCGCCCTCGTATCCGGCGACCCCGGCGAGTTCGGCGCCGGGCGCGGCGGCGACCGCGCGGGCGACCCCGGCCAGTTCCTCGACCGTGCGGCAGCCGGTGCGCCCGCCGGGGTGGCCGAGTTCGACCAGCACCCGGAACGGACGCTCCCCGGCCGCGGCGGAGATCGCGGCGACGCCCTCGGGTGAGTCCGCGTACAGCAGGAACTCCATGCCGCGGTCGACCTCGCCGCCCAGCCAGCGCAGCGCGGTCGGGTCGAGCAGCTCGTTGGCCAGCAGGATCCGGGGGACGCCGAACGTCCGGTAGGCGAGGACCTGGTTCGCGGTCGCGGCGGTGATCCCCCAGGCGCCGGCGTCCAGCTGGTCCTGGAAGAGCGACGGGGCCATGGTCGTCTTGCCGTGCGGCGCGAACGCCAGCCCGTGCTCGCCGCAGAACGCGGCGAGCGCCGCGATGTTGTGGTCCAGCGCCGACCGCCGCGCCACCATGACCGGCCAGGTGAACGGGCCGCCGAACAGCGGATGGCGGGCGGCGGCGAACTCCTCCAGCGGGACGGCCCGCGGCTGCCACAGGCCCTTCGTCCGCCAGTCGGCCTGCTCGTTCGGGATGGTGAGGTTCACGGCTGGTTCCCTTCGTCGTTGCGGCGGCGGCGCGGCCGGGACGAGCCGAGCACGCGGGAGATCTCCAGGCCGGTCCGCGCCACCATCGGACCGACCTCCCGGACCCGCGCCGGCGTCATCCGGGACGTCAGCCCGGACACGCTCAGCGCGCCCACGGCCCGGTCGGTGTGGTCGAAGATCGGCGCCGCGACGCACCGCACCTCCGGCTCGTTCTCCCGGTCGTCCACGGCGTACCCGGAAAGGCGTACCCGTTCCAGTTCGGCGGCGAGGCGGGCCGGGTCGGTGATCGTCCGCTCGGTGCGCGGCGGCATCCCGGCGGCGACCACGAGCTGGAAGTCGTCCTCACCGAGCCAGGCCAGGATGGCCTTGCCGACGGCCGTCCGGTAGGCGGGCATCCGCATCCCGACCCGGGACGCCATCCGGACGTTGTGCTCGTTCTCCACCTTGTCGATGTAGACCACGTCGGGCGCCTCGTAGACGACGAGGTGGCAGGTCTCGCCCACGACGTGCTGGAGGCGGCGCAGCGGGTCGGCGGCGACCGCCCGCATGTCCAGCGTCGACAGGTACGCCTGGCCGAGCCGCAGCGCGCCGTGCCCGAGCCGGAACCAGCCGGTGTCCCGGTCCCGGGTGAGGAGGTCGCCGTCGATGAGCGGCTGCGTGAGCCGCAGCACCGTGCTCTTGCTGATGCCGAGGTCGTCGGCGATGCGGGTCAGCGAGATGCCGCGTGCGTCGGCGTGGTCGCGGACGTGGTCGAGCACCGCGAGCGCGCGGCGCAGCGACGACGACTGGTTGCGGGGCTTGGCCTCGTCGGTCATGTGGTGCTCCCCGGAAGCAGGCCGCGGCCGAGGACGTCCCGCGCGGCTCGCAGGTGCCGTCCCGCGCGGGCGAGCGATATCTCGTGGTGGCCCGGCAGCAGCATGTCGACCTCCAGGCCGGCGAGCCGGGCGAGGCTCGCGGCGTACTCCGGCACCCGCGCGTCGTGGAGGTTCTGCAGCGAGATCCGTCCGCCGGTGAACACGCAGTCGCCGGAGAACAGCGCTCGCCCTTCGGGCGCGTCGAGCAGGTAGCAGATGTGCCCGTCCGCGTGCCCGGGGGTGGCGACGGCCCGCAGGACGACGCCCCCGCCGAGGTCGACCTGCTCGCCGTCCGCGATGGGACGCACCGCCGGGCACGCCGCGAACGCGTACTCGTCGGGGTAGACCCCGGCAGCCTTGCCGCGGTCGACGCTGAGCAGCTGCTCGTCGCCGGACGCGATCCATTGGTCCGCCGGTGCCCCCGCGCGAACGGCGATCCCCTCCACGCTCCGCGCCAGCTCGGCGGCGCCGCCCGCGTGGTCGGCATGCCCGTGGGTGAGCAGCAGGTGCCGCTCGCCCGTCTCGCCGCGCAGCCGCTGGGCGAACTCCCGGGCGGACGCCCCGGCTCCGGCGTCGATCAGCGCCGCTCCGGACGGCCCCCGCACGAGGTACACGTGGCAGTCCAGCGGATCGGTGAGGTCGAACCCGGCCGCTCCGCTGCCGATGAGGTCGATGTGCTCCGTCAGCTTCACGCCGCACCCCCGTCGAGGGACCGGACGGTGTCGACGACCAGCCTGGTGGCCAGGTCCACGTCGGCGAGCGCCACCGATTCGTCGGCGGAGTGGGCGTCGGTGATCGAGCCGGGGCCGAAGACGACCGAGGGGATGCCCGCGCGCGCCAGCTTGCTCGCGTCGGTGCCGAACGGCATGCCCTGGACGGCCGCGGGATGCCCCGCCGCCTCCAGCACGCGGCAGAGCGCGGCCGGCACCGGGCTGGACGCCGGGGTGTCGAGGGCGTAGTCGACGGTGAACGGCTCGTCCACCTCGATCTGACCGGGAAGGAGGGCGGTCAGCTCGGCGCGGTCGCGGCGCCACACGTCCAGGGGGTCCTCGCCGGGGAGGGTGCGGCGGTCGATGTCGATCTCGCAGCGTCCCGGAACGGTGTTCGGCCCCTCACCGCCCCTGATTCGGGTGACGCAGCGCGTCGCCGGCCCCAGCAGGGGATGCGGCGCGACGTCCGGCTCGGCGGAGGCGATGTGGTCGATCACGCGGGACATGAGGGTGACGGCGTTGACGGCCTCGTCCGGCCGGGAGCTGTGCCCGGCCCTGCCCAGCGCGCGGACGGTGTAGCGGACGCAGCCCTTGTGCGCGGTCGCGGGCACCAGCCCGGTCGGCTCGCCCACGATCGCGCCCACCACCGGCATGTCGCCGAGGTCGGAGATCAGGCCGAGGACGCCCTGGTAGGCGTGCTCCTCGTCCATCACCCCGGCGAGGACGACCCCCGTCTCCGCCGGGTCGGCGGCGAGCTCGACCGCCGCCCGCATGAACGCCGCGAGGGGTCCCTTGGCGTCGCAGGCGCCGCGGCCGTAGAGGCGGCCGTCCCGGATCGTCCCGGCGAACGGGTCGATCGACATGCCGGTGGTCTCGACCGTGTCCAGGTGCGATTCGAGCAGCACCATGCGCGGCCCGCGCCCCGGCACGGTCGCGACGACGTTGGGACGTCCCGGCAGCACCTCCCGCAGCTCGGCCTCGATCCCGCGGCCGGCCAGCCAGTCGCGGACGTACTCGGCGATCGCCGCCTCGCCGAACCCGGGCCCGGAACCGGCGCGCGGGTTGACGCTGGCGGTGCCGACCATGGCCCGCAGAAGCTCCCCCGAGGACGTCATCAGGACCGCCGTTCCCTGGCGTAGGCGAGCAGCAGCGCGATGATGAGCAGCCCGAGCACGATCTGCCGGACGCCCTCCGACACGTTCCACGCGGCCAGCAGCGCCGTCAGCAGCGTCAGCAGCAGGGCGCCCGCGACCGTCCCGAGGACGTGCCCGCGCCCGCCGAGAATGGACGTCCCGCCCAGCACGACCGCCGCGATCGACAGCAGCTGGTACGGGTTGCCCATCGTGAGCGAGCTCGTGGAGGTGAACCCGAGCAGCACCAGCCCGGACACCCCGGCGAGCAGCGCGCACGTCCCGTAGGCGATGAACGCGGTGCGCGCGAGCGGCACCCCCGACGCGCGCGAGGCCCGCTCCCCGTTGCCGAGCGCGAACACGTACCGTCCGACCCGGGAGGCGTGCAGCAGCCAGGCGGCGACCGCGGTGATGGCGATCCACAGGACGAACGCGAGCGGCACCCCCGCGACGCGGTCGTTGGCGAACGACGCCAGCAGCGGCACCTTCGCCGACTTCGGCGACCCGTCGGTGTACACGAGCAGCGCGCCGGCGACGATCGTGCCGGTGGCCAGCGTCATCACCATCGGCGGCACCCGCAGCCAGGTCACCCCGGCCGCGTTGGCGATCCCGACGAGGACGCTCGCGAGGAGCGCCGCGGCGATGCCCGCCGTCCCGCCCGAGCCGGACGCGACCTGCGCGCACACGACCGCCGACAGCGCGACGACGCCCGACACCGACAGGTCGATGCCGCTCATCATGATCACGAGGGTCTGGCCGACGGCGACGATGCCGAGGAACGCGGCGGTCTGCACCAGGTAGCGGACGCTGGAGACGCTGTCGAAGCCCTTCGCGAACAGGACCGCGGCGATCCAGGTCACGATGAGCACGCCGAACGCCCAGGCGGCGCGGTTGTCCCGCAGCACCCTCGGCACTGCGGCGGCGCGCGGTAGCGCGGTCATCAGTCCGTCCTCTCCCGGGTCGCGAACGTCTTGACGGCGATCGCCACGATCAGCACCGCGCCCTGCATGATCAGCTGGTAGAAGGGCGACAGCCCGGTGAACAGCAGCAGGTTCGTCAGCAGGCCGATCAGCAGCGCGGCCAGGACGGTCGCGCGCATCTGCCCGACGCCGCCGAAGAAGCTGACCCCGGCGAGCACGGACGCGGCGATCGAGTTGAGCGTGTACGGGGCGCCGATCGTGGCGTCCCCCGAGCCGGTCTGGACGGCGAGGCCGATCCCGGCGAGGCCGACGAAGACGCCGGCCAGCGCGTAGGCGGAGATCTTCACCTTCCGCGTCGCGATGCCGCTGGCGTAGGCGCCGTGCTCGTTGCCGCCGACCGCGTACAGCGAGAGCCCGAACCGGGTCGTCCGGACGACCTTCCACAGCACCAGGACCAGGGCGATCGCCAGGAACGGCAGCGCGATCCCGTTCCAGCCGTTGTTGTACGCCTTGACCAGGCCGGCCGGGACGCCGCCGCCCGGCTGGGGGAGCACGACGAGCGTGACGCCGCCCCACAGGAACGACGCGGCCAGCGTCACGATGATCGGCGGCAGCCCCGCGTACGCGACGAGCACGCCGTTCGCGGCCCCGGTCGCGGCGGCGGCCAGCAGCGCCAGCACGGCCGCGAGCACGACGCCGTCCTCCGCCCGCACGGCGAACACCGCCATCGCGAGCGCCAGCACCGAGCCGAGCGACAGGTCGATGCCGCCGGCCAGCATGACGGTGCTCTGCCCCATCGCGGCCAGGATCAGCGGCAGGAACTGCGCCGACAGGATCGTGATCGACGCCGGGGTGAACACCTCGGGGTCGTAGTGGCTGTAGACGGCGAGCAGGACGATCAGCAGCGCACCGAGGCCCGCCACGTCCACGTTGCCGCGCAGCGCCCCGGTGAGGCGGTCAGGCATGCGCCACCGTCCCGGTCACGGAGGCGCGGACCAGCCGCTCCTCGGTGAGGTCGCCGCCCGACAGCCGGTCGACGACCGCGCCCTCGTACATGACGGCGACCTCGTCGCACAGGCCGACCAGTTCCATGGTGTCTCCCGAGGTGACCAGCACCGCCACGCCGCCGTCGGCCAGCCGGCGGAGCAGGTGGTAGATCTCGCGCTTGGTGCCGACGTCGATGCCGCGGGTCGGCTCGGCCAGCAGCAGCACCCGCGGCTCGGACGGCAGCCAGCGGGCCAGCGCGACCTTCTGCTGGTTGCCGCCGGACAGCCGGCGCGCCTCCTGCTCCGGCCCGGCCACCTTGATCCGCATCCGCTCGATGAGGTCGTCGACCAGCCGGGCCTCGGCGCCGCGGTCGACGGTGGTGAGCCGCCGCGCGGGCGTGACGACGTCGAGGTTGGTGAGGGACAGGTTCGCCCGGACGGTCTGCGCCACGTGCAGGCCCTCGACCTTGCGGTCCTCCGGCACGTAGGCGATGCGGGCGCGGATCGCCGCGCGCGGTGACCCGAGGCGGGCGGGGCGCCCGTCCAGCTCGATCCGCCCGGTGTGCCGGACGAGCCCGAACAGCGCGCGCAGCACCGCCCGCTGCCCCTGGCCCTGGAGCCCGCCGAGGCCGATGATCCGGCCGGGTTCCAGGTCGAGGTCGACGCCGGCGCAGGCGCCGGGGACGGTCAGCCCCCGCGCGCTCAGCACCGGCCTGCCGGCGAGGACGGGTGTCGCGTCCGTCGCGGCCTTCTTCTCCTCGGCGATCTCCTTTTCGGAGGGAATCGCCGCGATCTCCGCCGCGACCGGGCCGGCCGCGGTCCCCGGCGGGACCGCCCCGGCCTTCGGCGGGAACAGGTCGGACAGCTCCCGGCCGATCATCAGGCGCACGATGTCGTCGTGGTCGGTCTCCGCCCGCTCCCGGGTGGCCATGACCGCGCCGTCCTTCAGGACCGTCAGCCGGTCGGCGATGGCGAACAGCTCGCCCATCCGGTGGCTGACGGTGATCACGGACGAGCCCGCCTCGCGCAGCTCGTCCACGACCTCGAACACGCTCTTGACCTGGTCGTCGTCCAGCGCGGACGTCGCCTCGTCCAGGATCAGCAGGCGCGGGGAGGACGCGAGCGCCTTGGCCAGCTCGACGAGCTGCTGCTGGCCGAGCGGGAGGCGCCCCGCCCGGGTCAGCGGGTCGGCGTCCAGGCCGACGCGCTCCAGCAGCGGCCGGGCGCGCCGGGCCAGGTCGCGGCGCAGGACGAGCCCGCGCCGCGCCGGCCACTGGCCGAGGAACACGTTCTCGGCGATGGTCTGATGCGGGTTGAGGCTGAGCTCCTGGTGCACCGAGCCGATCCCGACGGCCCGCGCACGGTGCGGCGACCAGTCGCGGACGGGTTCGCCGTCGTAGACGACCCGTCCGGCGTCCGGCGCCAGCAGCCCCGTGATGAGGGACAGCACGGTGCTCTTGCCCGCGCCGTTCTCGCCCACGAGCGCGAGCACCTCACCGGCGCGGACGTCGAAGCTCACCTCGTGCAGCACGCGGTTGCCCGCGAAGGACTTGGAGACCCGCTCGACGGCCAGGAGTGTCATGGCTACTTGCCGATCAGCTTGTCGATCTCGGACTGCGGCAGGTCCTGGATGGGGTAGGAGTCGTCCGGCTGGTCCGCCTTGACGTACTGGGCCAGGTTCTCGTTGGTGATCCTGGGCAGCGGCACGGTGATCTGGTTCGGCACCGTCGCCCCGCCGGCCTTCGCGACCGCCGCGCGCAGCGCGATCACGCCGAGGTAGTTGGGCTGCGCCGTGGACAGCGAGGAGAACCCGGCGTCCTTGTTCTGCTGCCACAGCTTCAGGAAGCCGTTGTAGTTCTCGCCGGTGATCGGCACGAGCTTCTTCTTCTGCTTGACGAGCGTCTGCAGCGCCGCCGCCGACAGGGCGCCGCCCTGCGAGAACACGCCGTCGATGTCGGGGTTCGCGGAGTACGCCGAGGCGAACGCCTGCGCGGCCGGGGCCAGGTTGTACTCGCTGTGCACGTTCGAGACGACCTTGATGCCGGGGTACTTCTTCAGCGCCTCCTCGGCGCCCTTCCAGCGCTGCTCGCTGACCGCGACGCCGGCCGGCCCGTTGAACGCGATGATCTTGCCCTTGCCGCCCAGCGTGTCGCCGAGCCACTGGCCCATCATCCGGCCCCACTCGGTCTGGTCGGTGCCGACGCGCACGACCTTCTCGGAGGTGACCAGGCTGTCGAAGTTGGCGACCGTGATGCCCGCGTCCGCCGCCTGCTCCAGCGCCGGGTTCAGCGCCGTGGACGACCCGGCGTCCACCAGGATGACGTCGTACTTCTGCTGGATCATCGCCCGGATCTGGGCGATCTGCTGGGAGGTGTCGCCGTTGGCGTTGAACACCTGGTAGTCGGCGACCTTGCCGTCCTGCTTCAGCTTCGCGACATCGTCCTTGATCATCTTGTCGGTCTGCTGCATCCACGACGGGGTCAGGTAGATCGTGGACCAGCCCACCTTGAGGGCCTTGGACTTGCCGGCGCCGCCGGACGAGCCGCCGTCGCCGGACTCGACACCGCAGGCGGCCGTGGCGGTCAGCGTGCCCAGCGCCGTGACGGCCACGATGGCGCGCGTGAACCTACCGATCATGGATGGACTCCTTGTGCTGGTCCGGAGCCCGAGCGGGCTCCGGCGAACTGGGCGGGGGGGCGTTCTGGGTCAGGCGGGTGTCAGGGCCCGTCCGGGCGGCTCGTGGGCCGCCGCGAGAGCGCCGTCTCTGAGGACGGCCACGCCGTTGACGACGACGTGTTCCACGCCTTCGGCGGGCACCCTGGGTCTTTCGTAGGTGGAGCGGTCGGTGACGGTGGCGGGATCGAGGACGACGAGGTCGGCGGCGTACCCCGGCTCGACGCGGCCCCGGCCGGCGAGCCGGAAGCGGTCGGCGGCGCGGCCGGACAGATGCACGGCGGCCTGCTCCCACGTCCAGTCGCCGAGGTCGCGGACGTGCCGCCCGAGCAGCCGGGCGAAGGCGCCCCAGCCGCGCGGATGCGGATGCCCGCCCTGGTAGATGGCGTCGGAGCCGGTCGTCTGGGCGGGGTGCTTGAGCAGCGCCCGCACCGACTCCTCGCTGTTGGTCGGCGGCTGCCCGAACACGCAGCCCGCCTCCAGTCGCGTCGCGACGAGCAGGTCGCAGCAGAACTCGCCAGGGGCCTTGCCGGCCTGCGCCGCCGCGTCCGGAAGGGCCATGCCCTCGGCCCAGCGGTACTCGTCCGCCGGGACGTGCGACAACGTGATGCGCGGCCACACCTCGGGCCGGTGCGCGAACCACTCCCGCTCCAGCCGCAGCCGGACCGCCGGGTCGGCGAGCGCCTCCAGCGTCCCGTCCAGGTCGGCGATTGGGAGCCAGCCCGGCAGCGTGACCAGCGTCAGCGTGCTGGACCCCCGCAGGTAGGGGTAGTTGTCGAAGGTCAGGTCGATGCCCTCGGCGCGCGCGTTGTCCACGAGCGCGACCAGCTGGTCCTTGGGGCCGTGGTAGTGCGACACGTGCGGGGCGACGCGTCCGGCGCGCGAGATCTCCAGCACCTCGGCCATCGCCGTGACGGCCTCCGACTCGTACCCGCGCATGTGCGTGACGTAGGGCAGCCCCGCCGCGCCGACCGGCTCGCACAGCGCGGCGATCTCGGCCGCGTCCGCGTAGGCGCCGGGAACGTACTCCAGCCCCGTGGACAGCCCGGCCGCGCCCTCCGCCAGCCCCCGCTCGACGTGGGCGCGCATCGCGGCCAGCTCGCCGGCCTCCGGGGCCCGCCGCGCGGTCCCCATGACGCTGTGCCGGATGGTCCCGTGGGGGAGCAGGTAGACGGTGTTGAGCGGCGTCCTCCGGTCGTATCCGGCGAGCAGCTCGGCGACCGAGACCGGCCCGTCGCCCAGGCCCGGATGGACGCCGTTCACAGGAGCGAAGTACCGGCTGACGTACCGCAGCGTCGCCGCGCTCGCCGGGGCGTAGGACACGCCGTCCTGCCCGAGCACGAACGTCGTGACGCCCTGCCGCAGCGCGGCGTGCTGCACGTCGGGGTCGAACACGGCCGCGTCACCGTGCACATGGGTGTCGATGAAGCCCGGCATGACGTACCGGCCGGTCGCGTCGATCTCCTCGGCGGCGCGCGCGCCGTCCAGGAGGCCGACCTCCGCGATGCGTCCCGCGGTGACGGCCACGTCCGCGCGGCGGCGCGCGGACCCGGTGCCGTCCAGCACCGTCCCCCCGCGAACCAGCAGATCGTACATCGGACCTCATTCACCCCAGGGGCCACGTAACCGGACGTCTGTGCCGGTAGTCGTGGAGGCTAGGGCGCGCGCCAACCCCCGCACCAGATTCACAACACATGATTTTGCACTGCAAAACTACCCGCTGACCTGCACGGTTACGCTGAGGCCCGCAACGGGCGAGCCGGCCTGGGCTACCGGACGACCTCACCCGGACCGCATGGGCCCTCTGGCCGACGGGGCCGGGCGGAGCCTGCAGAGGGCTCGTTGGTTGACCGATGGCGCAGTCCGCGCAGAACTCGATCAGGCCGTTGCTCGCACTGATCGCCACATGCCGTTCACGGCTTTCGCAGGATGCCGCCGTATTCGCAGACGTCTCGTCCCATCTTGGAGGCGCCGACGAACTGGCCAGTTCGTCCGGGGACGGGCGGCAGGGGCGGCTGGTCGGGGTCGGGGCGCCAGCGCAGCAGGTTGACCAGTGCTCTTCGGCGGCCACCATGCGCTCCCGGCCCGATGCAGTTGCCCGACCAGGCAACGGTAACCGCCGTCTCCGACCTCGCCCCCGGTCTTCGACAGTCCCGTCGAGTATTACCCGGTTGAGGTGGTTGCCGTCCAGGAGTCGGCGAGCTTGCAGAGGTCGTCGAGGGCGGCTTCGACGCGGGTGTGGTCGCCGGTGATCAGCAGGTCGGTTTGCAGGCCGGCGTAGGCGCTGTTGAGGTAGGTCGCTTTGATCATGGCTTCGCGGGGATCGAGTCCGCGGGCGGTCAGTGCCCCGGCGACGAATTCGGCCCGCTCGGCCAGGAACTTGGGCACCTGGCCGCCGAGGCGCCCGGCGGCCGCCAGTCCCTCGATCTCGTGGATCAGGCGAGTGCAGGGAAGGTTGGCCGGCCTGAGATGGCGGTGCCAGGAGTCGCGGACGATCGATCCGATGCCCCGATCGGTGTCGTCCCAGCCTTCCGTCGCGTGGAGTTGCTCATGCTGGATCTCGTCCAGACGTGCCAGCAGAGCGGCCAGCAGCGCGTCCTTGTCGGCGAAGTGATGGGTGAGCACGCGCGTGCTGTGGCCTAGCGCCTGCGCGATCGGCCGGAAGGAGAATCCGCTGGACAGCCCGGTCTGGGCGAGGTGGTCCAGAACCGCGTCAAGGATCTCGGTGCGGCGGTGCGGGTCGCGGGGTCTGGCCACTGGCGGCGCTCCTGGCTCGGTTGGTCGGAGTTAAGGAAACACATGTTACGTTAACGTCCCATGGATGTCACACGCCGCCGCGCGTTCGCCGAGCCCTGGCTTCTCGCGCTCGCCATCACTGCTCTCGCCCTGCAGACGGACGACTTCGTCATCGTGGGGGTGCTGCCGTCCATCGCGCACGACTTACAGGTCAGCGAGGCGGCAGCCGGCCAGTTGGTGAGCGTCTTCTCGGTCATGTGCGCGGTGATCGGGCCGGTGGCCGCCGTCGTCACCGCTTCATGGCCTCGGAAACGCCTGCTCATCGGCGGCCTGCTGCTGTTCTGCACCGCCAACTTCGCCGTTCCGCTCGCCGCGTCCTATCCGGCCTTGATGGCATTGCGGATCCTGGCCGCATTCGCGGCTGCGGTCACCCTGCCCACCGTGTTCGCAGTCACGGCTGCGCATTCCCCGCCTGAACGGCAGGGCCGCCACCTCGCCACCGTCATGACCGGGCTGACCGGTGCCGTTGTCATCGGAGTTCCGCTGGGCACCTGGACCGGTGCGGCATTCGGATGGCAGGCCACCTTCGTGCTCGGCGGCCTTCTCGGCCTGATAGCGCTGGTCTGCGTGGGCCTGGCGGTGCCAGACGTTCCGCCCTCGCCGGCCGCCGGCCTCGCTGAGCGACTCAGCCCTCTGGCACGTCCCGCCGTGCTGTGCGTTCTGCTCGCCGCTGTCGTCGCGGTGCTGGGAAACCTGCTGTTCCAGACCTATCTCGCGGCCTTCCTCCACGACGCGGCGGGCGTGACGCCGGCCATGCTGGGCGGTCTGCTGGCATTGACCGGCGCCGCGGGCATCGCTGGAGCGCGTCTCAGCGGTGGGCTTGTCGACCGGTTCGGCTCGGGACGGGCGTTCACCACCGCGGCGGTGGTCTTCGTGGCCGCCATGATCGGACTCGCGCTGTGCTGGTCGCTGCGGCCCGCGTACCTTCCCGTCGTCGTTGTCCTCCTGCTGGCGTGGTCGGCCGCCGCATGGGCGATTCCCCCGCCCGTCCAGGCCCGCGTCCTCAAGTTGGCCGGACCGGAGACGGGGCCACAAGCCTTGGCGCTCAGCAGCAGCGCGGTCTATGTCGGAGCCTCACTCGGTGCCGGTCTCGGTGGCTGGCTGCTCAGCACCCACGGCTCTGGCGCGCTTCCGCTCATTGCCGCCGTGAGCGCCCTGGCATCGTTGGCCTTGTTCGCCGGTACCGGACGCCTCGCTGGAGGACGCGGTTAGGGAGGGCCCTCGGGATGGCCGGTTACAGCAGATCGTCGTCGGCCCTCTCGCTCCTGGAACCAAGTGGTGGACGGCCTGAAAGAGCGGCCACAGCTTCGTCGCCCGGCCCTCGGGGACGACAAGTGGATCTCAGGACCAGCCGTGGACGCTGAATGGTTCGCCGCGAGAGATCGCGGCGAGGGCCATGGCGCAGTGGGGGATCAGATCGTCGGGTGGGTTGGCCGGGTCGATCCACAACGCCTCCGATGCCTTGTTGGGTTCGGCGGCGCGCGGTTCGCCCTCCCAGCGGCCGAAGCGAAACCAGTAGTCGCTGACCGCGTGGCATGGACCGGGCAGTGTCGTTTCGGTGCGGTGCATGACGTGGACGAACTGGGCGTCCTGCTTTCGTAGCCGGACACCGGCCTCCTCTGCCGCTTCGCGGATCGCGGCGGCCAGCACGTCCTCGCCCGGCTCGATCCGCCCGGCGGGTGGGCACAGCCACCCGTCGCGGTATCCGGTGGCGTGGCGGCGCAGCATCAGTACGTGACCGTCCTGGCGATGCAGCAGGACGTGGGGCGCGATGAAGGACCCGTGCCAGCCGCTCGCACCCCGGGCGCCACCTGGTGGAGCGGCTACCTCGCGGGCGGAGACGACACCGAGCCGTCCGGCCATGTGCGTCTCGGCCTCGGCGGCGCCGCCCGCCAGATCGACCATGGGGATCGCAGCGGCCAGGATGACGTCGGCGAGCTCGTCCAGGACGTCGGTCCTGTTCTTGTGGACGCCCTTGCGCGGGTTGCCGCCGGTCATCCCGATGTAGGCCTCGGCGACCTCACCGACCTCTTCGGCGACCTTCAGCACCAGGGTCTGGGTCGGCACCTCGGCCAGATAGCCGGCCCGGATGCGGGCGGTGTCGTCCCAGAAGCCACGGCACGGCTCGGCGGGTTCGGCGGTTGGTTCAGAGGTCGTCACGGCATCGAGCCTAGAAGCCGAGGGAGCGCCCGTCTCAGTATTCTCGAACATTAGATCGAGTCGCTCGCCGAGTGCTGAGGAGCGTGGCCGCAGTCGCTGCGGGGGTGAGCCAGATCGGCACCTTGGCGACTAAAGCATGCCGCACACCCACTGGCGTCATCCGCACTTAAACGGCTGTTGATATGCATATCGATATGGCCGGGTGTCCAATATCAATATTGGACATCCCCGTTTAGTTTCTGATCTTCTCTTCGGCATGACACGAATGCGACTAGGGGTCGCGGCGTTCACCGCTTCTGCGCTGCTGGGCGGCCTCGCCTATGCGACGGGTGCGGTCGCCGACGAGCAGAGCACCTCCGGTATCGCCGTCCGGACGGGGAGCAGCGTCCCCTCTGGTTCCGACTTGAACCAGATACTGCAGGAACTCGAGAAGTCCTACAACGGGCGTATCGGCGCAGTCGGCATCGACCTGGGGACCGGTAGGACGGTCGGTTACCGGGGCGCCGAGCGCTTCCCGTTCAACTCCATGTTCAAGGTGTTCGCGTGCGCGGCGGTGCTGAGCAAGGCCCGCACCAACGACCCGGGGTTGATGGACAGGGTGGTTCGCTGGAAGGCCGCAGACATGGCCGGGTTGACCGGGAACTCCCCGGAGACCACCGAGTACACCGACACCGGCATGACGCCCGCGCAGCTGTGCCGTGCCGGGATCACCAAGTCCGACGGTTTCGCGGGCAACACGCTGCTGAAGCAGATCGGCGGGCCGCGCGGGCTGACGGAGTTCTTCCGCGCCACCGGCGACCGGACGAGCCGCCTGGACCGGCCGGAACCGACGCTGACCGAGTGGGAGCCCGGTGAAGTGCGCGACACCACCACCCCCGCGGCGGCCGCACGGACCTTCACGGAACTCACCACCGGCAAGACCCTCCACGCCCGTGACCGGGCGCGGCTGGTCGGGTGGCTGAAGGCCAGCCTGACCGGCGCCACGCGGATCCGGGCGGGCTTGCCCGAGGACTGGACGGTCGGGGACAAGACCGGCACCGGCGGCGCGAGTAACCACGGCACCGCCAACGACGTGGCGATCGTTTGGACACCCGGGTCGAAGGCGCCGATGATTCTGTCGGTGTTCACCAACCGCAATACCGACGACACCGCGCACGATGACAAGGTGATCGCCTCTACCGCGACCGCGCTGGCCAAGGCCCTCGGCAGATTGTGACCGCCCATCGGGCCGGGGTGATAAGGCGGCCGCGCGCCGGCGTTGCGGGCTCGCGCGCGCCGTTCGGCTGGGCGCCGCTGATCGTCCTGTTCATCGTGGGCCTGGTGGACCGGATCGAGAACAACCTGCTGTCCGGTGTGCTCCCGGCCGTACAGCGGGAGTGGGGCTTCAACGACACCGCCGCCGGCTCGATCCCGACGGCCGCAGCCCTGGCCGCGGCGGTGGTGTGCCTGCCCGCGGGGTTCCTGGCGGACCGGCTCAGCCGCACCCGGATCATCGCGGTGGTCGTCTCCGTCTGGGCGATCGCCACGCTGGGCTCCGGGTTGGCCACCGGATTCGTCATGTTCTTCCTGATGCGCGTGCTGCTCGCGGCGGCCGAGAACGTCGACAATCCCGCCGCGGGCAGCCTCCTGGCCGACTACTACCCGCCGGTCAGCCGGGCCAAGGCGTACGGGCTCACGCGCGCCACCTCGCACCTCGGAGGCGTCGGGACGCTGCTGGGCGGGGTTCTGGCGGAGGCGTTCTCCTGGCGTGTGGCGTTCCTCGTCATGGTGGTGCCAGGCGTGCTCACGGCCTTGCTCGTCTGGCTGCTACGCGAGCCGCGCCGCGGCGAACTCGACCGCCTGGTAGCGTCCGGCGACGCGTTCCCGGCCTCGCTCGCGCCCGCCCACACCGGTTCCGCAGCGCCCAAGGCCGAGCCGTCGTTGTGGCGGCAGCTCCGGCAGGTCCTCGCCATCCCGACCCTGGTCTTGGTCTGTGCCGGGCAGTCCCTGCTCACTCTCGGCCTGGCCGGGATCTTCTACTGGCTGCCCACGTTCATGGTGCGCAACCTCGGCGTCGGCACGGGCACGGCAGGCTCGCTGAGCGGCCTGATCCCGGTCGCGGGCACGCTGACCGGCACCCTGGTCGGCTCGTGGCTGGGCGGCAAGTGGCACGGCACCCGCAAGGGCGGACGCCTGCTGGCCGGGGGCGGCGGCATCACAGCGGGCTCCCTGGTCCTGGCCGCAGCGCTGTCGACGGAGTCGATCGGCTCGCTGACCGCGCTCGTTCTGCTCTCCTGCTCGCTGATGGCCATCGCGATCCCGAACCTGACCGCGTGCCTCGCGGACGTGGTCCCGGCCGCCTCACGCGGGCTCGGCTTCGCCGTCCTGCAGTTGCTCCTCACCGCCGGCGGAGCCTTCGGGCCCCTGATCGTCGGCATCGCCTCGGACCGGCTCGGCTCCCTGCACGCCGGAATGTACCTCCTGGTGATCCCCACGGTCGCCGGCGGTCTCCTCACACTCAGAGCAAGGACGTCGTACGAACGCGACGCCAGCAAAGTCATAAGGGAAGCCGCCGCAGGCGCCCCCGTCCTTGGACGAGCACACGCGGCCGAGCCCTTGGCGTGACGTGCGAAAGGGCGACGCGTCAACGTAGATATCCGTCCGACACCCCGGTTACACCAGAGTGATCCCGACCCAGGTGATGTGGGCTTCGGAGTCCTGAGGGAGTCGCTCGTAGTCGTGGACGGTGCGGCCCGCCACATAGCGGACCGGTCGCCACCCCCCCCTTGGAGGTTGTCGCGTTTTCCGTCGACCACCCACCATGCGGCGCCTTCCCCTTAAACCCGGTCGCAGCGGGGCTGATGGGATGTGGCTAGCATTTCGCCTCAAACAAGGCGGAGGTGCTCGTGGACAACGGCCGGAGCCGCCCGACCAAGAAACGCACGCTCTCGCCCTGGCAGTCGCTGCTGGTCAGCGTCGTTGTCGCAGGCGCGCTGGCAGCATGGATCATCGCGGAGCTGGCCCCGGTCACCTGGTTGTACTTCACGGGCGACAAAACGACCGTCTACGTGGAGAGCTGCCAAACCGTCAGGCAGGGCAGGGGCGAGAGCACCCACTGCGAGGGAGAGTGGAGGCTGCCCGGCGGGCATTACGGCAATGGGAGGATCGACCACGCAGGGAGCTCCACGGAGGGTAGGAGGATGCCCGCCAGAGCGACCGACGACCATGCCACTGTGATCACGGGGCCTGAACTCTCCTGGCGAGGCTTGTTCGGTGGGGCCGTGATCGCGGCTGAGATCGCCTTCCTCATCGCCTTGATCATGAAGCTTCGCAGGGACCGATCAGGTTCGGGGCGTTAACCGCCCCTGATCACACTCTCCCAGTAACGCGGACCTGCATAGCGAAAGGCTCACCGGCGTGCACCAACGTGCGCTGCGGTTCGTTGTTGCAGAGCCGAGCGTGGGCCGCTGTCAGGTGATCAGGTCGCGGATGTGCTGCCCGTCCCAGTCCACGAACGCCAGGTAGTCGATGGGGACCAGGTGCAGTGCGTCAGGGATCCCGCCGGTAGCTGTCCTCCCCGCCCTGGAGAGTGGAGCGGACCTGCCGCTGTCCACCACGGCGGTGCTGGGACCACGCATGCGGCGTTGCTCGCCGGGTCCCCCAACTGGCCGTTCCCCACATCGCGGACCAGCCCTACTGGGCGCGCCGCATCCATGAGGAGCATCTCGGCCCCCCTCCTCTTCCACTCAACCGCCTCACCGCCGACCGGCTCATTGAGGGGTTGCGCGCGCTGTCGGACTCCTCCGATTTCACCGCACGCGCGGCCAGACACGAGGAGTCGGCCAACCAACACCACGGCGTACGCGACGCCGTTGACGTCCTGCTCGGACCCGGGCAGTAGGGCCGGTCCACCCGCACCGAGCCAGGGTGATGGGCGTTTCCTCCAGCATGAGCAGGAGGCGTCCGATCTAAGCGGATCGCAGGTTCTCGACGACCATCTCGGCGATCTCGCGGATCGGCTTCTTGGCTCGTAGCAACTCGATCCCGATCACTCCCCGGTCGGGGCCGGCCGCGACCGACATCTGATAGCCGAGAAGACTGGTGCGCGATCCGGATACCGGCTCGGTCTTCCCCTTCTTCCCGACCCAGGCGTTGTCACGCGACGGTTGGAGGGACACCGTGATCGAGTACCACGCGGTGCGCGGGGACGACTTCCACGTGCACCGCGTATAGCCGCCGTTGCTGCCGCCCCCCTGCGCGCGGCCCGCCGATTCTGCGCCGACACGTGGTCCACCCCGATGGCGTCCAGTTGGGTACTGTCCAGGACGTCGCAGGCATGCAACCCGGAGATGTCAAGCTTCGGTTCGTCTGCGGAGCAGGCTCCGGCGGCCGCCACCAAGACCCCCAGCACGACCAGCCGCGCCTTCCGTTCCGTCCGGCCCAGGAAAATGTCGGCGCGCAACGTTGTTCACCCCAGAAGATCGCTTCGTCGGCCGGAGTCTACTGATCAACAATGACGACCGCGATGGAAGTCGGCGGTCGCATGCAGCGGGCCCCTTGACGGGAGCCCCGCACGCAGAGAACCGAACTTTCCGTTATCGATGCGCCGGGCCACCCGGTCGGCGGCCGGTGGAGCGTCCCAGCGGCGTCCGGGGTCGGGCATTTCGTGGCACGCTCCGCCCTCGCACCCCGCCTGTTCACCGTGCCGTTCCAAGGGGGTGCTGAGTCGGGTCACGATCGTGCTCACGCGAGCAGTACAGCGTGACCAGCGGCATGAGAGGACGATCGTGGCGAACATATGAACCAGACATGCGAATAGACTGCGGAAGAAATTTTGCCACCACGCATATTCCCGGATCTCGGGTGACCAGTCGAAACTCCCCGCGCACGGCTAGTTAGCGGAAGATCTGACGGTTCGACGCCAGTACGAGCGGGTGGCGACGGTCAGTGCGACCCCGTACACGGCGAATGCGACCATGCCGATCCAGCCGACCAACAGCGCGTCAGCCGCGGTGTGGAAGTCCCCGCGCCGCATTGTGACGATGCCGGCCGTGGCCAGAGTGGTGTAGCCGATCCCGACCACCCCGTACGGAGCGAGTGTGGCGGCGCCGAGCAGGGCCGGGGTCAGGGGGAGCCAGCGCGGGACGAGGCGGCCGTGCAGCAACGGCACCCAGCGCGGGAAGACCTGGCCCCATGGGCGGACCAGCCCCCAGAGCAGGAAGACCCCGAGCGCGGCCAACAGCGCGGTGCCGTCGAGTCCCCAAGACCCCAGGGTGAGCCAGATTCCCGAGGCGCCGTTGCGCTCGGAAATCGCGTTGATCTCCTCGCCGGTCGTCCCGGCGAAGGTACCGCCGGACGCCCAGATCAGTTTCATCACCGTGTAAGGAAGGAAGGCAGTTGTACCGGCGCAGGCAGCGAGGTGGGCTGTCCGGGAGGCGGCCGACGGAGCCGGGGCGGCGACCGCGGTGGACGGGGCGAGTTCGGGGGCGGTGGCCGGGCGGCGGTCGGACCGGGCCGTGGCCGCCAGCAGGAGCGCCCCAGTTGCTGCCAGCCCGTGGTTCGCGGCGGCCGCCCCGCTGTCCACCCCTTGGCCGAATATCAGCGTGATGACGTCCATCAGCAGGCCGAACGCAGCTGTCCCGGCCAGCGCGCAGAGTACCCACAGCCACACGCGCAGCGTCGGCCGCAGCCCGTACCAACCCACCGCGACACAAGCCGGCACCGCGAGAGAGCCCACTGCTACGACCGCCCAGCCCAGCGCGGAAGGCGCCGGGGTGTCGCCGCGGTAGAGCAGCGGGGTTCGGCTGAGCGCACATGCCAGGCCGAAGGCGGCGTACGCCACACCCCAGACCATCGTTGCTCGGCCCACCCATCGAGGCCATTGACGCCACCACGTCGGCCGGGACGCCGTCATCCCACGTCTCGAACCCGTCATGCGGTTGAACATCGCACCGCCCGTCGCGGCGACGCCTCACCCGGCAGGGCGATTCCGTTCCCCTTACCGGGTGAGTGGGCTTTTGAGGCTCAAGAATGCCTCACGGAACGCGACGCCCCAACTGACCGCACGGGGCGAATCGGTGCGGCCGCCGTCGCCCGTGCTCGGCCGGCTCGCCAAGACGTCGAATTGGGCCGGTATCAAGATGTCGAGTCCCTGGCCGCGTGCGGGCGCAGGCGGTCAGCAACCTCCCCCTGCTGGTGACGTTCCAGGACATGCCGCCGCCGATCTTGCAGCCGGACGCGATCGACAGGCCGTACTGGTAAGCGGGATAGTCGGTGTCCCGGTCTTTGATCGCCTCCTGGATCTCCTTGGGCAGTTCTTCCTCAAACGGGTACTCGGTGATCGGCCGTGCGGCTGGTCGCAGAGGGGCCAGGGCTCGTCGGCGCGCCACAGCAGTGGCCCTCCGATGCTGCTGTCGCCTGGGCCCGGGTTGCCTCGCCGAGGGTGCAGGCGGACGGCGGTACGGGCGTGAGCAGCCAGTGCCGGAATGTCTTCGGTGATGTCGGCTATCGGCGGACGAGTCGTGTGCGGCTCAACTCTCCAGGAGCCGCCACGCGGTGAGGGCGAGCCGAGCCCGGGTTAGTCCGGTGGGGTCGGTGAGTTCGATGCCGAGGGCCTTGGCGATCTGTTCGAGGCGGCGGGAGACGCTGCTGTGGTGCAGGTGGAGGAGGTCGGCGGCGCCGCGCAGGGAGCCGGTGGCGCAGTAGGCGTCCAGGGTCTCCAGGTCCTCGGGGCTGTCGGCCATGCGGGCGATCGCGGCCACGTCGGCGTTGTCGCGTGCGACGTCGGGAGGGATCTCAGCCAGCAACGCCAGCGCGCCCAGGTCGTCGTGGTGGACGACCGGCTGACGCGGAGTGGTGAAGCGCAGGGCGGTGCGGGCCTGGTGCCAGGACCGGTCGGGGCTCGCGGCGGCGCCGATGCCGGCGCGGACGCCCGGCGGGAACCGGTCCGGGGCGACGGCGGCGGCCAGGATCACTCCGACGTCGGCGACCGAGGCCGCCTTCACCGGACGAGCCGGGCAGATCAGGGCCCCGATCCGGTCGAGCGGCAGCGACGAGCGCACCGCGACGACGCGGACGGGCAGGTCGGCGGCGAATCCCAGCAGCCGCAGCGCCCGGGAGCGCGCCGCCTCGTCGCCGTCGGCGCTGACGACCAGTTCGACCAGGGCGGGATCGGCCATGGTGGTGCGGGCCGGACCGTACCGCTCGACGACCCCGGCGGCGGCGATGGCGAGCCGCTCCAGCAGCGCCGCGTCGAGCGGACCGGGCGGGCCGGGGCGCTCCAGCCACACCGTGCCGATCTCCTCCTCGTCGAGGGTGATCGGCGCCGTGCCGGACGCGGGCGCGGCCGGGCCGGACGCCTCCCGGCCGTCGGGCGCCATGCGGATATCCCGTCCGGTGCCGTGCAGCCGGATCCCGGCCGTGCACTCGGCCAGGCCCGCCGAGGCCCGGGCGAGCGCCGGCAGGTCCACCCGCCGGCGCATCAGCGTGTCGTAGAACAGCACGACGCGGATCACGCCGTCGACGTGCGGATCCAGTCCCGACAGCCGTTCGGCCAGAGCCTCCATGGCGCCAGAATAGGCGCCGATCGGTGCGTGGCCGACGCTGAACGCCCGACGGGTGGCGGATGATTCGGGACGGGGGTAACCGCGATCGTGGACGGCATGGATCCCGAACTGGAAGCCTTCGCCCCGCTGCTCCCCGACCTCGACCTGACCGATCCGGCCGCCACCCGCGCCGGGCTCGCCGCGAGCGCCGGGCTGCGACCGCCGCCCGACACCACTGGATTGGAGATCGAGGATCGCACGGTGCCCGCCGCCCCGGACGTGCCGGTGCGGATCTACCGGCCGAGCCGGGCACAGGGCGCCGTGGTCTGGCTGCACGGCGGGGGCGGGGTCTTCGGCAACCTGGACTCCGAGCACTCGCAGGCCGTCCGGATGGCCGACGGCTCCGGGGCGGTGCTGATCTCGGTCGGCTACCGGCTGGCCCCAGAGCATCCGTTCCCAGCCGCCCACGAGGATGCCTATGCCGTGCTGCTCTGGGTGGCCGAGCATGCCGCGGAGCTCGGCGTCGCCCCAGAGCGCATCGCGGTCGGCGGCCACAGCATGGGCGCGGGCCTGGCGGCGGGGCTGGCGTTGCGAGCGCGCGACGAGCAAGGCCCGGCGATCCGCTTCCAACTGCTCAACCAGCCGATGCTCGACGACCGGCAGGAGACCTGGTCGCAGCGCACCTTCACGGACACACCGTGGATGACACGCGACAAGCTCGCCGTCGCGTGGCGGCACTACCTGGGCTCCCGACCCGCCACCCACTACGCCGCGCCGGCGCGGGCCGGCGACCTGTCCGGCCTGCCTCCGGCCCACGTCGCCACCGCCGAGTTCGACCCGCTGCGCGACGAGGCCATCGAGTACGCGCTGCGGATGCTCCGGGCGGGCACGCCGGTCGAACTGCACCAGTGGCCCGGGACGTTCCACGGGTCCCAGGCGCTGCCCGCCGAGGTGTCCCAACGGCAGATGGCCGAACTCGCCGCCGCCCTGCGCCGCGGCCTGGCTGGATGAACCGCCGACGCCCGTTCGGTTGGAGGAGGACGACTGTGGTGAAGACGCGGCTGCTGGTGCGGGCGAGCGCGGTCGTACTGAGCGCTGGGGCGTGTCTCGTGTCAGAGGCTCCTCCGTCCAGCGCGGCGGGGGCCTAGCCCGGCGGCGCCCGCGCGCGTCGGCCGGGCTCGACTCGGCGGCGCTGGAATCGGCGCTGGACGACGTCCACCGCGCGGGATGCCGGGGCTCTACGCCGAGGTGCAGCTTGGCCCACCCCTGAGCAGCGCTCCATTCGTGAACTGGCGGTGACCGTCTGCGGCGGTGCGCCGAAGGTGGGCGGGAGTTGCAGGAAGATGCAGCCGGTGGTGGCCATGAACACCACCGGCGCAGGGCGGTGGTCGGCGGCGTGCCGAGGACCACCACCCTGCGGCTGCGCGGGCCCGGACGGGGCTGTCCGCTGGAATGGCGGCGCGGGGGCTATCTGGCGAGGTCGGTCGGCTTCTCCAGGCGCGTCAGTTTCCGCGGGTTCGCCACCGCGTGGATCAGGGTCACCCTCCCGTCCTCGACCACCAGGCTCACTGCGGCAACCCGGCCGCCGATCTCGATCCGGCCGGCGGGCGCGCCGTTGAGCCAGACGGTCGACACCGTCCGGCCCGGGCGGGCGAGCGACTCCGCGACGAGTTCGGCTCCGTGGATAGGAGCGCGCGCTGCGGGCGCGAGCCCGCCGCCGTCCGGGATCAAGACCACGTCCGGTGCCATGACCTCGATCAGCTCCTCCACCTTCCCGGTGCGCACCGCCGCCAGGAACCGTTCCACCACCGCTCGCTGCTCCGACCGGCTCACCCGTACTCGGGGCCGCCGAGCCGCCACCCGCTCGCGCGCCCGCCGGGCGATCTGCCGCACCGTGGGCGCGGACTTGTCCACGGCCGCGGCGATCTCGCCGTAGGGCAGCTCGAAGACCTCGCGGAGCACGAACACCGCACGCTCCACCGGAGCCAGGGTTTCCAGCACGGTCAGCATCGCGATCGAGACGCTTTCCGCAAGGGCGCTGTCCTCGGCGACGTCAGGGCTGGTGAGCAGTGGTTCCGGCAGCCACTCGCCGACGTAGTCCTCGCGCCTGCGCGACAGCGTGCGCAGCTGGTTGAGGGACTGCCGGGTGACGACCCGGACGAGGTAGGCCCGCGGGTCGCTCACCTGCGCGCGGTCGATGCCGGCCCACCGCAGCCAGGAGTCCTGCAGCACGTCCTCCGCGTCGGCCGCCGACCCGAGCATCTGGTAGGCGACGGTGAACAGCAGGCTGCGGTGGGCGATGAACGGATCCTCGGCCGTCGCTTGCTTGATCATGCCGTCGACGCCGCCGCACGGGGCTTCCCCGGGACCTCGGCAAGCGGGATCTCGCAGGCGTCGGAGAAACCCTGCGAGGAGACCCCGTTCGCCACGTTGGCCCTCGTCGCCATGTTGACGAAGGCGATGTGCACGGTGAGCTCGACCATCGCCGCCGGGCCGAGCCGCTCCAGCAGGCCCGCGTACTGCTCGTCGGTGACGGTCGGCGGCGTGTTCGACATCGCCTCGGCGTACTCCATCACGTCCCGCTCCAGCGGGGTGAACACGTCCGAGGTCCGCCAGCGGGGCACCTGGCTCGCCTTGGTCAGGTCCAGGTCGTCGTTACGTGCCTGGAAGTAGCCGACGTCGAGGCACCAGCTGCAGCCGACCTGCGCCGCGACGGCCATGTGCGCGAACGACTTGAGGCTCTTGTCAGCCGCACTCCACGCGCCCGCCTTGGCGCCGAACTCCAAGTTGTCCAGGGCGACCGCGGGGCTGTGCCACAGCACTTCGACGTTCTCGGGAACGTCACCGAGTTGCTTGATCATGTTCTCCTTGACCTCGGCGGGAAGCTCGGCCTTCGGTACGCGCAGCGCCATGACGTTCTCCCTGTGTAGGTGTGTGTTCTGGCTGTTCAACATGAAGACACCGCCCGTCCCTCGGGCGTGACACCCCCAGGGAAGAGATCGCGCGTTCAGCAAGTGCTTCGGCGGGAGGTGCACTAGGCGCTCAGGGCGCGGTTTGATGCATTTTCTCTGCGTTCAAGGTCATTTGGCGGAGCACCTCAATGGCGCCGGCGTATCGCTCTGCGGTCACTCCTGCTCTGATCTGGCGCCCTGCTCTCTGGATCTTCTGCGCCAGAGCAGCGTGCGCGGTCTTGCCTGCGGGGGTGAGAGCGTGGGGTTCCTGCTCGGTGATCCAGCCACGCCGCTTCAACTCCTCGACCGCCTCGTCCACGTCGACCGAACTCCCGGACCAGAAGGGCCGTAGTCTCTGCGCGATCGCTTCTTTTGTGGCCGGTCCACGTGGGCCCGCGCGGTCGAAGTCGGGGCCTGGCGCGAGCAGGTTCATCGCTTGCCAATGGCGGCGATGAAGCCCGTCCGCTTCAAGGACCCGGTTGAGGTTGTCTTCGATGAGCTGGTCGAGGAGCTTCAACCAATAACCCAACGGCCGACGCTGTTCCATGCTGGTCCTTAGGGGTGTGGGTGTGGGCTGATGCTGATTTGCCGTGAGAGGAACTGAGAGGACTGGCCGCCAGGCTTCTCCGCCCTCTGGCCGGGGTGCGACGGGCCACCGCCAACCGGATGGCCGACGTCTTCCCTGGCGAAGCCTGGATGCGCCGCGACCGCGGGCGCCCGGTGAGCCGGTTGTGGGCGGTGGCTGAGTGCACGAGGCGGTGGTGCACGATGCCTTCGTTGCGAGGAAGATCGCGAGTCACGGGCGCAGGACCGTTTTTCCGGTGGTCGCTCGCGATTGCAGGGCGGTGTGGGCGGCGGCCGCGTCTGCGAGGGCGAACCTCTGTCCGATCACGGGGACGAGGCGTCCGTCGTGCAGTGCTTGGAGGGCGTCGTGTTCCAGCGTCCGGGTGCCGCCCGGGCGTTGGAGGATGCGTGCGCCGACGGCGGAGGCGGCGCTGATGCCCCGGCTGAACAGGTCGGCGGCCGACAGTTCGGTCAGGGAGCCCGAGGACGAGCCGAACATCACCAGGCGTCCGGTGACGCCGAGCAGTTCCAGGGCGCTCCGGCCGATCCGGCCGCCGACCCCGTCGAGGACGAGTGTCACCGGCCTGCCCTCCAGTGACCGGCGCACTCGGTCGGGCCAGTCGGGGCGGGTGTAGTCGATGGCGTGGTCGGCGCCGGTCCGGCGGGCGAGCGCGGTCTTGCCGGGGCCGCCCGCGACGCCGACGACCGTCGCTCCGGCCGCGTGGCACGCCTGGACCAGCAGGGTTCCGATCCCGCCCGCGGCGGCGGTGACCAGGACGACGTCTTCGGCGGCCGGCGCGGCGAGTTCGAGGATCGCCATGGTGGTCCGGCCGGTGCCGACCATGGCCACGGCGCAGTCGGGGTCGGCGTCGTCCGGCAGGACGTGGACGGACGCCGCAGGTGCCAGCGCCAGCTCTGTGTATCCGCCACTGGGCGGGCCGAGGTCGGCCACGACGCGGCGGCCGAGGAGACCGGTGTCGGTGCCGGCGCCGACCTCGTCGACCGTTCCGGCGACCTCGCGGCCCGGTGTCATGGGCAGGCGGGGCGCGACCCGCGGCCCGCCCGCCCCCTGGCGGATGACGGTGTCGAGCAGGTGGACGCCCGCCGACTCGACCCGGATCCGCACTTGGCCGGCCGACGGATGCGGGTCGGGGACCTCCTCCAGCCGGAGTTCCTCCGGGCCGCCGAACGCGTGCTGCCGGATCGCGCGCATCACGCCCGGCCCTTCTCGGTGGAGAGCAGGTCGTGCTTGTCCAGCCAAGCGACGAGCGAGGAGGCGATGACTTCGGGCTGTTCCTCGGGCGTGTGGTGGCCGGCCGTCCCGAGCGTCTCGGTCTCCAGAGCGGACATGTGCGCGGTGCACCAGTCGATGATCTGCAGGCTCATCATCGTGCTCTCGCCGGCCTCGAAGGCGAGCAGGAGCTTGGGCACGTCCGCGCTGTCGGCCAGCCATTGGCCGTAGGCGTCGATTCTGGCGACGACGTCGGCGGGCTCGCCGTCCAGCGGCATCGACCGAGGCCATTGCAGCAGCGGCACCCTGCTGCGTCGGGTCGGGTAGGGGCGGCCGTAGACCGCGAGGTCCTCGTCACTCAGCCCGGGGACGGTGCGAGGCAGCGCCTGCTCGATGAAGGCGTTCTCCTCCAGCACCATCGCCTCGCCGACTCCGGGGGACCGCATCGCTTCGAACAGCGGGCGGGCGCCGGCGGGGAACTCCTCCCAGGACATCGGTTTCACGATCGTCTCGGTGAACGCGATGCCGCGTACGCGTCCGGGATGGCGGGCGGCCCAGTCGAAGGCGAGCGCGCCGCCCCAGTCATGGCCGACCAGTACGACCCGGTCGAGTTCGAGGGCGTCGAACCAGGCGTCGAGGTATCGGGCGTGGTCGTCGAAGCTGTAGGCGATATCGGGCTTGCCGGACTCGCCCATGCCGATCAGGTCGGGTGCCAGGCACCGGCCGGCGGCTCCGACGACGGGCAGGACGTGCCGCCACAGGTACGACGACGTGGGGTTGCCGTGCAGGAAGACCGTCGGGGTCGGCCCCCGGCCGACCTCCCGGTAGAAGATCGTCGAGTCCAGGACGGGTGCGGTGGGCATGGCGCTCTCCCTGGGAGAATGACATACTAGACAGGTACCTGACCAACCTAGAAAGTAGACAGGAACCTGTCAATATGCCGGGAGACTCCTCTTCGAGGCGTGCGAGGCTGTCGCTGCTCCTGCGCCTGCTCCATCGCGAGTACACCGTCGGCATCGAGGCGGCTCTGGCCGAGGCGGGCTTCGGTGACATCCGGTCCGGGGACGCCAAGGTGTTCCCGTTCGTCCCGCCGGAGGGGATCACGGTCCGCGACCTGGCCCTTCGCGCGGGCGTGCGCAAGCAGACCATGGCGCAGTCGGTCGACCAGCTCGAGCGGGCCGGGTATCTGGAACGCCGCCCCAATCCCCGCGACGCCAGGTCCCGGCTGATCGTCCTCACCGAGCGGGGAAGAGCGGTCCAGCCGACGGCGGCCGGCGCGGGGGACCGGATCGAACAGCACTGGGCCGAACTGACCAGCCCCGAGGATTTCGAGGCCCTTCACGCGCTGCTGCACCGCCTGCTGAACCGCATCGGCGAAGCGGACCCCGACGCCGCCGGCCGCCTGACCTCGATCAGCGAGAGCCAACTCGACTGATGTGAGATCGAGGCGAGCCGCCGGGCGCGATGACGTCTCCGGGCGGGTGCCGTTAGCGGCGGTTCGCCGCAGCGCGGATGCCCCATCCGGCCCGTGGTCGGGGGCGAGTCACCATTGGGTGATGAGCAGTGTGTCCTGTTCGTGCTGCCGCCAGGCTCGGGTGAGGCGGACGAGACGGGTGGGTGCGGCGATGCCGTGCACGGCTGCGATCCTGCCGCCGGTGATGTCGAACGCCACGACGCCGACGACCTGGTCGCCGAGCACGAACAGGATGGCGGGGGTGCCGTTGACGAGCGCGTAGTGCGCGGCGGGCGTGCGGCCGGCGAATCGCCGTTTCGCCGGTGTGGGATTGAACCCGGCCCGTGCGATGGCGGCGATGCGCTGCGGAGTGTCGTATCGCAGCAGCGTCGCGGTCAGGCCGGCGCCGTCGGAGATCGCGGTCGCGTCGTCGGTGAGCAGTGCCACCAGCCGTTCGGTGCGGCCCGAGGAGGCGGCGGCGAAGAACTCCTCGACGACCCTGCGGGCCGATGCCGGATCGACTTCGCCGCAGCCGCCGCCGCGGTGTGCGGCGGTGATGCGGCGCCGGGCCCGGTGGAGGTGCTGATGGCTCGCGGACTCGGTGATGTCGAGGATCTCCGCGATCTCGGTGTGGCTGTAGGAGAACGCCTCGCGCAGGACGTAGACGGCCCGCGCGAGGGGTGACAGTCGCTCCATGAGCGTCAGCACGGCCAGGGAGACCGCCTCGCGCTGCTCGAACGAGTCGGCGGGGCCGAGCATCGGGTCGCCGTCGAGGAGCGGTTCGGGCAGCCAGGCGCCGGCGGTGCGTTCGCGGCGGACGCGCGCCGAGCGGAGCCGGTCGAGGCACAGGTTCGTGACGACCTTGGTCAGCCATGCCTGCGGCACCTCGATCCGCTGCCGGTCGGCCGCCTGCCAGTGCAGCCACGCGTCTTGCACGGTGTCCTCGGCGTCGGCGGCGGAGCCCAGCAGCCGGTAGGCCAGCGAGGCCAGCCGGTTGCGGCTGGCCTCGAACCGGCCGGTGTCGAAGCGATCGGTGGCGGTGCCGTCCACGTGGACCAACCTATGCGGCGGCTAAAGGGCCGACTTCTCGGCGGACGCGACCGCCTGCTCGGCGACCGCACCCGGTGCGGCGGCCAGGCGGCGCCTGCGCCTGGGCCGGCCGAAGGTCGGGTGCGAGGTGCCCCACAGCGCTCCCCGTTGGATGCCCGCCTTGATCCGCACGGCCTTCCGGCCGCCCATGTACTTCGGCTTCGCCTGCCCTGCACCGTCGATCAGCTGCAGGATCCCGTCCCACCGCCCGAGGCTGATCGCGTTGTACCAGTAGACCAGCTTGACGTTCGCGATCTTGCGACCGGTCAGGCGTCCCACGATCGCCTCGATGGCCTGCCGGCCGGTGTAGCCGGCCGAACCGCAGTTCATCGGCAGCTGCCGACCGTTCTCGCCGAGGGTGTAGACGCTGTCGCCGATGGCGTAGACGTTCGGGTGCGAGACCGACCGCATGGTGCGATCGACGATGATCTGACCGTTCCCGGTGACCTCCATGCCGGCGGCGGCGGCGATGGGGCTGACCGCGAACCCGGCCGTCCATACCGTTGCATCGGACGCCAGGACGGTGCCGTCGGCGCACCGCACTTGCGCGGCCTCGACGGCTTCGACACTGGTGTGCTCCAGGATGGTGATGCCCAGCCGGTCGCAGGCCCGGCGCAGGTGGCCGCGGGCTCCGGCGGACAGCCGGGCGCCCAGCTCGCCGCGGGCGAGCAGCGCCACCGACAGGCCGGGCCGCGACTCGGCGATTTCGGTGGCGGTCTCGAGGCCCGTCAACCCGTCGCCGACGACCAGCACCTTCCCCCCTTCGCCCCGCCCCTCCAGAACGTCCAGCCGCTCGCGCAGGCGCAGCGCCGAGGGCCGTCCGGCGACGTCGAAGGCGTGCTCGGCCACGCCTGGGACGCTTTGGTCGGCGACATGGCTGCCGAGCGCGTACACGAGCGTGTCGTAGCCGACCTCGCCGCCGCCCTCCGCGTCGGCGACGGCGACCACCTGGCGTTCAGGGTCGACGGAGGTGACACGGGCCACGCGCAGCCGGATCTCCGTGCCCGCGAAGACGTCGGTGAGCTTCGGAGCCTCGACCTGCCGGCCGGCCGCGAGCTGGTTCAACCGCTGCCGCTGGACGAAGTCCGGCACGGCATTGATCACGGTGACCTCGGTGTCCAGCGGGGACAGCCGGCGGGCCAGGTTCCCGGCCACGTAAGCCCCGGCATACCCGGCGCCGAGGACGACGATGCGGTGCTTCATGTGATGCTCCTGTCGAGTCGCTCTGTTCTTTCGTGAGTTGAGCGGGACAGCGCCCCGATTCCTGACAGGAGCTGCGTGTGGCATGGGTCACGGAGCGGCGGGGGCGTGTTCATGTGCCCTGCTGCTCGCGCATGCCGCACTCGGGGGACCGTCCTTCATAGGCGCAGCGGCCCTGCGAATGGCGTGTTCACTCTGCGTTCATCGGGGTGATGTACGTTCACCTGCTGATATTGACAAGTCCTTGTGAGACGAAGCCGCTGTTCGCGTCTGTGGGAGATGGTGCGTCGACCGCAGGAGGAGGGGAAGACGTGCGAGTTCCTGCTGTTTGTGGGGCGCTCTGTCCCTCGGAAAGCGGCCGTGTAGCTCCTGGTCATTGGCCGCTGGGTCGGCGAGCGCGGCCTGCTGCGTATGAGGCCCGCCCGGAGGGAGATGGCGTTGGCATCGGCGAGGGGCGGGGGAGCGGTGCTGGGCGCGTTCGGCGGGGCTTGTCCGATCAATCCGGGGATCCGGGATGAACTCGACCTGCTTATCAATGAGCTTCTGACAGATCTGTCCGTGTCCAACGAT
The DNA here is from genome assembly GCF_043197915.1 of Actinomadura geliboluensis. Classification (NCBI taxonomy): domain Bacteria; kingdom Bacillati; phylum Actinomycetota; class Actinomycetes; order Streptosporangiales; family Thermomonosporaceae; genus Actinomadura; species Actinomadura geliboluensis. Next base: position 394,975 of record NZ_JBICUA010000007.1, on the reverse strand, counting down.
GGTCGAGGAATCTGATGTCCGAGAAGCCCAGTGTCCTGTTCGTGTGCGTGCACAACGCCGGTCGGTCGCAGATGGCCGCCGCCTACCTCACGCACTTGGCGGGGGAGAAGGTGGAGGTCCGCTCGGCCGGCTCGGCACCCGCCGACGCGGTGAACCCGGCCGTGGTAGAGGCGATGGCCGAAGAGAGCATCGACGTCTCGGGTGAGATCCCCAAGGTGCTCACTGTCGGGGCGGTGCAGGCGTCCGACGTGGTGATCACGATGGGGTGCGGCGACACCTGTCCGGTGTTCCCGGGCAAGCGTTATCTGGACTGGACGCTGGACGACCCGGCAGGGCAGGGCGTGGCGGCGGTGCGTCCGATCCGCGACGAGATACGCAAGCGGATCGAGGGCCTGATCGCCGAACTCGTCCCCTCGGATTGAGAAGGGCGCCGTTCACGGTGACGGCGTGACCGGCACAGCCGTTGTCCCTGGACCAGCCGTTGAACAGGGCTGATGCCGTGTCCTTGTCGAAAGGGCCTTCTCCGGCTACGTCGCCGGGTCGTCAGTTTCGCGTGGTGGGCAGCAGGTGTACAGGTAGCCGCGGAGTTCGGTGAGGGAGCGGTCGACCGCGGCGGAGTCGATGCGGTAGTAGACCTGCTTGCCGTCCCGGCGTGAGGTGAGGAGGCCGCCTCGGCGCAGCAGGGCGAGTTGTTGCGAGGCATTGGACTGGCCGATGCCGAGGCGCTCGGCAACCGTGCCGACGGTGAGTTCGATTCCGCCGGTGAACAGTTCGAGCATCTGCTGCCGCTGCTCGCTGGCCAGCGCCTTGAGGAACTCGCGCGCACCGGCGCTGAGCGGGCCTGCCGACGTCCCGCACCCGTCCCCGGGCGGAGTCGTCATGCTCACGTTCTCCGCCGATGCCTCCCTGGACGGCGGCGGGCCGGTCACCGGCTTGACCATCGTTGCTGGCTCCTCCCGAGGCGTGCTCCCACCTTACGTCACATATCAATACATTGACATATTATGAAGTATTGATATGTTCGCCCGCATGCTCACCGCGACACCTCTCCTCATCGTCGGGGGCGGCCAGGCCGGTCTGGCCACCGCTCACATCGCCAGGTCCCTCGGCCGGGCGCCCATCCTCCTGGAGGAGGGCGATCAGCCGGTCGGTTCGTGGCCGCACTACTACGACAGCCTCACCCTGTTCTCACCGGCTCGGCGCAGCGCCCTGCCCGGGGCGGTGTTCCCTGGTGATCCGGACGGCTACCCCGCGCGGGACGAGGTCGTGGCCTACCTCGCCGACTACGCGGCGCGCCTGGACGCCGACATCCGCACCGGCCACCGCGTCGAAAAGGTCGTGGTCGCAGGGGCGGGGGACCGGCGCGGGTTCGAGGTGGTGACGGCCGGCGGCGAGGTCTTCGCCGCTCCGATGGTGATCGCCGCGACGGGCGGGTTCAGCCGCCCCCACCGCCCGGACCTGCCGGGACTGGACGGCTTCTCCGGCACAGTGCTGCACTCGTCCGACTACCGGCGTCCTGAGCCGTTCGCGGGTAAGCGGGTGGTGATCGTGGGCGGCGGAAACTCGGCGGTTCAGATCGCGATCGAGCTCGCGGCCCATGCGCGGGTGACGCTGGCGACCCGGCATCCGCTGCGCTTCATGGCGCAGCGCGTCCTGGGTGTCGACATGCACATCTGGCTGCAGCGGACCGGGCTGGACGCCGCGGGGTGGGCGCGGCCTCTGCTGACCGGCGGCAAGGGCACCCCGGTGTTCGACACCGGGACCTACCGGGACGCCATCGCCACGGGGAACCCCGATCGCCGTCCGATGTTCACCCGCCTGGACGGCGACCAGGTCGTCTGGAGCGACGGTAGTCGGGAGCGCACCGACGTGCTGCTTCTGGCCACCGGGTATCGGCCGGGCGTCGACTATCTCGCAGGGCTGGGCGCCCTGGACGAGGAGAGCCGACCGCGCCACCGCGGCGGCATTTCCACCACCCATCCGGGTCTGGGGTATGTCGGGCTTGAATGGCAGCGCTCGTTCGCCTCGGCCACCTTGCGCGGTGTCGCCGCCGACGCCCGCCACGTCCTGACCCGCCTGCACAAGCAGACCCGCGCCGCACGCCGCGTCGAAGGGCCGGTATCCAGTTGAAGGGACGGTATCCAGAGGTTAGGCCGGTGCTCCGCCTCACTGCTCGTCTGCGTGGACGGCGATGAGTTCGAAAGGACGCCGAGGAGCGCCTCCGAGACGCCGACGCCGGCGTCCACGGCACCCATCTTGGGCGACTTCTCATCTGCTCCATCGCGCCTCTGAAGAGAGCCGGCTATCCGCTGGTGACATCGATGACGCCGAGGACGAGCACAACAAGGCCCACCACGGCGAAGGCAGCCGATGCAAGGCGCTGATACAACACAGATTGTCGATGGGTCTTGTGCAGTGCCCTGTTCCAGCGGCGGCTGGCGGTCCAGTCAGCGAAGCCTCGGTAGTTGATCAACAGCGGGATGCATAGGGCCAGCATGGCGAGCCCCCAGAAGATCTGGGTCCAACCGCCGCCCGACTGCTCAGGCGGGGATGCTGCCGATTCCGGGAACATGGGGCCCTCCCTGCGATGTGTTCGTCGTCATTCTCCAGGTCTGCGGCCGTTAGCTAGCGGGTGTGGAAGGCGTGGTTAATGGCGGCGAGTTTGCCCGCAGGGGTGGGTCAGGGACTCAGTGGTCGGTCTTCCTGATTGCCGGTCGGCGTTCCGGAGCGCTGGGGCCGGGCGATGTGTGGGCTACATGTGGGCGCGCAGCCCACAGCGTCGAGCAGGACAGCTCGATGGCGGCCGACTTTGACGTTCAGTGGCTTCTCGGTCGGTCGGTGCGCCGCCGACGGGCCGCTACCGTTGGGACTTCCCCTCGAGGGGTGTGACATTTCGGGAGAAGTCGACGCTGAGGTAAGTGTGACCCGGCCCCCGTCTGGCCGGTGACCGCTGCGGGTAGTCCCGTCCCGGGCCACGAAATCCCCGCGCGTGGTCCGGGACGGTCCCGCCGAGGACGCATGCGGGGGTTCGGGGAGCGGGATGCTGGTAGCGGGTCGGTACCGACTGGATGAGCCGATCGGCAAGGGCGGGATGGGCGAGGTCTGGCGCGCCACCGACGAGAGCCTGGGCCGGACGGTCGCGGTCAAGGTGCTGCTGACGACCACCACCGACCCGCAGGCGGCCGCGCGGTTTCGGATGGAAGCTCAGACCGCGGCCCGGCTCAGTGACTCCCATGTGGTCGCCGTGTACGACTTCGGAGCCCATGAGGGCCGGCTGTTCCTGGTGATGGAATACGTCGAGGGGCACAGCCTGGCCCACGAGCGCGCCGTGCACGGCGTCCTGGACATCGAACGCGTCGCCGACATCGCCGCCCAGACGGCGGCCGGGCTGGCCGTCGCGCACGGGCAGCGCGTAGTGCACCGCGACATCAAACCGGGGAACCTGCTGCTGGCCGCCGACGGCACCGTGAAGATCGCCGATTTCGGCATCGCGCGGTTCGCCGGTGAGGCGTCGTCGGCGCTCACCGGCACCGGGCAGGTGATCGGCACCAGCGCCTATCTGGCGCCCGAACGTGGCCTCGGCCGCCCCGCCGGACCGGCGTCCGACGTCTATGCGCTCGGCTGTGTCCTGTACGAGTTGCTGACCGGACAGCCGCCATTCCAAGGCGATAACGCCGCCGCCGTCGTCTTCCAGCACATTGACGCCACGCCCGTACCGCCTCGTCAGTGGTGCCCTTTTCTGCCAGGGGCGTTCGAGGACTACCTGATGCGGTTGCTGAGCAAGCAGCCCGAGCAACGTCCCACGGCCGCCGAGGTGGCCGCCTGGTTCACCGGCCCGGGGTGGCGCGCAACCCACCTGACCGAGGACGCGCCTCTCACCAAAACGGCCCGGCTGCCCATCGCCCATCTGCCGGAACCTGAGCGGCCCACCAACTCGTGGGGAAGGCATGTCCTCATCGCCGCCGCCGCGGCCGCTGCAGTGGTGATCGCGGGTGTGGTCGGGGTGGCGATCGCTTCCGGCGAGGACAAGCCTGCCTCACCGCCCACCGTTCCCACGTCGGCGCCTCCGGCAATCAGCACTTCTCCACAGCCGTCCGATGAGAACAGTTCCAGCAGCGCCACCCAGGCACCCGTGAAAACCAAGAAGGCCGGAAAGAAGAAGCCTCCGAAGCACAAGGACGGCAAGAGCAAGCCGTGAAGGTCATGGCCACTCACCGACCCCTCATAGGCGAGATCGCGCCGCGATGCTCCTCAGCCCCCTGGTCACCCGTGTCCCCTGGCGACTCGGCTCCGCCCAGCGCTCGCCCAGCGGCCTGAGCGCCCCGGTCCTCATCCGCACGGTTGATGACCATCCGTTTCCGGTGCGTTGATCGGCGCCATGGCTTCCAGTCCGGGGGGACGGGAAGGAGGCCCGCAGTAGTCGACCATCGGGGGAGTCGTCGTGGGAAGACGTGCGCGCGGCAGGATCGAACGCGGCGGACGCGAGGCCGCCGCCGCGCGTCCCGCGACGGTGCGGCGGGCGCTGCCAGGAGGGGGCACGTTCGTGCTCGTCCTGGTGTTGCTCCTGGCCGGGGCCTGCTCGTCCGGGACGGACGGTCGCGACTCCGGCGGGCGGCAGTCGCAGAAGACGGCGAGCGTCGCGGAGAACGCGAAAAAAGGCGACGCCGACTGGCGGATCGCCCGCCGTGGACGAGGGGCCGAGCACGAGATCGAGGGCTACGCCGACCAGGTGAGCGTGCTGCCCGGCCAGCAGTTCCGGCTGTTCGTCTCGACCACGACGTCCGGGTTCAGCGTGCAGGCGTTCCGGATGGGCTGGTACGGCGGTGTGCAGGCCCGCCGGGTGTGGCGGTCCGGGACGTATCCGGGGGTCCGGCAGGCGGGCGCCCGCATCGACCCGGCGACCCGGACGGTGTCGGCGCCGTGGCGGCCGTCGCTGACCGTGTCCACCAAGGGGTGGCCCGAGGGGAGCTACCTGATGATGCTGACCGCGGCGTCCGGGGCGCGGCGGTACGTGCCGGTGACGGTCCGCTCCTCCAGTGCGGTGGGGCGCGTGGTCGTGCTGAACGCCACCACCACCTGGCAGGCGTACAACATGTGGGGCGGGTACGACCTGTACATGGGCCCGTCCGGTGGGGACGGCGACCGGGCCAGCGCGGTCAGCTTCGACCGGCCCTACGACGGCAACGGCGCGGGCAAGTTCATGACCTACGAGCAACCCGCGATCGCGCTCGCCGAAAAGGTGGGCGTGCCGCTGGCATACGCGACCGACAACGACCTGCACGCCGATCCCAACCTGCTCAAAGGGGCGCGCGGCCTGTTGACCCTCGGGCATGACGAGTACTGGTCGTCCAACATGCGGCAGCGTGCGACGCAGGCCCGCGATCAAGGCGTCAACATCGCGTTCCTCGGTGCGAACGCGGTCAACCGGCACATCCGGTTCGCCGCGACGCCGCTGGGGGCGAACCGGCTCGTGGTCTGCTACAAGGACTCCAGTACCGATCCGGTCGCGAGGCACAACCCGGCCGAGTCGACCCAGGACTGGCGGCTTCCGCCGATGCCGCGTCCCGAAAGCGACCTCATCGGGATCCAGTACATGTGCTTTCCGGCGGAGGGCGCGTTGACCGTCACGCGGCCCGATTTCTGGTTGTTCCGCGGCACCGGTGTGCGCGCCGGGACGCGGTTCCCCGGCGTCATCGGCCCGGAGGCCGACGCGCTCAACCGCGACGGCCCCACCCCCGACACGCTGGAGGTCGTCGCCAACTCGCCGATCACCTGCGGGAACCGGACGGCGGTCGCGCATACCTCCTACTACACCAACCGCCAGGGAGCGGGCGTGTTCGCGACGGGCACCATGCGCTGGGTGTGCGCCATGCGCGGCCCCGCCTGCGGGCACGGCGTCACCGAGGCGGGGCAGCGGTTCGTCACGCAGGTCAGCGAGACGCTCGTCCGCGCCATGGCCGAAGGGCCGCTCGGGCGATCGCACCCGTCCCGTCCCAATTACAAACTCACCAGCAACCCGCGCTGAACCACGGTGGTCGAGTGAGTTCTGTCGTGTCGCGGGTAGGGGCTAAGCCATTCACATCTTCGGCCTCATTGGGCGTGCACCTGGGGTGCCCCTTTGTCCGGGCCTGCGGAACGATGAAGGGTAGGGCGCGCTGTGGGCGTGACGGATCAGATGCTGCGGTTGCTCGGCTTGAGCGGCCCGTCCCGGCCCATCGTGCTGTCCGGCCCGCCACCGACGACCGCGCAGAATCGGGAGCTGGCGGACACCATGCGGCGCCTTCCCGGCCGCTTCCAGGATCGGCTGCCCGCCGCGGTGCTGCAGCGCATCACCGGCTCGGCCGCCAGCGGGCGGTGGGAGAAGGCGGCCGGTCAACTGGTGATGGCCTTGTACATGAGGGGTGCGCCGGTCAGTGCGGCGGAGCGCGATGAGCTGCGCGGTGCTCTGCAGGCGCTCGGTGTACCGGCCCATCGCGTCGACGGGCTGCGCTCCCGCTGAACCCCGGGACGACAGTGGGCCACGACCCGCGGCGGTGCAGCCATTGAGCGTGCCCGGCCGTTGTCGAGGCATCGCGGTTGCCAGCGGGGCGGTCGTGCCGCTCATCGAAGGACGCGACCGCCCCGCCCCCTCGTACTGGCCCGGCGGGCGGCCGGCGAGGTTGTCGCCGGCATCCCCGGTCGGGGCCTGGGAGATCCCGCTATCGTCGGACGCGCTGCGCGGGAGACATCGTCAGGTGCGGCGCAGGGGACATCGCCAGGACGGTCGCGATGCGGGCCGCGGCCGTCTCGGGCTGGTCGGCGGGGCACAGCGGCTCCAGCTCGGGAGGGCATTGCCCGGTCGCGTCCCACCACACCCAGAACCACCACGCCGCCCCGCCGGGGCCCCGAGCGCACCGCACCTCCTGTCTCAGCCCGGGACCGAGCGCCCGGTCGGCCTGATCGCCGGCGCTCGGCTCGGCCGCCGGGTTGGACACCATGACGACCCCGCGCTCCTGCAACGCCGCGATCAGGCCGCGCTCCCGTAGCAGAGCGGCCAGCGCGCCCGCCGCCGCAGATTGCGTCTCAGTGGCTAAACAGCCCCTCGTTTCCATGCCTCGCCCCTCACGCTCACCAACCGTCTGTAACGGACAGTACAAGGAGCGTCACTGATCGTTTCGGGATTCTCAAGAATCCGGACTAAGAGCGTGTCTCGCGTTGGTTCGATGGGTGGTGCGGCGCGATCGGAGATCGTGTCGGCGGGCCCTGCGCCGCGGCCGGATCAAGATCGCCGCCGGGAGCGCGGCACCGGGCTCCCTCGAACGCCCGCCGACAGTACGAATGGTCGTGGCGGAGCAAACGTGCGGGGTGGACACGCTCAGGCCAACGCCAAGGTGATTGACCGGTCCCGGCGTCCCGCGATTCGCTCGCCCTCGTGATGCGGCCCGACAAGCACAACCGTGCCCCACGCCGTCCTGGCCTGTTCACTCGGAAGCTCATGGACGGGCTGGAGAAGGTGTTCGAGATCGAACCCGCGGGCGTCAACTGGCCGCGAGCGGTGGCGTTCCTGGACGTCGGCCTGGTGCCGCTGTTCGTCTTCTGGGCGATCGGCCATGAGCAGTACCTACTGAGCGCCTTGTTCGGCCTGCTGTTCTCGGCGCTCTGCGACCCTGGAGGCGGCTACCGGCGACGCGCGTCCCGCATCTCCATCTTCGCGCTGATCGGCGCCGGGGTGACCGCGCTGGGCTTCGGGATCGGAGCGGACGCCTGGGGCTGGCTGGTGCTCGCGGCCTTCATGGTCACACTGGTGGCCGGGCTGTCCATGACCTTGGGTGTGCGCAGGTTCGTTAACGCCCTGCTCCTCAACGTCTGGTTCATCGTCGCCATCGCGCTGACGTCCAGCCTGCATCAACATGCCCGCATCACCAACTACACCTGGGCGCAGGTGCTCGCCTGGACCGGCGGGGCGGCGCTGTGGATCGTGGTGACGTTCGCCTGGTGGCTGATCCGCGGGCGCGCGGACTCAGGCGTGCCGTTCGCGGAGATCCCGGGCGACACCTCGCGAAAGAAGCTGACCCCGCCGCTCATCGTCTTCGCCGTGATCCGCGCCTTGGTCATCGGCGGTACCGTCGCGCTCGCGTTCGGACTGGACCTGTCCTACGGCTACTGGATCCCGATCGCGGCCCTGATCGCGATGAAGCCGAGCCTGGAGCAAGCGATGCTCGTGGCCGCGCAGCGTCTCGTCGGCGCCGCCATCGGCGCCGCCGCAGCTACGTTGCTGCTGTTGATCCCCGCAGGCGAACACGGGCTCAAGCTGTTCGCGGTGAAGCACGGGCTTGAGATGGTGGCGCTCGTCCTGTTCATGCACGGGGCGGGGATTCGCTTCTGGAACTACACGCTCTACACCGCGGCCATCGCGGCAGGAGTGCTCATCCTGGTGGACCTTCCGCAGCCTTCTCAGTATTCGGCCGAGGGCTACCGGGTGCTGTGGACACTGTGCGGTGTGGGGATCGGGCTGCTCGTCATGATGCTGGCGGGCCTGCTCACCAAGCCGACCACCAAAGCGCCGCCACAGCCGACCTGAACGTGCGATCGCCGGGCGGCACCTCGGAGATCCTCCGCAACGTCGTCGCCGAGCGTGCCAAGGCCGACCAGATCGCTCTGGGCACACCGAGGGCATATCGCGCTCGGCTCGCCGACCTGGTCGGCCTGTAGGGCGCCAGGCGCGAGGGTGTGTCGCATTTGGGCGATTTGACCGTCCGGTGGCGCTGGGACGGGCCGGGCCCGGGTAACGCCCCCATATGCACCCGCGCGCAGGGGAGTCGGAATGCCGCTGGTGACCGGGCACCGTCCCGGATGGCCGTGCTGGGTCGAACTGGCGACCCCCGACAGGTCGGCCTCAGAGCGGTTCTACTCCGGCCTCTTCGGCTGGGACTCCTACACACTGCTCGTTCCGCACCGCGGTGAAGTCGAGGTGTTCACCCTCGACGGCGCCGGCGGTGAGGAGGTCGCCGGTCTGGAACCGCTGGCCGACCCCGCGCAGCCGGCGTCGTGGACGTGCTACTTCCGGACCGCGGACATGGCCGCCACCACCACCGCGCTCCACCGCGCCGGCGGTAGCGAGTTGATCGAGGCCGCCGACCTGGGCAACCTCGGCCGGGCGGCGCTGTGGGGAGATCCGCAGGGCGCCGACTTCGCCGTCATCGACACCTACGACTTCATCGGGGCCCGAGTGGTGGACGAGCCGTCCGGGCCGTGCTGGATCCAGTTGGCGACCAGCGACGTCGCGGGGGCGCGCCGGTTCTACGGCGAGGTGTTCGGGTGGCGGCCGGTCGACCGCGAGTACTTCGGCATCGCCTACACCGAGTTCAAGGTGGATGAGCAGTCGGTGGCGGGGATGATGGCGCTGGAGGGGCCGGTGTCTCGGCCGGAGTGGATGCCCTTCTTCGAAGTCGCCGACTGCGACGCCGCCGCCGACCGCGCCGCGAAACTCGGCGCCGAGGTCAGCGTCCCTCCGACCGGCACCCGGCCCGGCTGCTTCGCCATCCTCACCGACCCCACCGGCGCGCGGCTGGGCGTCATCACCCCCGACCCGGAAACGCGAGCCGGGTTCCGCCTGCGCCCATGAACGGCTGAAGGCGACGACGGCGCGCATTGACTCGACCGCCGAATTTCCATCACGTCATCGCCAGGTGGTTTTAGCCCGACTCAGGCCGGACCCGCCGGGTGATGATCAAGGCCCTTTCTTGTCCGGAGCTGTGGATCTTCGGCTTTGGGCGAGGGGATGACAGTGGGCTGAGAGGAGTACTCGGCCATGATCACATCAAGGGGGACGCACAGGGCACCGCGTACCGCGGAGACCGGGTTGCGGCGGGCGCTGCTGCTGACCGCCGCGTCGGCCGTGCTGCCCGGACTGGCGCACCTGCGGTCCGGGCGGCGGGTGACCGGGACGATCCTGCTGAGCGGCTACGTCTGCGCGATCGTCGCGGTGGTGCTGACGGCCGTCGCCCTCCGCGGGGACCTGGTCCAGCTCGCGGTCCGGTCGGATCTGCTGCTGGCGCTGATGGTGGCCTCGGGGGCGATCGCCATCGGCTGGCCCGTTCTCCTGGTGTGGTCGTACCGGGTTGCGCGGCCGGCGCGGATCTCCCGGGGGGCCCGGGCCCTCACTGCGATCATCGTGGCGGGTCTGTGCACCTTGGCCGCCGCCCCGCCGCTGGCGGTGGCTCGCTACAGCTACGTCCAGCGAGACCTGGTCCGCACCGTCTTCCGTGACCCTGCGCCGTCGAAGCTCGTCGTCGGCACTCACCCCCAGCCCGGCACGGGATCGCTGCCACGTCGCCTGAACGTCCTCTTGCTCGGTGGTGACGCCGACGTGCACCGGCCCGGCGTCCGGACCGACAGCATGACGCTGGCCAGCGTGGACACCCGGACGGGCACGACCGTCCTGATCAGCCTGCCGCGGAACCTGCAACAAGTCCCGGTCTGGGACGGCCACCGCAAGGTCACCGGGTTCCCCAGGGAGGAATTGCTGAACGAGGTGTACGAGTACGGGCATTCCCACCCGCACCTGACGCCTGGCCGCAACCCCGGCGCGCAGCTCCTCAAGCGCACCTACGGACACATCGTCGGGCTGCCCGTCCACTACTACGCGATGGTCGACATGCGCAGCTTCCGGCAGATCGTCGACGCCGTGCACGGCGTGCGCGTCTGCGTGCGGAAGGCCATTCCGGTGCCGCGTGAGCAGGTCGCGGCGGGGGTGATCCGTCCCGGCTGCCAGCGGCTCAGCGGGCGTCAGGCGCTCTGGTACGGGCGTTCACGCACCGGCAGCGACGACTATGCCCGCATGGCGCGGCAGAAGTGCCTGATCTGGGCGCTGTACAGGCAGGCCGACCCGATGACGGTGTTCCGCGCCTTCCGGCGGCTCGCGGAGGTGTTCAAGTACTCCGTCAACACCGACATCCCGCTCGGCATGCTGCCGTCCCTGGTCGGCCTGGTGAGCAAGATCCGCGGAGCGGGGCTGCACAGCATCCAGTTCGTCCCGCCGCTGATCCGTTCCGCGCACCCGGACTACGGTCGCATCCGGTCCCTCACAGCGCAGGCCCTGACCAAGGCGACCGACCAGCCCAAGACCGAAATGCTCGGCCAGAAGTGCGGCTGACCCTGCCGCGGGACTGCGGTTTCGGTTGCACCATGCCGTACAGTGCGGGGTCGCCGCCCGCCCTGGCCGCTGCACCCCGGAGGGGATGAGGCAGGCTTGGCCCGATGCCGGGGCTGAGGACATGACGGTGCAGACGGAACTGTTCGGCTTCGCCGCCGGCGCGCTGATCGCGGTGGTGACCGCCCCGGTCGGGGTATCGGGGGCGGTGTTCCTGCTGCCGGTGCAGCTCAGCGTGCTGGGGGTTCCCAGCCCGGCCGTCACCCCGACCAACCTGCTGTTCAACGTCGTCGCCGGCCCCGGCGCGCTGATCCGCCACCACCGCCAGGGGAGCCTCACCGGGCCGCTGACCCGGCGGCTGATCGCCGGGGCGCTGCCCGGCGTGGTCATCGGGGCGGTCATCCGGGTGTTCGCCGTTCCCGGCGCCACCGTCTTCCGCGTTCTGGTCGGCCTGCTCCTGCTGCCGCTGGGGCTGTGGCTGTGCGTCCGCGTCCTGCGTCCGCGCCGCCGCCGTCCCGGGCAGCCGTCGGCACGGTTCATCACCTCGCTCGCCTTGGTCGTCGGCACTGTCGGCGGGGTCTACGGGATCGGCGGCGGCTCCATCGCGGGGCCCGTCCTGGTCGGACGGGGCATGCCGGTCGCCCAGGTCGCGCCTGCCGCGCTGGCCTCCACCTTCCTCACCTCAGTGGCGGGGGCGTCCACCTATGCGATCCTCTCGCTCACCGCGCACGGGGACATCGCGCCCGAGTGGTCACTGGGGCTGGCCTGCGGCTTGGGCGGACTGGTCGGCGGCTACCTGGGCGCGCGGCTGCAGCCCCGGCTCCACGAGGCCGCCTTGCGGTTCGGCCTTGGCCTCGCGGCCACCGCGCTGGCCGTCCTCTACCTCCTCCAGGCGCTCACCTGACGGCCGCAGCCCGAAATCGCATCAGGCCGTCGTCGGGGGCGCCGCGATCGTGGTGGAGCCAGCCGAGTGGAATCGCCTGCGATGGCAATACCAGAGAACACGTCCCCCCGGAGGTGCGCATGGTATGGCTCGGAGTCGTCCTCGTCGTCGCGGGTGCCTTTCCGGCACTTACCGTGGACGGTGACCTGGCCGGTATCGACATCACCGTGGTGGGGGCCGCCGTGATGGCCGTTGGCGCGGTCCTCCTGCTCGCGGGCATTTTGCGGCTGCGGAGGCGCCGCGGTGGCGGGCCGTCCGGCACGGCGGCGCAGGCTTACTACCGGACCTCCAAAGGCAGGATCGTCGCGATGGTGATCGCGGTGATTTACATCGTCTCCCCGATCGACCTGATCCCGGACGTCTTCCTGCCATTCGGAATCGTCGACGACGCCACCGCCCTCACCTGGCTGCTGTTCGCGCTCGGCCGGGAGTACACGCGCCGGTCGCGCGGGGAACGCCGCGCCCCCTGAAGCCGAGAACGGCGTACTGCCCTGGTAGCCGCGTCACTCTTCGTAGGAGTAAGGGCGGGGCAGGACGAGTGTCCTGCCCCGCCCTCAGCGTGATTTTTTCAAGGGGCGTGGGTGGAAATTAGGGGGCGGCGGGGGAGCGGAGTCCCAGTTCGGCGAGGACGGCCCAGCCGTTGGACTGGGTGATGTCCACCTGGACGGCGTCGATCGGGGTGCCGGGGCCGACCGGGAACCAGGTGAGGTCGTCGCCATAGCGGACGCGGTCGTCGAGGTCGCCGACGGCCCGCCAGGTGCCGTCCGGGGTGCGGACCTTGATCGTCGCTGCTTCGGCGTGGCCGGGCTTGAGGGCGACGCCGGCCTCCAGTACGCGGCGCGGCTCGTCGAAGGTGACGGTGTAGCGGCCTGGTGCGGCGCCGGCCTTCCAGGCGGCGTCGTTGTAGCCGACCACGCCGTCGATCGCGCCGGCCGGGCCCACGTTCGGCCGGCCCGCGCCCGTGTACGTGAGGTCGGTGTCGATCGTGAGACGGCCCGCGGCGTGCAGGGCGGCCAGGTCGACGCGGCGCGGGTCGGCGGGCTCGTCGCGGATGTCGGCCACGTCGACGAAGTCGCCGATGAGCTGGCTCTTGGCGGAGTCGAAGCCGAGCACGAGGACCCGGCCAGGACGGACCTCGGCGACGGCGGGGTTGGCCTGGTCGCCGGTCCCCGAGTCGTACACCAGCTCGCGCGGCGCGCCCGTCCACGAGCGGCCGGGGTCGCGCAGGACGGCTCCGACGGTGCCGCGCCGCTCGGTGAAGTGGCCGGACAGGTCGCCGTAGGCGAGGAAGACGTCGCCGTTCCGCAGGACCTCGGTGTGGGCCGAGGAGGTCACGAGGTCGATCTCGGCGGGGGCCGTCCAGGTGCGGCCGCCGTCGCGCGACCAGGACTCCTGGGAGTTGACCGCGCCCATCGTGGACGCCGCCGTGCCGATGCGCAGCAGGGCGTGGACCGTTCCGTCCGGCAGGACGGTGAGCACCGGCTCCTGGTAGTGGGTGCCCTGCGCGGACGCGATCAGCGACTCGGTGCCCGCGTGCCAGGACGCGCCGCCGTCCAGGCTGCGCACCACGGTGGCGCGCTGCCAGCGGTCGTCGGGGACGGTGCCGTAGAGCGGGACGATCAGCTCGCCGGAGGGCAGTTCCTTGATCTGCCCGTGGCTCGCCGCCCAGCCCAGCTCGTAGGTGTCGACGATGTCGGACTCGCCGCTGAGCGAGGTCTGCACCGCGACCGGCTCCGACCAGGTGGCGCCGCGGTCGTCGCTGTGCCGGACGAACACCCCCATCGGCTCGGCGGGGGAGACCGAGTAGTCGATCTGGAACCAGCTCAGCAGCAGCCGACCGGACCGCAGTTGCGTGATCATCGGGTCGCGGTCGTCGTAGCGGGAGTCGTGCACGGTCCGCGGCGCCGACCAGGTGCGGCCGCCGTCCTCGCCGGTGAGCATCAGCAGCCGGCCGTCCTGCCCGGTGTGGCCGGCGCCCTCGCGGGCCACCGCGACGAGGGAGCCGTCGTTCAGCCGCTCCATGTTCGGGAAATGCAGTTTCTTGCCCGGGGCGGCCTGGGCCACGACCACGTCGGGCCGGTCCGGGGACGAGGGAATGGTCGGGGCCGCGTGCGCCACGGCGCCGGAAAACCCCAGAGTGAGCAGTGCGGTCAGGGCGATGGCGGTACTTCGACGGACTCGCATACTTCCCGGATGCAACACGGAATACCATTCCATGTCAACGCTCGAACGGATGTTAATAGCGGGCCTCGATCGGGTGGCGTTCGACGGCCCGGGTGCCCTCGACGAAATGCAGCGTGCTCCACATGTTGGTGGTGCCGCAGGCGTGGTTGGGAACGATCCGGAGCAGGTCGCCGACCCGGAGCCCGGACGTTCCCGGGCCGGTCAGGTAGCCGTGCTCCTCGTTGCCGGCGGTGAACTCGACCCCGTCCAGCGGACGGCCGGACTCCGGGTCGCAGACGATGCCGAGGATCCCGGCGGTCGCGATGGTGTCGGAGCTCATCGCCTTGATGCCCGCGTCGATGATGACGGTTCCGGGCCGCTGGGCGCTCGTGACGCGGGTTAGCACGGTCTGCGCGCACTGCTCGATCCGGGCGCTGCCCAGGCCGACCTGGTTGGCGTCGAAGTAGACGTACGTGCCGGGACGGGCCTCGGTGACTCCGGCGGCGAAGGGCGCGGACGTGGCGCCGGGCGTCGAGCCGACCGAGACCAGCGGGCAGGCGTGGCCGTCGGCGCGCAGTGCCTCGGCGACCTGCACGAGTGTGCGTCCCGCCAGGTCGCCCGCCGCCTCCAGGCCGGCGCGGTCCGAGCCGTGTGCGGCCAGGTGGCCTTCGTGGGTGAGGACGCCCCGCAGCTCCAGTGCGGGCAGGGCGGTGAGCGCGGCGGCGGTCGCCACGGCCCGGTCGGGGTCGACGCCCGCCCGGTGCAGTCCCGTGTCGACCTCCAGCACGAAGGGGACGGTGACGCTGGCGGAGGCGGCCGCCTCCGCGAGTGGTCCCGCCGCTTCGAGGGAGTCCAGCGCGATGGTCAGCCCGCCTCGGCCCAGGGCCTGGACGGCGAAGGCGATCTTGGCGGGGCCGACCGGCTGGTGCGCCCACAGGACGTCATCCACGCCTTCGTCCTGGAGCAGCTCGACCTCGGCCGGGGTGGCGCAGGTGAAGCCGATCGCGCCGTGGGCGAGCTGGCGGCGCGCGACCGCCAGGCATTTGGACGTCTTGAAATGCGGGCGCAGCGCGACCCCGGCGGCGCCGATCGCGGCGGACATGGCGGCCAGGTTGGCCTCCATGCGGGCGCGGTCGACGAGGAGGGCGGGCGTCGGCAGCTCGTCCAGCGGCGTCATGCGAGGCCCATCCGCGGTCGCGGGTCGCCGTCCAGCAGCCACTCGACGGTCTCCTTCTTGATCTCGGGGAAGCCGGACGGGCGCTGCCCGACCATCTCGCGCAGCCCCGCGACGGCCTCGGCGGGCGTCCAGAGCGGGAAGTCGGAGCCGAAGACGAGCTTGTCGACCACGTCCCACTCCTGCGCGCGGGCCAGCGCGAGGTAGCCGTCCATCGGCCGGGCCCAGGACGCCGACACGTCGGAGTACACGCGGCGGTTCTTGCGCAGCGTCACGATCGTCTCGCGCTGCCACGGGTGCCCGAGGTGCGCGATGATCTGCACCAGGTCGGGGTGCCGGCGGGCGACGTCGTCCACGACCAGCGGATTGCTGACCGACAGGTCCCCGGCCGGGCTCGGGGTGGCGCCCATGTGCCACAGGACGACGAGCCCCGCGTCGGCCGCGGCCCGGTAGAACGGGTCGTGGCGGGTGTCGCGCGGGTCGAACAGCGCCAGCACCGGGTACAGCTTGATGCCGCGCAGGCCGCGCGCGACGCCGTCGGCGAGCTGGTCGAGGACGTCGGGGTCGGTGGGGTCGAGCGCCATGAAGCCGATCGTCTCGGTGGCGGTCTCCGCGCAGAACGCCTCGGTGTGGGCGTTCGGCGTGAGGACCCCGGCGGCGGTGGCGCGGATCCCGAACACGCACGCGGCCGTCACGTCCGCCATGGCGCGGTCGTAGTCGGCGGCGGTGAACTCGTGGGCGCCGCGCCCGTAGACGGGCTTCCAGTGGTCGTCCCACTCGTGGCCCCAGTGCTCGGGCCGCTGGCAGTGGGTGTGGAAGTCGATCAAGAATCCTCCCGGGGACGGGGTACGTCGGAGCGCAGGGACGAGCGCAGGAACTCCAGGGCGGCGACGACGTCGGCGTCGGCCGCGAGGTCGGCCGCGGCGGCGCGCAGCAGGTCCAGGTAGCGGCCGCGGCGGTCGCCGTCGAACTCGGCGGACGGCCCCGACACGCTGAGCGCGGCGACGCAGGCGCCGTCCACCTCGACCGGCACGGCGACGCAGCGCAGGCCGACGCTGCCCTCGTTGTCGTCCAGGGCGTGGCCGCGCTCGGCGGTGCCCCGCAGGTCCTCGGTCAGCGCGGCGACGGTCGTCAGCGTGTGCTCGGTGCGGGCGGGGAACGGCTCGGGCGGCAGGTGCGGGGCGAGGACGGCCGGGTCGAGCCCGGCGAGCAGCATCTTGCCGAGCCCGGTGCAGTACGCGGCGTCCCGCGTGCCGGGCGTGGTGTGGAAGCGGATCGGCCGGTCGGGTTCGCGGACGCACACGTGCAGGACCTCGCGCCCGTCCAGCACGCCGAGGTTGGCGGTCTGCCCGGTCGCCTCGGCGACCTTCGCCAGGTGCCCGCCCGCGACCTGGGACAGGTCCAGCCCGTTCAGGTACGCGGTGGACAGGGTGAGGGTCTTGTGGCCGAGCCGGTAGGCGGGGCGCTCGTCGGCGCGGACCACGTACCCCATCTCCTCCAGGACGGCGAGGAGCCGGACGAGCGTGCTCTTCGGCAGGCCGGTGCCGGTCGAGAAGTCGTTCAGGGTCAGCGTGCCGCCGCGCGCGGCGAGCCGCTCCAGCAGCGCCAGGCCGCGGGCGAGCGCGTTGGCGTGGTAGTTGGCCGCCGCGGGCCGGTCGTCGTCCACGTTGCGGCGGCGGGCCGCGGGACGCGTCCCGGATGCCGTCCCTCTGCCTTTGTCCATCGGTGCCTCGTCTCCGTTAAGGGAATGCGCGCTGCGGAAGATCCGCGTTCAGGGGATGCGGAGGATCTCGCCGGGCCGGGCGCCGCCGTGCGCGCCGTCCTCGACCACGGTCCGGCCGCCGACGACGACCGCGGAGATCCCCTCCGGATACCGCTGTGGTGCTGCGAACGTAGCCCGATCGGCGATGCGGGCGGGGTCGAAAACGACGATGTCGGCGGCGGCCCCGCCGCGCAGCACCCCGCGCCCCGCGAGCCCGGCCCGCTCGGCGGCCGCGGACGTGCATTTCCGGACGGCTTCGGCGAGCCCGATCCGGCCCGTCCGGACGTACTCGGCGAACAGCCGCGGGAAGCAGCCGAACGAGCGGGGGTGCGGCGTGCCCCGCCCGGTCGGCCCGTCCGGGTCGAGGGCCTGGCCGTCGGAGCCGATGACGGCGGCGGGATGCGTGAGCGCGTCCGCGAGGTCGCGTTCGCTGCGCCCGCCCGCCACCATCTGCACGCCGTTGCCGTGCTCGGCGACGAGGTCGAGGGCGGTCTCCGGCGGGTCGGTGCCCGCGTCGGCGGCGAGATCGGGCAGGGCGCGTCCGCCGACGGCGATGTCGTCCCACGCGTTCGGCATGCCGCGCCACTCGTCCCGGACGCGGGCGCGGACGGCGGGCTCGGTGAGCCGGGCCCGCATCGGCCCCTCGCCGCCCTCCTGCGCCCACGCGGGCAGCAACTGCGACAGCGGCGCGTTCCCGGCCAGGTAGGGGTAGATGTCGAAGGCGACGTCCAGGCCGCCGTCCCGCGCGGCGTCGATCAGTTCCAGTGCCCGCGCGACCGAGCCGTGGTTGCGCCGCCCGACCGCGACCAGGTGCGAGATCTGGGTGCGGCAGCCGGTCGCCGCCGCGACCCGCAGCGCCTGCCGGACCGAGTCGAGCAGCCCGTCCGCGTAGTCGCGGACGTGCCAGGCGAACAGCTTGCCGTGCGCGGCGGCGGTATGGCCGAGCGCCTCCAGTTCGTCCTCGCGGGCGTAGCAGACGGGCGCGTAGACCAGGCCGGTGGAGACGCCGGCGGCGCCCGCCGCGAGCGCGTCGCCGAGCAGGCCCCGCATCCGGTCGAGCGCGGCCGCGTCGGCCGGCCGGTCGCCGAACCCGACGGCCGCCGCGCGCAGCGGCGTGTGCGCGACGAGCGCGACCACGTTCACCGACGGGCGGGCGGCGCCGAGCGCGGCGAGGTAGCCGGGCAGGTCGGTCCAGTTCCAGCGGACGGACGGGTCGAGGTCCAGGTAACCGGCCGCCGAGCGCAAGGCGTCCGGGTCGGCGGCGACGGGCGTGACTCCGAGGCCGCAGTTGCCGACCACGACGGTCGTGACGCCCTGCCGCACGGCGCTGTGCGCCTCCGGGTTCGACAGCAGCGTCAGGTCGGAGTGGGTGTGGACGTCCACGAACCCGGGCGCCACGACCTGCCCGGACGCGTCGATCGTCCGCGCGGCCGGACGCCCCGCCAGGTCGCCGATCGCCTCGACCCGGCCGCCCTCGACGGCGACGTCGGCGCGGCGCGGCGCCGCCCCGGTGCCGTCGACGAGCGTCCCGCCGGTGATGAGCAGTTCCGTCATGGCGTGCGCAGCCGGAAGGTGGCCTGCACCTCGACCGGGCTGCCGGTCGGCAGCGCGGCGACGCCGAGCGCGACCCGCGCGTGCCGTCCGGCGTCGTCGCCGAACACCTCGGTGAACAGGGCCGTCGCCGCGTCCGCGACCAGGTGCTGGTCGGTGAATCCGGGCGCGGACGCCACCCACACCGACACGGTCTCGACGTGCTCCACGGCGCCGAGCCCGGACAGCTCGTCCCGGACGGCGGTGAGGACGTTGCGGGCGCACTGCCGCGCGCAGGCGCGGGCCACGTCGAGCGACACGTCCCCGCCGACGCGGCCCTCGGCGATCAGCTTCCCGTCCCGGGCGGCGACCTGCCCGGAGGCGATCAGGACGGCACCGGAACGGCGCGCGGCGGCGACGGACGGCCGTTCGCCCGCGGGTCCCGGCTCCAGGGCTGCGGCGGCCAGTCGCTGGTCTGCGTCGTGCACTTTCGCTCCTTATGGTCAGGCGGTGGCCAGCACGTCGGCGGGCTCGGCGAAATGGCAGGCGGCCGGGTGGCCGACGCCGTCGCGGTCGGTGAGCGCGGGGGTCTCGGTGGCGCAGATGTCCTGCGCCTTCCAGCAGCGGGTCCGGAACCGGCAGCCGGAGGGCGGGTCGATCGGGCTCGGCACGTCCCCGGTGAGCATGATCCGCTCCCGGCCCGCGCGGGCGCCGGGCCGCGTGCGCGGCACGGCCGACAGCAGCGCCTGCGTGTACGGGTGCGCCGGGCTGCGGAAGATCTCGTCCCGGGTGCCGCGCTCCACGATCGTCCCGAGGTACATCACCGCGATCTCGTGCGAGACGTGCCGCACCACCGACAGGTCGTGCGAGATGAACAGGTACGCCACCCCGAGCTCGCGCTGCAGCTCCCGGAGCGTGTTGACGACCTGCGCCTGGATCGACACGTCCAGCGCGCTGACCGGCTCGTCCAGCACGAGGACCTTCGGGCCGAGGGCGAGCGCGCGGGCGATGCCGATGCGCTGCCGCTGCCCGCCGGAGAACTCGTGCGCGTACCGGCGGGCGTGCGCGGGCGCGAGCCGCACCATGTCGAGCAGCTCGGCGACGCGCTCGGGGCCGCCGTCGTCGTAGCGGCCCTGCACGCGCAGCGGCTCGGCGATGATGTCGTGGACGGTCATCCGCGGCGACAGCGACGCGTACGGGTCCTGGAACACCAGCTGCAGGTCGCGGCGCAGCGCGCGCAGCTCGGCGCCGCGCACGCGGGTGACGTCCCGCCCGGCCACGACGATCCGCCCGGCGGTGGGCTCCAGGAGCCGCACCACCATCCGCCCCGCGGTCGTCTTGCCGCAGCCGGACTCGCCGACCAGGCCCAGTGTCCGCCCCGCCCGCAGCGAGAAGTCGACGCCGTCGACCGCGTGGACGCTGCCGGTCCGCAGGCGCAGCGGCCCCGACCGGACGGGGAAGTGCTTGGCGAGGCCGGTGACGGCGAGGACCTCGTCCGGCCGCGCCCGGTCCGGCCGCGCCGCGTCAAGCTCGGTCATCGGTCTCCTCCTCGGCCATCTCGTCGTGGAAGTGGCAGGCGCTCGCCCGTCCCGGCCCGGACGGGGTCAGCTCCGGGCGCTCGGCGCGGCACCTGTCCCGCGCCATCGGGCAGCGGGGCGCGAACGCGCAGCCCTCCGCGACCTCGCCCGGCAGCGGCGGGGACCCGGGGATCGGGGTCAGCTCGCCGGCGTCGCCGTCCAGCGCGGGGAGGCTGTCCAGTAGCCCCCGCGTGTACGGGTGCCGGGGCGAGTCGAAGATCGCCGCGACGGTGCCGTGCTCGACGACCCGCCCCGCGTACATCACCACGACCCGGTCGGCCAGCTCGGCGACCACGCCGAGGTCGTGGGTGATGAGCACGGTGGCGGCGCCGGTCTCCCGCCGCGTCAGCCGCAGCAGGTCGAGCACCTGGGCCTGGACGGTCACGTCCAGCGCGGTCGTCGGCTCGTCCGCGATCAGCAGGTCGGGGTCGTTGGCGATGGCCATCGCGATCATCGCGCGCTGCCGCATGCCGCCGGAGAACTCGTGCGGGTACTGCTTCAGCCGCCGCTCCGCGCCCGGCACCCCGACCAGCGTCAGCAGTTCGGCGGCCCTCGTGCGGGCCGCGGCCCGGGACATGCCCGGCTGGTGCAGCCGCAGCGCCTCGCGGATCTGCGCGCCGACGGTGACGACCGGGTTCAGCGCGGTCATCGGATCCTGGAAGATCATCGCGATCCGGCCGCCGCGCAGTCTGCGCAGCTCGCGGGGGCGCATCGCGCGCAGGTCGGACCCGTCGAACACGACCCGCCCCGACACGACCCGGCCCGGCGGCCTGATCAGCCCGAGCGCGGACATCGCGGTGACGCTCTTGCCCGACCCCGACTCGCCGACCACGCCGAGCGTCTCGCCGGGCGCGACCGTGTACCCGGCGCCGTCCACCGCCCGGACGGTCTCCTCGTCGCCGGCGAACTCGACGACCAGGTCCTCGATCTCCAGCAGCGGCCCGCCCCCGGGCCCGGTGCGCGCGGTCATGTGCGTCCTCCCGGCGTGACGGCGTCGCGGAGGCCGTCCCCGACGAAGTTGACGGCGAGCACCGTCACCGCGATCGCGATGCCCGGCGGGATCCACAGCCACGGCATCGTCTGGATCAGCGTCAGGTTCTGCGCGTCGTTCAGCATGTTCCCCCAGCTGGCCTGGGGCGGCCGGACGCCGAGCCCGAGGAAGGACGCGGTCGTCTCCAGCATGATCGCCTGCGCGACGGCGAGGGTGCCGGTCACCGTGACCGGCGCCAGCGCCGCGGGCACGATGTGCTTGCGGATCAGCCACCACGCGTTCGCCCCGGACGCCTCGGCGGCCTGGATGTACTCGCGGTCGCGCAGCGACAGCGTCACGCCGCGCACCACCCGGCCGGCGACCGGCCACTGCGTCAGCCCGATCGCGACGATCAGCACGGTCACGCTCGGCCCGACGATCCCGGCGAGCACCAGGATGACCACCACGGTCGGGAACGACATCACGATGTCGGCGATCCGCATGATCACGCTGTCCACGATGCCGCCGAACAGCCCGGCGACCGAGCCGAACAGCGTGCCGACGAGGACGGCGCCGAGCGCCGCGGCGAGCCCGACCAGCAGCGACACCCGGCCCGCGTGCAGGGTGCGGGCGAACACGTCGCGGCCGGAGGGGTCGGTGCCGAACCAGTGCGCGCCGGACGGCCCCTGCCGCACCGCGTCCAGGTCGACCGCGTTCGGGTGCCCGGCGATCCACGGCGCCAGCAGCGACGCCAGCACCACCGCGCCGAGCACGACGCTCCCGGCGACGGCGAGCCGGTTGCGGCGGAACCGCCGCACCGCCCGCGCCCGGGGCGACGCCGACGCGGCGGCCTTCTCGGCCGCGGGCCTCTTCTCCAGGGGGACCTTCGTCCGCTTCTGCGCCGTGGTCATCGCAGGCTCACTCTCGGGTCGACGACGGCGTACAGGACGTCCGCGATCAGGTTGCACAGCAGCACCAGCACCGCCACGTACAACGCGAACCCGACGATGACCGGGTAGTCGTGCTGGCCGATCGAGCTGACCGCGAGCTGGCCCATGCCCGGCCAGGCGAAGACCTGCTCGATCACCACCGCGCCCGCCAGCATCTGCGGGATCTGGTACATCACCACCGTGATCAGCGGGATCAGCGAGTTGCGCAGCGCGTGCCGCAGCACGACCCGGGCCCGCGACGCGCCCTTGGCCTCGGCCGTCCGGACGTAGTCGGCGCCGAGCTCGTCCACCAGGCCGCCGCGCACGTAGCGGGTGAACGGCCCGGCGGTGACGAACGCCAGGATCAGCCCCGGCAGGACCAGGTGCCGGAGCTGGTCGGCGGGGCCGCCGCCGCCCGGCGTGGTCATCCCCGCCGACGGCAGCACCCCCCACTTCAGGGAGAACAGGTAGATCCCGACGATGCCGAGGAAGAACGGCGGCACCGAGACCGCGGCCAGGCCGAGGACGGTGGCGCCGTAGTCGACGGACGTGTTGCGGCGCACCGCGGCGGCCACGCCGAGCGCCACCGACACCACCAGCGCGACCGCGAGGGCGGCGCCCATCAGCTGCAGCGTCGGGCCGACCCGCTCGCCGAGCACCGCCGACACGGGCCGGTGCCCGACGTAGGAGTAGCCGAAGTCGCCGTGCAGCGCCCCCGACAGCCAGTTCCCGTACTGGACGACGATCGACCGGTCGAGCCCCAGCTCGTGCCGCTTGGCCTCGATGAACGCCTGGCCGCCGCCGCGCATCTGCTCGGGGTCGACCATCATGCGCACCGGGTCGCCGGGCGCGACCCGCACCAGCACGAAGATCCCGACGCTGATCAGCAGGAACACGAACGCGTTCACCAGCAGGCGCCGGATGACGTAGGCCGCCACGCCTCACCTCCTTCCTTGCACGGCGGCCGAGCCGGGGGCGCCCGCCCCCGGCCCGGCCGGGATCAGCTCAGCTTCCAGTTCGCGAAGTCCCAGGTCCCGACCTCGTTCGTCGGGAGCCCCGTCGGCTCGAAGCCGGACAGCCGGGTCCGGTACGCCCAGACAGCGTCCGGGTTGTAGAGCCACAGGTAGGGGACCTGCGCGTTCTCGACCTTGGCGGCCTCCTGGAACAGGCTTGTGCGCTCCGCCGGTGCCGCGACAGAGTCGGCCTTGGACAGCAGCCCGTCGAGCTTCGGGTCGCAGAAGTGCGCGACGTTGCCGCCCGCCGGGTAGGACTGGTCGCAGGCGTCGATGGTCGCGACGGTGGACGGCTCGGTCGCGTAGTTGCCGCCGCCGAACAGCGCCATGTCGTACGACTTCTTCTCGTAGGACGACAGCAGCTCGTCCGCCTGCACCTGCTTGAGCTCCACGTTCACGCCGACGGCCTTGAGCTGGCTCTGGATCACCGTCACGGCGGTGTCGCGGTCGCGCTGCCCGGGGATCCACGACAGCGTGACGGGCTTGGACCCGTCCCAGCCGGCCTCGGCGAGCAGGCTCTTGGCCTTCGCGGGGTCGTAGGCGTAGTCGTTCGCCGCGGACGTCGCGAGCTCCCCGTAGAAGCTGGAGTTCACGACCGTCCCGGCGCCGCCGAGCACCTTCTCGACCAGTCCCTTGCGGTCGATCGCGGTGAGCAGCGCCTGCCGGACGCGCGCGTCCTTGAACCGCTTCTGCGACTGGTTGAGGGCGATCCGGGTGAAGCCGGGGCTCTTGGCGGACACGACCTTGACGCCGTCCATCTTCTTCACGGTCGGCAGGTCGGTCGGCGAGACCTGGGCGAGGTCCATCTCGCCGGTGCGCAGCTGCGCGGTCGCCACGTCGGAGGTGACCGGCTTCAGGAACACCTTCTTGACCGATACCGGCTCGCGGAAGTTCGGGTTCGCCTTCAGCTCCACGTACTGGTCGGTCTTGTAGTCGGCGAACGTGAACGCCCCCGAGCCGACGGTCGGCCGGGTGAAGAAGCCGTTGTCGCCGAGCCCCTTCGCCGGGCCCTCGCCGAGGACGTGCCGGGGCAGGATCGGGGTGTTGCCGATCAGTCCCGGCAGCCCCGCCGCCGGCCGCGTCGTGGTGATCTTCACGGTGGTCGCGTCGGGCGCGGTCACGCCCGTGAGGGAGTCGGCCTTGCCGTCGGCGAGCTCCTTGGCGCCCGCCACCGCCGCGAACTTGCCCGCCTGCGCGCTGCCCGTCTCCGGGTCGGCGAGCACGGTGAAGGTGAATACCACGTCCTCGGCGGTGAGCGGCTTGCCGTCGCTCCACTTCAGGCCCGGCTTCAGCTTCACCGTGATCGTCTTGGCGTCGTCCGACACCTCGGGCGCGGCGGCGGCCAGGTGCGGCTTCAGCCCGTAGGACCCGTCCGAGCCGTACAGCGAGTCGAAGATGAACGACATGACGAGCTGGTCGGGCCCGTTGTTGGGCGCGAGCGGGCTGAACGTCTTCGGCTTCTGGTACAGGTACATGTTCAGGACGCCCGCGTCCCCGCCGGCGGACTTCTGGGTGGGGTCGGAGCTGCAGGCGGCGAGCGCGCCCGCCGCGAGCACGCCGCCCAGCGCGGCCGCGGCGGCTCGCCGCCCGGGGCCGCGGGCCCTCGTTCTCCCGGAACGAATGGTCATTGACTGCCTCTTCTCGGCGGTGGCCGGGCACCCGCCCGGCCACTGGTCCGCTCAGCGGACGCGGTTCACCAGGCTTCCGAGCCCGGTCACGCGGACCGTCATCTCGTCGCCTGCGGACAGGAACTCCCCCGATGCCATCCCCACCCCGGACGGCGTGCCGGTGTACAGCACGTCGCCGGGCTCCAGCGTCATCAGCCGGGACGCGAACGCCACCAGCTCCGCGACGCTGAAGATCATCTGACCGGTGTCGCCGTGCTGCCGGACCCGCCCGTTGACCTCCAGGATCACCTCGAGCTTCTGCGGGTCGGGCACCTCGTCGGCGGTGACGAGGTACGGGCCGAGCGCGGCGAACCCGTCGAGCCACTTGCCGTTCAGCCAGTCGAAGAACGCGACCGCGGAGTCCTCGGTGTCGCGGTCGTGGCCGTAGTCCATCTTCCGGGCCGACACGTCGTTGCCGATCGTGTAGGCGCCGACGTGGCCGAGGGCGTCCTCGACCGGGATGTCCTTGCCGCCGCGCCCGATCACCGCGACCAGTTCGGCCTCCCAGTCGATGCTGGGGCTGACCGACGGCAGCGCGATGTCCTCGCCGGGGCCGCTGACGGCGGTGCCGGGCTTGATGAACAGCCGCGGCGAGATCCGCGACTTGTCGAGCGCGTCCCCGCCCGTCTCGGTCA
The DNA here is from genome assembly GCF_043197915.1 of Actinomadura geliboluensis. NCBI lineage: Bacteria > Bacillati > Actinomycetota > Actinomycetes > Streptosporangiales > Thermomonosporaceae > Actinomadura > Actinomadura geliboluensis. The sequence goes on along the minus strand of NZ_JBICUA010000007.1, from coordinate 369,481 downwards.
CGTGCTCCTGGTAGTTCGCGGCCACCGCGAGGACCTTGCCGGGACGCAGCAGCGGCGCGAGCAGCGTCACCTCGTCCAGCGCGTGCTCCGTGCCGCCGGACGGCACCGAGCCGAGCCCGCCGACCAGCGCCGAGAGGTCGCCGGGGCCGAGGTCGGTGACGCGGCCGCCTTCGACGATCTCGCCGTGGCGGACTCCGCCGTCCGGCAGGCGGTACGTCGCGAGCTTCATGGATCAGACCTCCGGGGAGTCGATCGGCACGGGTGTGCCGAGGGCGAGGGAACGGGCCGCGGCGTCGGTGACGCGCAGCGCGGCGAGGGCGTCGGCCGGGCCGGCCTCGGGCGGCCGGCCGGTGACGACGGCGGTGTGCAGCGCGGTGAGCATCCGGTCGACGGTGCCGGGGCCGTGCCAGGCGGTGCGGCTGCCCGTCACCGTCCGGACGGACGCGCCCGGCTTGGCGGCGTCGACGTCCATGACCCCGCCGGAGCCGCTGATGCGGTACCGGTGCAGCGCCATGCCGGGGGCGTCGACGGTGCCGCGCAGCCGGCCGACGGTGATGGTGCTGGTCATGCCGTGCTCGTGGTCGAGCAGCAGGACGGTGAACCGGCTCCGCTCGCGGCCCGGCACGGCGTGCACGCGGCGGACCGCCTGCCCGGTGAGGGCCCGCACCACGTCCACGGGGTAGAGGCCGAAGTTGACGAGTTCGCCGTCCGGGCACGGGTCGCCGCCGTCGACGAGGAAGTCGGCCTGGACGTTCCAGGGCAGCCCGACGCGTCCGGAGGCGAGCGCCCCCTTGGCGGCCTGGACGGCGGCGCCGAACCGGTGGTGGTGCGCCGGCATGCAGACCAGGCCGGTCTCGGCCGCGACCGCGGCGATCGCCTCGACGCCGGCCGCGTCCAGCGCGAGCGGCTTGTCGGCGAGGACGTGGCAGCCGGCGCGCAGCGCCTCGACGACCCGGTCGGCCCGCTCCTCCGGTGGCGCGCACACGCAGACGACCTCGGCGCCCGTCGCGCGGACGGCTCCGCCGATGTCCGGCCGGTCGCTCTCCACGACCTCGAACCCGGCGTGCGCCCGGAACGCGGGAAGGTACATGTCGTGCTGGTGGTCCTGGGTCCCGAACCCGCCCGACCCCCAGGGCAGCACCTTGAGCGTGCGCATCAGGACGCCTCCTTGAGGACGTCGGCGACCCGGACGGGCTCGCCGGTCGCGATCGATCGTTCGGCGGCGACGCCCATCGCCACGGCCAGCAGCCCGTCCTCGCCGGTCACGAGCGGCGGCTCGCCGGTGACGGCGTCGGCCCAGGCGGCGATCTGGAGGGCGAACCCGTCGCCGCCGCCGGGCGGGAGCAGCGCGGTGCCGGTCTCGTCGGTGGCGGTCCCCGACTCGGCGTCCCAGGGGAGCGTGAGGATCCCGCCGCTCCCGGCGACCATGACGTCGCGGCGGGCGAAGGACGCCGGGCGGTGCCCGCGGCTCATCTCGCACACGGCGGTCGCGCCGCCGGCGAATCCGACCGTCATCTCCAGGTAGTCGTAGATGCCCAGTTCCGTGGCGGTCTGGCGGCGGCCTCGCGCGTACACGGTCTCCGGGGTGTCGTCCGTCCACCAGGTGACGAGGTCCAGCAGGTGGACGCCGTTGTGCAGCGCGTGCCCGCCGGACCGGGCCGGGTCGAGCATCCAGCCGCGCCAGTCCGGCCAGATCCAGCCGCCGAGGATCGCCAGCCGGACGAGGTCGACCGTGCCCAGCTCACCGGAGCGCAGCACGTCCCGGACCGTCCGCGCGTAGTCGTAGTAGCGGTGGCTGTGCGCGGGCATCAGCACCCGCCCGGCCGCCGCGAACGCCTCGACCGCCCGGCGCGCGCCGGCCACCCCGGTGGCGAGCGGCTTCTCGATCAGCAGGTGCGCGCCCGCCTCCGCGACCTCCACGGCGATGTCGGCGTGCGTGTCGTTCGGGGTGCAGACGACGCAGCCGCCGGCGCCGGTCTCCGCGAGCGCCGCGGCGAGGTCGGTGAAGGCCGGCACGCCGCCGTTCGCGCGGGCCGCGGCGGCGGCCCGGCCGGGGTCGATGTCGACCACGCCGGCGAGCTCCAGCCGCGGCTCGGCATGGATCGCGGCGGCGTGCTGCGCGGCGATGAAACCGGTGCCGACGACCAGTGTCCGAAGCGGCACGGAATGGGATTCCATGTCGAGGGATCCTGATCCCCAGGCCATTCACGTGTCAAGGGTTCGCGGGAGAAAAACTTGAGGTCTCCCTGCTCAACCGGAGGCTCCGCAATCGAAGGGTTGACATGGAACGCCTTTCCATGAACTATTCGCCGACAGCGTCACCCATCACTCGCCAATCTCTTGGGGGCTCCCAGAATGACCACCGCCGAGCTGGCCGGGCGCAGGTCCGGCGCGGAACTGCTCGCCGCCGCGCAGGCCGTGATCCCCGGCGGCGTCAACTCCGCCACCCGCCTGGTCGGCGTGCCGCACGCGATCACCGCCGCGTCCGGCGCGTACGTCACCGACGCCGACGGACGCCGCTACCTCGACTACCACGCGGCGTTCGGCGCGATCCTGCTCGGCCACGCCGCGCCCGAGGTCGACGACGCGGTGCGCGCCGCCATCGGGGGAGTCGACCTGGTCGGCTGGGGGGTCACCGAGCCGGAGATCGAGCTGGCCCGGCTGGTCACCGAGACCATTCCGTCCGCCGAGCAGATGATCTCGGCGATGTCGGGCAGCGAGGCCACCGCGCAGGCGGTCCGGCTGTCCCGCGCGGTCACCGGCCGGCCGCTGATCGTCAAGTTCCAGGGCGGCTTCCACGGCTGGCACGACGCCGTCGCCCGCAACGTCATCTCCGCGCCGGACCGCGCCTACGGCAGCGACCCGCTGTCGGGCGGCATCCTGCCGGAGGCGCTGGACGCCACGCTGATCGCCGAGTTCAACGACCTGGACTCCGTCCGCGCCCTGTACGAGGCGCACCCGGACCGGATCGCGGCCGTGATCATGGAGCCGATCCCGCACAACGTCGGCGCCCTCGTCCCGACGCGGGAGTTCGTGACCGGGCTGCGCGCCCTCACCGCCGAGCAGGGCTCGCTGCTCATCTTCGACGAGGTGATCACCGGGTTCCGGCACGCGCCCGGCGGCTACCAGCAGGTCTGCGGCGTCCTGCCCGACCTCACCACCTTCGGCAAGGCGATGGGCAACGGCTACCCGATCGCCGGGCTCGCCGGCCCGCGCCGCCTGATGGAGCACTTCAGCTCGGCGGGCGGGGAGGTGCTCCTCGCCGGGACCTTCAACGGCAACCCGGTCTCGTCCACCGCCGCCATCGCCACCATCACCTACCTGCGCGAGCACCCCGACTTCTACGAGCGCACCCACGCCCTCGGCGACCGCATGCGCTCCGGCCTCACCGGCATCTGCGCCGACCTCGGCATCGCGGCCACCGCCGCGGGCTTCGGCGGGGTGTTCAGCCTCTACTTCATCGAGGGGCCGATCCGCGGCTACCGCGACCTCCTGCGCAACGACCATGCCGCCTACGTGGCCTTCCATCGCCGTATGACCGACCGCGGCTTCCTGATGCTGCCGCTCACCCTCAAGCGCAACCACATCTCCGCCGCGCACACCGAGGAGGACATCGACCGCACTCTGGACGCGGCCCGCGACGTCCTCCGCTCGATCCGCGACGACGGCATCCTCACCCTTGCCGAGTAGACGAAGGGAAACGGTGGCCGCTTTCCAGAGCGGCCACCGTTCCATTTCGGAATGGCTCAGCGCGCGAGCATCAACTCGGCGAGCATGGACGCGCCATCGGATTGCGAGATGACCACCTTGACGTGCTTGGCCGTGGTGGCCCGGTCGAGTTCCGCCCAGGCGATCTGCCCGGCGACGGAGATGTGGCCGGTGCGCACATCGACGGGTTCACCCCAATCCCGGCCGTCCGCCGAGAGGTGGACCGACGCCGTCTCGGCGTATCCGGGTTTGAGGTTCAGCCCGATCCACGACACCCGCTGCGCTTCGGCGAAGCTGAGCGTGAACTGCCGCGGCGCCTCGGGCGTCGCGACGGGCCCGAGCGCCGAATACCAGTACTCCGCCACGCCGTCGACGGCACCGGCCGGCCGGGCGGTGGGGCCGCGCCGGGCTCGGTGGCCTCCGGCGGCTTGGCCTGGACAAAGTCGGACAGCTTGCTGAAGGTGCCGATGATGCTGCCGCGAGCCTCGTCGTAGGGCACGGTGATGAAGTGGTGCCCGCGGACGACCGCCGTACTGGGGTCGGCCTGGTCGACGTTGGGCCCCGCCCGGGCTCGCCTCCGAGGCGGTCGGACGTGGAGGTGGGGAGTGGAGTGGTGGAGAGTAGGAACCCTCGGGAGAAGAAGCGGCTCAGCTATGCCAAGGATCGCCGCAACGCCTACGCGGAGAACGACAAGTCGTCGAGGAACGCGGTACGGCTGAACAAGCGGTTCCCCAATCGCGCCAACCGCCATCGTCTCCAGCGGATCCTTCGAGACGCCACAGGCACCGTTGACGTCGATAAGGCCGGGGAAGTCGAGGAGGTGCTGGCGCGTCGGCGGCCGAAGACGTGGCGGAAGGAGCCCGGTCTACCGCTCGGGGACTGGGTCGAGAGCAGGCTGCAACGGCGCATTCACCAGGAAGGCGAAGGCTCCGCTGACGAGCGCCGCCTTGCCAGAGTTGAGCGGCGCCGCGGCCGACGAGCGAAACTCCGCTCCCTCAGGCAGGCGCAGGTCGCCACCAAGGGGACCGTCGAGCGGCACTGGTGACGCGGTGATCTAAGGGTCACCTTCGACGTGCACGCTGATGTTGTGCTGGTCGAGCGGTACCGGTTCCGCCTGGACGATTACGTGACCAAGCCGTCCAGCCTGGAGAGGCCCTGGTGCGGCGAGGCTCAACTGGCGTTGCCGTAGCGGGCGTCCGCGGTGATGCCGAGGACGTCGTGCAGGTGGACGCCGTCGGTGGCCCAGCGGATGAGGGCGGCCTTGTCGATGAGGTGGATCCCGGCCTTGGCGGAGAAGGCCAGCGCATCACGGGTGTATCCGCTGGTGGTGACGACGAGCATCATCCGGGCCTGGTAGATGGGCCAGGCGGCGCCCGCGACCTTCTGGACGTCGTCGGACTTGACCTTGTTATTCGGGTTGTAGTGCTTGACCTGGACGAGCCAGCGTTCGCCGAGCGCGGCGTCGTAGCCGATCACGTCGCCGGAGAAGTCGCCCGTTCTGCCGGTGTGCTCCGCGTCGACCCCGTCGCGGCGCATGAGGCGCGTGATCGCGATCTCGAAGTCGCGCCAGTGCATGTCCCGCATCTGGGCGAATGTCAGGCTGTAGGAGCTGACCCTTTCCCGGCGTTCCTGTTCGGCGGTCCACAAGGACCGCCAGTAGCGGTCGGACGCGAACGCGAGCAGTGCGAGGGCGGGGAGCGACAGGTACCAGTAGGTGATCGAGAGATGCCACAGGTATGCGAGAAGCGCGATCAGGGCCAGCAGCAGGAGCACGCATACGGCCCATCCCTCAACGCTGCGCGGCCTTCGGGGGAATGCCACCCAGTCCGGCAGCCACCAGGGCCGTAAAGCCCCGTACTCCTCGCTGGACCAGTCGTGACCCATGTGTTCCTCCTGCCAGTTCCCCGTGCCGACGAGGCCGTGGCCAGGATCGAAACACACCGGTCCGACAGGATCCGCCGCAAAGCCGAGACAGTGAGAAACTTGTCCACCGGAGGGCAGGCCAACCTGCCCTCCGCGCCCGGAGACGGCCCCTCAAAGCCGCGGGCCACGAGGCGGGCTCAGGCACGGGATCGAGGAACACTCTCCCGAGAGGACGGTCCTCGACGACGCGTCTCTGGGCCTCGGCAGCCTGGTCCAGTGGATGGACCCCGTCTATCGCGGGTTTGATGGCGTGGGCGGAAAGATGCCCGAGCAGGGTGCGGTAGGTGTCGGCGACTTCCTGCTGGGTGAATGCGGTGAACAGGAAGCCTTCCATGCGCGCGGTTTTCCAGATGAGGTCGGTGACGTCGATGGCGGCCTTCGTGCCGGCGGTGTAGCCGATGCTGACGAGGACTCCTCCGCGCCGGAGGGTGCCGAGTGCCTGGCCGGTGAGGTCGCCGCCGAGGCCGTCGAGGACGACGTCCACTCCTGCGCCTTCGGTCAATCGCGCGACTCCGGCGCTCAGCGTCTCCTGCTCCAGGTCGATGATGGCGAGGTCGTCGGCGCGTGGGACGGCGGCGAGGCGGTCCGCGCCGCGGGCGGTGGAGATGACCCGCGAGGCGCCGAGGATCGGAGCCACCTGCGCGGCGGCGTTGGCGACCGCGCCGTAGATTCCGGGGGCGAGGACGACCTGACCCGGCCGCATTCGTGCGGTCTTGGTGAGTGCCAGCCAGGCGGTCAGGTACCCCGATCCGGTCACGAGGCCGGCGGCGTCGTCGTCGCTGACGTCGTCGGGAACGGGGACGAGGTGACTCGGCGGGACGGCCGCCAGTTCCCGCCAGGTGCCGTCGCGCGTCGTGCCGTAGCCCCAACCGCACAGCAGGACGCGGGCGCCGGGCGCATGCCCGGACGTGCCGGGATCTTCCACGCGGCCCACGGCGCTGGCCCCGGGCACCAGCGGCAGCGGCTTGCGCATCGAGGAGGGCAGGACACCGGTGCGGACCTTGTCGTCGAGGGGACTGACGCCGGCGCGGGCGATCCGGATCACCACGCTGTCGGCGTCCGGTTCCGGCTGCGGCAGCTGGTCGATCCGCAGGACGTCCCGTCCGCCGAACTCGTGAAACCGAACGGCGCGCATCAGGCCAGCCTCTGCGCGTTCAGCCAGACGGTGCCGGGGTTGAGCCGGTCCGGGTAGCGGCGCGTCATCTCGTCGAAGAACGTCTGCGCCGTGGGCTTGTCGGCGAGCACTTGGCGGGCGGTGCGCAGGTATTCGGCGGTCTCGTCGAGGATGCGTGGATGGTCGGGGCGGGTGGCGTCCTTGTGGCCGGCGACCACGGCGGCCGGTCGCAGGTCCCGGACCGTGTCGATGGCGAGCAACCAGGCGTCGATGCCGCCGTCGAGTCCGCCGTCGGCGAGGTACTGGTGCACGTTGTTGTAGGCGACGTCGCCGGCGACGACCAGTCCGAGCGCCGGCACGTGCAGCACCGTGGAATCGTCGCAGTCGCTGTGCCCGACCTCGATCGCGTGCAGCGGGTGCCCCTCCAGGGTGAGGCCGTCGGCCGGAAGCGCCTGGGCGGACACGCGCAAATCTGGGAGCTGCCCTGCATGACGCACAAGTTGCTGTCGCAGCGACTGAAGGACCTTGAGGCCGACGGGCTCATCGAACGCGGCGTGCAGCCCACCACACCGGTGCGGATCGACTACCGGCTGACCGAGAAGGGCGCCGCGCTCGGCAAGGTCCTGCTCGACCTCAACCGCTGGGCGCTGGAGTGGGTCGAACTTCCCGCCGAGCCCTGACGCCGCCACCCTCATGGTGGCCGGTCGACACGGCGCTCGCCGACCCGTTCACCTCTGCCATGGCCCCGTCGGCGGTGGTTCTCGGCGGCCGCCGTTCACCCGCGACTCCGTGACGCCTTCGAGGGGATGCGGGCTGTCCTCCGGGAGCAGAACATGTACTTCATCAGCGGGTTCGCGAGCATGGGGGCCAGACAGTAGACCGGCGGGGAGACCGTGGTCGTGCAGATAGCGCTGGATCTTCAGCCCGCCGCTCACGGAGCCTCCGCCTGACCGTTTCGCCGGATCGCCCGGATCATCGGCTTCGATCGGGCTAGGCTACCGACCGTCTGGACGGTCTGGAGAAGGAGTGCCATGCGCGACAGAATCCTGGACGCGGTCGAGCGCATACTGATCGCGGGCGGCGCCGACGCGATCCGGCTGGACGCCGTCGCCGCCGAGGCCGGGGTCAGCAAGGGCGGGCTGCTGCACCATTTCCGGTCCAAGCGCGCGCTGATCGAGGGGGTGCTCGGCCGTCTGGTCGAGCGGTTCGAGGCCGAACTGCCGCCGCCGGGCTCGCAACCCGGATCGTTCACCCGCGCCTGGCTCGACGCGACCATTCCGGAGAAGGACGGACCACCGGTCGATCGCTTCGATCAGGTCGCGGTGGCCCTGCTCGCCGGGATATCGGGCGGGCCCGAGGTGCAGGCCGTGCTGCGCCAGTGCTACGAGCGCTGGCAGCAGCGGATCTGCGAGGACGGGCTCGACCCGGCGACCGCCACCCTGGTGCGGCTCGCCGTGGACGGCTGGTGGATGGCCCGGCTGCTCGGCCTCGCCCCACCGCGCGATGGCCTGCACACCGAGGTGCGCGCGCGGCTCACCGCGCTGATCGCCGAGGAGGACTGAATGCCGTACGTGCTGCTCGGCGCGGGCATCGTCGTCGCCGGCGTGACCGTCATGAACCTCGGCGGCGGGGTGAGCCACGGATGAGGCCGGACCGGCTGCTCGCGGCGACCAAGGTCGCCATGTTGCTCACCGACATCGGATTCCTGCTCTACTGGGCGATCGCCTGCGGCGGCCTGATCCCTGCCTCGATGGCCTACAAGGACTACGCCGATCCGGTGATGAGCGACTGGAACACCTCATTCCTGCCCCTCGATCTGGCCGCGAGCGTGACGGGGCTGCTGAGCCTGTGCAGGCCACGCGGGTGGCGCACGTTCATGGCGGTGTCCCTCACCCTCACCAGCACTGCGGGCCTCCAGGCCATCACGTTCTGGGCCTTGCGCGGCGACTACTCGATGACGTGGTGGGTGCCGAACCTGTTCCTGCTGCTCTTCCCGCTGCCCGCCCTGGCCGTCCTGATCCGGGCGGTCTCCGGCGCGACGACGCCGACGGCTGACCCGCTGGCCGAACGCGACGACCAGCGATGAGTCCTGCCTGCGGGTTCCCGAGGCCCGATGGCGTCGGTGCCGTTCGTACGACGACCGCCGTTTGCGCTCGGTCACCGGTAACACGCCGACTGCCGAATGCGAGGCACCCCACTACCGTCCAACCAACAAACCAGTGACAACTAGTGCCAGGTATATCGGGCTTCAGTGAATCCGGCACACCTCAAGGCACCGTGGTGCTGTGGGGGGGCAGGTGACGAGTTGGCGATGTGGTCATTTCCTCAATGGCGCGGGGCGGTCGGGCGCGGCCGTTGTCGCCCCGCACAATGATCGCCGGGAAGATTTGAGAGCCTGCCAGTTCATCCGCGTCCGCTCGGACAGCATCATGACGGGCGTCACGTCCATCCCCCCGCCGGGGCCATCCGAGAAGGATCGTCATGCGCACCCCCCGTACGTCCGCAGCCCTGCTCGGCGCCGCCCTGCTGGCCGGCGCGCTGACCGCACCGCCCGCCCTCGCCGAGGCCCCGAACCGGGCGCCGACCACGGCGACCCTGGCCGCCGCGCCCCGGCTGGCCACGGCCGCCAACTTCCGCGACCTCGGCGGCTACGCGACCGCCGACGGCCACCACGTCCGCACCGGCGTCGTCTACCGCTCCAACTCCCTGGCCCACCTGTCGACCGCCGACCAGCAGACGCTGCTCGGCCTCGGAATCACCCTGGACGTGGACCTGCGCAATTACAAGGAACGTTCGGAGGACCCCGACCTGCTTCCCGCCGGGATCGCCTACCAGGTCGCCGACGTCGAGGACCTCACGCACGGGATCTCCTTCGCCAATCCGGCGCTGGGCAGCCTGCTGTACGGGCTGCTGATCGGGCTGGTGACCGGGTCGTCCAACCTCGGCCAGTCCATCGCCTACCCGTTCATGGTGGACTTCAGCGGCGCGAGCCGCGCCTACCACGACCTGCTCACCTCCATCGCGGCCAACCCCGGCGCGACGGTGTTCCACTGCACCGCGGGCAAGGACCGGACCGGCTGGGGTGCGGCGGTGCTGCTGACCATCCTGGGTGTCCCGAAGGCGACGGTGAACCAGGACTACATGGCCAGCAACACCTACCTCGGCCGGTCGGACGCCGTGGAGTCCGCTTGGCTGGACGAGGCGTTCCATGAGGTCGACCAGGCCTACGGGAGCTTCGACAACTACGTCCGCAACGGCCTGAAGCTGAGCGACGCCACCGTCGCAGCGCTGCGCTCCCGGCTGCTTACCTCCTGATCCGCCCGGACCTACGGCCGTCGGCTCCGGTTCCACGAACGATCAGGTGCCACCGTTTGCGCTTGCTGAGAAGTACGTCCGGGGCCGTCGCGGAGCCGTGGAGCAGATGGGCATTCCCAAGACTCAGGTCAGCGAGATGTCCAACATCTTGGACGCGCAGGCGGCCGCATTCGGAATCTCCCTTTGGAGGGGGTGTCGCATGCGTTCGTGTGGGTGGACGCATCGTCATTTGTAGGTTCCGCTGGCTACCCGTGGGGCGTCGGCACATATCGCGAAAGCCGCCGAACGGAACTGTCCGATCGGCGGCTCTCGCGGGCGGTGGCGGCAATCAACCGGAAAATCGAATCGCTGGCATTGTGGGGTTCAGGCGCTATGTCTACTCGCCGGTCACGCGACGCTGCCTTGGCCTTGAGGGCACATAGGGAAGAAGGCGGCGTTTGATGAACCGTACGTGTGGCGTTCTAGCCCTGCCCGCCGTGGTCGGGGCAGAGCGTTTTGATCCATCCGCGGTCGGTCTCGCTACCCGGCTCGCCGCAGACTTCGCAGGTGCGGCGGGACTCGTCGCGAGCAGCCTGCAGGATGTCGCTGACCCGGGCGCCGAGTTCGCGGTTGATGCCGAGTTCGCCGGTGGCGGGGTCGATGTAGACGCCCAGGTTGATGTCCAGCATGCCCCACTTCTCCTTGACCTGGGCGACCTGGTAATTCGGCAGCACCTGGAGGAGTTCGGCGTGGGCCCGCATCAGGATGTCGTGCCATCCGGCTCCGACAAGGTCGAGGTACTGGGGTATCTGTCTGTCGGCCGTGTTCGTCATCGAACCGGTCCCGCCTCCTTCTCGTGTTGCATTTGACCGGCCCAGCTCATGACCGGATGCGCGCTGTATCGGGGTTTCGAGCCACGCTTCTGTCTTGCGATGACGGCCCAACCCCACGATGTCGAACTCGTCATGACCGATCCGTCCGCCGGTGACGCCCAGGCGCTGCAACGCCATGGAGATCGGGCCGCTGTAAGCGTGACCGCGTTGGGCGAAGACCACCGTGCCGCCCTGCCAGATCCGCGCGGTCTGTTCTCCCGGACTACCGCCGTGGGTGTCGTTGGTGGCGTGCACGACTGAACCGTGCGCCGACCAATCGTGGAACACCTCGTCGAGGCGGCGCTGGAGGGAGAGACCGTTCTCCGGGGCGTCCGGCCCGCCGTCCCCGAGGATTAGAGCGATGACCTCTGAGGTCAGGGGTATCAAGGCGAAGCCATGGCTGAGCGCCACCACCGGCACACCGTGCTCGCTCGCCAGCCTGTCCAGGACTTCGCGCTTCCCGAGGACGGCGTTCAACTCATGAGCCATGCTTCCCCAAAGGGTTCAACAGATGGCAAGACCATAGCGGCGACAGGTTCCCGACAACACGGCCACAAGCACAGAACAGAGTGGTTGGATCCCCTGACCTTCGTAAGCGCTCGAATCGGCTCGCCTTGCTTCCGCCGTCGCCATAACTCGCCCTGCTGACCGAGCGACACCCGTGACCCCGCACGACGCCTCCGGGGTCGAGGTCATGCGAGGCGACGCGCCGACCCTCTTTACAGTCAGCGTTGACTGTGAGACCGTGCCCTTCGCAGTCGGAGGTGACTGTGAATTGGAGAGGGATGTCCAAGCGCGAGGAGCAGCGGGCCGCGACGCGGGCTCGGATCGTGGAAGCGGCGGTCGAGTCGCTGGTCGAGGCGGGCGCCGCGGCGACCACGACCGTCGAGGTGCAGCGGCGGGCGGGAGTGAGCCGAGGCGCGCTGCTCCATCATTTCGCCACTCATGAGGAGCTGTTCGGGGCGGCGGTCGGCCGTCTGGTCCAGCGCAACGAGGACGCAGTGCGGGAGGAACTCGCCGCGGCGCCGGAGTCGGGAGACGCGCTGCTGCGAGGAGCGCGGGTCCTGCGGGCGGTGCTGCGGCGGCCGTCGTTCGGCGCGGAGCTGGAACTGTGGGCGGTGGCCCGGACAAATCCACGCCTGCGGCAGGTACTGCGGCGGGCCGAGGGCGCGGCGCGCCGGGACCTGTTCCGGGTGGTCGGCGAGATCCTCGGCCCGGAGGTCACCGGGATGCACGGATATCCGCTGGTCGCCGAGCTGACCGTGCAACTGCTGCGCGGCATGGCCATCTCCGACGTCCTCTACCGCGAGGACGCCGACCGCGACGCGCTGCTGGAGCAGTGGGTCGAGGTCGTCCGGCCGCTGCTTGCGGCCCCCGGCCCCCAGGAGGAGGAACGATGAACGAAGAACGGCCGTCGACGGTCTTGTACGAGGTCGCGGACCGCAAGGCGTACCTGACGCTCAACCGGCCCGACCGGCTGAACGCGATCGACTTCCACATGCCCGGCGATCTGGCCGCGGCGGTGAAGCGCGCCAACGCCGACCCGCGGGTCCACGTGATCGTGCTGCGCGGCGCGGGACGGGCGTTCTGCAGCGGCTACGACCTGAAGATCTCCGCCGAGGACGGCCAGGGCACGCAGGGCTCGGGCGACGGCGACCCCGTTTGGGACCCGATCAAGGACTACGCGGTGATGAAGGAGTTCACCGACGACTACTTCTCCCTGTGGCGCTCCCTCAAGCCCACCATCGCCCAGGTGCACGGCTTCGCCGTCGCGGGCGGCAGCGACATCGCGCTGTCGTGCGATCTGGTGGTGATGGCCGAGGACGCCCGCATCGGCTACATGCCGGCCCGGGTCTGGGGCTGCCCCACCACCGCCATGTGGGTCTACCGGCTCGGGGCCGAGCGCGCCAAGCGCATGTTGCTGACCGGCGACACGATCGACGGCCGCACCGCCGCCGAGTGGGGGCTGGTGCTGGAGGCGGTGCCAGCGGACGGCCTGCGGGCCCGCGTGGAGGAGCTCGCCGACCGGATGGCGGGCGTCCCGGTCAACCAGCTCGCCATGCAGAAGCTGATGATCAACCAGGCTTACGACAACATGGGCCTGCACGGCACCCAGATCCTGGCGACGCTCTTCGACGGCATCACCCGGCATTCGCCCGAAGGCCGCTGGTTCCAGGAGTTCGCCGCCGCCCACGGCTTCCACGAAGCGGTCAAGTGGCGTGACTCGGGCCGCTGGATCCCCGAGGGCGGCGGGCCCGTTCCCACCGAAGAGGAACTACGGGGTGAAGCGCCGTGAGGCGGAGCTGGCGCTGATGTCCGAGCCGCCACCTGCGGCGCGCCTCGGTGGAGGACCCCGGTGCGGCTGTCCGGGAGAGCGCCCGGAGAATGATCAAAACGGCCCCACCATCCAGGAGAAGCGTCGTCATGCCCATGAGTTCCGAGCTGCCGCATTCCGGCCGCCGACGGCGTGGTCTCGGTCCGGTCGGCGCGATCGTCGTCGCCGCGTTCGTGGTTCCGCTCGCGCTGCTGTGGTCGTTGTTCCCGGCCAACTACAGTTCGCGGCCAGGGATCCAGTCGGAGACCGTCGCGTGGCGGGTGCACGGCGACGACGCCGTCCAGATCACCTATGCGGTGGGCAAGCTCAAGGACGACACCGTCCGCTGCGTGGTGGACGCCTTCGACACCGACTTCGCGGTGATCTACCAGCGCTCGATCATCGTTCCTGCGGGAACCACGAGCCTGCGCCGGACTGAAACGCTGCCGACCCCGCACCGCGCGACCGGCGCCCGCATCCGCTCCTGCCGCTCGCTCAACCGCAGCGAGCCCACGAATGAGGAGCGCCGTGGGCTGTAATCCCACGCAAGAGGAAACGACAACCAAGATCGTCGATGTGTGACGGTCCGTGACCGTGGTATGGCCATGTGGTCGGCCGTTGCTGGAATCTCGTCGGCGCTGAGGTGGTTGAGGTCGGTGTGAAGAAGATCGGTTTTCTCTCGTTCGGTCACTGGAGTGACAGCGCGGGCTCGCGGACACGGTCGGCGGCGGACGCTCTCCTGCAATCGGTCGATCTCGCCGTGGCCGCGGAGGAACTCGGCGCCGACGGCGCCTATTTCCGGGTGCACCATTTCGCCAGGCAGCTGGCATCGCCCTTCCCGCTGCTGTCCGCGATCGGCGCGAAGACCTCGCGCATCGAGATCGGCACCGGCGTGATCGACATGCGTTACGAGAACCCGATGTACTTCGCCGAGGACGCCGGGGCCGCCGACCTGATCTCCGGTGGGCGGCTCCAACTGGGCATCAGCCGGGGATCACCGGAACAGGTCATCGACGGGTGGCGGTACTTCGGGTACGAGCCGTCCGAGGGTGACTCCGATGCCGACATGGCGCGCAAGCACACGGAGGTACTGCTCACGGTGCTGCAGGGCAGAGGCTTCGCCGAGCCGAATCCGCGGCCGATGTTCCCCAATCCGCCCGGGCTGCTGCGGGTCGAGCCGCATTCCGAGGGCCTGCGCGACCGCATCTGGTGGGGCTCGGGCTCCAACGCCACCAGCGTGTGGGCGGCCAAGCTGGGCATGAACCTGCAAAGCTCCACGCTCAAGGACGACGAGACCGGCGAGCCGCTGCACGTCCAGCAGCGCAAGCAGATCGAGGCCTACCGGCAGGCGTGGAAGGACGCCGGACACCGACGCCGGCCGCGCGTGTCGGTCAGCCGCAGCATCTTCGCGCTGACCAGCGACCTGGATCGCGCCTACTTCGGCCGGAACGCCGACTCGGGCGACCACATCGGAATGATCGACGAGAAGACCAGGGCGATCTTCGGACGCTCGTACGCGGCCGAGCCGGACGTGCTGGTCAAGCAACTCGCCAACGACGAGGCCATTCGGGCCGCCGACACGCTGCTGCTCACGGTCCCCAACCAGCTCGGCGTGGACTACAACGCCCACGTCCTGGAGAACATCCTGACTCACGTGGCGCCCGAACTCGGCTGGCGCTGAAACCAAAGCCAACCCCCGCACATCGCGGCAGGAGCGGGCCGTTGTCCAGGTACTTCGACTTCTACCTCGATTGCGCTCAATTGACAGAGCCGCTGTATACGGTGAGTTGCGTGCCAGAGGTCGAAGTGGATTTCGGAGCTGGACCAAGACGGTTCGCACGTTCAACGCGTGTGCTTAACCTCGGCCCGGGCGACGGCGGTCCTGTGTCCGCCGAGGGCTCCGTCGACTGGTCGCAGTTGGACAAGTTCCCGGCGTGTGTCACCGTTGAGTGGTCCGGCGCCGCACGCGGCATCGTCGACGCGCTCGCCAGACGTCCCGGTATCCAGTTCCTGTACTGGGACGATGCTTCCGGCGACATTGACCTCACCGCGACCCGCCTGGACACGGTCAGGCTGGACGGCGCTCGGCTACGCAGCGTCCGCCTTCCAGAGTCGGTGACCTCGTTGTTCCTGCGGAGACCGCCGGCGACGCTACGGGTTGACGCGCCCGATTCCGGGCGGCGGCTCGACCTGCGGCTCTTTCAGTACGGACCGGACGTCGTGGTCCCGGACGGTTTGCGAAGTGTGCCCAAGCTGTGGCTTTGGGTCGGGGGAACGATATCCGCCGGAGCGCTCGCCAAGCTGACCGGTTTGGAGGAACTGACGATCACCTTCGGCGATCCACCCGGTGTCATTACCGACCTGCACGAGTTCATCGCCCTCGCCCGCCTCCGGTCACTGCAGTTCGACAGTGCTTACGGCCTCGATCCGAGCAGGTTGCCTGAACTGCCGTCGCTGCGCCGGATTCACCTTGAAGGGACCAGCCGGACGATCGCCGCCGCGACCAAGGCGCGGTTCACCGGCGGTGGGGTCGAAGTGACGGTCAGCGGCGCCAAGTCAGAGGCGTGGCTGGCAGCCCATAGGGACAACCCGTTCCGGGACTGGGTGGAGGACTCCGAGTCATTCGCAGCGGCCGCGTGTGAGGCCTACGCCGATGCGGTGCGAGCGATTGAGGCGATCGAGTCGGAGACAACCGAAGGTGGAGACGCCGCCGAACGGATTTTGCGTCGTTTCGGTGCCGACCTCAATGCGATCGAGTCCGAGTACGGTTTGATCGACACGGACTATCGCGAACAAGTTTGGGATGTGTTCCGCGGCCTGGCCGAACGCGCTCACGTTCCTGCACAGCAGGCCAGTCAGTGGTTCGACGACGATCGCAGATTTTGAGCGCACCACGCCAGACTCTCCGACACGTCCGGCTGATGATTCAGGCTCGACGTCGAGCGCACCGCTGGCGGCGTGAGAGGACGTGGCTGGAGGCGTCCGGTCTGTTCGGTTTCTGGGCACGCCTGAACGTGTCGGGGATATAACTGATGCCCGAATGGTGGTGTTGGGCCTCGGACGAGGGACCTCGGCCCTCGACCTGGAGTGGATACGGCATGGCATTTACTGATGGCGCTCGTACTGTCGAGCAGTGGCGCCGGTACCTCGCCGAGTACAGCGCCGAGGTGTTGCGGGTCGTTCCCGAGGACGAACTGCACGAGGTCGGCGACCTGCAGCGGTCCGCTGGCTGGCTGGGCTTCGACGGCGCCGGCGAAGACCGACTCGCTGCGCTGGAGGAGCGTCTGGGTGTTCGCCTGCCGCAGAGCTATCGGTCGTTCCTCGCAGTGTCTGACGGGTGGCTCCACATCAGCCCGTTCATGTGGACGATGCGCACCAGCGGCGAGGTCGGCTGGCTCCGTGATGCCGATGCCGAATTGTGGGAGATCCTTCGCGAGAACGGTACGCCTGAGGAGACCGCGCTCGCCGACCGCGCGTTGCTGGTCTCTGGTGACGGCGACGCCCAGTACTGGCTGCTCGACCCCGATGATGTGTCGGCGGCCGGCGAATGGGCGGCTTACGTCTGGGCCAGTTGGTATCCCGGTTTTGGTAAGCGACACGACTCGTTCGCCGCGTTGGTGGATGCCGAACGCGCATCCTTCGAAGAGCTCACTGGGCGCGATGGCCGCCCGGTTCACCCCGATGGTGCCGACGAGTTGGTGGCCGAGGGCCGCGAACGGGCCTTGCAGGGTGAGGTCCGCGCCGCTGCGGACGCTTTCGCGCACGCCGCCGCCAAGGGCTCGGGCTCCGGCGCCTATCTCGCCGTCATCCTGAATGCCTTTCTTGATCTGCCCCATGCGCACCACGAGATCCGCAACGGCATCTTCGCTCACCCACACGTCGTCGGGGAGATCGGTCTGGAACAGGTGCGCGCCGAGGCCGTGCCGCTGTTCTTGTACCGCTCGGCCCGCGCGGGATTGTCGGTCGCCCCACACCTTCAGCTCTTCGCCGGGATCCTGACCAAGGAGGAGATCGAGCGGATCGACACATTCGTGCCAACACCGCTACCAGAACCGCCCGACTTCCAGGAGGCGCTGCACCGAGCCCGGACGCTCGTCCAAGCCGGAGCCACCGACCGTGCCTGGAGCTTCATTGAGGCCGCGCTGCCGCGCTGGCACTCCGACTCCCCGTGGCGCATCGCGCCGGTCGTACTGCTCACCGACCCGATACTGCGAGACCTGGTCACCCCCGAACGCGCCCGAACCATCGTGACCACGCCACGCGGGAACAACCGCTACTGACGCCGATTCCGGCGTCGGCTTCTATGACATCTGATGGTCGGTTCGCTCACCCCATTGGAGGGGCGTCCCCAATCTGCGGCAGAGCGCGTGTTCGGTGACGGGCCCGATGGGACGGCGCTCGGTTCTTCTAGACTCGGTTCCGTGCTCAGACTCGGATTTCCGGTGATCGGCGTGACCGACATTCCCCGCGCCGTGGCCTTCTGGACGTCGGCGTTGGACCTTGTCGCCGTATCGGAGTGGGAGAACCCGGGCTGGAGGACGCTGAACCACGCGGACGGATCGGGCCGGGCGTTGGGTCTCATGCGCAGCGAGTCGCCTGTGGAGCCCCATCCCCGTTTGCACCTCGACCTGTTCGTGGACACCACAGATGAGCAGGAGTCCGAGGTCGAGCGTCTGATCGGCCTCGGAGCGACAAGAGTCGACTGGGACCTCTACCCGCCGGATCCGGACTTCGTCGTTCTCGCCGACCCGGACGGAAACCGGTTCTGCGTCGTGGACCTGAGCCGGGCACCGTCCGGTTCGAACTGATGAGGCTGCGGCCATCGCGGCCGTGCTCGTCGAAGGTGTGGCGCATCCCGCCGGCAGTTGCCTGGTTCGTCTTCTTCCCAAAGCTTCGCATCGGTAAGTTCTGATCATGAGCTGGGACGGTGACGGGGTGCTGGCGGGCCGGTACCGGCGGCTCGACCGGATCGGCCGGGGCGGGATGGGGTCGGTGTGGCGGGCGCATGACCTCGATCTGGACCGTGAGGTCGCCGTCAAGGAGCTTCTGGTACCCGACCAGGTCACCGACCAAGAACGGCTTGACTGGTACGCGCGGATGGAGCGTGAGGCCCGCGCCGCCGCGCGGCTGCGGCACCCTGGCATCGTCACCGTCCATGACAGGGTGACGGGCGAGGACGGCCGTCCCTGGATCGTGATGGAACTCATCGAGGGCCGGTCCCTGGGGGACGTGCTGGCCGAGCAGGGGGCGCTGCCGCCACGTGAGGTCGCGATGATCGGGCTGGCGATGCTGGACGCTTTGTCGGCCGCGCACGCCCAGGGCGTGGTCCACCGCGACGTCAAGCCCGCCAACGTGCTCCTGGAGGGCGACCGGGTCCTGCTGACCGACTTCGGCATCGCCGCGCTGGAGGGCGATGCCACCATCACCCGTTCGGGCATGCTGCTGGGCACGCCCGCCTACATGTCGCCCGAACAGGTGGAGGGCGAGCCGGTCACCCCGGCCTCGGACCTGTGGTCCCTGGCCGCCACCCTGTACGCGGCGGTCGAGGGCCGCCGACCGTTCGACGGTCCCAGCCACGGCGCCGTCTTCGTCGCGATCGCCACCCGGCAACCACCCGCACCCCGGTGCGGCGGCCCGCTCGCCCAAGCCCTCGATGGCCTACTGCGCAAGAACCCCGACGAACGGCTCCACCCCGCCCAGGTCCGCGACCTGCTCAACGCCGCCCTCGTCCCCACCAATGGCTCGAACCCCAGTACCGTCGTGGATCCCGCCGGCGGCATCGGCACCGGCGAGAGCGCGAACGACCTCGGACCGCGCAGCCCTCACGGGCCGCTCCGCACCGCGCTCCTCCGCGCGTCCCTCGGCGACGTCCCACTCCGGCGCAGCCAGCTTCTTCTCGTCAGAGCCGCCCTTGTGTGCACGGCGCTGTCCATGCTGACCTACCTGGTCGGGCCGTGGCCCGGACCCGGCAATTCGCGCACCCTGACGTTCTATTCGCCAGAGACGCTGATAATCCTGCCGCTGCCTTGGATCGTGGCGTTCATCCTCCTATGTGTCATGTGGTTTCTGCCGCGCCGGCCGACGCTCGTCGCCGGCGTCGTCTTCGCGATCCTGAACGGCCTTCATCTGGAAGCCCTCGTCGTGTACAGCTACCAGAACAACAGGACCGCCGAGGCCATCGACCCCAACGACGCATTCGAGCTCTCCTGGATGCTGGGCACGCTCGCATTGATGCTCGCCTTCACCGCGGTGAACCCATCGCTCACCGAAAAGGTGACGTCCCCGCCGACCCGCCACGCCCTGATCATCGTGGCCGTGCTCATCGAAGGCATGGTGGCCCTACTCTGGCCCGGACCCGTCTACGAACTCGCAGGATCGGGCCTGGACGTCCTGGACGACTCCCTCTTGGACGACTCCCTCTTCCGCTCATTCCTGTTCCTCGCGGTCATCTGGATCGGCGTCCAGTCGTTCCTCTGGTCCCGCAGGGGCAGGGAAGGGCGGGTGGCGACGCACTGACGGATCCTCCGGCGAAGGATCTCCGCCGTGCTCGCGGTCGCTCCTGGTGGGCGCTGCATTCGTGACTGACTCAGGTTGTGTCAGGGCTCGGCAGGGTTTGGGGGCTTCTGCCGTGGTGGAGCGGGCTTTCCCAGGATGTGCCGGGGTGGATTTCGACGTCTTCGTCGCCGTAGCGGATGCGGATGGGGGAGGTGGTGCCGGGGCGGAGCGCGACGCGGATCAGGTCCTGGCGGCAGGTCAGGTCGATGCCCCAGTGGCCGCGGTAGCGGAGGCCGAGGCGGAGTTCGCCGATCGCCGAGGGCAGGCGGGGGGCCACGTTCAGGGTGCCGCCGCGGGTGGTGATTCCGGCGTGGCAGCGCTGGACGAGGTCGACGGTGCCGGCCATCGCGCCGAGGTGGACGCCTTCGGGGGTCGTGCCTTGCTGGGCGTCGGTGATGTCGCTGAACAGCGACTCCAGGAAGATGCGCCAGGCCGTTTCGCCGTCGGTGTGGGCGAGGATCCAGGCGTGGACCAGGGAGCTGAGCGTGGAGCCGTCGCAGGTGCGCGGCAGGTAGTAGTCGATGGTTCTGGCGGCCAGGGCCGGGCCGTGCTCATAGCCGAGTTCCCGGAGGATGTCGTCGAGTTCGCCGGGGGACAGGACGTAGAAGAGCATCAGCACGTCGGCCTGCTTGGAGGCCTTGTAGCGGTTGGTGGAGTCGCCCTCGGCCTCGAGGATGCGGTCCAGCCGGCGGATGTCGCCGTATCGTTCCCGGTAGCGGTTCCAGTCGAGTTCGGCCAGGTCGGCGTAGCCGTCGAACTGGCTGATCACGCCATCGTGGAACGGGACGTACATCTTGCGCGCGACGTCCTCGAAGCGGGTGATCTCCTCGCGGGTCAGGGCGAGCCGTTCCCGTAGTTCCGCGCGGCGGTCCTCGGGGAGGGCGGTGAGCGCGTCCAGTGCCCGGCGCAGGACCCAGACGGTGAGGACGTTGGTGTAGGCGTTGTCGTCCAGGCCCGGGGTGTCCCGTTCCGGGTAGGCGTCGTGGTATTCGTCGGGGCCCATGACGCCGTGGATCCCGTAGCGGTCGGTGGAGCGGTCGTAGGCGGCGAGATCGGCGAAGAAGCGGGCGATCTCCAGCATGATCTCGGTGCCGTACTCGGCGAGGAACCCGGTGTCGCCGGTCGCCTCGTAGTACCGCCAGACGTTGTGGGCGATGGTCAGCCCGACATGGCGCTGCAGGTGCGAGTGGTCGGGCAGCCACCGGCCGGACCGCGGGTTGAGGCGGACGCGCTGGGTCTCCTCGCGGCCGTCGGCCGCGCTCTGCCACGGGTACATCGCGCCGCGGTGCCCGGCGAGGGACGCCGCGCGGCGGGCCTCGGGCAGGCGCCGCCACCGGTACATCAGCAGCGCGCGGGCGATCTCGGGGAACCGCATGGTCAGGAACGGGAGGATGAACAGTTCGTCCCAGAAGACGTGGCCGCGGTAGGCCTCCCCGTGCAGGCCGCGGGCGGGGACGCCGACGTCCAGGTCGACGCTGTGCTCCGAGACCGTCTGCAGCAGGTGGAAGATGTGGAGGTTGAGGACGCGCTGCACGTCGACGTGGTCGACGCTGAGCTGGCAGCGCCGCCAGAGCCGGGACCACGCCAGCGTGTGCCTTTCCAGCAGGGCGTCGAAGCCGCCGGCGCATGCGGCGGCCGCCAGCGCCGCCTGGGCGGGCTCCTCGATGGCGCGGTCGCGCGAGGTGAACACGGCGGCGATCTTCTCGATCGTGACCGGTTCTCCCGCGCGGATGTCCGTGGTCAGGTTCTGGCCCGTCCAGCCGGCCTCGGCGTGGTGGGTGCGCTCGGCGGGGAGGGAGACGCGGGTGCGGGCCGCCACCGCGACGCCGATGCGCGAGGACGTCGTCGTCGACCGCAGCAGAAGCAGCTCCGGGTCGCTCGGACGCGGGCTCTTCTCGTGATCCAGGTGTTTCTGGGGCAGGTTCCGGTAGCGCTCGACGCCGGCGTTGACGACGCGTCCGTCCACCGCCGACAGGATCTCGATCGGGCCGCTCCAGTCCTCGGCCACGATGGTGGTCTCCAGCGCGGCCAGGTGGGGGTCGTCCATGGACACGATCCGGCGCTGCGCCACCCGCGACGTGCGGCCCCGTGCGTCGCGCACGCGGATCAGCCGGGTCAGGACGCCGCGCCGCAGGTCGAGTTCCTGGCGGTATGACAGCAGTCGGCCTTCGCGCTGGGCGCGGTCCGGGTCGAACCAGTCGCCGCCGGCCGGGCGGAAGGCCAGGGGCAGCCAGTTCGGCATGTTGACCAGATCGGCGTTGTCGGCCTGCAGCCCGTCCATCTCCACCGGCAGCCGGTCGTAGCAGCCCGCGATGTATGTCCCCGGATAGTGGACGCCGTCGGCGGACGACTCGGGGGCGGCTCCCCGGGTGGCGAAGTAACCGTTGCCCAGCGTGCACAGGGCTTCGCGAAGCCCTTCGGCGCCGGGGTCGTAGCCGTCGTAGGACAGGATCCACCGGTCCATGGTGTCTCCTCCCGCTGTCGTCCCGGATCGTCCGCAGGGCATTCCCGGCCCTGACACGTTCTCACCGGCCGGCCGGGGCGGGCAGTGCCGGACGGCCGCCCCTACCTGGGACCTTCGGCCCCTGCGAGGTGTTTGCGGTCCGCCGAACCTGAAATTGAGTCCCTAGCGGGGGCGAAGGGGGAGGACGGATGGTCGCACTGTCACGGGCCCAGCGGCCGAACATCCTGTTCGGCTATGACGGGACCGAGGAGAACGAGTCGGCGCTGCGCTGGGCGGTCGAGGAGTCCCGGCTGCGGGAACTCGACCTGGTCATGTGCCACTGCTGGCATTGGCCCTATCCGCCGGGGCATGTGGACGCCGCCGTCGAGGCGATCGTCCAGCGGGCGGGCGAGAACCTGCTGCGCGAGGGCGCCCGCAAGGCCCGGGACCTGGGACCGGGCGGGAAGGTCTCCACGCTGCTCAGGCGCGAGCCCGTCACCGAGACGCTCGTCGACGAATCCGACGACGCGGAGCTGATCGTCGTGGGCTCCCACGAGCGGTACCGGCTGCTCAACGCGTCCACGGCGGTGCAGTTGCCGGCGCGGACGCACCGGCCGGTGATCGCCGTCCGCGGCGGCGGAGCGCCGCGCGGCCTCATCGTGGCCGGCGTCGACGGGTCGGCGGGCGGGGACGCGGCGCTCGGCTTCGCGATCGAGGAGGCCGCCCTCCGCGGCTCCGACCTGCGCGTGGTCTACGGGGCCTGGGAACCCGGCGCCGTGCCCGACTTCGAGCTGCCCCTGTTCACCGACAAGGACAGGCTGTTCGAGGTGCGCACCGCGATGCTGGACGAGGCCGTCCGGCCGTGGAGGCGCCGCTATCCGGAGGTCGCCGTGCGGGTGTCGCTGCTGCTGGAGCGTCCCCGCGAGGCCCTGCTGGCGGCGGCGGCTGACGCCGATCTGCTGGTGGTGGGGGACCGCGGCGCGGGGGGCCTGGATCCGCTGCTGCTGGGCGCGACGAGTTCGGCGATGCTGCACCATGCCCCGTGCGCGGTGGCGATCGTGCCGCAGCCCCGGCCCGCCGCCTGACGAGCCCGCCGCCTGACGAGCCGGAGGTCACTCGCGGAGTCCGCTCAGTCGGGCGTGATGCTGCTGGAGCCCGGGTGCACGGGCGGTGTGCTCGGCAGCACCGGTTCGATCCGATAGAGGGAGGGCATTCCTCCGGTTTGCGGGGGGATGTCGCGTTCCTCGCCGGCGAGCGCGCCGATCAGGTCCCGTGCGGTGATCAGGCCGACCAGGGCGCCGTGGTCGTCGGTCACCGGGACGAAGTCCTTCCCGGATTCGAGCATGGCGCGGGCGGCCCGGCGGATGGTGGCCGCCGGCCGGACCGTCATGGGCGGCCCGGACGGCAGGAGGGTCGTCACGGGTCGGCGGGCCTGCTGCGGGGCGGAGGCGTCCCACGTCGAGGTGAGGGTCTGGGCGTCCACGACGCCCAGGAAGCCGCCCTCGTCATCGGCGACGGGGAGGTGGTGCACCTGGGCCTTGCACATCAGCTCCCAGGCCATCAGCACGGACTCGCTCGCGGCGATGGTGAGCAGGTCCCGGGTCATCAGCTCGGCGGCGGGACGCTGCTCCAGGGGCGGCTGCTCGGTCATGATCCCTCCCGATGGTCGTGGAACGCGCCGCGGTCAAGCGCGGATGTTCCGTCCGTCCAGCTTGGCCAGCCGTTCGTCGTACTCCTCGGTGCTGATCTCGCCGCGGGCGTAGCGCTCGGCGAGGATCTCGCGCGCGTGCTCCAGCCCGGGCCTCTCAAGGTCCGGCGTGCCTGTACGGCGCGGTGCCGCGGCACGGGCCACGAGCCAGGCCACCGCAGCGATCACGACGACCCAGAACAGGACCATCGCCGTCCCCCACAGCCACATCCAGCCGGACCAGCCGCCGTTCCCCATGTGCCCCCAGCCGTCGCCGGGAACGTGAGCCGCGAGGGCATATCCGATGTTCATGACCGCACCTCCTTCTACTGCCAGCCTGCGCTCCCCGGGCCGGGCGCACCCAGGGCCGAAGGTCCCGCGCATTGGGAGACCCATGCCCCTGAATGCGGCGCTTCTAATCGGTGAGGCTCAGAAGCCAGGAGGTGACCTCAATGGACGGACGAGCTGTTCTGGTGGGGTTCGACGCCTCACCGGCGGCCGAACGGGCGGTGCGCTGGGCGGCCGCCGAGGCGTCCCTTCGCGGGGTGCCGCTGCTGGTCTGCCACGCCTGGACCTGGCCCTATCCGCTGACTCCGCGGGACGAGGACGCGCTGGAGATCGTCCGGGGCATGGGGGCGCTGGCCCTCGACGACGGTGTCCGGCTCGCCCGGCAGACCGCGCCGGGCCTGGACGTCCGGCCGCTGCTGGCGAAGGGCACGCCGCCCGGGGCGCTCCTGGAGGCCTCGACGGAAGCGGCGCTGATCGTGATCGGCGCGCGCGGGGCGGGCGGCTTCGACAAGCTGCCGGTCGGCTCCACGGCCGTGCATGTCCCGGCGCATGCCGATCGTCCCGTGGTCGTGGTGCCCGCCCATGAGCGGCGGCAGAGCGCCCGGATCGTGGTGGGCGTCGACGGTTCGCCGGCGAGCGAGGCCGCGGTGCGGTTCGCTCTGCGGGAGGCCAGGCTCCGCGATGCCGCGGTGACGTTGGTGTGCGCGTGGTGGGATCCCGCCGCGCTGCCCGGGCCCGACCGGCTGCCGTTCACCGACCCCGAGGGCATCAAGAAGCAGGCCAAGGCGCGGTTCGCCAATGCGGTGGAGCCGCACCTGGCCGACTATCCCGATGTCGCCGTGGAGCGCAGGTTCGTCCTGGAGCGGGCCCAGCGCGTCCTGGCCGACAACGCACGGGACGCGATGCTGCTCGTGGTCGGTGACCGCGGGATCGGCTCGTCCCCCCGAACCCTGCTCGGCGCTGTCACCCGCACCCTGCTGCACGAGGCGCCGAGCCCCGTCGCGGTCGTCCACGAGCGCGACCCGAACATCGAGGAGCCGTCATGATCCGAGTGCTGGTGGCGTACGCCTCCGAGCGCGGAGGAACCGCCGAGATCGCCGACTGGGTCGGCGATGCGCTGCGACAGGCGGGTGCGGACGCCGATGTGCGTCCCGCCGGCGAGGTCACGGACCTGGACGAGTACGACGCCGTCGTCCTCGGCGGCGCGCTGTACGAGGGGCGGTGGCATCGGGATGCGCGCCACTTCGCCCGGCACCACGCCGACGAGCTGGAGCACCGGCCGGTGTGGCTGTTCAGCAGCGGTCCGCTGGACGACACCGCCCGGGAACACGTCATCGACCCCGTCCCCGGCGTCGCCAAGATCGCCGGGCGGCTGCACGCCCGCGGCCACGCCACCTTCGGCGGCCGCCTGGCCCCGGACGCGAAGGGCTTCCTGGCGTCCAGGATCGCCAAGCGGATGAGCGGCGACCACCGGGACCGCGACCAGGTCGCGGAGTGGGCCGCCGGCATCGCCCGCGAGCTGCGGAAGGCCACCGTATGAGCAAGATCGTCGTCGGTGTGGACGGCTCGGAGGCGAGCCTGCGGGCGGTCGACTGGGCCGCCGCCGAGGCCGTCCGCAGAGAAGCGTCGCTGCATCTGGTGTACGTCGTCACGCCGTGGCTGTTCGACGTCCCGGACGATCGGCGGGCGGCGCAGGTCCGCAAGCAGATGCTGGACGACGGCCGGCGCGTCGTCGACATCGGCGCGGCCCGCGCCCGCGAGGGGGCGCCGGGCCTGGAGGTGACGGGGGAGCAGACCGGTGGGCAGCCCGCCGAGGTGCTCATCGACCGGGCCCGGGACGCGCTCATGCTCGTGACCGGCCCGCGCGGCACGGGCGGCCTCACCGGCCTCGTCCTCGGGTCGGTGGCGAACCAGGTCGCCGCGCACGCGCCCTGCCCGGTGGTGGTCGTCCGCCCCTCCGAGCCGTCCGAGCGGGGCGAGATCGTGGTCGGCGTCGACGGGTCACAGGCCGGAGCCGACGCGATCGGGTTCGCCTTCGAGGAGGCGTCCGTGCGCGGGGCCCGGCTGCGGGCGCTGCTCGCCTGGACGCACCCCGTCTCCAGCGGCCCCGGCGACATGGTCCCGCTGGTCCACGACCTCGGGATCCTCGCCGCCGACGAGCAGCGCCTTCTGTCCGAGGCGCTCGCCGGCCGGCGGGCGGAGTACCCCGATGTGGAGGTCGTGGCCGAGACCGTCCGCGGGAGGGCCGCCCGCGTCCTGGCCGAGGCGTCCGGGCACGCCGACCTGCTGGTCGTGGGTTCGCGCGGGCGCGGAGGGTTCGCCGGGCTGCTGCTGGGGTCGGTCGGTCATGCGATGCTGATGCGTGCGCGCTGCCCGGTGGCCGTCGTCAGTGGACGGTCTTGAGGGCCCTATTCGTGCCGTTTCCGTGAGTCGGCTTTGAGTTGGGCGGCGAGCGCGGCGGCCTGGGTGCGGCGGCTCATGCCGAGTTTGGCGAAGATGCTGGAGATGTGGTTCTTGACGGTCTTCTCGGCGAGGTAGAGGCGCTCGCCTATCTGCCGGTTGGTGAGGCCCTCGCCGATCAGGTCGAAGATCTGGCGTTCCTGGTCGGTGAGGTGCTGTAGGGGGTCCTGCTTGTCCTGCCGGTTGCGCAGGCGGTGAAGCATGCGGGCGGTGGAGCGGGGGTCCAGGAGGGACTGGCCGGTGGCGACGGTGCGGACGGCGCCGACGAGGTCGGAGCCGTGGATCTGCTTGAGGACGTACCCGGCGGCGCCCGCCATGACGGCTTCGAACAGGGCGTCCTCGTCGTCGAACGAGGTGAGCATGAGGCAGGCGAGGTCGGGCAGCTGGGAGCGGATCTCGCGGCAGACCGAGACGCCGTCGCCGTCGGGGAGCCGCACGTCCAGGACGGCGACGTCGGGGCGGGCGGCGGGGATGCGGGCGAGCGCGTGGTCGGCGGTGCCGGCCTCGCCGACGATCTCGATGTCGTCCTCGGCCGACAGCAGCGCCGCGACCCCGCGGCGGACGACCTCGTGGTCGTCCAGCAGGAACACCCGGATCGTCTCGCCGGCCTCGCGGTTCGGGCTTGTCATCGCACCATTCCCTGCTTTAGCGGTGATGTACGGACGTTACCCGGTCGGAGACGATCTCGGTCGGACGCTGGAGGGCCTGTTCCGGCAGCGGAGGTGAGTCCCTGCAGGTCGTCTGGGCGCTAGGGGATGAGCGGGAGGCCGGAGATTCTGGCAAACCCAGGCGGTGGGACGGCGGTCAGGGGCCGATGTGGTGGTTGTCGAGGCGCGCCCAGGCGGCGTCCCAGAGTTGGTCGCGTCGTCGGTCGTACCTGCGGCGGGCCAGCTGGTAGAGGCCGAGTAGCGGCGCTCCTGTGGCCAGTGCGACGCCGGCCACGGCCAGTCCGGTCTGGGCGAGGGTCCGCGAATGATCTCGTGGTGGAAGAAGCGACACGGTGCCGGGGCCGGCCCAGACCCTGACGCGAGTCCCGATGTCGGGTCCGCGCAAGGTCGTGTAGTCGCCCGTCCGGCGGGTTCCGCCCGGCTCGGTCCAAGCGACGGTGACCTGATGCCGACCCTTCACCTGCTTGATCTTCACCACGGTCGCGTCGACCCGGTGCCATGTGGCGGCCTCGTACCGCTCGGCCCGCACGCCCGAGTCGTGGACGATCCAGGCGGTGTAGACGGCCAGTGACGGGGTGATGCCGGAGAAGATCATCAGCAGGATGACGCCGAGCCTTCGCTGGGCGCGGTCGACGTCCCGTCGCAGGTCATTGCCGTCCAGGCCGAGGCTACGGCGCCATCGATTCGCTCGCGCCCGCATCCTCGCCCGTTTCATGACGCCGCCCCCTTCCGACCAGCCTGAAGCGACGCTAAACGCGAGGCAACGGCGGCCTACAGGGACCGAGGGCCCGTGACCGGTGGGTCTTTGGGCCTTGCGTGCGGCCGGACACCGGGCCGTTGGTCCCTTCGATCTTGCGCCGAAGGGACCTACAGCGCGCCGGGCGGTGGGGGTTGAGTCATAGGTGATGGAACCGGCGATGTGATGGAAGGTGAGACGGCGATGGCAGTCTCCGAGCACAAGACGCACGCGGGGCGCGGCACCCTGATCCAGGTGGTGGCGCCGAAGCCGCTGACCGAGACGCCCGCCGCCCGCTACGCCTGGGCCGCGGCCCGGCTGGCGCTGGGCTGGATCTTCGTGTGGGCGTTCGTGGACAAGGTCTTCGGTCTGGGCCACGCGACCCCGGCCGGGAAGGGCTGGCTCGACGGCGGCAGCCCGACCGAGGGGTTCCTGGCGCACGCCCCCAAGGGCCCGTTCGCCGGGTTCTACAACGACCTCGCCGGCGCCGCGTGGGCGGACTGGCTGTTCATGATCGGCCTGGCCGGGGTCGGCGCCGCGCTGATGCTGGGCATCGGGATGCGGATCGCCGCCGCCGGCGGCGCGGCACTGCTGGTCATGATGTGGACGGCGGTCCTGCCCCCGGAGAACAACCTGTTCATGGACGACCACATCATCTACGCGATCCTGATCATCGGGCTCGCCCTGGTCAGCGCCGGCGACACCCTGGGCCTGGGCCGCTGGTGGAGCGGCACCGCCCTGGCCAAGCGCTTCCCCATCCTCAAGTAGCCGACAACAGCAACACCCCTCAAGGACGCCCGCCCACCCGGCGGGCGTCCTGCTGTTGCGTCACCCTCGCGCCAGTCCAACGCACCGCAGCGTTGGACGAGGGTGGTCAGGCGTCGGTCGGTGGGCATCCGGCGCATCACGACCAGGTGCTCGCAAACGCCGCCGCCCCGGGCGTCTGCGTCGGCGATGGCCGAGGTAGACGCCCGGGGCGAACCAGTGGTTGATCCAGACTTCCTAAGGGCAGGCGCTCTCGCGCCGCTCGCGGGCCGCTGAAGTCACGCTCTCGGGTACGTGGTGCGACGGGTGTCGTCGTGGTCGTATCCGAGGGTGTGGACGACGTCCACGACGCCTTCGGTCGCGGCGGTCAGGCGGACGACGATCGGGATGAGGCTCTTCTGCTCCACCCGCCCGGTCAGGTGGACGACGCCCTCCTGGACGCGGACGTGCAGCTCGGCGGGATCCTGCCAGAGCTTGTGGATCAGGACGTCCTGGATGACCTCGTCGCGGATGTCGGCGTCGGACCGCTGGAAGACGCTCAGCAGGTCGCGTCGGGCCACGATGCCGGCGAGCCGGCCGTCCCCGTCGATGACGGGCATCGCCTTGAACCCGTGGGCGTTCAGCAGCCGCGCGGCCTGGGGGATCGAGGTGTGCGGGGCGACGGAGACGGCGGGCGTGCTCATCAGCCCTCGGGCGTCCACGGCGGCGGCCTTGGCCTCCGCGTCGGCGTGGCGCCGCAGCCGGGCCCGCAGCGGCCGGTGGCCGGCGCCGTCGTCCTTGTACTCCTGCTTGCGGAGCAGGTCGGCCTCGGTGACGATGCCGGTCACCCGGCCCGTCACGTCCAGGACGGGCACAGCGCTGATGCGGTGCTCGGCCATGGCGTCGGCGATCTCGGTGAACGGGGTCTCCTCGGTGACCGTGACGACCCTCTTGGTCATGACGTCCTGGACGGTGCGGCGTTGCATGATGCCCTCCCGGGTTTCACAGTGCCGTTGACTCGGTGGTGTGGTCGGCGCAGATCACCAGCGGGCAGCGTGCGCGTTCGCGGACGACCGGCACGGTGTCGCCGCCGAGCGGGTTGCCGTGCTCGGAGTGCACTCGGGCGCCGATGACCAGCAGTTCGGCATGCGCGGCGGCGTGGGCGAGCGCCTCGCCGGGCGCGCCGTTCACGATCCGGAGCCGGGTGTTGAGGTGCTGGGCGCGCGGGATCGCGTGCGCGACCAGGCGCCGCAGCCGCAGCCACTCCCGCGCGGTCCGCAATGGGCGGGGCGCCGTGGCCCCGTCGGTCTCGACGACGCGGACGACGTCCAGCCGCGCGTGCCGTTCGAGGGCCTCGCGGGCGGCGCGCCGCAGCGCGGCCATGGAGTTGGGGGAACCGTCCACTCCGACGACAACGGAGCGGTGTTCGGGCATGACCCACATCGCCGACCTCCTTGAGTCGCTTCCACCCTCCCTCGCCGGATGGCCGTAGGTCAGAGCCGTCCGTCCTGGCGGGTAGGGGACCTTCGACCTCCACCGCGTCTCGCTGGAGCCGAGGTCGGGGCCGTCCGACGCGGCGGCGGAGGTCCCGGTGAGCGGGGGTCCTTCGGCCCTGTGAAGGCGGCCGGCCCGGAGGTGGGATGGAGATGTCGAACGAGGAGGACGTCATGAGCCATGTGGTCGTGGGCTACGACGGAACCAGTGAGAGCGAGCGGGCCGTGCGGTGGGCGGTGCGGGAGGCACAGCTGCGGCGGCTGCCGCTGACGGTGTGCCACGCCTGGCGCTGGCCGTACCCGATCAGCTACATCGACTACGAGGGCGAGGCCACCATCCGCCGGATGGGAGAGCATCTCCTCGACCACGGTGTGGCGCTCGCGCGGGAGCTGGCGCCGGGCCTGAAGGTGAACAAGCGGCTGAAGGACGGCAGCGCGGCTCCGGCCCTGCTGAACGAGGCCGGGGACGCCGAACTGATCGTGGTCGGCTCGCACGAGCCGGACCAGATGCCCGTGGGCTCGACGGCGCTGCGGGTGCCGGCCAAGGCCGACCGCCCCGTGCTGGTCGTCCGGTCGGCGGCGCCGCGCGACGGCCTGGTGGTCGTCGGCGTGGACGGCTCCGCGGGCGCGGACGTCGCGCTGGCCTTCGGGTTCGAGGAGGCGGCGCTGCGCGGCTGGCGGCTGCGCGCGGTGTACGGATGCTGGGAGCCGGGCGCGGCCCCCGACGGAGACCTCTCGCTGTTCGGCGACGAGGACAGGCTGCGCCGCGCGGCCGGTGCCGTGCTCGAACGCGCCGTGGCGCCCTGGCGGGTGAAGTACCCGCAGGTGCAGGCCATGACGTCGCTGGTGCTGCAGTCGCCGCGCGAGGCGCTGTTCCAGGCGGCCGAGGACGCGACGCTGATGGTGGTGGGCGCGCGGGGGACCGGGGTCGTGGAGCCGCTGACCCTCGGTGCCACGAGCGACGCGCTGCTCAAGCACGCCCCGTGCACGGTCGCCGTCGTCCCGAACCGCACCCGGTGACGATGCCGGCGGACTGAGAGGTAGGAGGGGGTGAGTCGGATGCGTACCGTGACCGGTGCGGATCTCGCGCATGAGCCGTTCCTGGACGGCATGAGGAGCGCCGACCTGCGCAGGCTGGCGACGGCGGCCCGGTTCACCGAGTTCGCGGCGGGGAGGCGCATCTTCAGCGAGTCCGATCCGGCGGAGCGGTTCTGGCTCCTGCTGGAGGGGACCGTGATCGTCGACCTGCACGCGCCCCGGCGCGGCGCCGTCATCATCGACACCTTCGGCCCGGGCTCGGTGCTCGGCTGGTCGTGGCTCTTCCGTCCGCACCAGTGGCGTTTCGGCGGGGTGGCGACCACCCCGGTGCGGGCCATCGAGTTCGACGGACGGCTCGTCCGGACGCTCTGCGCCGTCGACCCTTCCATGGGCTACGAACTGACGCGCCGCTTCGCCGAGCTCGTCGTGGAGCGCCTGGAGACGGCACAGGCGCGGCTGACGGAACTCCCTGAGGCCGTCGCCGATGGCGATGCCTCGTCCCGCCTCCCGCATGGAGTCGGCGGTGTGGCGGCGTCCTGGTACGAGAGGCACTAGGCCGTTCTCGCGGACCACGATCCCCTGGCCGGGGTGGCGCCCGGCCAGGGGATCGCGATGGTGTTCAGTGCCGGGCTCGGCTGTTGGCCGCGGCTGTTCGGTCGGCCTTCCGGCGGGTCGTCCAGTACCGGGTGACGTGCTGCATCCGGGCGCGCAGACGGGCGGCGGCCAGGCTGCCGGCTTCCGACATCGAGGTGGCCGAGGCGTAGGCGTTGACGGGCAGCCCGTTCAGGTCGACCCGGAGCGAGACCAGGTAGGGACGCGGCACGGCGGGGTCGGGAAGGACGTTGAGCGTGGCCTTGGCGTACAGCACCGGACGCGGGGCGTGCGCCAGGACCCGCGCCACGACCTCGCGGATGTGCTGCACATCCGACTGCGGGACGTCCCGCAGGGTGGTGATCTCAATGTCGAACTGGTCGGCGACTGTGTTGGACAACGTCGGCCTCCTCATGCGAAGGGATCACCACCAACGTTGATCCACAGCCGGCGTCCGCCCTAGGGACCTTCGTCATCACCCCGCAGAGCCGTTCGGCCCGCCTCGACACCCCGGCGCGATTGCGGGCCGAAGGTCCCTGTTGTTCCGGACTGAGGCCCCTCTTGGACGAGGCCATCGCGGGCAAGGCTGCTCATGTGGGAGATCAACGGGTCGGCGAGAGCGGGGAGAAGAGCATGAGCGAGCAGGCGGCCACCGGTGTCGTCGTCGGGTACGACGGTTCGGAGAACGGGATCCGCGCCCTGGACTGGGCCGCCGAAGAGGCCCGGATCCGCGACCTCCCGATGACCGTGATCCACGCCTGGCAGTACTACATCGGCGGCTCGATGGCCATGCCGATGCTGGACCTCCAGGCCCTGGCGCAGAAGACCCTGGACGGCGGCATCGAGCACGTCCGCGAGCAGGCGCCCGACGTGCCGGTGCAGGGCGTCCTCGAATGCGGGCAGCCGGCCGCCAAGCTGATCGAGGCGGGCAAGAGCGCCACTTTGATCGTCCTGGGGCCGCGGGGCCTCGGCGGGTTCGCCGGGCTGGTGCTCGGATCGGTCGGCGCCCAGGTGGTCGCGCACGCCTCCTGCCCCGTGGTGATCGCCCGGGGCGACGTGAGGGAGGCGGGAGCGGTCGTGGTCGGCGTGGACGGTTCCTCGGAGTCGTCGGCCGCGCTGGCGATCGCGTTCGCCGAGGCCGAACTGCACGGGTCCTCCGTGCACGCGGTGGTGGCGTGGGAGTCGGTCCCGGTGGAGGGTCTCCCGCCCCTGGCGGACGAGGCCGGTATGCGGAAGGCCGCCACGGCACGCCTGGACCGGCTGACGACCCCCTTCCGCGTCCTCCACCCCGGAGTGAACGTGCGCGCGGAAGTCGTGGTCGGGGCACCGCGAGAGGTGCTGCTGGACGCCTCGCAGGACGCGCGTCTGCTCGTCGTCGGCTCGCGAGGGCTGGGCGGCTTCCGCGGCCTCCTGCTCGGATCGGTCAGCCAGGCTCTGGTGCAGCACGCGCATTGTCCGGTAATGGTCGTCCACGCGCCCCAGAACACGGGGGCCTAGCGCGTTCGGCGGCGCCTTGGCCGGGGTGGCGCCGCCGTTCGCAGGCGAGCCGGGGATCCGGGGCGGACTGCCTCCCGAAGCGCGGGTCGGCCAGACTGGAGGGCGTATACCCGAGGCTTGGAGGCGGTATGGGTGGTCCCCGGCGGTTGCCCCGGCAGGTCTACGAACGTGAGCTGCTCCGGCTGCAAGAGCAATTGATGATGCTGCAGGAGTGGGTGCGCGCGGAGGGCGCGCGCGTCGCCGTGGTGTTCGAAGGACGCGACGCCGCCGGCAAGGGGAGCACCATCAAGCGCGTCACCGAGTACCTCAACCCGCGCGTCGTGCGGATCGTGGCGCTGCCGGCGCCGAGCGACCGGGAACGGACCCAGTGGTATTTCCAGCGGTACGTCGAGCACCTGCCCGCGGCCGGTGAGATCGTCCTGTTCGACCGGTCGTGGTACAACCGCGCGGGAGTCGAGCGGGTCATGGGCTTCTGCACGCCCCAGGAGTACCGGCGCTTCTTGCACCAGTGCCCGATCTTCGAGCGGATGCTGGTCGAGGACGGCATCCTGCTGCGCAAGTACTGGTTCTCGGTCAGCGACGCCGAGCAGGAGCGCCGCTTCCGCAGCCGGCTCGACGACCCGATGCGCAGGTGGAAGCTGTCCGCCATCGACGTGGAGTCGATCTCGCGCTGGGAGGAGTACTCGCGTGCCAAGGACGAGATGTTCGTCCACACCGACATTCCCGAGGCGCCCTGGTTCGTGGTCGAGAGCGATGACAAGCGCCGTGCGCGCATCAACATGATCTCGCACCTGCTGTCGAGCATTCCCTACCGGGAAGTGGAGCGCCCGCCGCTCCAGCTGCCGGAACGTCCCCCGTCGAAGGGGTACGAGCGGCCGCCGCGAGACGAGCAGACCTACGTCCCGGATCACGCGGCGACCTTGAGGAGCTGAGGGGCCGAAGGTCCGTGCGGAGGGGACTTTGGACACGATGCCGTCTCGACGCCGGTCCCGCAGGCTGTGAGTGCCGGGCACTCACGGCTGGAGGTCATCGAGATGGTCAGCACCGCACGAATTCCGGCGGAGCGTTGGGACGCGCCCGCGAAGCCTCTCGGAAGCGAACGCACTGATCTGGCGGCGCGCTTCGTCGCCCGCGCGGCGGTCCTGGCGCCGTCCATCAACAACACCCAGCCGTGGCGGATCGTCGAGCGCCCCGACGGGCTGGAGCTGTGGGCCGACCGCGCGCGCCAGTTGCCGGTCGCCGACCCGGCCGGGCGGGAGATGCTCATCAGCTGCGGCGCGGCCCTGTTCAACGCGCGGCTGGCCGTCCGGCGCCTCGGCTTCACGCCGCGGGTGCGGTTGCTGCCGAATCCGGCGTATCCCGACCTGCTGGCCCGGATCGTCTGGGGGACGAGGACGGTCCCACGGCCGTACGAGGAACTGCTGTACCGGACGATTCGGCTCCGTCACACGCATCGCGGGCGGTTTCTGGCGGTCCCGTTGCCGCCCATGCTGCCGACCGTGCTGGCCGGCATCGCCCGGTACGAGGGCGCCGGCCTCCGCGTCGTCAAGGACGAGGGGCAGCGCGGGCAGCTCGCCGAGCACGTCCAGGCCGCCGAGGTGGTCCAGCTCCGCGATCCCCGCATCCTCGGCGAGCGGCTGACCTGGACGGCGCCGGCGGGCACCGGGCGCCTCGACGGTGTCGCGCCCGCCTCCTCCCCGGCCCCGGCGGACGGTCTGGAGTTCCCCTCGCGGGACCTCACCGCCGGAGCGCCATGGGGGTTCCAGCGCCAGGCGGGCGACTGCGAAACCGCGTCCGCCGCCCTGGGGACGGTGGCGGTGCTGACCACCCGTGAGGACAGGCGTGTGGACTGGCTGCTCGCCGGCCAGGCGCTCCAGCATGTCCTCCTGCACGCGGCGACACTGGACGTGAGCGCGGCCTTCCACACGCAGCCGCTGGAACTGCCCTATCTGCGGGCGGCGGTCCGCCGCGACCTGGCCTGCGGGCATCCCCAGATGGTGCTGCGCCTCGGCCGCGCGGCGCGTCGCCCGCCGAGCCGGCGGCGTCCGGTCGCGGACGTCCTCAGCGGCGACTGACGTCCGTCACGGCAAGGGACCATGGTCCCGATCGCCGGTGACCTTGGGACGATGATCTGCGGGGGTGTCCCGTCAGACGCTGGAGACATGACGGAGCGGCATTCCGGTGCGCGGGCGTTCGCGCTGCTGACCGACGGCGTGCAGATCGAGATCAGGCGGCTCGGCGCGGCGGACCTGGACGCGGTGCGCGAGCTGCATGAGGGGTTGTGCGAGGAGAGCCTGTACCTGCGGTTCTTCGGCCTCAACCGGGCCATGGCGGGCGAGGTGGCCAGGCGGGTCTGCCGGACGGACGGCAGTGATCACGCGGCCCTCGGCGCCTGGCTGCACGGCGACCTGGTCGGTGTCGCGGAGTACGAGCCGACCGGGGTGCCGGGGGAGGCGGAGGTCGCGATGGCGGTCGCCGACCGGATGCACCACCGCGGCGTCGGGACCCTGCTGCTGGAGCACCTCGGGTCGCTGGCCCGCGACAGCGGGCTCGTGGCCTTCCGCGCGGACACGCTGCCGGAGAACAGCGCGATGCTGCGCGTGTTCGCGGACGCGGGGATGCCGGCGCGGCAGCGGACGTCCGGCGGTGTCGTCGAGGTGACGATCCCGCTCGGCTGCGGCGACGAGTACCTGGACGCGGTCGCGGAGCGCGAGCGGCGCGCGGACGTGGCGAGCCTGGAACCGCTGCTGCGGCCCCGGTCGGTGGCGGTGATCGGGGCGTCGCGCCGGCGCGGGACGGTCGGTGCCGAGCTGCTGCGCAACATCGTCGCGGGCGGTTTCAAAGGCGCCGTGTACGCGGTGAATCCGCATTGCGCGGGGAGTGACCTGCACGGCGCGCCGTGCGTGGCGACGCTCGCCGACCTGCCCGAGGCGCCCGACCTCGCCGTGATCACGGTGCCCGCGCCCTCGGTGCCCGGTGTGGCGGCGGCGTGCGGGCGGTTCGGGATCCCCGCGCTCGTGGTGATCAGTTCGGGGTTCACCGCCGGCCAGGGGCGCGCGCTGCTGGCGACCTGCCGGGAGCACGGCATGCGGCTCGTCGGACCGAACTGCCTGGGCATCGCCAACACCGGCATCTGGCTGGACGCGACGTTCGGCGCCCGCAGGCCCGTCCCCGGGACCGCCGGTGTGGCGGTGCAGTCGGGCGGTGTCGGGATCTCCCTCCTCGAAGAGCTGTCCCGGCTGGGCATCGGCGTCTCGACGTTCGCCTCCGTGGGCGACAAGTACGACGTCAGCGCCAACGACATGCTGATGTGGTGGGAGTCGGACGACACGACCCGCCTCGGCATCCTGCACGTGGAGTCGTTCGGCAACCCCCGCAAGTTCGCCCGGACGGCGCGCCGGGTCGCCGCGACGATGCCGCTGCTGACCGTCCTGGCCGGACGGTCCGCGCCCGGCACCCGGGCGGCGGCCTCCCACACCGCCGCCGCCGCGACCCCGGAGCTGACCCGCCGCGCGCTGTTCGAGCAGGCCGGCGTCGTGGCCACCGACGACCTGGGCGAGCTGGTCGACGCCGCCGCGCTGCTGGCGACCCAGCCGCCGCCAGCCGGGCCGCGGGTCGCGGTGCTGTCCAACGCGGGCGGCGCCGGGGTGCTGGCCGCCGACGCCTGCGCCGACGCCGGACTCACCGTCCCCGTCCTGGACGAGGCCACGCGGCGCCACCTGGCGGACATCCTCCCGTCCTGCGCGGCCGTCGCCAACCCCGTCGACACCACCGCCGCCGTCTCCGCCGACGTGTTCGGGGACGCCCTCGACCTGCTCGCCGCGGACGACTCCGTGGACGCCGTGCTGGCACTGGTGGCCCCGACCGCGCTCGGCGACCTGCGGGACGCGCTGCGCGCCTGCCGCAAGCCGATGGCGGCGGTGGTGCTCGGGCAGGCCGAGACGGTCATGGTCAACGACGACGGGTTGCCGTGCTACGCCTACCCGGAGAACGCCGCCCGCGCGCTCGCCCACGCCTGGACGTACGCGCGGCGCCGGGACATCCCGAAGGAGCCGGCGCCCGTGCTGCCCGGCTTGCGCCCGGACGAGGCGTCCGGCATCATCGGCGGCTTCCTGACCGGCGCCCCCGACGGCGGGTGGCTGCCGCCCGCCGAGACGTACCGCCTGCTGGAGTCCTACGGGCTGCCCGTGGCGCCGTGGCGGTGGGCCCGCACCGAGGACGAGGCCGCCACCGCCGCCCGCGACCTGGGCCGTCCGGTGGCGCTCAAGGCGCACGCCGCCGATGTCGTGCACAAGACCGCGGCGGGCGCGCTCGAACTCGGCCTGGACGGGGAGGACGCCGTCCGCGCCGCGTTCGGCCGCCTGTCCGAGCGGTTCGGCGGGGATCTGGAGGGCACGCTCGTCCAGGCCATGGCGGAACAGGGCGTCGAGGTGCTGTGCGGCGCCGTCCAGGACGAGGTCTTCGGAGCCGTGGTGATCTTCGGGGCCGGCGGCGTCGACACCGACGCCTTGGCCGACCGCGCCGCCCGCCTGGCGCCGCTCACGACCCGCGACGCCGATGAGCTGATCCGAGCCCCGCGCCTGTCGGCCCTGCTCCGCGGCCACTCGGCGCGCCCGGCCGGCGATCTGGAGCGGCTGCGGGAGGTGCTGATCCGGCTGTCCCGGCTGGTGTCCGACCATCCGGAGATCACCGAGCTCGACCTCAACCCGACCATCGTCCGCCCGGACGGAGCGGTGATCGTGGACGCCCGCGTCCGGCTCGCGCCCCGCCGCTCCTGGGACCCCTACCTGCGCCGCCTCCGCTGAGCACAGACTCCGCTGAGCACAGACCAGGACGATCACGGGTGGCGGGGCGGACGCCTGCCGGTGATCGCGGCATCGTCCGGCCGGCCTGCGGGCCCGCCCTGCCGGGCGAGTTGCATGAGCATCGAGGTCATCAGGCTGTCGAGCCAGCCGAGCGCACCCGAGCACGCGGCGCGCGTCCCGGCGACGCCGGAGTTCTCGTCGAGCGGCGGCAGCAGCTCGCGCACTTCCTCGGCGAGCTGCGGCGAGACCGACCGGACCACTTCGTTCCGGAGGGCGTTGAACACCATGGCGGCCCGATGGGCGGCCGCGTCATCGACGCCGCCGGAGTGGAGCTCCTCGTTCACGGCGGTGAGCAGCCGCCAGGTGCGCATCAGCCGGGTGGGGGCGGTCACCTCGTAGCCTCTGCGCGCCTCACGGGCATCACCGATCAGGACGGTCATCCGTGTCGGACGGGACACCGGTGCGGTGCTCCCGGTGCGGTGCGGCTTCCGTCGAGTGTTCATGTCGCCTCCAGCCGGTTCAGGTGGTGGGCGCGGTCTGTGCCGCCTCCTTGAGGAGTTCGTCGATGCCCTCGCGGATGCCCGCGCTCAGGGTCTCCAGGTCGGGGACGGCGTCATGGTCCCCGGTGATCCCGAACGACAGGGCGCCGTCGTAGGAGACGATGCCGACGGCGGTGCGCAGACCGGCCGTGATCGGGATGTAGGGGTCGATCTCCAGCATCCGCCGGCCCATCGCGTACAGCGGGACGGCCGGGCCCGGGACGTTGGTCACGATCGTGTGGATCAGCGGCTGGCGCAGCCGCAGCGCCGTGTGGGCGGCCGCGGCCAGCAGGCTCGGGGCGTTGCCGAAGAGCTGGACGAAGGCGTCGAGGCCGGCGGCCTGGTCGCGGCTCTTCAGCCCGTCCATCTGCTCCCTGACGAGGTGCAGGCGCCGCAGCGGGTCGGGCTCCCCGCACGGCAGGTCCACCGGCACCGCGGACACCCGGTTCGACGGGACGCCGCGCTCGTCCGCCGAACGGACCGACACCGGCACCATGGCCCGGACGATCGACTCCCCGGTGAGGAGGCCCCGCGCCTCCAGGAGGTCGCGGAAACCGCGGGCGGTCGCGGCCAGGGCCACGTCGTTGACCGACCCGCCGAACGTGCGCCGGATCCGGTCGACCTCGTCCATCCCCGCGTGGGTCCGAGTCCAGCGCCGGCGCGGCCCGGTCGGCCCGTTGAGCGCCGACGCGCCGGACCCCATGAGCCGCGTCGCGTAACCGGGCACCGAGCCCGCGACCGCGAACGCGTCGCGCAGGACAGGCAGGAACAGCCGTCCGGCCTGCCGTCCGAAGTCCTTCAGCCCGTCCATGACTCCGTCGCGCAGCACGGCCATGGCGGACGGCTCCGGCTTGGGTGTCCAGGCTCGGGGTGTCGCGGGCGTCCAGTTCGGGTCGGTGTCCAGCAGCACCGCCAGCAGGTCGATGCCGGCTATCCCGTCCACCATGCAGTGGTGCACCTTGCAGATCAGCGCCCAGCGGCCGTCCGCGAGCCCGTCGACCAGCCACACCTGCCACGGTGATCGGGTGAGGTCCAGCGGCGGCGCCAGGAGGCGGCCGGCCAGCTCGTGCAGTTCCTCCGGGCCGCCGGGTTCGGACGCGGTCGCGCGCAGGATGTGGTCGCCGATCGAGAAGCGCTCGTCGTCCACCCAGACCGGGTGGGCCAGGTTGAACGGGACGGTCCGGACCCGCTGCAGGCAGCGCGGCGCGAGCCGCAGCCTCGCGAACACCTGCCGCACGAGGTCCGGGTAGTCGGGCGCCGGACCTTCGAACACGGTCACGGTCCCTATCTGCAGCGGGCTCGTGTCGTTCTCGGCGAAGAACATTCCGGCGTCCAGCGCGTTCATCCGTTGCATCGTTCACCGCCCTGTGAGGTCTCCTTCGAGCCAACCTCCGGGCGAGCCCCCGCCCCATCCGGCGTTCGTCCCCCGCGGACGGGCCGAAGGTCCCTGCCGCCTGTGCTGGTACTGATCTGCGGCACATCGACTCGCCGGTCGCCTCGGCCGGGACCGCACCGATCCGCTGTCAGACGAACGTGACCGTGTTCTCCCAGCCGAAGGCGGCCGTGCGGGGACGCATGAACTTCTTGTCGAGCCGGGTGATGCGCAGAATCCGCGCCATCTGCGGTCGGACACCGGTGAGCGTGACGGCGCCGCCGCGGCGCCTCGCCAGTCGGTCGGCGGACACGATCGCCGCCAGTCCCCGGGCGTCGCAGAAGGTCAGGGCGGACGCGTCGATCAGGACGTCCGGGCCGTGCTCGTCGATCACTCGGGCCAGTTCGGTCCCGAAGCGGCCGGCGGTGGCGATGTCCAATTCACCGGCGGCCGCCACCCGCGCCACACCGGTTTCGTAGTCGGCCAACCTCGTGAGTTGCACGGACGCTCTCCGCGAGATGGCGTTCACATCCATGCTGATCCTTCCGTGGATCCCTGTCGTCACTCCAGGCTCCGTTGCCGTCCACCGCGCTGCAAGGGACCAACGTCCCGACGGCCCCAGGGCGGGTGTCCTCCGGTGTGAAGCGAATGTGGAAACGAATGCAGGGACGTATGCGTGGGTAGCCTCAGAGGCCAGGGCGAGCCGCCAGCGCGAGAAGAAGGGGGAACGATGCAGCAGTTCTCGGTGGGTGATCACGTGCGATGGAACTCCGAAGCGGGATACGTGGAAGGAGTGATCATCAAAAAGCACACGGAGGACGTGGAATATAAAGGCCACATGCGCCGCTGCAGCAAGGACGATCCGCAGTACGAGATTCAGAGCGACAAGACCGACCATATTGCCATGCACAAAGGGCAGGCACTGACGAAGCTGTAGCCGCCATGAGCATCGTCGAGGAAGTGCGTGAGGCGGTCATCGCGATCCCTGCCGGTACCGTCGCCTCCTACGGCGACATCGGCAAAAGGATCGGCGCGGGGCCGCGGCAGGTGGGGCGGGCCATGAGCCTGCTGGGCGACGACGTCCCGTGGTGGCGTGTCGTGTATGCCGACGGAAGACCCGCCACGTGCCACGGCGGGTCGGCCCGAGGAATGCTCCACGACGAAGGAACGCCGATGCTCGGCACCCGCGTGGACCTGGACCGCGCCCGCCACCGGTGGACCTCTTAGGCATTGCTCATTGGCCGGCGCCGCGGCCGAGATCGATGGTCACCGCCACGGCGGGGAGCGGGAAAGTATCGCAACCGGTTGGTTGTGATAGCGTCCATGGCAACCGATGAGTTGCCATGGGGGTAGCCGTGCCCGTTCCGGATCGCATCGAGCGGACGCTCGACCTCGCCCACCCGCCCGCGCGGGTGTGGGCGGCGCTGACCACCGCCGAAGGGCTCGGCGGCTGGTTCGGCTCCCATGCGGAGGTCGACGACCTGCGTCCCGGCGGTGAGGCCCGGGTGCGGTGGGACGGGCAGGGCGAGTTCACCCTCTGGATCCAGGTCGTGGAGCCGCCCCGCCGGTTCGCCTACACGTGGGCGATCGAAGGGCTTCCGGCGGACGATCCGCGGCGCACCTACGTGGAGTTCACGTTGGAGCCGTCCGGCACGGGCACCCGGGTGACGGTCGTGGAGAGCGGCTTCGCCCAGCTGCCGGACCACCTGGGCGGCGCCTACGAGAGCAACGTCCACGGGTGGCGGACGGAGCTGGCCGAGCTGGCCGGGTACCTCGATGCCGCAGCCTGACCAGGCCGAGTCCGTCGCCCAGGCGGTCTTCACCGCACTGGCCGACCCGACCCGGCGCGGCATCCTCGCCGAGCTCGCCGCGCGCGGCCCCGCGACCGCGACCGACCTGGCCGCCCGGCTCCCCATCTCCCGCCAGGCGATCGCCAAGCACCTCGGCCTGCTGTCCGAAGCCGGGCTGGTCCGGGCGGAGGCCGGAGAGCGGCGCCGGATCCGCTACCGGCTCCAGACGGGACCGGTGGCCGTGGCCCAGTCGTTCCTCGCCGCGCTGGCGCGCGACTGGGACGGCCACCTGAGCGCACTGCGCGACCATCTCGAACACAACACGGGGAGCGAACCATGAGTCCGACATTCCGCGGCGGCCACAACATCGCCATGAAGCTGCCCAAGGCGCAGTTCGACCGCACCGTCGCCTTCTACCGCGACGTGCTGGGCATGGAGGTCACCGACGAGAGCGGGCAGAGCGCCGTGGACCAGTGCGCCTCGGTGCAGCTCGGCCCGGTGAAGCTGTGGTTCGACCGCGTCGACAACTACGCGCGGGCCGACCTGTGGCTTGAGCTGTTCACCGATGACGTCGACGCCGCGACCAGGCATCTGGCCGCGCACGGTGTCCCCGTCCAGGACGAGCTGGAGCCGTTCCCCGCCGGCTTGGACGCCCACTGGATCAGCAACCCGGTCGGCATCCCGCACATCGTCCGCCTCGCCGACGAGGACCAGAGTCCCTCCTGACCGGCGGGCCCGGCGACGTCATCGGCACGTCGACGTGAACGGCGGCCGTGGGGCGCGCCCCCCGGGGGGCGGGGGCCCCCCCGGGGGGGCGGGGGGGCCGGCGCCCGCCCCCAAAA
>NZ_JBICUA010000007.1:15065-326702 GCF_043197915.1 Actinomadura geliboluensis | reverse complement strand
GTACCCCCCCCCCCCCCCCCCCCCCCCCCCCCCCCCCCCCCCCCCCCCCCCCCCCGCCGCCCCCCCCCCCCCCCCCCCCCCCCCCCCCCCCCGCGCGCCCCCCCCCCGCCCCCCGCCCCCCCCCCCCCCCACGGCCGGAGGCATCGGGACGTCCGGCCTCAGCCCGAAATGGTCTTCCGGACGCGGTGGGCGGCGGTGACCATGTTGCGCAGGGACGCCTCGGTCTCGGGGTAGCCGCGGGTCTTCAGGCCGCAGTCGGGATTGACCCAGAGCCTGGCGGGCTCGACGGCCTGCAGCGCGCGGCGCAGGTTCGCCTCGATCTCCTCGACGGCCGGGACGCGCGGAGAGTGGATGTCGTAGACGCCGGGTCCGATGCCGTTGGCGTAGCCGGCGGCGCGCAGGTCGGCGACCAGTTCCATGTGCGAGCGGGCGGCCTCGACGCTGGTGACGTCGGCGTCCAGATCACCGATCGCGTCGATGATCTCGCCGAACTCGGAGTAGCACATGTGGGTGTGGACCTGGGTGGTGTCGGCGGCCCCTGAGGTGGCCAGCCGGAACGCGGCGACGGCCCAGCGGAGGTAGGCGGCGCGGTCGGCCCGGCGCAGGGGCAGCAGTTCCCGCAGCGCGGGTTCGTCGACCTGGACGATCCGGATGGCGGCCGCCTCCAGATCGGCGATCTCGTCGCGCAGCGCGAGGGCGACCTGGCGGGCGGTGTCGGCGAGCGGCTGGTCGTCGCGGACGAACGACCAGGCGAGCATGGTGACCGGGCCGGTCAGCATGCCCTTGACCGGCTTGCCCGTCAGCGACTGCGCGTAGGCGGCCCATGCGACGGTCATCGGCCGGGGACGGGCGACGTCGCCGTGCAGGATCGGCGGCCGCACGTACCGGGAGCCGTAGGACTGCACCCATCCGTGCTCGGTGGCGGCGTAGCCGTCGAGCCGCTCGGCGAAGTACTGGACCATGTCGTTGCGTTCGGGTTCGCCGTGGACGAGCACGTCGAGCCCGAGGTCCTCCTGCAGCGCGATGACCCGGGCGATCTCGTCCCGCATCGCCGCTTCGTAGGCGTCGTCGGTGATACGGCCCGCCCGGTGGTCGGCGCGGACCTTGCGGATGGCGGAGGTCTGCGGGAAGGAGCCGATCGTGGTCGTCGCCAGCTCGGGCAGCTTCAGCGCGTCCCGCTGGGCGGCGAACCGGGTGGCGCGGTCACCGCGGCGAGCGTCGGCGAGCGTGGCCACGCGGGCCCGGACGCCGTCGTCGACGTCCGGCGAAGGAGCCTGCGCCCGAGCGTCGGCGGGAGGCTTCTCCAGGCGCAGCGCCTCGCCGAGTGCGACGACCTCGGCGACCTTCTGCCGCGCGAACGCCAGCCGTTCCCGCACCGCCGGATCGAGGCCGGTCTCGGCGTCCAGGTCGATCGGGACGTGCTGCAGTGAGCAGGAGGTGCTCACGATCACCTGGTCGGCCAGGCCCAGCAGCACCGCGTAGGCGGCCTTGGCGCGGTGCGGTTCGGCGCGCCAGACGTTGCGGCCGTCCACCACGCCCGCGACGACGGTCTTGCGCGGCAGCCCGCCGATCGAGGCGAGCACGTCCACGTTGCGCGGCCCGGCGACGAGGTCGAGGCCGACGGCCTCCACACGGGTGCCGCCGAGGATGCGCAGCGCGTCGGCGCCGACCGTGCCGAAGTAGGTGGCGACGAGCAGGCGCGGCCTGGCCGGCAGCCCGCCCAGCCGCGCGTAGGCGCGTTCGAGCGCGGCGAGTTCCTCGTCGGTCCGGTCACCGACCAGGACGGGCTCGTCCAACTGCACCCAATCGGTGCCGGCCCCGGCCAGCCTCTCCAGCAGCTCCGCGTACACGTCCACCAGCCCGTCGAGCAGGTCGAGCGGACGGAACCCCGCGGGCGCCCCCGGAGCGGATTTGGCGAGCAGCAGGTACGTGAGGGGGCCGACGAGCACCGGCCGCGTCTCGATGCCCAGCGCCTTGGCCTGCCGATACTCCGCCAGCGGTTTGGCG
This sequence comes from Actinomadura geliboluensis, assembly GCF_043197915.1. Classification (NCBI taxonomy): domain Bacteria; kingdom Bacillati; phylum Actinomycetota; class Actinomycetes; order Streptosporangiales; family Thermomonosporaceae; genus Actinomadura; species Actinomadura geliboluensis. The sequence goes on along the minus strand of NZ_JBICUA010000007.1, from coordinate 324,695 downwards.
TCGGCGCCCTCGGCCAGCCGGAACCGGGTGTCCGGACCGAGTTCGGGGACGATGTAGTGGTAGTTGGTGTCGAACCACTTGGTCATCTCCAGCGCTGGGACGTCCTGGACGCCGCGCGCCATGGCGAAGTACCGGTCCAGCCCGTCCAGGTGCCGGTAGCGGTCGGGTACCGCGTCGACCAGCACGCTGGTGTCGAGCACCTGGTCGTAGTAGGAGAACGTGTTGGACGGGACCATGTCCAGGCCCGCGTCGTGCAGTTCCCTCCACACGGAGCCGCGCAGGTCCGCGACGGCCACCTCCAGGGCGGAGGCGTCGATGCGTCCGGCCCAGTAGCCCTCGGTGGCGGACTTCAGTTCACGGTTCGCCCCGATACGGGGATATCCGAGGATCGTGGTTCTCATGGCGGCTTCCCTCGCTGTGCCACAGGCGGCGCTGCGGAAGGGGACGGACCCACGCCGTGCATGCGTGTGCGCCGGCCGCCGACCCTCCCACGAGGCCGCAGACCACCGCGCGCCGGCCGGCGCGCGGGCGGAGGCAGGTCTTCGGACTCGCGGACGTCGCTCCTACCGGAGTAGGGCGTCCTACTGGCCGTCGCTTCCCAGACCGTGGGCCCAGTGCCTATGACGGCGGTCGTTCCCGCTCACCGCTGCGGGGCAGTCCCGGATTCTCACCGGGTTCCCTCTTACGACACCCGCACCACCAGGGCGCGGGTGAACCATCCGCACAACGAGTCTAGCCCTGCACACCGGCCGACGGCCAATGTGGTCTGCGGACCAGACCCCCTGCCTCTTCAACGAAGATGGCGAGTGCCTGCTTTGCCCGCTCGCCGCTGTGTTTCACTTCCTCTTTGGTGGCTGCTTCGTGAATCTCCTCGGTGGCGACGAAAGCCTGCTCCGCCAATTGGAACAGCCCAGTACTGTCGGACAGAAGTTGAACGCGGAACAATTCCTGCTGGGCTGTTGCGCGTGCGCGATAGGATTCTTCGCGAGCGTCGTGATGGGCAGTGGAATCAGGTGCGTCCAAACTTCTGTGGGCACGGTCGTACTCGGCGCGGCGATAGTCGACGAGCGCGCCGGCGAAGCTGCTGAACGCGGTGAGTTGTTCCTCCCATAGCTGCCGCTCCCGTGTGAGGCGCTCGGAACGGGTGGAGTTCCATCGCTGAGTCATGGCAGAGACCAGCACGCCTAGCAGTGTGCCCACCACGGCGACGACGCTTCCCCAGATCGCGTTCATGCCATCATTTGATCACATGCGGTCGCCGTTCGGGATGGACACCAGTTCAGACGAGGCGAAAGGCGAGGAGTGCGTTGCCGTGTGCGGCGGCGAGGATGGAGCCGCTGGTGCTGAATTCCCATTGCTTGGTAGAGACGGGGGTTGTTGTGGGGTAGTTCCAGATGATTTCGCCGGTCTTGGCGTCCCACGCATAGAGCCCCGAGTCCGTGGTGCCTGCCACGCCGGTGCAGATCAGCCCGCCGGCGGCGATCAGTGGGACGGTCTTGGACGCGGGGGTGTTGACGGACCAGAGACGCTTGCCGGTGCGGGCATCGAGGGCGACAAGATGCGGGCTGTCCAAGATGTAGGCGCATCTTCCGTCGAGTAGGAAGGCGTGGCCGCCCGGTGAGGTCGGCGTGTAGGTCCACCGTTGTCGGCCGGTGGCCGCGTCCAGGGCGTAGATGGTCGGCCCGTTCAGGTAGACCAGCCCATTGGCCACGGTCGCGTTGAGGGAGAGCGCGTCCTTGTTGTCCGGGGCCCTTGCGGCGTTGGGAAGGTCGGCGCTCCAGGCCTTCTGGCCGGTGTCGACCGACAACGCGTCGAGAGTGGTGTGGGAGGAACTGCTGAAGATCAGGTCACCGTCGCCCGGCACCATGAGCATCGTCTCGCGCGGCTTGGACCATCGGACGGCGCCCGTGGTGATGTTGAGCGCGTGGTACCGGTTCTCGCCTTTCTCCGTGGTCGTCTGGCCAAGGAGGGTGCGCCCCTGGATGCCGATGAGAATGATGGACGACGCCTGCGGCCACTGGCGGATCCAGAGGCGGCGGCCGGTGGTGGGGTCCAGGCCGGTGATCGTTCGATCCCCGCTGAGAGCCAGCAGCCTGTCGGCCGACACCATGAGTTCGGGGAATCGGTATTTCGCCGGTGCGTTGTAGGTCCACTTGACCGTCTGGGACTCGTCCATGGCGACCATGCGGGAGCCGGCCATCGTGTAGATGAGCGTTGGGCCGATGAGCGTCTGGTCGCCTCGGGTCCAGATCTGCCGTCCGGTGGCCAGCGAGTAGCAGCGGACCTCGTCCTCGAAGACCCTGTCGGCGGACGAGATGATGGAGCGGGAAAGGACGTCGAGGGTGACGTCGTCCTCGCCGTCGATCGCGGTTCGCCACAGCAACTTCGGCGGGGAGAGACGATGCCCCTTCCCGTTCTGGGTCGTGGCCAGCGCCGCGGCGGTTCCGCCGCCGATGACGGCCAGTCCAGCGGCGGCGGCCCCGCCGATCAGCAGCCGTCGCCGTGTGTGGGCCCTGGCGAGCGTCCGCAGGTCCAGGACGAGGGTGTCCTCTCGCTGCCGCAGCTCCTCGCCCATGTCGTCGGGGAGCCAGCCGGCCGTGGCCGGTTGGGCGGCCAGCAGCGCCGGCAGCAGCTTCGCGGGCGGACGCCGGTCGGGGTCCCGGCTGAGGCAGGCGGTCACCAGCTGTGCAAGGGAGGCCGGTACGCCGCGCAGGTCGGGTTCTTCGTGCAGGGTCCGATGGATGATCGTGGGGACCGCGCCCTTGCCGAACGGCGGGCGGCCGGTGGCGGCGAAGGCCAGCACGGCGCCGTAGGCGAACACGTCGGCGGCCGATGTGAGCCGTGTTCCGCGGATCTGCTCGGGGGACATGTAGCCGGGGGAGCCGATGAACTGGCCCTCCGCGGTGAGCGTGGCGGTGTCGGCGGCCTTGCTGATGCCGAAATCGATGACCTTGGGGCCGTCCTTGGCGAGCAGGATGTTGGCCGGTTTGAGGTCGCGGTGCAGCAGGCCCGCCTCGTGGATCGCGATCAGGGCCTCGCCCAATCCGGCGCCCAGGGTGCGCAGCAGTGGCTCGGGCATCGGCCCGTACCGTTCGATCGTCTCCTTCAGGCTGAGGCCGTTGACGTACGCGATCGCCAGCCACGGGACGGTGCCGTCGGGTTCGGCGTCGACGACCGGGCTGGTGAACGCGCCGCTGACTTTCTGGGCGGCCTCGACCTCACCTCGGAACCGGGCGCGGAAATCACCGTCTCCGGCAAGCTCGGGCCGCACGACCTTGATGGCCACCGCCCGTCCCGCCGGGGACGCGCCCAGGTAGACCACCCCCATGCCGCCCTCGCCCAGGCGCCGCAGCAGGCGGTACCGCCCGATGCGATCGGGATCGCCGGGCTCCAGCGCCGCCGCCGTCACCGCGTCACCTGGAAGCGGTAGAGCCGCTTGTGGTCGGTCGCGAAGACCGACGAACCGGACACCGCGACTTCCCAACCGCGCTGTGTCTCCGACGGCCCCCAGTGCGACCACAGTGCGCGACCGTCGGTCCCGGCGACCAAGATGCCCTTGGACGGGCCTGACGGGTCGCTGAAGGCGGTCGCGATGAGGTCGCCGGTCGCGGCGATGTGTCCCGGGTCGTTGTTGAACGGTTCCGGACCGACCAGCGTCCATCGGGCGTCGCCGGTCGCCTGGTCGTAGGCGTGGAGGACCTCTTCCTTGAAGATCGCGTTAGCGCCTGCGGGAATGACGGTGTCGAATTGCACGTCGGTATCTCGCGACCACACGGGCCTTCCGGTGGCGGTGTCGACCGCTTGGACGGTGTCGCCGAAATTGCCGAACAACCGTCCACCGGCGACCGCGATGTCCAGGCTTGACCCGTCCCGGGTGCCGCCGCTCCTTGGCCAGGTGCGGACCCAGCGCTTGCGGCCGGTGACGGCGTCGAGCGCGGTGAGGGAGGGGGCAGTGCTGAGGTAAAGGCTGGTCTGGTCGACGGCTCCGGAGAACGACCCGTCAGTGGAGAGATCCCACCGGATCTTGCCGTTGGCCAGGTCGAGCGCCCATACGTCCGTCCGCGAACGCACGAGCATCGTGTCGCCGACCACGCCGATGACGGAAGAGGGGACGACGCCGGCGGGCGTGGGGAGGTTCGTGGTCCTGCCGGTCGGGGCGTCGATCAAAGTGATCAACTGGTCCTCGACGTCGCCGACCACGCCGCCGAGGACGACGAACGTCGATCCGCGGGCGACGTCGTCCGAATACACGGTGTTGGCCTTGTCCTTCGTCCACAGCTGCCGCCCCGAGCCGGCATCCACCCCGTACATCTCCTGTTCGCCGCCCCACAGCACGACGCCGCCCGCCATCAGCACCATCGACGTCCCGCTGACGGGCCGAGGCGGGGTGAACGTCCACGCGGGCGGCGGCGCCGTGGCGAGGGCGGTCGCGCGGGGAGCGGGCTTGGCGGGCCCGGAGCCTCCGCGGGTCGTCGCCCAGCCCGCCGCGCCCGCGCCGATGCCGGCCACGGCGACGGCGGCGGCCAGTCCCAGGAACCGGCGCCGTCCGGCCTTGCCCGCCTCCGTGTCATCGACCCGCGGTGTCGGCGGGGGCGCCGTGACCGGCTCCGACGCCACCCTGGTCGCCTCGGCCTCCCTTGCCGCCACCTCGCGGCGCAGCGCGGGTGAGTTCAACGCCCGGGGATCGGCGGGGGTCAGCGCGGCGAGCACGGGCTCCAGCGTGGGACGTCCGGCCGGCTCCTTGGCCAGGCAGGCGGCGAGCAAGTCCCGCAGTGACGCGGGGACGCCGTCGAGGCACGGCTCTTCGTACATGACCTCGTAGAGCACCGTGGCCGGGTCCTGCTCGCCGAACGGTTTGGCGCCCGTGGCCGCGTAGACCAGCACACCCGCCAGCGAGAACACGTCCGCCGCGGGCCCGGCGTCCTTGCCTTCGGCGATCTGCTCGGGAGCCATGTAGGCCAGCGTGCCGATCATGGCGCCCGTGCCGGTGAGCTGCGTCGCGTCCGCGACCTTGGCGATCCCGAAGTCGATGATCTTCGGGCCGTCCTCGGCCAGCAGGACGTTGCCGGGCTTGAGGTCGCGGTGCACCAGGCCGACGCCGTGGATCGCCTGCAGCGCTTCCGCCAGTTCCGCGCCCAGCGTCCGGACGGCGGACTCCGGCAGCGTTCCGACGCTCGCGACGGCCTCGCCCAGCGTGGGCGCGGGGACGTAGCCGGCGGCGAACCAGGGCTGCGGCGCGTCGGCGTCGGAGTCCAGGACCGGGGCCGTGTAGAGCCCGCTCACCTTGCTCGCCGCGGCGATCTCGCGGCGAAACCGCTCCCGGAAGGCCGAGCCTTCGGCGAACTCCCGCCGGATGAGCTTGAGCGCGGCCAGCCGGGCGCCCGGCGACCGGGCGAGGTAGACGACCCCCATCCCGCCCGCACCGAGCCGGGCGAGGATCTGGTACGGGCCGACCCATGCGGGATCCCCCGGCTGCAGCGGCCGCACACCCACCTCCACTTCAAATGAACACGTATATCTATTCAAGCAGGGGACGCACACGACTCGGCGCGGCTCAACTCCAGTTCGCTCAACTCCGAAAGGGGCGCAGCCCACCCGGTTCGGTGAAGTTCGTGAAGCCAGTCATGATCTTGCCCGGTGCGAAGAAGCACCGCGACGCCAGGCCACGCCCCATCGCCGCCGGGCGATGGCCCGGCGGCTCCTCGGGTCGGTCTCTTTGAGGTGTTACGGGAGTTGTAGCGGGAAGGCCGCCGCTCGGGCGTAGAGCTTGTAGAGCTTGAACGGCTCTGCGAAGGGCAGCCCGCAGGCGTTGTTGAGCATGCTCGTCGCGTTCTTGTTGGTCAGCGTCGTGCCGCGCGCCCCCGGATGGTCGATCTGGCCGCCCATGAACACCGCCATCTTGGCCAGCATGTGGTCCCGCTGCTCGGTCGTCATCTCCTGCCAGGAATGGCAGGTCATCGCGGCGAGCATCGCGTCGTCGAGTTCGCGCGTCTCGGGGTGCGGGTGGTCGCCGACCGGTGCCGTTCGGTACGCGGCCGGGGCGGTGGCCTTGGGCGTGGTGAACCAGGGGCATGGGCCGCCGGGCTTCAGGTTCGCCATGCACGTGAGCAGTTCGAGTTCGTTGCCCAGGTTGCCGAACCCGAAGCTGAGGAAGGGCGCCTTGCCGTTCAGGCAGTCCGGCAGGTTACGGGGCGAGGTGGTGACGGTGCCGTTGGAATACCAGCAGTTGCCCGTATTGCCGGGGAAGGCGTCCCACCAGAAGTCCAGGCCGTTGCCCGTCATCTGGTTGCCGTGGAACTGGTTGCGGTGCGAGGTCGACAGCTTCAGCGGGTCGCAGCCCGTCATGGGCTGGTCGGCGCAGACGAACGCGTCCGGGACGGCGAAGAGCATCGCCCCGCGCCGCCAGTTGTCACGGAACTTGTTGTTCCGGACGACGTTGTCGTCACCCCCGGCGATCCACATCCCGGTCCCCACCGGGACCGGCACGGTCGGCACCACGTCGCTGTCCGCCAGGTACGGGTTGAAGTTGTTGGAGAAGAAGTCGTTGTTCTCGACAAGGTCGCCCTGCTGCGGGAAACCGGGATGCCCGGCGGCGGTGAACACGTCGGTGGTGAAGCCGAGGGCGTTGTCGTAGAAGTTGTTGTGGTGCACCCAGGTGGCGCTGCCGTCGGTGCCGGAGTAGCCGCTGGTGTTGTGGTGCGAGTCGCAGTAGCGGATCTCCTGGCTGTAGCGCGCGGTCGGATAGACGCGCTCGTCGCGTCCGGCCCCGGTCTTCGCACCCGACCCGGGATACAGGCCGGAGTCGCCGTTGCCGGCCGCCTCGCAGTTCTGGATCACGCCGTGGTCCTCGACGAAGGTGAGCACGCCGTACTCGCCCGCGTAGAAGGTCTTGAAGCTGTCCAGCAGGTACCCGTTGCTCTCCAGCACGTAGATGTCGTGCTCGTTGGCATGCCGGACGGTCATGTTCCGCAGCACGAAGCCGTCGGCGCGGTCGGCGCGGATGCCCACGTCCTTCACCGAGTTGCGCGGGCCGCTGTTGCCGGACGACGGGTCACCGGCGTCCACGACCACGTCGTCGGCGCTCACGCCCGAACCTTCGAGCTGGAGGTTGCAGCGGACGCAGGCGCCCCGGTTGGGGATGCCGTGCCGGTCGACGAGCGGCGGGTCGGGGTCCTGGCCGGCGCCGGGGGCCCGGCCGAGCACGGCGATCAGGTTGGCGTCGTTCTGGCAGGTGTACTCGCCGAGGTAGGAGTACGCGCCCGTGCTCAGCTTGTACTGGTCGCACGCGGGATCGTGGGTCGGCTTCTGGCGCGCCGTGGGCTCGGTGTAGACGCCCGGCAGCACCACGACCCGGTCGTTGTTCCGCGAATCGGTCACCGCGGGCTGGATCTCGCTGTACTGGCACCGGTCGAACAACGCCTGATTGATCCGCTTCAGTTCCCGCGCCTGGGTGGTGCTGAGCGTCCGGTGGTCGTGCGGGCGGACGTTGTAGCCCGACTTCAGCGCCCGTTTGATCGAGGCGTCCAGCCGTTCCAGCGAATCAGGCCGGCACACCACACGGGTCGTGCTCCCCGGGGCGGTCTCGACGGCCGACGCGAGACTCCGCGGTGTCGGCACCGTCCCGCCCGCGCACGGGCTGACGGAGCAGTCGGGACCGGGAGACGGCCAGTACGACGGCCGCTCGATGTGCGCCTGCGCCGCCTGCAGCAGGCTGAGGACCAGCACGGCGGCGGCCGCAAGGGGCAGCCATAACCTCCGGAGAATCCGCGGGGCCATTCGGTACTCCCTCGCTCAGCGCTTCGCTTCAGTCCCAAACGCTTGCTCGGTACTCATGGAACCACGATCACCGAATCCGAGGAAGTCTCACAACCAGACCTGGTCACGGTGAAAGACCGGGGTCCGGCGCGCGGGCGGTGGTCTCACCAGTCCCGGGTGGCGATCAACTCCTCGATGTCGGCCCCGTCGAAGCCGTAGGCGGTGGCCACGAACCAGAACTCCTCGCCGATCACATCGCGGGCGACCGTCTCGATCTCGCTGCCGGCCTCGTCGAACTCCGCCTGCAGGGCGTTGAACTCCTCGGTCGCGGCGTGCGTCAGCGAGTAGAGCGCCGCCAGATCGGCGGGCCGGTCGGTCTCGATCCGCCCGCAGAGAGCCAGCAAGATCGCTTTGCCCTTGTCCACGAGGTGATCGGGGAAGTACCCGTCGTCGTACATCCCGGTGAGGAACTCGTGGTCGAGCACCTTCTGGTTCGTCACCAGCGCCATGATCGCCCTCTCGCCTGACATGTCGGTCTCCGGCACATACTTCACTGCGCCACTGACAACGCCGCTCCATGGTCCGGCGGGCAATGTGGAATTGCTCTCCGTACCTACCGTACGCGCTGGTAGCTTCGCTGATCGAAGATATGTAGGACCATTAACCTTTTTGCTGGAGATGATTATGACCCCCGCACGGCGGACGTGACAGTGGACGCGCCTCGGGTGAGAATCGTGCTAACTGAGATGAAGGCCATGGCCGGCGGGGACGGTGCGGGGGCCGGTTCGGCGAGTGCCTCGGCGAACCTGTCGTGGCGATGGCGGCACGGTGAGTCCCAGTGGAAGGTGTGCCCAGAGTGTCTGCGGTCTATCGACTCCCGAGACCAGCTGCCGGATCCGTTACCTGGAACGATCTATTGATCGCACAGTGTGACGGTTCGGCTCCCCGGCGATGCGGGGATCGCCCGGCGGTCGTGTTCCGTCCCACTGCGGACGAAGGAATGAGTGTTCGGGGGATGAGGGCGGCTTGAAGGCTGCCGGGTGAGCCGTGCCGGGTCTCCCACTCGCCGCACGGTTCATCGGCCGACGTTCACCGAATGCATGGCGCCGCTTTGCGAGCGGTTGCCGCTCTGTGCGGATTTTCCCGGTCATTATTCATGCCCAGCCCGTCCGAAAGGAGAGACATGGTGAACCGGGCCGGCGATACCGATCAGATGAGGACCGTCCTCCGCCGGAGGAGGGCGCCGTCGGCGCGACGTGGTGCCGTTTCCGCCGAGCAGCGTCGCGGCGAGGTGCTCACGACGGCGGTGGGCCTGCAGATACCGGCCGAGCTGGCCTTCGAGGACTGGGAGCACGCCGGCCGCCAGCTCTCCGGAATCGTGAACTCGTCGGCCTGGTGGCTCGGCGACTGGCTCGTATACGGCAAGGAGCACTACCACGACCGGTACGAGCACGGGATCCTCGCGGCGGGGCTGCAATATCAGACGTTACGCAATTACGCCTGGGTCGCGCGGCGGTTCGAGTTCTGCCGCCGGCGCCCCGCGCTGAGCTTCCAGCATCACGCCGAGGTCGCGTCGCTGCCGGTCGAGGAGCAGGACAGGTGGCTCGACCGCGCCGAGAAGGCGAAATGGACCACCAAGCAGCTGCGGGAGGGCATTCGGCTCGCCCGCCCGGGCGAGAGCCGGGAGGGCGCGAGAGCCGAGGACACGCGGCGGCTCGCGGTGCCCGGCAGCCACCTGCGGCGCTGGCACATGGCCGCGGAGCAGTCGGGCACGGACCTGCAGCAATGGGTGCTGACCACGCTGGACAGCGCGGCCGCGCGGGCGCTGGAAGGATGAGGGCCCACTGAGATGGTCTCGCGGCCGGAGCGCGGGAGCCACCGTGCCCGCCGGACCCGCCCCTTGTCCCGCCGGCAGGACACGGAAGCCCCCCGGAATACCGGAAATGACTTCCGCCGGGGCTGGTCCGGCCATTCTCTCCCTTCTTAGTATCTGGAGTGCCGGTCAGATGGCGGGATTCGGATGCGTGGTCCCGTCGTCCGATGATTCGGACGCAGAATGGAGGGAATTCGCGTGGACATCTCTGGAGACCCCGGCAGTGGCGCGGAGTTCGTCGACGTCGAGCTCGTGGGCGGCCCGTCCGGCGCGCCCACCCGGGTGGCCGTGCCCGCGTCGGCGGTGGCCGACGGAAAGCTGAAGGTCCAGCGCAGTGGTGGATATGACCACTATGAGTGCGCGCAGTCGGGTGACCGCGGGCAGGTGCCCGTCTTCACCTGGTCCACCCGTACGAAGATCGCCGAATAGTCTTCCCCATCGATCGTTCCGCCGGCCTCCAGGCGGCGAGAGCCCTGTGCGCCGCCGACGGGCCCCGGAGGCCGGCGCGGACGCCCGGACGGGGTCAGGCGACCCTCCTCGCCCTCGCCTTGAAACCGCCGAAGAAGCGCACGCGGACGCTGCCCTCCATGAAATCGCCGTCGAACGTCCCGGTGAACCTGAGCGCGCTCGGCACCGGCCGGAGAAGCCTGATCTTGAGGCTGAACCGGTCACCGTCAACGACGCCGTGGACGACCTTTCCCGCGAACGTTTCCGTGTCGTCGGCGAGGCGTCCGACCACGGAATTCCCATCGCTTTCTAGATACAGCTTTACTTGCAGCTCCCTGACGAGCGGTGTGTCGATGGTCAACTGCCACGTCCCATCAATGCGCATAGTATCTCGGGTCTATCCGATCGGCTCGATCAAGGCAATCGGAGATCACATCGGTGCACTTTTCCTTGCCGCACTGAAAAGCTCGACCGGCGGCTTCACCGCCATCGGGAGACCAATGGCCGCGCCTTCGGGCTCCGCCGCGGTGAAAGAGCGCGCATCGATCTGCGGCCCGATGCCGTGGGCTGAGACTGGTGGGAATCGTTGGCTTCGCAACGGCCTCGCCCGGTGAGCCCTGGAGGACGCCCCCAAGACCGAGCGGTCACCGTCCGCGGCCCGGCTCTCAACCCGCGCCACAACCAGAGACGACCCTCGCGCGACGGGCCGGCGTTCGTGGCCGGGCCTTACGGAGTGAAGGGCGGCCGTAACATGCATGACACATCAATAATTTGTCATGAACGGACAATGGCCACTACGGGTACGAACCGTTAGTCGCCATGTCGACAGGACGTCAAAGCGGTCAGTAGGCCACTTTCGGTCAAGTCGCATCCCGGGCGCGGCGGTGGTTCGTTCGCCGAGGTAGGACCGCGCGAATACGTCAGCGTAATTGCCTTGTGACCCTGAGAAGTGCCGTTCCTCATGATCACATTTGGTCCCGTCTTACGAGTGCGACGGGGACCGCGCAATACTGCTCCACATGCCCGAGACGACATTACCTTTCGGAAGCGAGGGTGCTGACCGTACCAATCATGTGACACGGGGTGACGGGCCGGTCCGTTCCGGACCCGGCCCTTCCGAATACGCGCTGGCTTACGCGGTCCGCGGATTCGCGGTCGCGCTCCGCTGCGGCGCGGTCGCGGTGGTGGTCGTCGCGGCGCTGGTCGACGACGCCGACGACGGGGTGTCCCGGCTCTGGCAGCCCGTGGTGCTCGGCGGCCTGGTCCTGTGGGCCGTGTTCTTCGCCGTGGCGGCGACCCGGTACGGCCTGGGGCTCCCCCTCCTGATCGGTGACTCCGCCGTGGTGGCGCTGGTCATGCTGCTCCAGCCGTGGGTCGTCCCCGTCTCGTCGGTCATCGACGAGACCACGTGGGCCATCATGCTGGCGGGGACGGCGGTTTTCGTGGCGTTGCTCTCGGCCGGCCAGGTCACCGGGATGCTGCTGGGAGCCGCGGTCATCGCCGCCTACGTGGTCGGCGTCCCGGCGGAGACCAGCCAGGTCCGCACCCTGATCGTCCAGGTCACGGCGCTGAGCGTGATCATGTGGCTGCTGCGCCGCGGCGGCCGGCGGGCCGACGTGATCGTGGCGGTGCGCGACCGGGAGCGGCGCCGGGCGATGCTGGCGGCCGCCCGCAGGTCCGACGAGCGCCTCCACCGGTTCCAGGTGCACGACTCGGTGCTGTCGACGCTCAGCATGGTCGCCTCGGGCGCCGTGCCGGCGGATTCGCCCGCCCTGCGCCGGGACGCCCGCAGGGCGCTGGAGGTCATGGAGAGGTTCTCCGGCGGCTGGGTCGACGCCCCCGCGGAGCCGGTCGACCTGGCGGAGCACCTGCTGGACCTGACCGCCCACCTGTCCGTGCCGGTCGCCGTCGATCTCGTCGCCGTGCCCGGCGGCGCCGGGTTGGAGGTTCCCGCGCCGGTCGCGGCGGCGATCACCGGCGGGGTGGGGGAGGCGTTGCGCAACGTCGACCGCCACGCCGGGGTCTCCCAGGCGCGCGTGCGGGCCGAGCGCCACGACGGCGACGGCTCGGTGACGGTCACCGTCTCCGACGAGGGCCGGGGATTCGCGCCGGGCGACGTCCAGGACGGACGGCTGGGCATCAGGCACTCGATCGTCGAGCGCATGACCACGGTCGGCGGCCGGGCCACGGTGACCTCCCGGCCCGGCGCCGGGACCGAGATCACGTTGCGGTGGCCCCATGGCTGAGGCTTCCACGCGGGAGTCGTTCGCCGTGCCGTTCAACCGGGCGTTCGACGTGGCCCTGGTGGTCACGGTGGCGCTCTGGCAGGTCGGCGGAGCGGGCACGGCCCTGCTGACCTACATGGACTACTACCGCTCGTTCCGGCTGGCCGCCGCGCTCTGGGCGGCGCAGTGCCTGCTCGTCGCGGCGGCGTCGGTCCTCCTGCTCCGCAGGACGGGCCGCCGCGGCTGGACGGTGGTCCTCGCCGTGGCCGACCTCGCGACGGGGGTGGCGATGGCGGCCGACTGCCCGCCGGGCGAGCAGCTGAAGATCAACTGGGCGTGGGCGACGGTCGGGCTGATCGGCGTGCTGCTGCTCATGCACCGGCCGGTACGGGAGCTCATCGCGCTGCTGGCCGCGAACGCGGGCGCCGTCCTCGCCGCGCTGGTGTCCACGGGCGACCTGACCCGGCACGTGATCGCGGGGTTCGTCGTCCTGCTGTACGCGTCGGCCAGCATCCAGCTCACGATGGTCGGCGGCGCGCGCGTGTTCCGGTTCAGCGGCGGGGTGGCGGCCGCGGCGGCGGCCGACCGGTGGGAGATGGCCACCCGGGAGATGATCATCGCGGAGGTCTCGGCGGCGCGGCGGGACCGCTACCGGGAGGCGGGCCGGCTCGTCACGCCCGTCCTGCGCGGGCTGGCCGACGGCAGCGCCGATCCGTCCGATCCGTCGCTGCGGCACCGCTGCGCCACCGCCGAGGCCATGCTCCGGCAGCTGCTGGCCGAGCACGAGGACATTCCGGATCCGCTGCTGCGGCTCCTCCAGCCGGGCGTGGACGAGGCGCTGCGCCGCGGTGTGGTGGTCGACCTGACCCTGGTCGGAGAGCCGCCGCCGCTGGACCAGGGGACCGCCGCGGCGCTCGCCGAGGTGCCGCTCACCGTGCTGGCGAGGACGCGGGCGCACACGCGGATCACCGTCGTCTCGACGGCCGCCGACCAGGTGAGCGTCTCAGTCCTCACCGACGACCCGGGCGCCGGCGACCTCACCCGCGACGCGGCCGCCGGGGACGCGGCCGCCGGGGACGCGGGGACCGCCGGCGTCGACCTCACGATCGATCATGACGGGGACCAGCTGTGGGTGGAGGCTCGATGGGCCAGACCGTGACCATCGCGGTCATCGACGACCAGGACGTCGTGCTGACGGGGATCAGGACGTGGGTCGCGGAGGACGCGGGGCGGCGCGTCGAGATCGTCCATGTCGGGCCCGACCTGGCGGACGTGGACACCGGCCCGGCCGCGGCGGCCGACGTCCTGGTGGTCGACCTGCGCATCGACGGGGAGCTCGTCTTCGACCGCATCGCCGAGCTCGCGGCCGCGGGCCGCAAGATCGTGGTGTTCTCCCAGCACACCGAGCCGGACGTCATCCACCACGCCGAGCTGGCCGGTGCCCGCGCCTACATCACCAAGGACTCCAACGAGGGCCGGGCGCACCTCATCGAGGCGATACTGACGGTGGCGGCCGGCGGGAGGTACACCACCCCGTCGCAGGCCGGCGCCATGCTCGCCGCGAACGAGAGCCTCAACGGCACGCCCAGGTTCTCCGAGCAGGAGCTGCGGACGATGCGCCTGTGGCTCGGCGGCCTCACCCGCGCGGGCGTCGCCCGCCAGATGGGCATCAGCGAGCACACGGTCAAGCAGTACTTGGAACGCGCCCGGGAGAAGTACTCCCGGCTGGGGCGCGAGGCGACGACCCGCGTCGACCTCTACCGCGAGGCGCGCCGCGACGGAATCGTCATCGACTGAGACCGTCCGGCGCCGCCGCGCGGCCGCCGCCGCGCGAACGTGAATTCGGCCGGAAGAATTGCTGAATTCGCATTCAAGGGGAGCATGTCCTGATGCTGCTGCTGCCGGTCATGCTTACACAGAACATCGGTGAGGTAAAGGGCCCGTAGATGGCCGGACGTCGGCCATCCGCCGCCCGCTTGCCCGCCCCTTGTGGCATTCGAGGGCGAGTCGTACGGTGGCGACAGCTTTACCGGGCCGGCGCGGCCGCCGGGTGTCCTGTCGACGGGACACCGCCGAAATGGCAAGCCCATAACGGCCCGGCTGAATTCCCATCCCGAGTCACCGCTCGACGTTTATGGATGCCGCCTGCCCGGGCGGTCTCCCGATTCCGCATCGCGTCGCAACGCCAAGGACGGTCGCCATGAGCACGAACCCCTTCGACGACGAGGCCGGCCGCTTCTTCGTCGTGGTCAACGACGAGGACCAGCACTCCCTGTGGCCGGCGTTCGCCGCCGTCCCCGCGGGCTGGCGGGAGGTCTTCGGTGAGGCGTCCAGAGCCGAGTGCCTGGAGTACGTCGAGAAGAACTGGACCGACATGCGCCCGCGGAGCCTCCGGGAGGCCATGGCCGCGGACTGACGCGGACCGGATGCTGCGGAGGAGTGGATCGCGATGTTCGTGCCCGCCATGTACCGGGAGCCCGACGTCCGGTGGATCGTCGAGTTGATGCGGCGGAACCCGCTGGCCCTTCTGATGACCAACGGCGGCGACGCTGAAGGCCCGTACGCCACGCACCTGCCGGTCATCCCGGACCGGCTGCCCGCCGACGGGTCCGCGGAGCTCGCCGGGGCGACGCTGCTCGGCCACATGAACCGGGCCAACCCCCAGTGGAAGGCGCTGCGTTCCGGGACGCCCGGCGTGCTGAGCTTCGCCGGCCCGCACGCGTACGTCTCGCCGACGCTGTACCCGTTCACTCCGTCCGCGCCGACCTGGAACTACACGGCCGCGCAGCTGCGCGGCGTGATCGACACGATCGACTCCGACGAGGAGACGCTGTCCGTGGTGCGCTCCACCGTCCGGGTCCTGGAGGGCGACTTCGGACGCGACTGGGACATGACCGGGTCGATCGGCCATTTCCGCCGGATCCTGCCCGGGGTGGGCGCGTTCCGGTTCACCGTCACCCGGGCCGAGGCGATCTTCAAGCTCAGCCAGGAGCAGAGCGCCGAGACGCGGGACCGGGTGTGCCGCCACTTCGCCCGGGAGGGGGCCGGGCGGCAGCGGGAGGTCGCGGAGTACATGAACAGGCTGACCGAAGGGGAGCTGTGAGTACGACGAACGGTTACAAGGCCGCGCCGGCGGCGATCGGCGGGGAGGCCGCGCAGCGCGACGTGGTCCTGCCCTTCGTGGGGAAGCAGGCGACGGCGCGCAAGTCGGGGATGGTCTTCGCGCAGAACCTGCCGGAGCGGTCCTGGGAGCAGATCGGCACCAACCTGCGCGAGCTGGCGAACTCCTCGGCCTGGTGGCTCGCCGACTGGCTGATCTTCGGGGAGTCGGCGTACGGATGGCGCCGCTACCGGGAGGCGATCGACCGGACGGGCCTCGACTACCAGACCCTGCGCAACTACGCGTGGGTGGCGCGGCGGTTCGAGCACCACCGCAGGCGGGACGGCCTCAGTTTCGCCCACCACGCCGAGGTGACGCGCCTTTCGCCGCCCGAGCAGGACTACTGGCTGCGCAAGGCCGAGGAGCAGAAGTGGTCGCGCAACGAGCTGCGCAGGGCGGTCCGCGAGAGCCTCGCCGAGCAGAGCCCCGGCCTCCGCGGGGACGGCGAGGAGCGCGGCGGCCGCCGGAAGGAGCTCCCTGCGGACGGCGGGGACGAGCGGCGCAATGCCGAGGTGCGCCTGGCCGAGAAGCAGAAGGTCACGCTCACCATCGAGCTGTCCGACCACCAGCTCGACTGCTACTCGAAGGTGGCGGCTGCGCACGGCCTCTCCGTCGACCAGTGGGCGACGCGGGTACTCGA
The DNA here is from genome assembly GCF_043197915.1 of Actinomadura geliboluensis. Lineage (NCBI taxonomy): Bacteria > Bacillati > Actinomycetota > Actinomycetes > Streptosporangiales > Thermomonosporaceae > Actinomadura > Actinomadura geliboluensis. Next base: position 308,595 of record NZ_JBICUA010000007.1, on the reverse strand, counting down.
CGCCGCCGACCGGCGCACGGCCTGACCGCCCGTCACATCGGAGCCAGCTGATGATCCTTCACGGAAAGCAGGTCCCGCTGCCCCCGGCGCCCGTGCCCCACCACCGGTTCGAGGCGCACGCGGAGACGGCCCCCGACGCCGTCGCGGTCGTCTGCGGCGAGCGGCGGGTGACGTACGCGGAGCTGGACGCGCGGGCCAACCGGTTCGCCCATCTCCTCGCGGCGCGCGGACACGGCCGGGGCGCGAAGGTCGGCGTCTGCCTCGACTACTCGGTGGACATGCTCGTCGCCGTCCTCGGCACGCTCAAGGCGGGCGCGGCCTACGTGCCGCTCGACCCGTCCTACCCGGCGGAGAGGCTCCGGCTGCTGCTGGGGCAGATCCCCGATCTCGTCCTGATCGTGGCGTCCCCGGCGACGGCCGGGATGGTCGAGTCGGCGGCCGCCGAGGTCATCGACCTCGGACACCCGCCCGGCGGCCTGGTGGACCTCCCGGAGACCCGCCCCGACGTCTCCGTCACCGGGGACGACGTGTGCTACGCGGTCTTCACGTCCGGGTCGACCGGTACGCCGAAGCTGACCGCGGTGCGGCACGAGGGCTGGTTCAACCTGATGAACTGGCTGATGATCGAGTACGGCCTGCACCGCGGGTCGCACAACCTGGTCGTCAGCGCGTTCGGCTTCGACCTGTCCCAGCGCAGCCTGATGACGCCGCTGTTCTGCGGCGCCACGCAGCACCTGATGGCGAGCCGGAACTTCGACGCCCTGCTGGCGTACCGCATGCTGAACGAGCACGACGTCCGCGTGGTGCACTGCGCGTCCAGCACGCTGTACCTGCTGGTGGACTGGGAGACCGCCCGCGGCGGGAACGCGCTCGCCGGGCTGGACTACGTGCTGTTCGGCGGGGAGCCGCTGAAGGTCGAACGGATCTGGGACTGGGCGCGGCGCGAGGACAACGCGTGCACGCTCCTGCACCAGTACGGCGTCGCCGAGTGCACGGACGTCGCGACATCGTTCGACCTGGCCGGTTACCGGCCCGGCGAACACGACATCGCGCCGGTCGGCAGGCCGGCCCACAACACCGGCATCCACCTTCTCGACGAGGGGATGAACGGCGTCGGGCCGGGGGAGTACGGGGAGGTCTTCATCTCCGGAGCCGGCGTCGGCGCGGGCTACCTCAACGGCGGCGGCCCCGAGTCGGCGCGGTTCACCACGGTCATGGTCGAGGGCGAGCCGCGCAGGATGTACCGGACGGGCGACCGCGGTTACGTGAACGCCGAGGGGGACCTCGTCGTCGCGGGACGGATGGACGCGCAGGTGAAGGTGCGGGGCATGCGCATCGATCCCGCCGACATCGAGCGCGCGCTCGCCAGGCTGCCCGGCGTCCGGGAGGCCGCCGTGGTCACCGCCTCCACGGACGCCGGGGAGGTCGAGCTGGTCGCGTTCGTCGTGCCCGAGGACGGCGATCTCGCCGCGGACGACGTCCGCGCCCGGCTGCTCGAAACGCTGCCGCGGAACATGGTCCCGGCGCGGTGCCTCAACATTCCCCGGCTGCCGTTGAGCCCGCACGGAAAGGTCGACCGCAAGGAACTCGCCGACTCGTGCAGGACAGGACTGTGATGATCTCCGAAAAGGTGCGCGCCATCTGGTGCCGCGAACTCCGACGCGACGACGTGGCGGACGACGACGATTTCTTCGCCCTGGGCGGCCAGTCCGTGATCATGGCCCGAATTCAGGCCGCCTTCGTCGCGGAACTGGGCGTCGAGGTACCGGTCGACCAGATGTTCCTCAACCCGACCGTGGCCTCTGTTTCCGCGTACATCGAATCCCTGGATCCGGTGACCTGACAGCGGCGACCCTGGTTCCGGTCCGTGTCCCGCCGGCGAGACACATTCCTTTCGCCGGGCCTGCTGACCGTTCCCCCGATGCCCACTTCTCAGGAGAGGCGCCATGTACGACGTGATTGTCATCGGTGCCCGTTGCGCGGGTTCGCCGGCGGCCATGTTGTTCGCCCGGCAGGGGTACCGCGTCCTGCTCCTGGAGAAGGCGCGGTTCCCCCAGGACACGCTGTCCTCGCATTACATCCACCAGCCGGGCGTGGCGCTCCTCGCCAAGTGGGGCCTGCTCGGCGAGCTCCGCCGCGCGGGCTGCCGGCCGATCGACCACGAGAGCTACGACGGGCCCGGCGTCCGGCTGGACGGCTTCTCCCTGCCGGTCGACGGCCACCGGACGACGTACGCGCCCCGCCGGTTCGTGCTCGACCCGATCCTGGCCGGCGGCGCCGCCGCGGCCGGGGCGGAGTTCCGGGAGTCCTGCGCGGTCACCGACCTGCTGCACGAGGGCGGCCGGGTCGCGGGCGTCCGGTACACGACGCCCGGCGGCGCCGAGGCGACCGAGCGGGCGCGGCTGGTCGTCGGCGCGGACGGCATGCGGTCGCTGGTGGCGCGCAAGACCCGCGCGCCGAACGTCATCGAGCACCCGCGGATGACCTGCGTCTACTACAGCTACTGGTCCGGGGTCCCCGCGCACATGGAGCTGTACGAGCGGCCCGGGCGCTGGGTCGTCGCCATCCCCACCAACGACGACCTCACGCTGATCATGACCTACTTCCCGCAGGACGAGTTCGCCAAGGTCCGTACCGCGGTGGAGCCCTCCTACCTCGAAGCCCTCCGCACGACGGCGCCCGAGCTGTACGACCGGATGTCGGCCGGCGCGCGCGTGGAGCAGATGTACGGCACGGGCCACCAGGAGAACTTCTTCCGGAAGGCCCACGGGCCCGGATGGGTGCTGCTCGGGGACGCGCTGCACCACAAGGACTCCATCACCGCCCGCGGGATCACCGACGCGTTCCTCCAGGCCCAGTCGCTCACGGACCACATCGGGCAGGGCCTGCACGACGACGCCGCGCTCGACGCGGCGATGAACCGTTTCGAGAACGACCTGAACGACGTCTTTCTCGACCTCTACCAGGGCGTGCTCAACGTGGCCGAGCTCAAGCCCGAAGGGCGGACCGAGATGTTGCGGAAACTGGTCGGCCACCAGGAGCTGATCGACCGGTACTTCTCCACGGTGTCGGGCGCTTGCTCGTTCGACGACTTCTACAACGCCGAACTCTTGACGGTGCTCGACCAGAGCTGAGCGGCGGATCGGTTCCCGCCGGTCCCGCCGAATTGGAGACAGAATGATCCCGTTGTCGTTCGCGCAGCGCCGGCTGTGGTTCGTGGACCGGTTCGACGGGCCGTCGGCGACCTACAACGGCGCGTTCGCCCTGCGGCTGACCGGTGAGCTGGACACCGGCGCGCTGGAGGCGGCGCTCCGCGACGTCGTCGAAAGGCACGAGGTCCTCCGCACGGTGATCGTCGAGAACGGCGAGGGCGTCCCCCACCAGCGGGTGCTGCCGTCCGGCGAGCGGCCGTTCGCCCTGCCGGTGGCCGAGGTCGCGACGGAGGAGGAGCGGGCCGCCGCGCTCCACGCCGAGGCCACCGCGACCTTCGACCTGGCCGCCGACGTGCCGATCCGCGCCAGGCTGGTCCGCTGCGGTCCGCTCGACCACACCCTGGTGCTGGTGATGCATCACATCGCCGTGGACGGCGAGTCGTTCGGCCCCCTGTTCCGCGATCTCCTCACGGCGTACGCGGCCCGCAGGGAGGGCGGGGCCCCGCGGTGGGAGCCGCTCCCGGTGCAGTACGCGGACTACACGCTGTGGCAGCGGGACGTGCTCGGCGACGAGACCGACCCGGCCAGCCTGGGGGCCAGGCAGCTGGAGTACTGGCGGCAGGCCCTCGCCGACCTGCCGCAGCCGCTCGCCCTTCCCACCGACCGGCCGCGCGGGAAGGCGATGAGCCACGCCGGCGACATGGTCCGGTTCTCGATCGACCCCGGCCTGCTCTCGTCCGTGGAGAAGCTCGCCGCGCGGGCCGACGCGACGATCTCGATGGTCATGCACTCCGCGCTGGCGGTCCTCCTCCACCACCTCGGCTGCGGCGACGACGTGCCGATCGGCGCGCCGATCGCGGGACGCACCGCCGACGAGCTGCGCGACCTCGTCGGGTTCTTCGTCAACACCTGGGTGCTGCGCGCCGACCTCTCCGGCGAACCGACGTTCCTCGAACTGGTCCGGCGGGTGCGGGACCGGTCCCTGGCCGCGTACGACAACCAGGAGATGCCGTTCGAGCGCCTGGTGGAGCTGCTGAACCCCGACCGGTCCACCGCCTACAGCCCGTTCTTCCAGGTCATGCTCGCCTGGCAGCCGCCCGTGCCGCCGATGGAGTTCCCCGGCCTCGACGTCCGGGACGAGAGGCTGGAGACCGGCACCGCCAAGTTCGACCTGTTCTTCGACATGCTCCCGGACGGCGCCGGCGGGGCGACCTGCCGCCTGGAGTACCGCACCGACCTGTTCGACAGGGACACGGCCGAGGACATCGCGGCCCGGTTCGTCCGGGTGCTGGGCCGGGTCGCGGCCGAGCCGGAGCACCGCGTCGGCGGCGTCGACGTGCTCGCCGACGCCGAGCGGGACCGGTTGCTCCGCCGGTTCAACGACACCGCCGCGCCGGTGCCCGAGGTGACGGTCCCGGAGCTGTTCGAGGACCAGGCCGCGAGGACGCCGGACGCCCCGGCGATCGTCTGCGACGGCCGGACGCTGACCTACCGGGAGCTCGACGCCCGGGCGAACGCCGTCGCGTGGGAGCTGATCCGGCGCGGCGCCGGGCCGGAGGACCTCGTGGTGCTGGCGCTGCCGCGCACCGAGGACCTGGTGGCCGGCCTCCTCGGCATCCTCAAGTCCGGCGCCGGATACCTGCCGATGGACCCGCAGTACCTCGGCGGACGCGCGGCGAGCGTGCTGTCCGAGGCGCGCCCGCGCTTCGCGGTCACCGACACCGCGACGTGGCGGGACCTGCCGCCGGCGGACGTCTCCGCCGTGAACCTCGACCACCGCGCGGCATGGGACACGCCCGAGGGCCCGCCGGACGACGCGGACCGGACCTCGCCGCTGCGCCCGGACAACCTGGCGTACGTCATGTACACGTCCGGGTCCACGGGCACGCCGAAGGGCGCGGCGATCACCCACCGCAACGTCGTCAACGGGGTGCGGGAACTGGTGCGCGTCCTCGACGCGCCGCCCGGCTGGCGGATGCTGTCCGGCACGTCGGTGAACTTCGACGTCTCGGTCTTCGAGCTGCTGACCACCCTGTCCACCGGCGGCACGGCCGAGGTGGTGCCGAACATGCTCGCGCTCGCGGAGCGGGGCGGCTGGGACGGCGACGTGATCAGCGCCGTCCCCACCGTGCTCGGGGAGCTGACGGGGCACCTGGAGAAGACGAGCGGCGTGCGGACGGTCGTGCTGGCGGGCGACATCCTCCCGGCCCGGCTGGTGCGGCAGGTGCGGGAGGCCCTGCCGGGCGTGCAGGTCGTGAACTCCTACGGGCAGAGCGAGAGCTTCTATGCCACCGCGTTCTCCCTCGCGGCGTCCGAGGAGTGGGCGGAGGACGACGTCGCGCCGATCGGTACTCCGCTGGGCAACATGCGCGCCTACGTGCTGGGACCGGGGCTCGCCCCGGTGCCGCAGGGCGTGGTCGGCGAGCTGTACGTCGCCGGGACGTGCCTCGGCCGCGGCTACCGCGACCGGCCGGGCATGACGGCCGAACGGTTCGTCGCGAACCCGTTCGGCCCGGCGGGCGAGCGGATGTACCGCACGGGCGACCTCGCCCGGTGGAACGCGCGCGGCCGGCTCGAGTGCGTCGGCAGGGTCGACGGCCAGGTGAAGGTCCGCGGCTTCCGCATCGAGACCGCCGAGGTCGAGGCGGTGTGCGCGCGCTACCCCGGGATCAGCGAGGCGGTCGTGATCAGCCGGGAGGCGCCCGGGGGCGGGCGGCGGCTCGTCGCCTACGTCGTGCACACCGGTGCGGGGGCCGTCGGCGACGACGGCGCCGGCGGCATCGGCGACGTGGAGGCGATGGCGGGCGCGTCGGCCGCCGAGCTGCGCAGGTTCGTCGCGGCGCGGCTGCCCGACTACATGGTCCCGTCGGCCTTCGTGACCCTCGGCCGGATGCCGCTCGGGCCGACCGGCAAGCTGGACCGGTCGGCCCTGCCCGAACCGGAGTTCGCGGGCGAGACCTACCGGGCGCCGCGCACCGAGGCCGAGACGGTCATCACCGCCGCCTACGCGGACGTGCTCGGGGTGGACCGGGTCGGCATCGACGACGACTTCTTCGCCGTGGGCGGCGACAGCCTGCGGTCGATCCAGGTGGTCGCGCGGGCCCGGGCCCGCGGCCTGGAGGTCACCACCCGGGAGATCTTCGAGTGCCGGACGGCGGCGCGGCTGGCCGAGGCGGTCTCCGCGCGCCGGGACCGGACGCCCGTGCTCGCCGAGGACGCGAGCGGCGGCGTCGGGCCGATGGGGCTGCAGCCGGTGGCGCGGCACGTGTTCCAGCACGGCGGCGGGATGGACCGGTTCGCCATGGCGATGGCGCTGGAGCTGCCCGCGGGCATCGACGCGGACGGGCTGGCCGCGACGCTGGACGCCGTCCTCGACCGGCACGATCTCCTGCGGGCCCGGCTGGTGCGCGGCGACGAGCCGTCCCTCGACGTGCGTCCGGCGGGGACCGTGCGGGCGGCCGGCCTGATCCACCGCGTGCCCTGCGACGGCCGGTGGGACGACCCGTCCACGCTGGAGACCGCGAAGGCCGAGCTGGACGCCGCCACCGGGAGCCTCGACCCGGAGGCCGGGACCATGGCGCGCTTCGTTTGGTTCGCCCCGGAGCGGGGGCCGGGCAGGCTGCTCGCCGTCCTGCACCACCTGGTGGTGGACGGCGTCTCCTGGCGCATCCTCATGTCCGACCTCGCCGAGGCGTGGCGGCGGGTCCGCGACGGCCGGACGCCCGACCTGCCCGCGGTCGGGACGTCCGCCCGCCGCTGGGCCGCGGCGCTGGAGGCCGAGGCGCTCTCCCCGGAGCGGGAGGCGGAGCTGGAGTTCTGGCGGGACATGCTCGAAGCCGCGAACCCGCCGCTCGGCGAGCGCCCGTTCGACCCGGCGGTGGACGTCGTGTCCACGCTCGACAGCGTCCGGGTGGAGCTGCCCGCCGACGTCACCGACGCGGTGCTGACCGGGCTTCCCGCGGCCTACCGGGGCACCGGCACCGATGTGCTGCTCGCCGCGCTCGCCTTGGCCGTGAACCGGTGGAGCGGCGCCGACCGCTCGACCCTGGTCCGGCTGGAGGGGCACGGCCGCGAAGAGGACGTCGTCCCCGGGGCCGACCTCGCCCGGACGGTCGGCTGGTTCACCTGCATGTACCCGGCGCGGGTCGACGTGCGCGGCGTGGACGTGTCCGACGTGCTCGCCGGCGGCGCCGCGGCCGGGACGGCGGTCAAGCTGGTGAAGGAGCAGCTGCGCGCGATCCCCGACAAGGGCGTCGGGTACGGGCTGCTGCGCTACCTGAACCCGGAGACCGCCCCGCAGCTCGCCGACCACCCGGCGCCGCAGATCGGGTTCAACTACCTCGGCCGCGTCTCCGACTCCGACGTGCCCGAGCACCTGCGCGCGGACGGGTGGGGGCCGGCGCGCTGGTCCGCCGAGCTCGTCCCGGTGCCCGACCCGGACCTGCCCGCGCTGTCCGCCCTGGAGGTGGGCGCCGTCGCCACCGACGGCCCCGAAGGCGCCCGGCTGCAGGCCGTCTTCACGTTCCCCACCGGGCTGCTGTCCCGGGAGCGCACCGCCGAACTCGCCGAACTGTGGGTCGAGGTGCTGACGGGCATGGCCGCGTACGCCGCGCGGCCGGAGATCGGCGGGCTCACGCCGTCCGACGCCGCGCTGGTCCCGGTGCGCCAGGACGAGATCGACGCCTGGGAGGCGCACTACGGCCGGCTGACCCACATCTGGCCGCAGGCACCGGGACAGGCGGGGATCCAGTTCCAGGCCGCGGTCGCCGACGGGTCGTTCGACGTCTACCACATGCAGTTCGTCCTGCACCTGACCGGGCAGGTCGACCCCGAACGCATGCGGGACGCCGGGCGGCGCCTGCTCGACCGCTACCCGAACCTGCGCTCCGCGTTCCTGGCCGGGGCCGACGGCGGCCCGGTCCAGGTCGTACCGGAGCACGTCGACATGCCCTGGCGCCACATCGACCTGACGGGCCGCGGCGAAGCCGAACAGGACGCGGCCCTCGACCGGTACCTCGCGGAGGACCGCGCCGACCCGCTCGACCCCCTGCGGCCGCCGCTGATGCGCCTCGGCCTGATCACCTACACGCCGCAGCGGGCGAAGCTGATCGTCACGGCCCACCACACGCTGTTCGACGGGTGGTCGTCGTCGCTGGTGCTCACGGACCTGATCCGGCTGTACTCCGGCACGGACGAGCTCCGCCCGGTCCGCAGCTACGGCGACTACCTGGCGTGGCTCGCCACGCGGGACCGGGAGGCGTCGGCCGCCCGGTGGGCCGCCGAACTCGCCGGTTTCGAGCAGCCGACGCTCGTGGCGCCGAGCGCCCCCGCCCAGGAGACGGCGTCCGCCCTCGGGCGGATCGAGGTGCCGCTGTCGGTCGACAAGGGCCGCGCACTCGCCCACCGCGCAGCGGAACTCGGGGTCACCCTCAACACGCTCCTGCAAGGCGCATGGGGGATCCTGCTCGCGAAGCTCACCGGGCAGCAGGACGTGGTATTCGGAGCCGCCGTCAACGGCCGTCCGCCGGAGCTCCCCGGCTCGGAGGAGATGGTCGGGCTCTTCATTAACACCCTGCCGACCAGGGTGCTCTGCGGGCCGGACGACGGCGTCGGCGACGTCATCACCGCGCTGCAGGACCGGCAGACCGCCCTGCTCGACCACCACTACTACGGGCTCGCCGACATCCAGCGCGGCGCCGGGCTCCCCGCGCTCTTCGACACGATCGTCGTCTTCGAGAACTACCCGGTCGACCGCGAGGGCGTCGTCGACGCCAACATCGCGGCCGGGTTCACGATCGACGGCATCCGGCCGTTCGCGGGCTCGCACTACCCGCTCACCCTCAACTCCTCCGACCCCTACCTGCGGCTCTCCCTCGACTACCAGAACAACCTCTACGACCGCGCCGGCGCCGAGGTGATCGCCGCGCGGCTCGTCCGGGTGCTGGACCAGGTGCTCACGGACCCGGACACGCGTCTCGCGGACGTCGACGTGCTCGGCGAGGACGAGCGCCGGTGGTTGCTGCATGAGGTGAACGACACCGCCGAGCCGGCGCTGGAGCCGGGCTTGGTGGGGTCGGTGGCGCGGTGGGCGTCGATCTCTCCGGACGCGCCCGCCGTGATTGGCGAGGCGGCGTCGCTGTCGTTCGGGGAGTTGGAGGTGCGGGCCAACCGGCTGGCGCGTTGGCTGATCGATCGTGGTGTGGGCCGAGAGTCGCTGGTGGCGGTGTGTCTGCCGCGGTCGGTGGATCTTGTGGTGGCGCTGCTGGCGGTGCTGAAGGTCGGTGGGGCTTATGTGCCGATCGATCCGGACCATCCGCGTTCGCGGATCGACTACATCCTCGAAGACGCGGACCCGGTGCTGGTGCTGGACGCCCAGACCTGGGCCGCTGCCGACTGTTCGAGGTTCCCGGAGTCGGCGCCTGATGCCGCCGCCTCACCGGACAACACGGCGTATGTGATCTACACGTCGGGATCGACGGGCAATCCGAAGGGTGTGGCGGTCTCGCGGGGCGCGCTGGAGAACTTCCTGGCCACGATGGGGCGGCGGGTTCCGCTGTCGCCCGAGGACCGGCTGCTGGCGGTGACGACGGTCTCGTTCGACATCGCGGCACTGGAGCTGTATCTGCCGCTGGTCTCCGGTGCGGCCGTGGTGCTGGCGGGAGAGAAGGACATCATCGGCGATCCATCCGCTGTGGTGGCACTTGCCAAGCGGCATGAGGTCACGGTGGTGCAGGCGACGCCGGCGTTCTGGCAGATGGTGCTGATGCAGGAGCCGGATGCGGCGAAGGGTCTGCGTGTCCTGGTTGGGGGCGAGGCCCTGCCTGCTCCCTTGGCCGACGCTTTGGCTGACCAAGCGGCCGAGGTGCTGAACGTCTACGGCCCGACTGAGACGACGATCTGGTCAACGATCGCGGAAGTCGAGGCCGGGGCGGGTGTGGCGATCGGGTCGCCGATCGGCAACACCCAGGTGTACGTCCTGGACTCCGGGCTGCGGCCGGTCCCGCGTGGTGTGCCGGGGGAGTTGTACATCGCTGGCGATGGGCTGGCCAGGGGGTACTTCGGACGTTCGGCGCTGACGTCCGGACGGTTCGTGGCGTGCCCGTTCGGCCCTGCCGGTGCGCGGATGTACCGCACCGGTGACCTCGTCCGATACGGCGGCGACGGACGGCTGGAGTACATCGGGCGTACCGACTTCCAGGTGAAGGTCCGAGGGTTCCGGATCGAGCTGGGCGAGATCGAACACGTCCTGGCTCAGCATCCCGACGTGGCGCAGGCCGCCGTCGTGACACGCGAGGACGGGCGGGGCGACAAACGGCTGGTCGCGTACGTGGTGCCGAAGGGCGGCACCGACCCCGGAGCGCTGGACGTCGAGGCCGTGACGGGCCTCCTCAGGGAGCGCGTGCCGGACTACATGATCCCTTCGGCGATCGTGCCTATGGCCGGGTTCCCGACGACGCCGAACGGCAAGCTCGACCGCGCCGCGCTCCCCACCCCGGACCGCGCCCAGGTCACGACCGGACGAGAACCCCGCGACGAGCGCGAGGAGGTCCTCTGCCGGCTGTTCGCCGAACTCCTCGAGATGGAGAGGATCGGCATCGACGCCGACTTCTTCGCGCTCGGCGGCCACTCGCTGCTGGCCACCCGCCTGATCGGCCGCATCCGCAACGAACTCAACCTCGACGTGAAGGTCGCGACGGTGTTCCGCAATCCGACCGTCGCCCAGCTCGCGGCCCGCCTCGCGGAGCTGAAGACGTCGAACCGCCCCCAGCTGCGCAAGATGACCGTGTAGGAGCGCGCCGATGATCCCGTTGTCCTTCGCCCAGCGGCGGCTGTGGTTCCTCGACCGTCTGGAAGGCCCGTCCGCGACCTACAACTTCCCGTTCGCGCTGCGTCTCGAAGGTCCGCTGGACACGGCCGCGCTGGCCGCGGCGGTGACGGACGTCGCGACCCGGCACGAGAGCCTGCGCACCCTGATCGTCGAGAACGAGGACGGCACGCCGGAGCAGCGCGTCCTGCCCCCGCAGGAAGCGGCCCTCCCGTTCCGGGTGGTCGACGTGGCCGCCGACGCGATCGACGCCGCGATGAACGAGGCCGTGTGCGAGGGGTTCGACCTGGACAGCGACCTTCCTCTGCGGACGACCGTCTTCCGCACCTCCCCGCAGGACCACGTGCTGGTGTTCGTCTTCCACCACATCGCCACGGACGGGGCGTCGATGACGCCGTTCCTCCGGGATCTGATGTCGGCGTACTCGGCCCGCCACCGGGGCGAAGCGCCCGATTGGGAGCCGCTGCCCGTCCAGTACAAGGACTACACGCTGTGGCAGCGCGAACTGCTCGGCGACCAGGACGACCCGGAGAGCATCGTCACGTCCCAGCTCGACTACTGGCGGCGGGAACTGGACGGGGTGCCGCAGCCGGTGCGGCTGCCGCTGGACCGGCCGCGTCCGGCGGTGGCCGGCCACCACGGCGGCCATGTCGATCTCGAACTGGAACCGGAACTGGTCGCCCGGCTCGGGAAGCTGGCCGCGGACCGGGGCGCCACACCGCCCATGGTCGCGCAGGCCGCGCTGGCGGTCCTGCTGTGGAAACTGGGCGCCCACGAGGACGTCACGATCGGCAGCCCGATCGAGGGGCGGACCGACGAGGCCCTGGCCGACCTGATCGGGCTCTTCATCAACACCTGGGTGCTGCGCGCCGACCTGTCGGGGAACCCGTCGTTCGGCGAGCTCGTCGAGCAGGTCCGCGACAAGGCCCTCGCCGCGTACGACAACCAGGACCTGCCGTTCGAGCGGCTGGTGGAACTCCTCAACCCGGACCGCTCGACCTCGTACCAGCCGCTGTTCCAGGTGATGCTGGCCTGGCAGTTCCTCTGGCCGCAGCTCGAAATGCCCGACCTGCGGGCCACCCCCGTCCCGGCGGGCACCGGCACCGCGAAGCTCGACCTGTACTTCAACATCATCCCGAACGAGTCCGGCGGTGTGTACGGACGGCTGGAGTACGCGACGGAGCTGTTCGACCACGCCACGGCCGTCGCCATCGTCCAGCGGTTCGTGCGCGTCCTGCGGCAGGTGATCGCCGACCCGGGCATGCGTCTCGGGGACGTCGACGTCCTGGACAAGGACGAGCGTCGGTGGTTGCTGCACGGGGTGAACGACACCGTTGAGCCGGTGCTGGAGTCGGGTTTGGTGGGGTCGGTGGCGCGGTGGGCGTCGGTGTCTGCGGACGCGCCTGCGGTCATTGGTGAGGCGGCGTCGCTGTCGTTCGGGGAGTTGGAGGTGCGGGCGAATCGGTTGGCGCATTGGCTGATCGATCGTGGTGTGGGCCGAGAGTCGTTGGTGGCGGTGTGTCTGCCGCGGTCGGTGGATCTTGTGGTGGCGCTGCTGGCGGTGCTGAAGGCCGGTGGGGCTTATGTGCCGATCGATCCGGATCACCCGCGTTCGCGGATCGACTACATCCTCCAAGACGCTGACCCGGTTCTGGTGCTGGACGCCGAGTTGCTGGCGGACGCTGATACCGCCGCGTGCCCGGAGTCGGCGCCGGATGTGAGCGTCTCCCCGGAGAGCACGGCGTATGTGATCTACACGTCGGGGTCGACCGGCAATCCGAAGGGTGTGGCGGTCTCGCGCGGGGCGCTGGAGAACTTCCTGGCCACGATGGGGCGGCGGGTTCCGTTGTCGCCTGAGGATCGGCTGCTGGCGGTGACGACGGTCTCGTTCGACATCGCGGCGCTGGAGCTGTTCCTGCCGTTGGTGTCGGGTGCGGCTGTGGTGCTCGTGGGGCGGGAGACCGTCGCTGATCCGTCGGCTGTGGTGGCGGTTGTGAAGCGCCATGGGGTGAGGGTGGTGCAGGCGACGCCGGCGTTCTGGCAGATGGTGCTGATGCAGGAGCCGGACGCCGCGAAGGGGCTGCGTGTCCTGGTGGGCGGCGAGGCCCTGCCCCTGCCCTTGGCCGACGCTTTGGCTGACCAGGCGGTCGAGGTGTTGAACGTCTATGGCCCGACGGAGACGACGATCTGGTCGACGGCGGCGGTCGTGGAGGCCGGGTCGGGTGTGGCGATCGGTTCGCCGATCGGCAACACCCAGGTGTACGCGCTCGACTCGTGGTTGCGGCCGGTCCCGCGTGGTGTGGCGGGGGAGCTGTACATCGCTGGCGATGGGCTGGCCAGGGGGTACTTCGGTCGTTCGGCGTTGACGTCGGGTCGGTTCGTGGCGTGTCCGTTCGGTCCTGCCGGTGCGCGGATGTATCGCACCGGTGACTTGGTCCGATTCGGCGGGGACGGCCTGCTGGAGTACATCGGGCGTACCGACTTCCAGGTGAAGGTCCGCGGGTTCCGCATCGAACTGGGCGAGATCGAACACGTGCTCGCCGGACATCCCCAGGTGGCACAGGCCGCCGTCGTGGTGCGGGAGGAGCAGGAAGGCGACAAGCGCCTTGTCGGCTACGTGGTGCCGGCGCCCGACGAGGCGCTGGCCGATCCCGTCGTCCAAGTCGACGAATGGCAGCAGGTCTACGACGACAGCTACGCGGCCTCCAATGACCAGGAACTGGGTGAGGACTACCAGTTGTGGCGGTCGTCGTATGACGGTGAGCCGATTCCGCGTGCGGAGATGGTGGAGTGGCGGGACGCGGCGGTGGCGCGGGTGCTGGGTTTCGCGCCGCGACGGGTGCTGGAGATCGGTGTCGGCTCTGGTCTCCTGCTGGCGGAGATCGTCGGTGAGGTGCAGGAGTACTGGGGCACTGATATCTCGGGCACGGTGGTGGATCGCGTCCGCGGGCAGGTGGAGCGGGCGGGGTTCGGTGATCGTGTCCGGTTGAGCGCGCAGGCGGCCGACGACGTTTCGGGGCTGCCGGGCGGCCACTTCGACACGGTGGTGTTGAACTCGGTGGTCCAGTACTTCCCCAGCGCCGGCTATCTGGAGCGGGTGCTGGACGCGGCCATGGGTCTGCTGGCGTCGGGTGGGCGGGTGGTGGTGGGTGATGTCCGCAACGCCGTGACGCATCGGGTGCTGCTGGAGGCGGTGCAGCGTGCAGCGCATCCGCATGCTTCGGAGGAGCAGTTGCGGACGCTGGTGGAGAAGGCGGTGCTGGCCGAGCGGGAGCTGGTGGTCGCACCGCAGTGGTTCACCGATTGGGCCCGGGAACGCGGCGTCGCGGTGGACATCCGGCTGAAGAACGGCAGGGCGCACAACGAGCTGACCCGTCACCGCTATGAGGTCGTTCTGCACAAGGACCCGGCCGACGTCCTCGACCTGACAAGCGCACCGGCGCTGGCGTGGGGCCGTGAGGTGCCCGGCCTGGACGAACTCGACGGCCTAGCCCGCCGCGCAGACCTGGCGGACGGCCCCGTACGGGTGACCGGGATACCCAACGCACGCCTCGCCGAAGAGACCGGGCTGTCCGGGGCAGTCGACCCGGAGGAACTCCGCCTGTCGGCGTGCGGGCAAGGACGGGACGCAATCGTCACCTGGTCCGGTGAGGACGCACGCTGTTTCGACGTGGTGCTGTCGCCCCCACACCGGACCGTCACAGGCGCGTACGTCCCCAGCGGTACCGGCGGCAAGGCCCTGGCGAACACGCCCGCGCTCGCCAAGACGATCGGCCCGCTGCTCTCCGAGCTGCCCGGCTACCTGCGCGAGCGCATCCCCGACTACACGGTCCCGGCCACCCTCGTGCCGCTCTCGCAGATCCCCCTCACCCCCAACGGCAAGCTCGACCGGCGAGCGCTGCCTGAGCCGGATCACACGCAGGCGTCAATCGGCCGGGGGCCGCGCAACGAGCTGGAGGAGGCGCTCTGCGGCCTGTTCTCCGAAGTGCTCGGCCTGGAGGGCATCGGCATCGACAACGACTACTTCGCCCTCGGCGGTGACAGCATCCGTTCCGTCCAGGTCGTCGCTCGGGCGAGGTCCCGTGGTCTGGCCGTCACCGTTCGGGAGATCTTCGAGCACCGCACGGTCGCCCGGCTGGCGGAGCTGATCGAGGGACGCGACGAGGAGGCGGGCCCGGCGCTGGCCGAGCTGCCGGGGGGCGGCGCCGGATGGGCCCCGCTGCCTCCGGCGGCGCACGGTCTCGTCCTCAACGGCGGCATCGAGCGGGCCTGCACCGCCAGGGTCCTGACCCTGCCCGAGGACGTCGCCGAACCGGACCTGGTCACGGCGGTGCAGGCGGTGCTGGATCGGCACGACGTGCTGCGCGCCCGGCTCGATCGGGCCGAACCCGGCCTGGTGATCGAGGCGCCCGGTGGCGTGGACGCCGGCGCGCTGCTGCGGACGGTCCGCGGCGGCGCCGCCGACGTGCCCGCCGAACTCGCCGCCGCAGCGGACCGGCTGGACCCGTTCGCGGGCGTCATGGCGCAGTTCGTCCGGCTCACCTCGGACGCGGGCCCCGACCGGCTGCTGGTGGTCGCGCACCGCCTGGTCATGGACGGTGCCTCATGGAGGATCCTCGTCACGGACCTGATCCTCGCGTGGCAGCAGGTACGGGACGGCGGGACTCCGGTGCTGGCACGGGTGGGGACCTCGTACCGCCGGTGGGCCCACGCCCTCGGCGACGAGGCGGCCGACCCGCGACAGGTCGCGGAACTGCCGCAGTGGAAGCAGATCCAGAGCGGGCAGGAGCCGGGAGACCTGGGCCGGGAGCCCGACGTCGCGGAGACGGTGCGGGTTCGGGTGCCGGCGGACCTCACCGAGGTCCTGCTGGACCGGCTGCCCTCGGCGTTCCGCGCCCGTGCCGGCGACGGCCTCCTCACCGGCCTGGCACTGGCACTGGCCCGCCGGCGCGAGGCGCGCGGCCTGCCGGGGACCCCGGAGGTCGTCCGGGTGGAGGGCGAGGCCAGGGAGGAGAACGCGGTCCCCGGCGCCGACCTGTCCCGCACGATCGGGCCGTTCACCGCCGAGTTCCCGGCGCGGTTGGACCTGACCGGGATCGACCTCGCGGACGCGTTCGCGGGCGGCCCGGCCGCCGGGCGCGCGATCAAGACCGTCAAGGAGCAGCTGCGGTCGGCCCCGGACACCTCCGCCGAGCCCGCCGACGGCAGCGAACCACGCATCGGTTTCGTCTTCCACGGCCGGGCGTCCGATGCGGACCTGCCCGAGGAACTGCGCGGCACGGGGTGGGACGTGGCGGCCGTGTCGTGCGACGGCATGCGGGTGCGGTCGATGGTGGAGATCGATGTGGTCGCCGACGACGGCGGACTGTCGGCGGGTTTCTCCTTCCCCGCCGGTGCGCCGTCCCGTGGCGAGGTGTCGGAGCTGGCCGGGGCGTGGGTCGAGGCGCTGACCGCCCTGGCCCGGCATGCGGCGGCACCGGACGCGGGCGGCCTGACCCCGTCGGACGCGCCCCTGGCCGGCGTCGTCCAAGAGGAGATCGACACGTGGGAGAGCCGGTTCGGTCGGCTGTCCGAAGTGTGGCCGGTGACCCCCGCGCAGTCCGGGATGCTCTTCCACACGATGCTGGTCGGCACGTCGTTCGACGCGTACCACACGCAGTGGGTGTTCCACCTGTCCGGCGAGGTCGAGCCGGAGCGGCTGCGGCGCGCCGGTCAGGCGCTCCTCGGCCGCTACGCCAACCTTCGCGGGGCGTTCGTCGACCGTGCGGACGGCGACATCGTGCAGGTGGTGCCGGAAACGGTGCCCCTGCCGTGGCGGCACCTCGATCTGACGGCGGAGGCGGGCGAGGCCGGCCCGGATGAGGCGTTCGAACGGTTCCTCACGCAGGACCGGGCCGCGCACTTCGACGTCGGCGTCCCTCCGCTGATCAGACTGGCGCTCGTCACGCTGGAGGCGGACCGGGCCGAACTCGTGGTGACCGCCCATCACGCGCTGTTCGACGGCTGGTCCATGCCCTTGCTGATCCGGGACCTGCTGGGCCTCTACGCGTCCGACGGCGACCCGGCGGATCTGCCCGGCACGCGCGACTACGGCGACTTCCTGGCGTGGCTCGCGCACCAGGACCGCGACGAGGCCGTGCGGGCCTGGGCGGCCGAACTCGACGGTGTGGACGAACCAACCCTGCTCGTGCCGCACGCGGGCGCGCGGCACGACTCCGAAGGCTTCGCGCAGATCGAGGTGGCCTTCGAGGACGTGGAGGGCCTTTCCCGGCGGGCCGCGCAACTCGGCGTCACCCTCAACACCGTCGTCCAGGGTGCCTGGGGCGTGCTGCTCGCGGAACTCGTCGGGCGCGCGGACGTCGTGTTCGGCGCCACCGTGGCGGGACGCCCGGCCGCGCTCATGGACGGCGGCGACATGGTCGGGCTGTTCATCAACACCATCCCCGTCCGGGTGCGGTGCGACCAGCGGGACACGTTCGCCGGGCTGCTCACCGCGCTGCAGGACCGCCAAGCCGCGCTGCTCGACCATCAGCACCACGGCCTCGCGGAGATCCAGCAGGCCACCGGGCTGAGCGCGCTGTTCGACACCCTCGTACTCTTCGAGTCGTTCCCGGTCGACACCGACGCGCTCGACAAGGCGGCGCCCTCGGACGGCATCGCCGTCACCGGGGCGCGGCCGTTCGCCGGCACGCATTACCCGATCACGCTGACCGCCGTGCCCGGCCCGCGGCTGCACCTGTCCATGCAGTACCAGAAGAACCTGGTCGACCACGAGGCGGCGGCCGCCCTCGCCGCCCGGTTCACCCGGGTCCTCGGCCAGTTCGTCACCGACCCGGACACGCGTCTCGCGGACGTCGACGTGCTCGGCGAGGACGAGCGCCGGTGGCTGCTGAACGAGGTGAACGACACCGCCGAGCCGGCGCTGGAGCCGGGCCTGGTGGAGTCGGTCGCCCGGCAGGCCGAGATGTCACCGGACGCGCCCGCAGTCATCGGCGAACGCGTGATCCTGACCTACGCGGAGCTGGACGCGCGAGCGAATCGCCTGGCCGGATGGCTGATCGCTCGGGGCGCACGCCCCGAGTCGCCGGTGGCCGTCCGCCTGCCGCGTTCGGTGGACCTCGTGGTCGCGTTGCTGGCGGTGCTCAAGGCCGGAGCGGCTTATGTCCCGATCGATCCGGACCATCCGCGTTCGCGGATCGACTACATCATCGGTGATGCCGATCCGGTGCTGGTGCTGGACGGCGACGTGGAGTGTTCTGAGTTCCCGGACACGGCGCCGCAGGTGGCCGTCTCACCGGAGAGCACGGCGTATGTGATCTACACGTCGGGATCGACGGGCGACCCGAAGGGCGTAGCAGTCTCGCGCGGTGCCCTGGAGAACTTCCTGGCCACGATGAGCCGGCGGGTTCCGCTGTCGCCCGAGGACCGGCTGCTCGCGGTCACGACGGTCTCGTTCGACATCGCGGCACTGGAGCTGTTCCTGCCGCTGATCTCCGGCGCGGCCGTCGTGTTGGCGGGGGAGGAGGACGCCGCCGCCGACCTGTCGGCCGGAGCGATGATGCGCCGCCACGGCGTCACCGTGGTGCAGGCGACCCCGGCGTTCTGGCAGATGCTCCTGATGCAGGAGCCGAACGCAGCGAAGGGCCTGCGGGTGCTGGTGGGCGGCGAGGCCCTGCCCGTGCCTCTCGCTGAGGCCCTGGCCGACCAGGCTGCCGAGGTGCTGAACGTCTACGGCCCGACCGAGACGACGATCTGGTCGACGGCGGCGGCCGTGGAGACCGGGTCGGGTGTGGCGATCGGTTCGCCGATCGGCAACACCCAGGTGTACGTCCTCGACGCACGGTTGCTCCCGGCTCCACGCGGCGCCGTGGGCGAGCTGTACATCGCGGGTGACGGGCTGGCCAGGGGATACTTCGGTCGTTCGGCGCTGACGTCCGGCCGGTTCGTGGCGTGTCCGTTCGGCCCAGCCGGTGCGCGGATGTACCGCACCGGTGACCTCGTCCGATACGGCGGCAACGGACGGCTGGAGTACATCGGCCGTACCGACTTCCAAGTGAAGATTCGCGGGTTCCGGATCGAGCTGGGCGAGATCGAGCACGTGCTCGCCGGGCATCCCGATGTCGCGCAGGTGGTCGCCGTCGTGCGGGAGGACCGCCCCGGCGATCAGCGGCTCGTCGCGTACGCGGTGCCGGCCGGCGGAGCGGCCCCGGACGACCTCGACGTTGAGGCGCTGAAGGGCCTCCTCCGGGAGCGCGTACCGGAGTACATGGTGCCCTCGGCGATCGTGCCCATGACCGGGTTCCCGACGACGCCGAACGGCAAGCTCGACCGCGCCGCGCTCCCCGCCCCCGGCCACGCACCGGCCACGACCGGACGAGAACCCCGCAGCCCGCGCGAAAGGACCCTGTGCGGGCTGTTCGCGGAGGTGCTCGGCCTGGAGAAGGTCGGCGTCGACGACGACTTCTTCGCCCTCGGCGGGCACTCCCTGCTGGCCACCCGGCTGATCAGCCGCGCCCGCGCCGAGATCGGGATCGAGATCCCCATCCGCACGTTCTTCGACCTGCCGACGGTGGCCGCGCTCGCCGCGTGGTCGGAGAAGTCGGCCGCTCCGCGTCGCCCCGCCCTGCGCAAGATGACCGTAGAGGAGTGAAGGAATGATCCCGCTGTCGTTCGCGCAACGGCGCATGTGGCTCCTGCACCAGCTGGAGGGGGCGTCGGAGACCTACAACATGTCGGCGGCGTTCCGGCTGACCGGCCCCCTGGACGAGGCCGCCCTCGTCACGGCGATCAGCGACCTGATCGAGCGGCACGAGATCCTGCGCACCACGTATCCGGCGGACGGCGACGGTGAACCCCACCAGCGGATCCTGTCGATGACCGAGGTGTCACCGCAGGTGCCGGTGCGCGACGTGACGCCCGCGGACGTGGCCGGCGCCGTCGACGAGGCCGTCGCCCACCGGTTCGACCTGGCGGCCGAACTCCCGGTCCGGGCGACCCTGTTCCGCTGCTCTCCCCGGGAACACGTCCTGGTCCTGGTCGTCCACCACATCGCGATGGACGGCAGCTCGGGCGCGCCGCTCGTGCGGGACCTGGCCACCGCCTACACGGCCCGCCGTGACGGCCGGTCACCGGAGTGGGAGCCGCTGCCCGTCCAGTACAAGGACTACACGCTGTGGCAGCGCGAACTGCTCGGCGACATCGACGACCCGGGCAGTCTCGCCGCGCGGCAGCTCGACTACTGGCGCACGGAACTGGCCGGGGTGCCGCAGCCGCTGACGCTGCCGCTGGACCGGCCGCGCCCGGCGGAGGCGAGTTCGCACGGCGACACGGTCGACTTCGCCGTGGAGCCGGCGGTGGTGGCGAGGCTGGAGAAGCTCGCCGCCGAGCGCGGGACGACCATGTCGATGGTCCTGCAGACGGCCCTCGCCGTGCTGCTGCACAAGCTCGGCGGCGGCGACGACGTGACGATCGGGAGCCCGGTCGCCGGGCGGACCGACGAAGCGCTGGACGATCTGGTCGGGTTCTTCGCCAACACCCTGGTGCTGCGTGCGGACCTGTCGGGCGACCCGTCGTTCACCGGCCTGCTCGCGCAGGTCCGGGACAAGGCGCTGACGGCCTACGAGCACCAGGACCTGCCGTTCGAGACGCTGGTCGAGGCGATCAACCCCGACCGCTCCGCGGCGTACCAGCCGCTGTTCCAGGTGATGTTCGCCTGGCAGAACTTCGAGAGGCGGAACCTCGAACTCGCCGGGCTCGACGTGGAGTACGAGCAGGCCCTCACGTCGACCGTCAAGTTCGACCTCTTCTTCAGCATGGCCGTGGACGACTCGGGGACGCTGCGCGGCGACCTCCAGTACGCGACCAGGCTGTTCGATCGGGACACGGCCGAGGCCATCACCACCCGCTTCGCGCGCGTCCTGGACCAGCTGGTCACCGACCCCGACATGTGCGTCGGAGACGTCGATGTGGTGGACGAGGACGAGCGCCGGTGGCTGCTGCATGGGGTGAACGACACCGTTGAGCCGGTGTTGGAGCCGGGTTTGGTGGGGTCGGTTGCGCGGTGGGCGTCGGTGTCTCCGGACGCGCCCGCCGTGATTGGCGAGGCGGGGTCACTGTCGTTCGGGGAGTTGGAAGCGCGGGCCAACCGGCTGGCGCATTGGCTGGTCGATCGTGGTGTGGGCCCGGAGTCGCTGGTGGCGGTGTGCCTGCCGCGTTCGGTGGACCTTGTGGTCGCGTTGCTGGCGGTGCTGAAGGCCGGGGCGGCCTATGTGCCGATCGATCCGGACCATCCGCGTTCGCGGATCGACTACATCATCGGTGATGCCGATCCGGTGCTGGTGCTGGACGGCGACGTGGAGTGTTCTGAGTTCCCGGACACGGCGGCGGAGGTGGCCGTCTCACCAGAGAGCACGGCGTATGTGATCTATACGTCGGGGTCGACCGGCAATCCGAAGGGTGTGGCGGTCTCGCGCGGCGCCCTGGAGAACTTCCTGGCCACGATGAGCCGGCGGGTCCCGTTGTCGCCCGAGGACCGGCTGCTGGCGGTGACGACGGTCTCGTTCGACATCGCGGCCCTGGAGTTGTTCCTGCCGCTGATCTCCGGTGCGGCCGTGGTGCTTGTGGAGCGGGAGACGGTCGCTGATCCGTCCGCTGTGGTGGCCGTTGCGAAGCGGCATGAGGTCACGGTCGTGCAGGCGACGCCGGCGTTCTGGCAGATGGTGCTGATGCAGGAGACAGACGCCGCTAAGGGTCTGCGTGTCCTCGTAGGTGGCGAGGCCCTGCCCGTGCCTCTTGCCGAGGCGCTGGCCGATCAGGCGGTCGAGGTGCTGAACGTCTATGGCCCGACGGAGACGACGATCTGGTCGACGATGGCGCAAGTCGAGGCTGGGTCGGGTGTGGCGATCGGGACGCCGATCGGCAACACCCAGGTGTACGTGCTCGATGCGCGGTTGCGGCCGGTCCCGCGTGGGGTGGCGGGGGAGCTGTACATCGCCGGTGACGGGCTGGCCAGAGGCTATTTCGGTCGTTCGGCGCTGACATGCGGCCGGTTCGTGGCGTGTCCGTTCGGTCCTGCCGGTGCACGGATGTACCGCACCGGCGATCTGGTCCGATTCGCTGGCGACGGTCGGCTGGAGTACATCGGCCGTACCGATTTCCAGGTGAAGGTCCGCGGGTTCCGGATCGAGCTGGGCGAGATCGAACACGTACTGGCTCAGCACCCCGGGGTGGCACAGGCCGCAGTGGTGGTCCGGGAGGCCCGGGAGGGCGACAAGCGCCTCGTCGGCTATGTGGTACCCGATCCGGACACCCCCGCTGATGTCGACGTCCAAGTGGACGAATGGCGCCAGGTCTACGACGACGGTTACACCGATTCCGGCGATGAGGCGCTGGGTGAGGACTTCCAGTTGTGGCGGTCGTCGTATGACGGTGAGCCGATTCCGCGTGCGGAGATGGTGGAGTGGCGGAACGCGGCGGTGGCGCAGGTGCTGGCTTTCGCGCCGCGACGGGTGCTGGAGATCGGTGTCGGCTCTGGTCTCCTGCTGGCGGAGATCGTCGGTGAGGTGGAGGAGTACTGGGGCACTGATATCTCGGGCACGGTGGTGGATCGCGTCTGCGGGCAGGTGGAACGGGCGGGATTCGGTGACCGCGTCCGGTTGAGCGCGCAGGCCGCCGATGACGTTTCGGGGCTGCCGGGCGGCCACTTCGACACGGTGGTGTTGAACTCGGTGGTCCAGTACTTCCCCAGCGCCGGCTACCTGGAACAAGTGCTGGACGCGGCGATGGGGCTGCTGGCGTCGGGTGGTCGGGTGGTGGTGGGTGATGTCCGCAACGCGGTGACGCATCGGGTGTTGCTGGAGGCGGTGCAGCGTGCGGCGCATCCGCATGCTTCGGAGGAGCAGTTGCGGACGCTGGTGGAGAAGGCGGTGCTGGCCGAGCGGGAGCTGGTGGTCGCACCGCAGTGGTTCACCGATTGGGCCCTGCAACGCGGCGTCGCGGTGGACATCCGGCTGAAGAACGGCAGAGCGCACAACGAGCTGACCCGCCACCGCTACGAGGTCGTTCTGCACAAGGACCCGGCCGACGTCCTCGACCTGACCGGCGCGCCGGCGCTGGCGTGGGGCCGGGAGGTGTCCGGGCTGGACGAACTCGACGGTCTGGCCCGCCACGCAGACCTGGCGGACGGCCCGGTACGGGTGACCGGGATACCCAACGCACGCCTCGCCGAAGAGGTCCCGGTCATCGGCGACCCGCTCGATCCGCAGGAGTTCGCCGACTGGGCGCGGCGGCAGGGGAGGGACGCGGTCCTCACCTGGTCCGGCGACTCCGTCCACGCCTTCGACGCGGTGCTACTGCCCCCGCCCCGGTCGGGCCACCGGATCGTCTCCGGTGGGTTCGTCCCCCACGGCAGCGGCACGGGCGGGACGATCCGCGTCAACACCCCGGCCCTGGCGAGCTCGATCGGCCCGCTCCTCTCCGAGCTGCCCGGCTACCTGCGCGAACGCCTCCCCGACTACATGGTCCCCGCCACCCTCGTCCCGCTCTCGCAGATCCCCCTCACCCCCAACGGCAAGCTCGACCGGCGGGCACTGCCGTCGCAGCATGCGAGCGTCGGGAGCAGCCGGGAGCCGCGCAACCTGACCGAACGAACGCTGTGCGCCCTGTTCGGCGAGCTGCTCGGCCTGGAGGGCGTCGGCATCGATGACGACTTCTTCGCGCTCGGCGGGCACTCGCTCCTGGCGGTCCGGCTCATCGCCCGCATCAGGGAACGCTTCGGGACCGACGTCCCCCTCAGGACGGTCATCAAGTACCCGACGGTGGCGGAACTGGGCACGCTGATCCTCGCCAACAGCGTCCCCCAGGAGCACGCCGACCCGTTCGGGGTCGTGTTCCCGCTGAACGGCGATCCCGGAACGGGGAAGCCTCCCGTGTGGTTCTTCCACACCGGAGGCGGGCTGAGCTGGGCGTACTTCAGCTTCGAGCCGTATCTGCGGGACCGGCCGCTCTACGCCCTGCAGTCCCGCGGCCTCGACGGCGAGGGCACGCTGCCGGGGTCGGTGGAGGAGATGGTCGACGACTACGTCACCGAGATGCTGGAGATCCAGCCGGACGGGCCGTTCCACCTGATCGGCTGGTCGTACGGCGGGACCGTCGTGCACGCCGTCGCGGACGCGCTCGACCGGCGCGGCCACGAGGTCGCCTTCCTCGCCATCCTGGACTCGCTGCCGGGCCACGAGTTCAAGGAGCAGGCCGGCCGGGACCGCTCCGAGTTCCGCAAGGAGCTGGAGGACTTCCACAAGCAGTTCATGAACGTGGGCGACCAGGAGGGCCTGCTCGACGCCATGTCGGAGGTCCTGACCAACAACATGCACATCATGGCGGAGTTCGAGTCGCCGGTGTACCGCGGCGACGTGCTGTATTTCAACGCGGAGATCAAGCCCCCGGGGGTGCTCCAGGGATCCTGGGCGCGCCTGTGGCGGCCGTACGTTCTCGGCGCCCTGGAGGTGCACGACGTGCGCGCCACGCACTTCGACATGCACATGCCCGGGCCCGCGGCCGAGATCTTCGAGGTCATCACCCGCCGGCTGGGGGCGATGTGACCGGGAACCGAAACGGAGTTGCTCAGGTGAAAGCCACGTTGTTGTGCGTGCCGTTCGCAGGAGCGGGGGCGTCGTTCTTCCATCCGTGGCGGGCACTGTCCGCCGACCGGTGGCGAGTGGTGCCGTTCGAACTGCCCGGCAGGGAGCGGCGGCTGCTGGAGACGCCGTACCGGAACGTCGTCGAAGCGGCCAAGAGCGAGGTCGACGGCGTCATCGAGGCGCTCGGCGAGGGGGCGCGGACCGTCCTGTTCGGGCACAGTCTGGGCGCGGTGCTCGCCTACGAGCTGGCGCACCTGCTGAGGGCGCGCGATGTGCCGGTCGAGCGGCTGGTCGTCAGCGGTTCTCCCGGCCCCTGGACGCAGCGCGAGCGGCGGGCGACGGGGCTCCCGGACGAGGAGTTCCTCGCCCGGGTGGAGGAGTTCGCGGGCTTCCGGCACGAGGCGCTGGACTACCCGGAGATGCGCGAGATGATCCTGCCCGTCCTGAAGGCCGACTGCGAGATGCACGAGAACTACGTTCCGAGCACGGACGAGCCCCTGCCGGTGCCGATCTGCTCGGTCCGGGGCGCGTCCGACGGCCTGGTCAGCGCCGACGGGGCCCGGGAGTGGCGGGACGCGACCACGGGCGCGTTCGGCTACGCCGAACTCCCGGGCGATCACATGTACCTGGTCGATCACGCCGCCGAGGTGCTGGACCTGATCGAGGCGGAGTCCTCCGGCGGTCCGGGCCGGAACGGCGGGGTGGGCCGATGACCGGGGTCGAGGCAACGCCGTCCGTCGCCGTGTTCGGGGCGGGCGTGATGGGGGTCGGCATCGCCGCCCTCGCCCTCGGGCGGGGGGTGCCGGTCACGATCGTGGACGTGGACGAGGAGCGGCTGGGCACGGCGCGCGAACGCGTCCGGGCCGAGCTCCGCCTCGCGCACATGATGGGCGCCCTCCCGCGGACCGGTCCGGCCGGTGAGCTGCGGCTCGCCGGCTCCGCCTCGGCGGCGGCGGACGCGACCTGGGTGATCGAGGCGATCACCGAGGACGCCGAGCTGAAGGCGGCGGCGCACCGGGAGATCGCCGCCGCGGTCGCGCCGGGCACCGCGCGGATCACCAACACCTCCTCCATCCCGGTGGACGAGCTCGCCGGCCGGGTCCCGTCCCCGGCGGACCTCGTGGGCGTCCATTTCATGAACCCGCCCTACCTGATCGGCACGCTGGAGGTCGTGCGCGGGCCGCGGACCGGTGAGCGGGCCATGGCGGCCGTGAAGGAGCTGCTCTCCGTGCTGGACCGGAAGGGGATCGTGGTCGGCGACGGCCCCGGCTTCGTCACCAGCCGCGTCCTGCACCGCATGATCAACGACGCGGCGAACGTCGTCGCGGAGGGCCGGGCCACCGTCGAGGACGTCGACGCGCTGATGGAGGGCTGCCTCGGGCACCCGACCGGTCCGCTGCGGACCGCCGACCTGATCGGGATCGACAACCTCGTCGACTCGCTGACGGTGCTGTACGAGCGCACCGGGGACGAGGGCTGCCGCCCCAGCGAACTGCTGCTGCGCAAGGTCGCCGAAGGCGACCACGGGCGCAAGACCGGCCGCGGCTTCTACGAGTACGGGGTCCGCTGATGGCCGGGCAGGTGGAGCTGAGCGAGCGGCTGCTCGACTACGTGCGGTCGGTGTCGCTGCGCGACGACGCGGTCCTCCGCGACCTGGTCGCCGAGACGGCGGCCATGCCGCCGCTGCACGCCATGGTGACGATGCCGGAGGAGGGGCAGCTGCTCGCCCTGCTGGTCGGGCTGACCGGGGCGGGCCGGGTGCTGGAGATCGGCACGTTCACCGGCTACAGCACCTTGTGCATGGCGCGGGCGCTGCCGCCCGGCGGCCGGATCGTCACCTGCGACATCAACGCGCGCTGGACCGCGGTCGCCGAGCGGTACTGGGCGCGCGCCGGCGTCGCCGACCGGATCGAGCTGCGGCTCGGGGACGCCGCGGAGACCATGGCGAAGCTGCTCGCCGAACGCGGCCCCGGAACGTTCGACCTTGTCTTCGTCGACGCGGACAAGACCGGCTACGCGCACTACTACGAGCAGGCGCTCACCCATCTGCGGCCGGGCGGCCTGGTGGTGCTCGACAACACGCTCTTCTTCGGGCGGGTCGCCGATCCCGAGGCGGACGATCCCGACACCGAGGCCATCCGTGCGCTCAACGCCTCGCTGCACGGCGACACGAGAGTCGACCTGTCGCTGCTCGTGATGGCGGACGGGATCACGCTGGCCCGCAAGAACACGACGAGCTGAGAAGGGGTTCGGCCCATGACGGAATCGACGACCGCCCCATCGGCCGCTGAGATCGAGCAGCGGATCGGTGCGTTCCTCGAAGTGAAGACGAAGGTGACGTGGGAGCGGGAGGTGGACCTGTTCGCCTCCGGGGCGGTCTCCTCGCTCTTCGCGATGGAGCTGGTGGTGTTCGTGGAGGGGGAGTTCGGCGTCACCGTGGAGGGCGCCGACCTGGCGCTCGACAACTTCCGCACCCTGCGGTCCATGAGCGCTCTGGTCACCCGGCTGCGCGGCGGCGACGGTGCTTGAGACCCTGACCGCGCTGGTCACCGACACGGTCGGCGACGCCGCGGGCGCGTGGGACGTGGCGGGCGAGATCCCGGTCCCCCTGCTGCGGGCCCTGGGCGCGAAGGGCGTGCTGTGCGCCGAGGCGGCCCCGGAGTTCGGCGGCCCCGGCCTGTCCGGCGCCGACAACGGGGCGCTCACCGCGCACACCGGTGCGCTGTGCAGCTCGCTGCGCAGCGTGATGACCTCGCAGGGGATGGCAGCCTGGACCGTCCAGCGGTTCGGCGACCGGGGGCAGCGGGCCGAGTTCATCGGCCGGCTCACCGGCGGCGACCTGGCCGCGGTGGCGTTCAGCGAGCCGGGCGCGGGCAGCGACCTCGCCGCGATGACCACCGAGATCCGGCGCGACGGCGACGAGATCGTCGTCGACGGCGCCAAGACGTGGATCACTGTCGCCGCCTACGCCGACTGGATCGTCGTGTTCGGCCGGTACGCGGGCGCGGGCGGCGTCGCCGTCGTGCCCGCCTCGGCGCCCGGCGTCCGCGTGGAGCGGGTGCCCGAACCGCTCGGCTGCCGCGCCGCCGGGCACGCCGCCGTGACCCTCGACGGCGTGCGGCTGCCCGCGGGGAACCTCCTCGCGGTGGCCGGGCAGCCGGTCGTCATGCTGACCACCATCGCCCTGGCGTACGGGCGGCTGTCGGTGGCCTGGGGATGCGTCGGCATCCTGCGCGCCTGCCTCGCGGCCGCCGCCCGGCACGCCCGGACCCGCGAGCAGTTCGGGAAACCCCTCCTGCAGCACCAGCTCGTCGCCCGCCACCTGGCCGAGCTCTACACCGCCGAGCGGACCGCGACCTACGCCTGCGAGCAGGCCGCCCGCAGCCGGGACGAGGGGTCGCCGGAGCAGGTGCGCGCGGGCGTCCTCGCCAAGCACGTCGCGGCCGGGAACGCCGCCCGCGGCGCGGCGTCCGCGCTGCAGGTGCTCGCGTCCGCCGGCGCGTCCGGCGGGCACGTCGTGGAGCGGGCCTACCGCGACGCGAAGCTCATGGAGGTCATCGAAGGCAGCAGCGAGATCTGCCAGCTGATCCTCGCCGAGCACGCCGCCGCGGCGGCGTGCTGACCGACCCGACGGGAGCGGACGTGTCCGAAGCGCAACCGATCGTGAAATGCCTGGTCTGGGACCTCGACAACACGCTGTGGAACGGCACGCTCGCCGAGGACGGCCGCGTCGAGGTCGACGACGCCGTCCGCAAGGTCGTCATGGGGCTCGACGCGCGCGGCGTCCTGCAGGCCGTGGCGAGCCGCAACGACCACGACGAGGCGTGGGCGCGGCTCGAGGAGCACGGCCTCGCCGACTACTTCGTCCTGCCGCACATCGGTTGGGGCCCGAAGTCGGAGTCGGTGCGCAGCATCGCCGAGCGGCTGAACTTCTCGCCGCGGACCGTCGCGTTCATCGACGACCTGCCGAGCGAGCGCGCCGAGGTCGCCTACCACCTGCCGGACGTCCGGTGCTACCGGGCCGAGCAGGCCCGCGACCTGCTCGACCTGCCCGAGTTCAGCCCGCCGGTGGTGACCGTCGACGCGCGCCGGCGCCGCGAGATGTACCGGGCCGGGTTCGAGCGGGACCGGCAGCGCGAGCGCTTCCAGGGCGCCGACGAGGACTTCCTGCGCTCGCTCGGCCTGGAGATGCGCATCGCCGACGCCGGTGAGGAGGAGATCACCCGGGTCGAGGAGCTGACGCTGCGGACCAGCCAGATGAACGCGACCGGCGTGCACTACTCGGACGCCGCGCTGCGCTCGCTGCTGTCCGACGAGGCCCACGACGTGCTGGTGGTCTCGATGGCCGACCGTTTCGGGCCGCACGGCGCCGTCGGGGTCGTGCTGGTCGAGAAGGCCCCGGGGGCGTGGCGCGTCAAGCTGCTGGCGACGTCGTGCCGGGTCGTCTCGTTCGGTGCGGGCGCGGTGCTGCTGCGGTGGCTCACCGACGCCGCGGCGCGGGCCGGGGCGCACCTCGCCGCCGACTTCCGGCGCACCGAGCGCAACCGGATGATGGAGGTGGCCTACCGGTTCGCGGGCTTCACCACCGCGGACTGCGCCTGCCTCGCCGCGTTCTCGCCCGCCGAGGGCATCCAGTGCCTCCACCTGGAGCCGGCCAGGCAGGACCCGCCGGCGACGATGCGGGTCTTCGCCCCGGCCCCGCACGTCGGCGGGGCGCCGGTGGAATGGCTGTAGCGCGCGCTCGCCTCACCCGGGAGCCGCCGCGCCGGGGCCGCCGGTGTCCCGGCAACGGGACATCGGTTCTCTTCCGGCGGTGACAAGTGCCCTGACCTGGAGTTGAAGAGATGAAATGAGGCGGCCCCGGAAAGACGGTTATATTTCCCGCCCCGATAGGGGAAAGTGGAGGCATGAGCAGTGGCTCGGCGATCACAGCTTCAGGGCTGCGAAAAGCGTTCGGTGACAAAGTCGTGCTCGACGGCATAGACTTCGAGGTCGCCGCCGGATCGGTCTTCTCCATGCTCGGCCCGAACGGCGCCGGCAAGACCACGACCGTGAACATTCTCGCGACCCTGTCGAAACCCGACGCAGGTACGGTGCGCGTGGCCGGCCACGACGTGGTGAGCGAGACCAGGAGCGTGCGCGCGGCCATCGGCGTGACCGGCCAGTTCGCCGCGGTGGACGAGCTGCTGACGGGCCGCGAGAACCTGAAGCTCGTGGCGGACCTGAAACGGGTGCCGCACGGCGGGCGGGTGGCCGCGGAGCTGCTGGAGCGCTTCGACCTGGTGGACGCGGCCGACCGGATCGCCTCGTCCTACTCCGGCGGCATGCGCCGGAAACTGGACCTCGCGATGACGCTGGTCGGCGCCCCGCGGATCATCTTCCTCGACGAGCCGACCGCGGGACTCGACCCGCGCAGCAGGCGCACCATGTGGGGGATCGTCCGCGAGCTGGTCGCCGCGGGCACCACCATCTTCCTCACCACCCAGTACCTGGAAGAGGCCGACCAGCTCGCCGACCACGTCGCGGTGCTCGACCAGGGGCGCCTGGTCGCCCAGGGCACCCCCGAGGAGCTCAAGCGGCAGGTGCCCGGCACCCATGTCCAGCTCAGGTTCGCCGGGCCCGACGAGCTCGCCGCCGCCGCCCGGGTGCTGGACGGGTCCGCGCCGGACGTCCAGGAACTGACCCTGCGGGTGCCCGGCGACGGGGACTCCGCGTCGCTGAAGGCCCTGCTGGACCGGCTCGACGAGCACGCGATCATCGCCGAGCGGTGCACCGTGCACACCCCCGACCTCGACGATGTCTTCCTCGCCCTGACCGGGCGCACGAGCGCGGAGGCGAGCGCACGGTGAACGGTGTGGCGGCGGCCCTGGCGGACTCCTCGATCATGTTGCGCCGCAACCTGAAGCACAGCGTCCGCAACCCCCTCGTGGTGTTCAACGCGGTCCTGGTCCCGATCGGGATCATGGTGGTGTTCGTCAAGGTGTTCGGCGGCGCCTTCAGCGTCGGCGAGGACTACATCGACTACGCGACGCCCGGGATGATCGTGATGGCCGTCAGCTACGGGCTGGTGTCCACCGCGACGGCCGTCAACGACGACATGACCAAGGGCATCATCAACCGCTTCAAGGCGATGGACGTCTCCCGCGGCGCCGTGCTGACCGGGCAGGTCGTCATCACGACGGTGCGCTCGCTGGTCGCGATCGCCGCGATCGTCCTGGTGGCGCTGCCGATGGGGTTCAGCCCGCACGCGAGCGTGCTCCAGTGGCTCGGCGTCCTCGGCCTCGTCGTCCTGCTCACCGTGGCGGCCAGCTGGCTCGCCGTCGCGCTCGGCCTGGCCGCGAAGACCGCCGAGTCGGCGGGCATGGCCGCCGTGCCGCTGATCATGCTGCCGTTCCTGAGCAGCGCGTTCGTGCCCGCGGACACGATGGGCGCCGGCCTGCGGCAGTTCGCCGAGTACCAGCCCTTCACCCCGATCATCGAGACGCTGCGCGGGCTGCTGGCGGGCCACCCGTCGGGCGGCGACGCCGTCGCGGCCGTCCTCTGGTGCGTCGCGCTCGCCCTCGCCGGGTACGTGTGGGCGGTCTCGCTGTTCAAGAAGCGGGCCTGACGAACGGCACGTCCGATAACACCGGGGCGCCTTCCGGTGTTCTTTCGCGCTGCCCCGAATAAGTCGCGTCCCGACCTTTTTCATTTCCCGCGCCGCGATGCGCGTCAACCCCTGTCCGGACTGCGCCCGCCCGACGTCACCAGCGCACGTTCGGAAAAGCCGTTCGAGGGACACTCGATTCACCCGTTCGAATGATGTGTCTCGCCGGCGGGACAGCGGAAAGGGCTGGCAATGGAATCGACGCCGCAGGTGCACCGGCGCGGTGGGCAGGACGAGGCCGCGCCGCCGAGCGCGCCCGCATCGCTCGTCGCGGAGATCTCGGCGCTGTGGGCGGAGCACCTCGACGGCCGCGACGTCGGCCCGGACGACGACTTCTTCGCGCTCGGCGGCAACTCGCTGATCGGAATCAAGATCATCGAGCGGGTGGGCCGGGAGTACGGCGTGGAGCTGTCCGTGCGCGACTTCTACCTGGCGCAGACGCCGGCGCGGGTCGCCGGGCTGGTCGAGCGGGGGAGGGCACGGACGTGAGGCTGACGCCGGGCCCGGCGCGCGACGTCGACCTCGACCGCGTCGACCTGTTCGACCTGGACCTGTACTCGGCGGGCGACCCGCACCCGATCTGGGACGTGATGCGGGCGAGGGCGCCCCTGCACCACCAGGTCCTGCCGGACGGCCGGGAGTTCTGGTCGGTCACCCGCTACGACGACGTCTGCCGCGTCCTCGGCGAGCACCAGCGGTTCACCTCGGAGCGCGGGACGGTCGTCACCCACCTCGGGGTGGACGACGTCGCGGCGGGCACGCTGCTGACCTCCACCGACCCGCCGCGGCACACCCTCGTCCGCCGGGCCATCGGCGCCAGGCTCACGGCCCGCGCGGTCGCGCCGTGGCGGGAGCGGATCCGGCGGGCGGTCGAGCGCT
Source organism: Actinomadura geliboluensis (assembly GCF_043197915.1). NCBI lineage: Bacteria > Bacillati > Actinomycetota > Actinomycetes > Streptosporangiales > Thermomonosporaceae > Actinomadura > Actinomadura geliboluensis. The sequence continues at coordinate 276,456 of NZ_JBICUA010000007.1, read as the reverse complement.
TCCTCGAACCGGCCCTGGACGGTGGCGTGTTCGACCTGGCGGAGCGGGCGCACCGCCTCCCGATGCTCGTCGCGGGCCCGCTGCTGGGGATCCCCGAGCGGGACTGGGACGAGCTCGTCCAGCTGACCGCGATGGTGACGGCCCCCTCGGACCCGCACTTCCGGCACGGCAGCGAGGCCGCGACCCTGGCGATCGCCCACCACGAACTCGTCACCTACGTCAAGGAGTGGGCCGCCCGGCGCAGGTCGGCGGGCGGCGACGACGGCAGCCTGCTCGACCACCTCATGACCGTCCGGGTGGCGGGCGCGCCGCTCACCGACGAGGAGATCGCCCTCGACGGCTACAGCATCCTCCTCGGCGCCAACGTGACGACGCCGCACACCGTCTCGGGCACGGTGCTCGCCCTCATCGAGCGGCCCGAGCAGTTCGGGAAGGTCCAGGCCGACCCGTCGCTGGTCCCGAACCTGGTGGAGGAGGGGCTGCGCTGGACGTCGGCCGCCTGCAACTTCATGCGGTACGCGGTGGACGACGTCCGCATCGCCGGCGGGACGATCCCGGCCCGCGGCGCGGTCGTCGCGTGGATCGGCTCGGCCAACCGCGACGAGTCCCAGTTCGCCGACCCGCACACGTTCGACGTCACGCGGAACGCGAGCCGCCAGGTCGCGTTCGGTTACGGGCCGCACTACTGCGTCGGGGCGCCGCTGGCCCGGCTGACCCTCCGCGTCTTCTTCGAGGAGCTCCTGCGGCGCTTCGGGTCGATCGAGCTCGGCGGCGAACCGCAGCACCTGCGGTCGTACTTCATCGCCGGGATGACCCACCTGCCCATCGTCGCCGGGGAACGGACGGCGCCATGACCGCCGGTGCCGCCGGCGCGCCGTGGTTCGTCCGGCCGCCGTCCCCCGACCGCGCCGCCCGGCTCCTGTGCTTCCCCTACTCCGGTTCGGGGGCGTCGGCGTTCAGCGGCTGGCCCGCCGCGATCGACGGCGTCGAGGTCTGCCCGGTGCAGTTCCCCGGCCGCGAGAACCGGCTGGGCGAGCCCCACTACGGCACGTACGGGAAGCTCGCGACCGCCCTGATCGAACCCCTGACACCGCTGCTCGACCGCCCGTACGCGTTCTTCGGCCACTGCGCCGGCGCCCTGCCCGCGTACGAGACCGCCGTCCGGCTCGCGAGACTCGGACTGCCCGGCCCCGAATGCCTCGTCGTATCGGGCCAGCCCGCCCCGCACGACGCGGCGCTCGACCGGATGCTCACCATGACCGAGGACGAACTGCGCGCCGAGCTGGAGTCGGTCATCCGCGGGCGCGGGATCGACCCGCGCCCGGACATGGTCGAGCTCGGCATGGTCGTGCTGCTCCGCGACCTCGCCGCCGCGCGCGAGTACCGGCGGGCGGAGCCGGTCGCGGTGCCCTGCCCCATCCTCGTCCTGCACTGGCGGGACGACCCCGACGTGAGCCTCGACCAGCTCGGCGGGTGGCGCCGCTACGCCGACTCCGTCGAGGTCCGGGTCGTCGACGGCGGCCACCACGACTTCATGAACGCCCCGGACGACCTGATGAAGCTGCTGACCTCTTGGCGATGAGAACGGTGCGGCTGCGGGCCGTGCGCCGAGTACGGAGGGAATCGCATGTCCGAGTTGCGCGAGCCCGTCGCGGTCGTGGGCATGTCGTGCCGCCTGCCCAAGGCGGGCGATCCGCGCGCCTTCTGGGAGCTGCTGCGCGACGGCGGAAGCGGCATCACCGACGTTCCCGCCGGCCGCCGGGGCGCGCGCGGGCCGGTCGGCCCCGACGCCCAGGACGCCGCGGACCCCGGCGGGGTGATCTCCGCGCGCGGCGGCTTCCTCGACGACGTCGCCGGTTTCGACGCCGACTTCTTCGGCGTCGCGCCGAACGAGGCCGCGATGATGGACCCCCAGCAGCGCCTGATGCTCGAACTCGGCTGGGAGGCGCTGGAGGACGCCGGCATCGTCCCCGCGGACCTCGCCGGGACGCGCACGGGCGTCTTCGTGGGCGCCATCTGGGACGACTACGCGATCCGGCTCTACAAGCATGGCACCCGCCGCATCGACCGCCACTCCGTCACCGGGCTCCACCGCAGCATCATCGCCAACCGGCTCTCCTACACGCTCGGCCTCAACGGCCCCAGCCTCGCGGTCGACGCGGGCCAGTCCTCGTCGCTGGTGTCGGTGCACCTGGCCGCGGAGAGCCTCCGCGCCGGAGACTGCACGCTCGCGCTCGCGGGCGGGGTCAACCTCACGCTCACCCCCGAGAGCACTCTCGGCTCGTCCAAGTTCGGCGGGTTGTCACCGGACGGCCTGTGCCGGACCTTCGACGCCGGAGCCAACGGCTACGTCCGTGGTGAAGGCGGCGCCTACCTCGTCCTGAAGACCCTGTCCCGGGCGGTGGCCGACGGCGACCGGGTCTACTGCGTGATCGCGGGCACCGCCGTCAACAACGACGGGACCACGCCCGGCCTCACGGTTCCCAGCGCACGCGGGCAGGCGGAGGTCATCCGCCGGGCGCACGACCAGGCCGGCACCCGCCCCGAGGACGTCCAGTACGTCGAGCTCCACGGCACCGGGACGCGCGTGGGCGACCCGATCGAGGCCGCCGCGCTGGGAGCGGCGCTCGGCGCCGGACGCCCCGCCGGATCCCCGCTCCTCGTGGGGTCCGCGAAGACCAACGTCGGCCACCTGGAGGGCGCGGCCGGCGTCGTCGGGCTGCTCAAGACCATCCTCAGCATCTGGCACCGTGAGCTGCCGCCCAGCCTCAACTTCGAGACGCCCAATCCCGACATCGCCTTCGACGAACTCCGCCTCCGCGTCCAGCGGGACCTCACCCCCTGGCCCCGCCCCGACCGGCCCCTGGTCGCGGGCACCAGCTCCTTCGGCATGGGCGGCACCAACTGCCACGTCGTCCTCCGCGAATGGACGGGCGGAGAGGACGCCGCCGCCCCCGCCGAGGTGGAGCCGGCGGTGGTGACGGACGGGACGCTGCCGTGGGTGGTGTCGGCGAAGTCAGAGGCCGCGCTTCGGGAGCAGGCGCGGCGGCTGCTGGATCATCTGGATGCCTTCCCGGAGGTGTCGCCCGCGCAGGTGGGGCATGCGCTGGTGGCGGGCCGTTCGGTGTTCGAGCACCGGGCGGTGGTGATCGGCCGGGAGCCCGGCGACTTCCGGGACGCGTTGGCGGCGCTGGCCACCGGCGAGCCGTCAGCTCGCGTGGTGACGAGCAAGACGGCCGCCGCCCCCGGCAGGACCGTCCTCGTCTTCCCCGGGCAGGGTTCGCAGTGGGCCGGCATGGGTGTGGAGTTGATGCGCTCCTCGCCGGTGTTCGCCGAGCACCTCACCGCGTGTGCGGAGGCGCTGGAGCCGTTCACCGGCTGGAGCCTGATCGACGTCCTCACCCAGGCGCCGGACGCACCGCGCCTCGACGGGGACGCCGTGGTCCAGCCCGCCCTGTGGGCGATGACGATCTCCCTGGCGCGCCTGTGGGAGCACCTGGGCATCGCCCCGGATGCGGTGGTGGGCCACTCCCAGGGCGAGATCGCCGCCGCCCACATCGCCGGGATCCTCACCCTGGAAGACTCCGCCCGAATCGTGGCTTTGCGGTCCCGGGCGCTCACCCGCATCGCCGACCGGAGCGGGATGGTCTCCCTGCCACTGCCCGCAGACGAGGCCGTAGAGCTGATCGAACGGTGGCGGGGACGGCTGGCGGTCGCCGCGCTCAACGGGCCGTCGGCCACCGTGGTCGCGGGCGACCGCGACGCCGTTGACGAGCTGCTCGCCTCCTGCGCGGACGACGGCGTCCGCGCCCGCCGCGTCCCCATCGACTACGCCTCCCACACCTGGCACGTGGAGGTGCTCCGCGCCGAGCTGCTGGAAGCGCTGGCGCCGGTCGAGCCTCGTCCCTCGACGGTCGGGTTCTACTCCACCGTCGCCGGCCATGCCGGCGGCGCGCTGAGCGACACCACGGTGATGGGGGCCGCGTACTGGTACGAGAACCTGGCCACCGCTGTCGACTTCCAGGCCGCCACCCGCTCTCTGCTGGACGACGGGCACACGCTGTACATCGAGGCCAGCGCCCACCCCGTCCTCACCCACCCGCTGCAAGAGACCGTGGCCGGCCACGCGGGCGCCGGCGAAGTCGCCGTCACCGGGACCCTCCGCCGTGACGACGACAGCTGGCAGCGCGTGATGACCTCGCTGGCCGCCACCCGCACCGCCGCCCCGTGGACGGCCTTCTACCCCGCCACCCGGCCCGCCCGCCTCAGCCTGCCCACCTACCCCTTCCAGCGGCGGCGCCACTGGATCGACCTTCCGGCGGACGGCTCCGCCGACATCGAGTCCGCAGCGCCCGCCGCCCCGCCCGCCGCCGCGCCCGAGGAGGCCGCACCCGCCGAGTCCGCCGCGCTGCCGCCGCTACTGGAGCGGCTCGGCAAGGCGTCCCCGACCGTCCAGGAGCAGATCCTCACCGACCGGATCCGCGCCGAGGTCGCGGCGATCACCGGACGGGTCACGGCGGAGACGGTCGACGCCGACCGCACGTTCAAGGACCTCGGATTCGACTCGTTCGCGTCCCTCGACCTGCGGAACCGGCTGGGCGCGCTGACGGGCCTGGACCTGTCGTCCACGCTGCTCTTCAACCACCCGACCCCCGCCGCCCTCGCCCGCCGCCTCCAGGCCGAACTGCTCGGTTCCGCGGAGTCCGGCGGCACCGGCGGCCCGTCGGCCCCCGCCGCCGCGGACGACCCGATCGCGATCGTGGCGATGGCCTGCCGCTACCCGGGGGACGTCCAGTCGCCCGAGGACCTGTGGCGGCTCGTCAGCGAAGGCGTCGACGCCATCACCGACTTTCCCGCCGACCGCGGCTGGGACCTCGACCGGCTCCTCGATCCCGACCCCGACCGGCCCGGCACGTCCTACGTCGCCAAGGGCGGGTTCCTGGCGGGCGCGGCGGCGTTCGACCCCGCCTTCTTCGGGATCGGCCCGCGCGAGGCGACGGCGATGGACCCGCAGCAGCGGCTGCTGCTGGAGACCTCCTGGGAGGTGATCGAGCGGGCGGGCATCGATCCGGCCGCGCTGCGCGGCAGCCAGACCGGCGTCTTCGTCGGCGCCATGAGCCAGGAGTACGGCCCCCACCTGCACGACGGCGCGGCCGGCTTCGACGGCTACCTGTTGACCGGCAACACCGCGAGCGTCGTGTCGGGCCGCGTCTCGTACGTCCTCGGACTGCAGGGCCCGGCCGTGACGGTGGACACCGCATGCTCGTCCTCGCTCGTCTCGATGCACATGGCCGCGCAGGCGCTCCGCAACGGCGAGTGCGATCTCGCCCTGGCCGGCGGCGTCGCCGTCATGGCCACGCCGGGCATGTTCGTGGAGTTCAGCCGCCAGCGCGGGCTCGCGGCGGACGGCCGGTGCAAGCCGTTCGCCGCGGCGGCCGACGGTACGAGCTGGGCCGAGGGCGTCGGGCTCGTCCTCCTCGAACGCCTCTCCGACGCGCGGCGGAACGGCCACCGGGTGCTGGCGGTCGTCCGCGGCTCGGCGGTCAACCAGGACGGCGCGTCCAACGGCCTGACCGCCCCCAACGGGCTGTCGCAGGAGCGCGTGATCCAGCAGGCCCTGGCGAGCGCCGGCCTGCGGGCGCGAGAGATCGACGCCGTCGAGGCGCACGGCACGGGCACGCGGCTGGGCGACCCGATCGAGGCGCAGGCGCTGATCGCGACCTATGGCGAGGGGCGTCCGGAGGATCGGCCGCTGTGGCTGGGGTCGTTGAAGTCGAACATCGGCCACACCATGGCCGCGGCGGGTGTCGGCGGCGTCATCAAGATGGTGATGGCCCTGCGGCAGGGCCGCCTGCCGAGGACGCTGCACGTGGACCGCCCGTCCTCCCACGTGGACTGGTCGTCCGGTGCGATGCGGCTCCTGACGGAGGAGCGGGCCTGGCCGGAAGCGGATCGTCCGCGTCGGGCGGGGATCTCGTCCTTCGGCATCAGCGGCACCAACGCGCACCTCATCATCGAGCAGGCTCCGGAGGACGGTGAGGTCCGGGGAGTCCCGAAGCCGGAGCCGGTGGTGGTGACGGACGGGACGTTGCCGTGGGTGGTGTCGGCGAAGTCCGAGGCCGCGCTTCGGGAGCAGGCGTGGCGGCTGCTGGATCATCTGGATGCTTTCCCTGAGGTGTCGCCTGCGCAGGTGGGTCATGCGCTGGTGGCGGGCCGTTCGGTGTTCGAGCACCGGGCGGTGGTGATCGGCCGGGAGCCCGGCGACTTCCGGGACGCGTTGGCGGCGCTGGCCGCAGGTGAGCCGTCCCCTCGCGTGGTCACCGGTGCGGGTGCCTCTCGCCCGGGCAAGACGGTTCTCGTCTTCCCAGGGCAGGGTTCGCAGTGGGCCGGCATGGGCGTGGAGCTGATGCGCTCCTCGACGGTGTTCGCCGAGTATCTGACCGCGTGTGCGGAGGCGCTGGAGCCGTTCACCGGCTGGAACCTGATCGACGTGCTCGGCCAGGTGGAGGGTGCTCCGAGCTTGGACCGGGTTGATGTGGTCCAGCCCGCCTTGTGGGCGGTGATGGTCTCGTTGGCTCGCCTGTGGGAGCACTTGGGCGTCACGGCCGATGCAGTGGTGGGGCACTCCCAGGGGGAGATCGCCGCCGCCCACATCGCAGGTGTGCTGTCCCTGGAGGATGCAGCCCGCGTCGTGGCGTTGCGCTCCCAGGCGATCGCCCGCATCGCGGGTAGGGGCGGAATGGTCTCCCTGCCGTTGCCCATGGCCGACGCCGTGGTCATGGTCGAGCGCTGGGAAGGGCGCCTGGCCGTCGCCACGGTCAACGGGCCGTCGGCCACCGTCGTCGCGGGTGACGGCGACGCCGTCGATGAGCTGCTGGCCCACTGCGAGGCCGAGAACGTTCGTGCCCGCCGCATCCCCGTCGACTACGCCTCCCATTCGTCGCACATGGAGGCCCTCCGCGAGGAGTTGCGGGAGGTACTGGCTCCGGTACGTCCCGGGCAGCCGGACGTGGCCTTCTATTCGACGGTGGCCGGCCATGTCGGCGGCGCGATGAGCGACACGACGCTGCTGGGCGCGGACTACTGGTACGAGAACCTGGCCACCACCGTCGACTTCCAGGCCGCCACTCGTTCGCTACTGGACGATGGGCACACGGTGTTCATCGAGGTCAGCCCGCATCCCGTCCTCACCCATCCTCTGCAGGAAACCGCTGAGGAGCACGGCGGCGCCGACCAGATCGCCGTCACCGGCACCCTTCGCCGGGACGACGACACGTGGCACCGCGTCCTGATCTCCCTGGCGACTGTTCACGCCCATGCCGTTCTGGATTGGTCCGGTTTCTATCCGGCGACCCAACCGGCCCATCTCGATCTGCCCACCTACCCCTTCCAGCATCAGAACTACTGGCTGGAGAGGCGCGAGAGCGCGGGGGACGCGGCTGCGGCTGGGCAGGCGGCGGTGGGGCATCCGTTGCTCGGTGCGGCGGTGGAGTTGGCGGCGACGGGTGGCACGGTTCTGACAGGCCGGTTGTCATTGGGGTCGCATGGGTGGCTGGTCGATCATGCGGTTTCGGGGACCGTCCTGCTGCCGGGTACGGCGTTCGTGGAGATGGTGCTGCGCGCGGGCGACGAGGTCGGCTGTGACCGTCTCGAAGAGCTGACGCTGCAGGCGCCGCTCGTGCTGCCCGCGACAGGCGGTGTTCAACTGCGGGTCGAGATAGAGGAGCCGGACGACACCGGACGGCGTTCGGTGACCGTCCACTCTCGGCCTGACGACGTGGGGACGGGTACGTCCTGGACCTGTCACGCCACGGGTGTGCTCGCTTCCGGTGATCTGGCGCCGTCGACGTGGGATGCGCGGGTGTGGCCGCCGGCCGGAGCGGCGCCGGTGGAGACCGGTGAGTTGTACGCGTCGCTGGCCGATCTCGGCTATCAGTACGGCCCGGCCTTCCAAGGGGTGCGGGCGGTATGGCGGCGGGGCGACGCGGTCTACGCAGAGGTGGCTCTGGCGGAGGAGCAGCACCGGGACGCGACCGCCTTCGGGATCCATCCTGCGCTGCTGGACGCGGGCCTGCATGCCGGGCTCGTTTCGGACGGGCAGGGTGATGGGCCTCCGAGGTTGCCGTTCGTGTGGTCTGACGTCCGTCTGCACGCGACCGGCGCGACGAACGTGCGGGTGCGACTCATCCCCTCGGGGCCTAACGCTCTCGTGGTGGACGTCGCCGACACCGAAGGCGCGCCGGTGGCGTCGATCGGCTCGCTTGCGTTGCGCCCTGTCGATCCGGAGAAGCTGGGCGGCGTGCAGGACGTCCTCCACGATGCGCTCTTCCGGATGGAGTGGGTGAGCCGTGCCGTACCGGAGCCCGAACGCAGGTCGCTGGCGCTGGTCGGTGAGGACGGACTCGGCCTCAGCACCCATCTGGACGGCGGGCGCTACGCGGATCTGTCCGTGCTGGGTGACGAACTTGCTGTCTCCCAGCCCGATTCTGTCGTTGCCTGTTGCCCGCCCGGTGATGCTGCTGATCCCGTCGCCGGACGCGGTGTGCTGCTCGGGGCGTTGTCCGTGGTGCAGGCGTGGCTGGCGGATGAGCGTTTCGCGGACATGCGGCTGGCCGTGGTCACGCGCGGCGCGGTTGCGGTCGCCGGCACGGAGAAGCCCGATCTCGCGTCGGCACCGGTGTGGGGTCTGCTGCGGTCTGCGCAGACGGAGAACCCGGACCGGTTCCTCCTTGTCGACGTCGATGAGGACGAGCGTTCGCTGCAACTCCTGCCTACCGCGCTGGCCTGCGGTGAGCCGCAGTTGGCGGTGCGCGGCGGCGAGGTCCTGGTGCCGAGGCTCGTCCGGGCCCAGACCGACGACGCGCTGACGCCCCCGCAGGACGAGACTGCCTGGCGGCTGGAAGCGACCAGCCCCGGAACCCTCGACGCGCTGTCCCTGGTGGCGGCCCCCGACGCGATGGCGTCACTGCTGCCGCACCAGGTCCGGATCGACATGCGGGCGGCCGGGCTGAACTTCCGGGACGTCTTCGTCGCGCTCGGCCTCCTCCAGGGTGACGCCTCTCTGGGCATCGAGGGCGCCGGGGTGGTGACCGAGGTCGGTGCGGACGTGACCGGGCTGCGGCCGGGCGACCGCGTGATGGGGATGATGCCCGGAGCGTTCGGGCCCGTCGCGGTCACCGATCATCGCCTGGTCGTACCGATGCCCCGGACCTGGTCGTTCGAGGACGCGGCGTCCGTGCCGATCGTCTTCGCGACTGCGTACCACGGCCTCGTGAACCTGGCTGGGCTCCAGGCGGGCGAGAAGGTCCTCGTGCACGGTGCCGCCGGTGGTGTGGGGATGGCCGCGGTGCAGTTGGCGCGGCATCTGGGTGCTGAGGTGTTCGGGACGGCGAGCACCGGCAAGTGGGCCGTGCTGCGGGAGTCCGGGCTGGACGACGAGCACATCGCGTCGTCGCGCACCGTCGAGTTTGAGGAGCGGTTCCTTTCCGCCACGTCCGGCCAGGGAATGGACGTCGTCCTGGACAGCCTGGCCGGGGAGTTCGTCGACGCCTCCCTGCGGATGCTGCCGCGCGGGGGCCGGTTCATCGAGATGGGCAAGACCGATGTCCGCGATCCGGGGGAGGTCGCCGAGGCCCACCCCGGCGTCGAGTACCAGGTGTTCGACCTGATCACGATCTCCCTGTCGGAGCCGGAACTCGTCCAACGGATGCTGACCGATCTCGTCGCGCTGTTCGAGCGCGGTGCGCTCACCCATTCGCCGGTCCGGACGTGGGACGTGCGGCGGGCACCCGAGGCGTTCCGGCTGATGAGCCGGGCCGGGCATGTCGGCAAGATCGTTTTCACTGTGCCGCGGGGTTGGGATCCGGACGGGACGGTTTTGATCACTGGTGGCACGGGTGGGCTTGGTGGGTTGCTCGCCGGTCATCTAGTGCGTGAGTACGGGGTTCGGCATCTGCTGTTGGTGAGTCGTCGGGGTGCTGAGGCGGCGGGCGCGGCGGAGTTGGTGGAGCGCCTGGCGGGGTTGGGGGCCGAGGTCCGGGTGGCGGCGTGTGATGTCGGTGATCGTGAGGCGTTGGCGGGTCTGCTGGCGGAGGTCTCGGCGGAGGCGCCGCTGACTGCGGTGGTGCATGCGGCGGGTGTGCTGGAGGACGGTTTGGTGTCGGCGTTGTCGCCTGACCGGCTTGAGGCGGTGCTGCGGCCGAAGGCCGATGCCGCCTGGCACCTGCACGAACTCACCCGCGACACAGATCTCGCCGCGTTCGTCATGTTCTCTTCGGTGATGGCCGCGATCGGCGGCGCGGGGCAGGGCAACTATGCGGCGGCGAACGTCTTGCTCGACGCGCTGGCCGAGCACCGCCGGGCCCAAGGGCTGGCGGCGACATCGCTGGCCTGGGGCTTCTGGGATCAGCGCAGCGACATGACGGCGGACATAGGGGAGGCGGATCTAGCCCGTTTCGCCCGCGTCGGCCTGGTGCCGCTTCGATCGGACGAAGGGCTCGCCTTGTTCGACGCGGCCGTGGCTCTCGGTGAGCCGGCGGTTGTTCCTGCGCGGCTGGATGTCGCGCGGTTGGCGCAGGGCGGGGATGTGCCTGCGGTGCTCGGTGCGCTGGTGCGCCCGCGTGCCGTCCGGCGTACTGCCGCCACGGGCGGTCCGGCGGCGGGCGGTGAGCGGTTCGCCGGGATGTCGGCCGCCGATGTCGAGCGTGAACTGCTGGAGATGGTGCGGGCCCACGCGGCGACGGTGTTGGGGCATGCGACGCCGGAGGCGGTCCGCCCGGACGCCAAGTTCAAGGAGTTGGGTTTCGACTCGCTGTCGGCGGTGGAGTTGCGCAACCGGCTGAGCGCGGCGATCGGCCGACGCCTGTCCGCTACTGCCGTCTTCGACCACCCCACCCCAGCCGGGCTGGCCCGGCACATGCTCGGTGAAGCGGCACCCGCCGCCGAGCCCGTGGCCATGGCCGCCGCGCTGGACGAACCCGTGGCCATCGTGGGCATCGGATGCCGACTGCCGGGAGGCGTCGCCTCTCCGGAGGAGTTGTGGGAGCTGGTCGCGTCCGGCACCGAGGCGATCTCGGGGATGCCGACGGATCGCGGCTGGGACGTTGACGGGCTTTACGACCCTGATCCGGGGCGGCCGGGTAAGACCTATGCCCGCGAGGGCGGGTTCCTCTATGACGCCGGGGAGTTCGACGCGGGGTTCTTCGGAATCAGTCCGCGTGAGGCGACGGCGATGGATCCGCAGCAGCGGCTGCTGCTGGAGACCGCGTGGGAGGCGTTCGAACGCGCGGGGATCCGCCCGGAATCGGTGCGCGGCACCCAGACCGGCGTGTTCGTCGGTGCGCTGTCGCAGGAGTACGGCCCTCACCTTCACGAGGCCGTGGAGGGCGCCGACGGCCTGCTGCTGACGGGCCGGACCACCAGCGTGATCTCCGGTCGGTTGGCGTACTTCCTCGGGTTGGAAGGCCCGGCGATCACCATCGACACGGCGTGCTCGTCGTCGTTGGTCGCGTTGCACCAGGCGACGCAGGCGCTGCGTCAGGGGGAGTGCACTCTCGCAGTGGCCGGTGGTGTGTCGGTGATGGCCACACCGGGCTTCTTCACCGAGTTCAGCCGACAGCGAGGGCTGGCGGCCGACGGCCGGATCAAGGCGTTCGCCGATGCGGCGGACGGCACGGGCTGGGGTGAGGGCGTCGGTGTCCTCATCCTGGAGCGGCTGTCGGACGCGCAACGCAACGGCCACCAGGTGTTGGCGGTCGTCCGTGGCTCGGCGGTCAACCAGGACGGTGCGTCCAACGGCTTGACCGCACCTAATGGTCCTTCGCAGGAGCGTGTGATCAGGCAGGCGCTGGCCAACGCGCGCGTCCAGGCCGACGAGGTCGATGCGGTCGAGGCCCACGGCACAGGGACCACACTCGGCGACCCGATCGAGGCGCAGGCACTGATCGCGACCTATGGCCAGGGGCGTCCGGAGGGTCGGCCGTTGTGGCTGGGGTCGTTGAAGTCGAACATCGGTCACACCATGGCCGCCGCCGGTGTGGCCGGTGTGATCAAGACCGTGATGGCTCTGCGGCACGGTCAGATGCCCAAGACGCTTCACGTGGACCGGCCGACGTCTCACGTCGACTGGACTTCGGGCACCGTCGAGTTGCTGACCGAGCAGCAGCCGTGGCCGGACACCGGACGTCCCCGCCGGGCCGCGATCTCCTCCTTCGGCATCAGTGGCACCAATGCGCATCTCATCATCGAGCAGGCTCCAGAGGGCGATGAGGTCCGGGAGGTCCCGGAGTCTGAGCCGGTGGTGGTGACGGACGGAACGTTGCCATGGGTGGTGTCGGCGAAGTCCGAGGCTGCGCTTCGGGAGCAGGCGCGGCGGCTGCTGGATCATCTTGTTGCCCGTCCGGAGGCGTCGCCTGCACAGGTGGGGCATGCGCTGGTGGCGGGCCGTTCGGTGTTCGAGCACCGGGCGGTGGTGATCGGCCGGGAGCCCGCCGACTTCCGCAACGGCCTCGCCGCACTCGCCACGGGTGAGCCTTCCGCCGATGTGGTCACCGGCACTGCGGCGGCCGAGCCGGGCAGGACCGTCTTCGTCTTCCCGGGGCAGGGTTCGCAGTGGGCCGGCATGGGCGTGGAGCTGATGCGCACTTCGCCGGTGTTCGCCGAACATCTGACCGCGTGTGCGGAGGCGCTGGAGCCGTTCACCGGCTGGAACCTGATCGACGTCCTCGGCCAGGTGGAGGGTGCCCCGAGCCTGGACCGGGTGGACGTCGTCCAGCCCGCCCTGTGGGCAATGATGATCTCCCTCGCTCGCCTGTGGGAGCACCTGGGCGTCACCCCCGACGCCGTTGTGGGGCATTCCCAAGGCGAGATCGCCGCCGCCCACATCGCCGGGATCCTCACCCTGGAGGATTCGGCCCGCATCGTGGCATTGCGCTCCCAGACCATCACCCGCATCGCGGGCCAAGGCGGCATGGTCTCCCTGCCCCTCCCCGCGGCCGATGCCGCGGAGCTGATCGAACGGTGGCAGGGACGGCTGGCGGTCGCCACGGTCAACGGGCCGTCGGCCACTGTGGTCGCGGGTGACAGCGATGCCGTGGAGGAGTTGCTGTCGCATTGCGAGCGCCAGGACATTCGGGCTCGGCAAATCCCGGTGGACTACGCCTCCCACACCTCGCACGTGGAGGCACTGCACGGCGAGCTGCTGGAGCTTCTGGCGCCGGTCGGACCTCTACCGGCGACCGTCGGGTTCTACTCCACGGTGGCCGGTCATGCCGATGGCGCGATGCGTGATACGACGGAGATGGGCGCGCCGTACTGGTACGAGAACCTGGCCACCACCGTCGACTTCCAGGCGGCCACCCGTGCCCTGCTGGACGATGGGCACACCCTGTTCATTGAGGTCAGCCCGCACCCTGTCCTCACCCACCCACTACAGGAGACCGCCGAACAGCACCCAGCGGGCGAACAAACCCTGGTCACCGGCACCCTCCGCCGTGACGAGGACACCTGGCACCGCGTCCTGACCTCCCTGGCCACCGCTAACACGCACGCCACCCCCGGCTGGGCGGGCTTCTACCCCAGCGCTCACCCCGCGCAGCTCGACCTCCCCACCTACCCCTTCCAACGCCGGCACTACTGGATCCAGGGCACCACCGCCGCCACCGACGCCCGTACCCTCGGCCTGCATGCCGCCGAGCACGGCCTCCTCGGTGCGGCGGTGGAGTTGGCGGAGTCGGGTGGCACGGTTCTGACCGGCCGGTTGTCGCTGGGGGCCCATGGGTGGCTGGCCGACCATGCGGTTTCAGGAACTGTCCTGCTGCCGGGCACGGCATTCGTGGAGATGGTGCTGCGCGCGGGCGACGAGGTGGGCTGCGACCATCTCGAAGAGCTCACTCTGCAAGCACCGCTCGTTCTGCCCGGAACCGATGGGGCGCATCTCCAGGTGGAGGTAGGGGAGCCAGACGACACAGGACGGCGTTCGGTGACCGTCCACTCCCGGCCTGATGGCGTGGGGACAGGTGCGTCCTGGACCTGCCACGCCACAGGTGTGCTCGCTTCTGGTGATTCGGATCCGTCGACGTGGGATGCGCGGGTGTGGCCGCCCACCGGAGCGGTGCCGGTGGAGACCGGTGAGTTGTACGCGTCGCTGGCCGATCTCGGCTATCAGTACGGCCCGACCTTCCAAGGGCTGCGGGCGGTATGGAAGCGGGGCGAGGAGCTGTTCGCCGAGGTCGTCCTGCCCGAGGAGGGGCATGCGGAGGTAGAGGCTTTCGGGATTCACCCAGCCCTGCTGGACGCGGCATTGCACGCCGGCGTCCTCCCAGAGACGAAGCAGGAGCCGGAGCCTCCGAAGTTGCCGTTCGTGTGGTCTGACGTTCGCCTGCACGCGACGGGCGCGACGAACGTGCGGGTCCGACTCGCACCGGCCGGTGGCGACACCGACACCCTTGCCGTCGAGGTCGCCGACACCGAAGGCGCGCCGGTCGCATCGATTGGCTCGCTAGCGTTGCGCCCGGTCGACCCGGAGAAGCTGGGCGGGGCACGGGACGTTCTGCACGACGCGCTGTTCCGCATGGATTGGGTGAGCCACGCGCTACCGGAATCCGATGGGGGATCGCTCGCGCTGGTCGGCGAGGACGGCCTCGGCCTCAGCACCCTGCTGGACGGCGTGCGTTACGCGGATCTCTCCGTGCTGGGGGACGAACTCGCTCCCGATATTCGCCCCAGACTCGTTCTGTCCTGCCATCTGCCTGTTGCGGGCGCCGACGCTCGCGGCGAGGTGCTCAGGGCGTTGTCCGTGGTGCAGGCGTGGCTGGCCGATGAGCGTTTCGCGGATATGCGATTGGCCGTGGTCACTCGCGGCGCGGTTGCGGTCAACGGCACGGAGAAGCCCGATCTCGCCTCCGCACCGGTGTGGGGTCTGCTGCGGTCTGCGCAGACGGAGAACCCGGACCGGTTCCTCCTTGTCGACGTCGATGAGGACGAGCGTTCCCTCCGGATCCTGCCCGCCGCCGCGCTGGCCTGCGGTGAGCCGCAGTTGGCAGTGCGCGGCGGAGAGGTGCTTCTCCCGAGGCTGACCCGAGCGGCGGCGAATGGAGCGTTGACACCTCCGCAGGAGCGGACGGAGTGGCGGCTGGACGTGACCAGCCGCGGAACGCTCGACGCGCTGTCCCTGGTGGCGGCTCCCGAGGCGGCGGAGCCGCTGCTGCCGCACCAGGTCCGGGTCGCGGTGCGGGCGGCCGGGCTGAACTTCCGGGACGTGCTCATCGCCTTGGACACGTACCCGGGAGAGGCGTCGATGGGCGTCGAGGCCGCCGGGGTGGTGACCGAGGTCGGTTCGGGCGTGACCGGGCTGCGGCCGGGCGACCGGGTGATGGGGATGGTCCCGGGGGCGTTCGGCCCCGTGGCGGTGACCGATCACCGTCTGGTCGTGAGGGTTCCCGACGGTTGGTCGTTCGAGGACGCGGCGGCGGTGCCGATGGTGTTCGCGACGGCTTACCACGCGCTGGTGAACCTGGCCGGGCTGCGGCCGGGCGAGTCGCTGCTGGTGCATGCCGCCGCCGGTGGTGTGGGGATGGCCGCGGTGCAGTTGGCGCGGCATCTGGGCGTCGAGGTGTTCGGCACGGCGAGCACCGGCAAGTGGGCCGCGCTGCGGGAGTCCGGGCTGGATGACGAGCACATCGCCTCGTCCCGGACGCTGGAGTTCGAGGAGCGGTTCCTGTCGGCGACCGGCGGCCGGGGCGTGGACGTGGTCCTGGACTGCCTGGCGGGAGAGTTCGTGGACGCCTCGCTGCGGCTCCTGCCGCGCGGTGGCCGGTTCGTCGAGATGGGCAAGGCCGACGTCCGCGACCCCTCGGAAGTGGCCGAGGCCCGTCCCGGTGTGGAGTACCAGGCGTTCGACCTGGCCGAGTTCGCTCTCGCGGAGCCGGAGCGGTTCCAGGCGATGCTCGCCGAGATAGCCGAGTTGTTCGAGCGCGGTGCGCTCGCGCATTCGCCCGTCCGGACGTGGGACGTGCGGCGGGCGCCCGAGGCGTTCCGCGTCCTGAGCCAGGCGCGGCACGTCGGAAAGATCGTGCTCACCATGCCGCCGGTGTGGAACCCGGAAGGCACGGTGCTGATCACGGGCGGCACAGGGACCCTGGGTGCCTTGCTCGCCCGCCATTTCGCGGAGGAGCGGCGGGCCGGGCATCTGCTGCTGACCAGCCGGCGCGGCCTGGACGCTCCGGGCGCCGCCGACCTTGCCGCCGAGCTGACCGGCCTGGGTGTGAAGGTCACCGTCGCCGCCTGCGACACCGCCGATCGCGACGCGCTCGCCGACCTGTTGGCGGGGATCGCTGAGGAGCATCCGCTCACCGCCGTCGTCCACGCCGCAGGTGTGCTCGATGACGGCATCATCTCCTCGTTGACCGCCGAGCGTGTCGAGAGCGTGTTCCGTCCCAAGGTCGACGCGGCCTGGAATCTGCACGAGCTCACCCGTGAGATGGAGCTTGCCGAGTTCGTTTTGTTCTCCTCCGTGGCGGGTGTCCTAGGTAATCCCGGCCAGGGCAACTATGCGGCGGCGAACGTCTTCCTCGACGCGCTGGCCGAGCACCGCCGGGCCAAGGGGCTGCCGGCGACGTCGCTGGCGTGGGGCTTCTGGGATCAGCGCAGCGACATGACGGGAGACATGGGAGAGGCGGACCTGGCCCGTTTCGCCCGCGTCGGCCTGGTGCCCCTCCGATCGGACGAAGGGGTGGCGCTGTTCGACGCGGCGCTCGCCCTTGGGGAGCCGGCGGTCATGCCCGCGCGGCTGGATGTCGCGCGGTTGGCGCAGGGTGGGGATGTGCCTGTGGTGCTCGGCGCGCTGGTGCGTCCGCGTGCCGTCCGGCGCACCGCTGCGGCCGGTGGTCCGGTGGCGGGTGGGCATCGGTTCGCCGGGATGCCCGCCGCCGATGTGGAACGCGAACTGGTCGAGACGGTGCGCGCGCACGCCGCGATCGTGCTGGGGCACGCGAATGCGGAGGCGATCCGGCCGGACGCCAAGTTCAGGGAGATCGGGTTCGATTCGCTGTCGGCGGTGGAACTGCGCAACCGGCTGACCGGGGCCATCGGTTTGCGCTTGTCGGCGACGGCGATCTTCGACCATCCGACTCCAGCCGGGTTGGCGCGGTACGTGCGCCGTGAACTGCTGGGGGAGGTGGCGCCTGCAGCCGAGCCCGTGGCCGTGGCGGCGGCGTTGGACGAGCCGGTCGCCGTGGTGGGCATCGGATGCCGTCTGCCGGGGGGTGTCCGGTCGCCCGAGGAGCTTTGGGAGTTGGTGGCGTCCGGCAGTGAGGCGATCTCGGGGATGCCTACGGATCGTGGCTGGGACGTTGACGGGGTCTATGACCCGGATCCGGGGCGGGCGGGGAAGACCTATGCGCGCGAGGGCGGGTTCCTGTACGACGCGGGCGAGTTCGATGCTGGGTTCTTTGGGATCAGTCCGCGTGAGGCGACCGCGATGGATCCGCAGCAGCGGTTGCTGTTGGAGACCGCGTGGGAGGCGTTCGAACGCGCGGGGATCCGCCTGGAGTCGGTGCGCGGCACCCAGACCGGCGTGTTCGTCGGCGCGCTGTCACAGGACTACGGATCACTGACCGATACCGCCGGGTTCGACGGTTACCTACTCACCGGTAGGACGACCAGCGTGATCTCCGGTCGGCTGGCGTACTTCCTCGGGCTGGAAGGCCCGGCGGTGACCATGGACACGGCGTGCTCGTCGTCGCTGGTCGCGTTGCACCAGGCGACGCAGGCGCTGCGCCAGGGGGAGTGCACCCTCGCGGTGTCCGCCGGTGTGTCGGTGATGGCCACACCGGGCCTGTTCACCGAGTTCAGCCGGCAACGTGGCCTGGCGCCCGATGGCCGGATCAAGGCGTTCGCCGATGCGGCGGACGGCACCGGCTGGGGTGAGGGCGTCGGTGTCCTCATCCTCGAACGGCTGTCGGACGCGCAACGCAACGGGCATCCCGTGTTGGCGGTCGTCCGCGGTTCGGCGGTCAACCAGGACGGTGCGTCCAACGGCCTGACGGCTCCTAACGGTCCTTCGCAGGAGCGTGTGATCCGGCAGGCGCTGGCTAACTCGGGCCTGTCATCGCAGGAGATCGACCTTGTCGAGGCGCACGGCACCGGAACGACTCTGGGCGATCCGATCGAGGCGCAGGCGCTGATCGCCACCTATGGCCAGGGACGCCCGGCAGACCGGCCGTTGTGGCTGGGGTCGTTGAAGTCGAACATCGGCCACACCATGGCCGCCGCCGGTGTGGCCGGTGTGATCAAGACTGTTATGGCCCTGCGGCACGGCCAGATGCCTAAGACGCTTCACGTGGACCGGCCGACGTCCCACGTCGACTGGTCCTCGGGCACCGTCGAGTTGCTGACCGAGCAGCAGCCCTGGCCGGAGGCCGACCGTCCGCGTCGGGCCGCGGTCTCGTCCTTCGGCATCAGTGGCACCAATGCGCACCTCATCATCGAGCAGGCTCCAGAGGAGGGTGAGGTCCGAGAGGCGCCGGAGCCGGTGGCGGTGACGGACGGGACGTTGCCGTGGCCGCTGTCGGCGAAGTCCGAGGCTGCGCTTCAGGAGCAGGCGCGGCGGCTGTTGGACCACCTCGACCGCAGTCCGGAGGCGACGCCCGCTGAGGTCGGGCATGCGCTGGTGGCGGGCCGTTCGGTGTTCGAGCACCGGGCGGTGGTGATCGGCCGGGAGCCCGCCGATTTCCGGGGTGCGCTCGCGGCGCTGGCCGGCGGTGAACCCTCACCGCACGTGGTCACCGGGACTGCGGCGGCCGAGCCGGGCAGGACGGTCTTCGTTTTCCCGGGGCAGGGTTCCCAGTGGGCGGGCATGGGCGTGGAGTTGATGCGCACTTCGCCGGTGTTCGCCGAGCACCTCACCGCGTGTGCGGAGGCGCTGGAGCCGTTCACCGGCTGGAACCTGATCGACGTCCTCACCCAGACCAACGACGCTCCCGACCTTGACCGGGTGGACGTCGTCCAGCCCGCGCTCTGGGCGATGATGATCTCCCTGGCTCGCCTGTGGGAGCACCTGGGCGTCACCCCCGACGCAGTAGTGGGCCACTCCCAAGGCGAGATCGCCGCCGCCCACATCGCCGGTGTGCTGTCCCTAGAGGATTCGGCCCGCATCGTGGCGCTGCGGTCCCAGACCATCAGCCACATCGCGGGCCAAGGCGGGATGGTCTCCCTGAGCCTCCCCGTAGCGGATGCCGAGGATCTCATCGCCCCATGGGCAGGCCGGGTGGCCGTCGCCACCGTCAACGGCCCCTCGGCCACCGTCGTCGCGGGCGACGCCGACGCGCTGGGCGAGATCATCTCGCTCTGCGAGCGCGACGGTGTTCGCGCGCGGAAGATCCCGGTCGACTACGCCTCCCACTCTCCGCACGTGGAGGCTCTCCACGACCAGCTCCTCGAGCTGTTGGAGCCCGTGCGTCCGCGCCAGGCCGAGGTGGCCTTCTACTCGACAGTGGCCGGTCATGCCGACGGCGTGATGAGCGACACGGCGACGATGGGCGCGGAGTACTGGTACGAGAACCTGCGGACCACCGTGGCGTTCGAGGCGACCACAAGCGCCCTCCTGGACGACGGCCACACCCTGTTCATCGAGGTGAGCCCGCACCCCGTCCTCACCCACCCACTCCAGGAAACCGCTGAAGAGCACGGCGGCGCTGACCAGATCGCCGTCACCGGCAGCCTTCGCCGCGACGAGGACACCTGGCACCGTGTCCTGGCCTCCCTGGCGACTGTTCATGCCCATGTAGCCCTGGATTGGTCCGGTTTCTATCCGGCCGCCCCGCCGGCCCATCTCGATCTGCCCACCTATCCCTTCCAGCACCAGGGCTACTGGCTCAAAACAACTGCGAAGGCAGGAGATGCGGCTGCGGCTGGGCAGGCGGCGGTGGGGCATCCGTTGCTCGGTGCTGCGGTGGAGTTGGCGGGGACGGGTGGCACGGTTCTGACAGGCCGGTTGTCGTTGGGGTCGCATGGGTGGCTGGCCGATCATGCGGTTTCGGGGACCGTCCTGCTGCCGGGTACGGCGTTCGTTGAGATGGTGCTGCGCGCGGGTGACGAGGTCGGCTGCGACCATCTCGAAGAGCTCACCCTTCAGGCGCCGCTCGTGCTGCCCGCGACAGGCGGAGTTCAGCTGCGGGTCGAGACAGGAGAGCCGGACGACACCGGACGACGCTCGGTGGATCTTTACTCCCGGCACGACGCTGACGGGACGAGCGAGCCCTGGACCTGCCATGCCACGGGTGTCTTGGCTTCTGGTGATCCAGTGCCCTCCACATGGGATGCGCGGGTGTGGCCGCCGGCCGGAGCGGCACCGGTGGAGACGGGCGAGGTGTACTCGTCGCTGGCTGCCCTCGGCTATCAGTACGGCCCGACCTTCCAAGGGTTGCGCTCGGTATGGAAGCGGGGCGACGAGCTGTTCGCGGAGGTCGTCCTGCCCGAGGAAGGGCACACGGAGGTAGAGGCTTTCGGCATTCACCCGGCCCTGCTGGACGCGGCCCTACATGCCGATCTGGTTTCGGACGAGCAGGACGACGGGCCTCCGAAGTTGCCGTTCGTGTGGTCTGACGTTCGTCTGCACGCGACCGGTGCGAAGAACGTCCGGGTGCGACTCGCACCGTCCGGCGGCGACACCCTCGCCGTGGAGGTCGCCGACACCGAGGGCGCGCCGGTCGCGTCGATCGGCTCGCTGACATCGCGTCCTGTCGATCCGGAGAAGCTGGGCGGGGCGCGGGACATCCGTCACGACGCGATGTTCCGCATGGAATGGGTGAGCCACGCCGTACCGGATTCCGATGGAGGATCGCTGGCGCTGGTCGGCGAGGACGCACTCGGCCTCAGCACCGCACAGACGCGGCACTACGCGGATCTAGCCATGCTGGGCGACGAACCCGCCGATTCCAGGCCCGATCTTGCCCTGACCTGCAGCGCACCCGGTGATGCTGCCGATCCCGTCGCCGCTCGCGACGTGCTGCTCAGGGCATTGTCCGTGGTGCAGGCGTGGCTGGCCGATGAGCGTTTCGCGGACATGCGACTGGCCGTGGTCACTCGCGGCGCGATGGCGGTCGACGACACGGAGAAGCCCGACCTCGCCTCAGCACCGGTGTGGGGTCTACTCCGCACCGCGCAGACAGAGAACCCGGACCGCTTCATCCTCGCCGACGTCGATGAGGACGAGCGTTCCCTCCGGATCCTGCCCGCCGCGCTGGCCTGCGGTGAGCCGCAGTTGGCGGTGCGCGGCGGAGAGGTCCTGGTACCGAGGCTGACCCGCGCCGCCGGGGGACTGACGCCCCCGCGCGACCAGGCCGCGTGGCGGCTGGACGTGACCAGCCGCGGGACCTTCGACGCGCTGTCCCTGGTGGCGGCCCCCGAGGCTGCGGAGCCGCTGCTTCCGCACCAGGTCCGGGTCGCGGTACGAGTGGCCGGGCTGAACTTCCGGGACGTGCTCATCGCCCTGGACATGTATCCGGGCGAAGCCTCGATGGGCAACGAGGCCGCGGGCACCCTCGTCGAGGTCGGATCGGAGGTGGCAGGACTCGCGGTCGGCGACCGGGTGATGGGGATGATCCCCGGCTCGTTCGGCCCCCTGGCGACCGTGGACCGCCGGCTCGTCGCCCCGGTTCCCGACGGCTGGACCTTCGAGCAGGCCGCTTCCGCGACCACGGTGTTCCTGACCGCGATGTACGCCCTGGTGGACCTGGCCGGGCTCCAGGCGGGCGAGAAGGTCCTCGTCCATGCCGCCGCTGGTGGTGTGGGGATGGCGGCGGTGCAGTTGGCGCGGCATCTGGGTGCTGAGGTGTTCGGGACGGCGAGCACCGGCAAGTGGGCCGCGTTGCGGGAGTCAGGGCTGGACGACGAGCACATCGCCTCGTCGCGCACCGCCGAGTTCGAGGAACGGTTCGCCGCCGCCACCGGGGGCGCCGGGATGGACGTCGTTCTCGACTCGCTCAGCGGCGACCTGGTGGACGCGTCGCTGCGGCTGCTGCCGCGCGGCGGGCGCTTCATCGAGATGGGCAAGACGGACGTCCGCGATCCGGAGCGGATCGCGGAGCTGTACGCGGGCGTGCGCTACCGGGCGTTCGACCTGCTGGAGGCCGGTCCGGACCGGCTCGCCGAGATGCTGGCCGAGCTGGTGGAACTGTTCGAGGCGGGGGCGCTCCGGCCGCTGCCCGTCCGCGCGTACGACATCCGGCGGGCGCCCGAGGCGTTCCGGCTGATGAGCCGGGCCGGGCATGTCGGCAAGATCGTTTTCACCGTGCCGCGGGGTTGGGATCCGGACGGGACGGTTTTGATCACTGGCGGGACGGGTGAGCTTGGTGGGCTGCTCGCCGGTCATCTAGTGCGTGAGTACGGGGTTCGGCGCCTCCTGCTGGTGAGTCGTCGGGGTTCCGAGGCGGCGGGTGCCGGGGAGCTGGTCGAGCGCCTGGCGGCGTTGGGGGCCGAGGTCCGGGTGGCGGCGTGTGATGTCGGTGATCGTGAAGCGTTGGCGGGTCTGCTGGCGGAGGTCTCGGCGGAGCAGCCGCTGACTGCGGTGGTGCATGCGGCGGGTGTGCTGGAGGACGGTCTGGTGTCGGCCTTGTCGCCTGACCGGCTTGACGCGGTGCTGCGGCCGAAGGCCGATGCCGCCTGGCACCTGCACGAACTCACTCGCGACACAGATCTCGCCGCGTTCGTCATGTTCTCCTCCATGGCGGGCGTTCTGGGCAACGCGGCCCAGGGCAACTACGCGGCGGCGAACGTCTTCCTTGACACGCTGGCCCAGCGCCGTCGCGCCGAGGGCTTGACCGCAACTTCCCTGGCTTGGGGAATGTGGTCCGACCGCAGCGGCATGACCGGCCACCTGGACGACGCCGACCTGGCCCGCCTGGCCCGCTCGGGGATCACGCCCATCACGGCAGAGGAGGGCCTGGCGCTGTTCGACGCGGCCGTGGCTCTCGGTGAGCCGGCGGTCGTTCCTGCGCGGCTGGATGTCGCGCGGTTGGCGCAGGGTGGGGATGTGCCTGCGGTGCTCGGTGCGCTGGTGCGTCCGCGTGCCGTCCGGCGTACTGCTGCCACGGGTGGTCCGGCGGCGGGCGGTGAGCGGTTCGCGGGGATGTCGGCGGCCGATGTCGAGCGTGAGCTTTTGGAGTTGGTGCGGGCTCATGCGGCGACGGTGCTGGGGCATGCGACGCCGGAGGCGGTCCGTCCGGACGCCAAGTTCAAGGAGCTGGGTTTCGACTCGCTGTCGGCGGTGGAGTTGCGCAACCGGCTGAGCGCGGCGATCGGCCGACGCCTGTCCGCCACGGCCGTCTTCGACCACCCCACCCCGGCCGCGCTGGCGCGCTATGTGCGCCGTGAACTGCTCGGTGAGGCGGTGCCTGCCGTCGAGCCCGTGGCCGTGGCGGCGGCGTTGGACGAGCCGGTCGCCGTGGTGGGCATCGGGTGCCGCCTGCCGGGAGGTGTCCGGTCGCCCGAGGAGCTTTGGGAGCTGGTCGCGTCCGGCAGTGAGGCGATCTCGGGGATGCCGACCGATCGTGGCTGGGACGTTGACGGGCTTTACGACCCGGATCCAGGACGTCCAGGCAAGACCTATGCCCGCGAGGGCGGGTTCCTGTACGACGCGGGCGAGTTCGACGCGGGGTTCTTTGGGATCAGTCCGCGTGAAGCGACCGCGATGGATCCGCAGCAGCGCCTGCTGCTGGAGACCGCGTGGGAGGCGTTCGAACGCGCGGGCATCGACCCGGCCACGCTGCGCGGCAGCTCGACGGGCGTCTTCGTCGGCGCCGTGTCGCAGGACTACGGCTCGGCGCACGACACCGCTGGATTCGACGGGCACGTGCTGATCGGCAGGACGACCAGCGTGATCTCCGGTCGGCTGGCGTACTTCCTCGGGCTGGAAGGCCCGGCGATCACCATCGACACCGCGTGCTCGTCGTCCCTGGTCGCGCTGCACCAGGCCACGCAGGCGCTGCGTCAGGGGGAGTGCACCCTCGCGGTGTCCGCCGGCGTGTCGGTGATGGCCACACCGAGCCTGTTCACCGAGTTCAGCCGGCAACGCGGTCTGGCGGCCGACGGCCGGATCAAGGCGTTCGCGGCATCCGCCGATGGCACCGGATGGGGTGAAGGCGTCGGTGTCCTCATCCTGGAGCGGCTGTCGGACGCGCAACGCAATGGCCACCATGTGCTGGCTGTCGTCCGTGGCTCGGCGGTCAACCAGGACGGTGCGTCCAACGGCCTGACCGCCCCTAACGGTCCTTCGCAGGAGCGTGTGATCAGGCAGGCGCTGGCCAACGCACACGTCCAAGCGGACGAGGTCGACGCGGTCGAGGCCCACGGCACAGGGACGACACTCGGCGACCCGATCGAGGCGCAGGCCCTCATCGCGACCTACGGCCAAGGACGCCCGGCAGACCGGCCGTTGTGGCTGGGGTCGTTGAAGTCGAACATCGGCCACACCATGGCCGCCGCCGGCGTCTCCGGCGTGATCAAGACCGTGATGGCCCTGCGCCACGGCGTGCTGCCGAAGACCCTGAACGTCGACGAGCCGACACCCCACGTCGACTGGACCTCGGGCACCGTCGAGCTGCTGACCGAGCAGCAGCCCTGGCCGGACACCGGACGTCCCCGCCGGGCCGCTGTCTCCTCCTTCGGCATCAGCGGCACAAACGCGCACCTCATCATCGAGCAGGCCCCGGAAGACGGCGACGACCCCGATCATGACGCTCCGGAGCCCGCCGTCGCCACGGACGGGACACTGCCGTGGCCGCTCTCGGCGAAGTCCGAGACCGCACTGAGAGAGCAGGCGCGGCGGCTGCTGGACCACCTCGACCGCAGCCCGGAGGCGGCGCCCGCGCGGATCGGTCACGTCCTGGCGACTGGACGTTCGGCGTTCGACCACCGGGCGGTGCTGATCGGCCGGGAGCCCGCCGACTTCCAAGGTGCGCTCGCGGCGCTGGCCGACGGTGAACCCTCACCGCACCTGGTCACAGGCACCGCAGCGACTGAGCCGGGCAGGACGGTCTTCGTCTTCCCGGGGCAGGGTTCGCAGTGGGCCGGCATGGGTGTGGAGCTGATGCGCTCCTCGCCGATGTTCGCCGAGCACATCACCGCGTGCGCGGAGGCGCTGGAGCCGTTCACCGGCTGGAACCTGATCGACGTCCTCACCCAGACCAACGACGCCCCCGACCTTGACCGCGTGGACGTCGTCCAGCCCGCCCTCTGGGCGCTGATGATCTCCCTCGCTTGCCTGTGGGAGCACCTGGGCGTCACCCCCGATGCCGTGGTGGGCCACTCCCAAGGCGAGATCGCCGCCGCCCACATCGCCGGAATCCTCACCCTGGAAGACTCCGCCCGCATCGTGGCGCTGCGCTCCCAGACCATCACCCGCATCGCGGGCCAAGGCGGCATGGTCTCCCTGCCCCTCCCCGCGGCCGATGCCGGGGAGCTGATCGAACAGTGGCGAGGACGGCTGGCCGTCGCCACGGTCAACGGCCCGTCGGCCACCGTCGTCGCCGGCGACGGTGATGCTCTCGACGAACTCCTGGCCCAGTGCGACGCCCAGGGCGTCCGCGCCCGGAGGATCCCGGTCGACTACGCCTCCCATTCGCCGCACGTCCACCCGCTCCATGACGAACTACTGGAGTTGCTGGCTCCGGTGCGTCCCCAGGACGCGGGCGTGGCGTTCTACTCGACCGTGTCCGCTCACGCCGGCGGTGCGCTGGACGACACGACGGTGATGGACGCCCAGTACTGGTACGACAACCTGGCCACCACCGTCGACTTCCAGGCGGCCACCCGTGCCCTGCTGGACGACGGGCACACCCTGTTCATCGAGGCCAGTCCGCACCCCGTCCTGACGCACCCGCTCCAGGAGACGGCCGAAGATCACGCGAGTACGACCGAGGTCGCCGTCACCGGCACCCTGCGCCGCGACGAGGACACCTGGCAGCGCGTCCTGACCTCCCTGGCCACCGTCCTCACCCACACCTCCACGTCCTCCCAGTGGGCGGGCTTCTATCCGGGCGCTCATCCCGCGCACCTCGACCTGCCCACCTACCCCTTCCAGCACCAGCGCTACTGGATCGACGGCCCCACCATCGCCGCCGACCCCAAGACGCTCGGCCTGCACGCCGCCGAGCACGGCCTGCTCGGTGTCGACGTCGCGCTCGCGGACGGGGAGGGCCACCTGTTCACCGGGCACCTGTCGTCGCGCAGCCATCCGTGGCTGGCCGACCACGCGGTCCACGACGTCCCGCTTCTGCCCGGCACCGCGTTCATCGAGCTAGCCCTCCACGCCGGCAGCGTCATCGACGCGCCCCGCCTGGAAGAACTCGCCCTCGAAGCGCCCCTCACGCTCCCGGCCAGCGGCGGCCTCCACTTGCAGGTGCGCGTGGCGGCGGCCGACGACGGACGCAGGGCCTTCACCGTCCACTCCCGGCCGGACGACGCCGAAGCCGACGGCGCCTGGACCCGCCACGCCACCGGCGCCCTCGCCTCCGAGGCGGCCCCGGCCGCCCCGCCGGACACGGCCGGCTGGGCGGGGCCGGAGGTCTGGCCACCGGCAGGCGCGACCCCCGTGCCCACCGACGCCCTCTACGACGGCCTCGCCGAACGCGGATACCGCTATGGGCCCGCCTTCCAGGGCCTGACCGCCGCCTGGCGGCAGGGTGACACCCTCTACGCCGAGGTGAGCGCCCCCGCCGGAGACATCGTCGGCACCGACCGCTACGGCATCCACCCGGCCCTCTTCGACACCGCACTCCACGCCATCGTCGCCACCAACCCCAGGCAGGGCCCGGACGAGGTGCTCCTTCCGTTCGCCTGCTCGGACGTCCGGCTTCACGCGGTGGGCGCGCGGGCGCTGCGCGTCCGGATCGTCCCTTCCGGCGAGGACACGCTGCGCGTCAGCCTCGCCGATCCGGCCGGGCGGCCCGTCGCCGAGGTGGCGTCGCTGGCCATGCGGCCGATCCCCGCAGACCACCTGGCGAAGGCCGTCTCGGCGAGGCGGCCCGGCCACCTGTTCCGCCTGGCCTGGACACGCACGCCCGGCACGGACGACCTCATTACCGGTCGCGTGGCGTTCGTGGGCCCCACCGTTCCCGAAGCGCTCGTCGCGGCACTGCCCGACGGAGTCGCGGTCGAGAGCCATCTGGATCTGGCGGCGCTGTCGGCGGACGCCACCGCCCCCGTCCCCGACCTGGTCATCGCCACCGGCCTGCTGGGGCGTCCCAGCCCCGCCGAGGACGTCCCCGGCGCCGCGCGGGAGGCCGTCCAGTACGCCCTCGACACGGTCAAGTCGTGGCTGGCCGAGGAACGGCCAGCGGATAGCCAGCTCGTGTTCGTCACCGCGCGGGCGGTCGCCGTCGATGACGGCACCGAGTCACCGAACCCTGCGGACGCCGCGGCCTGGGGGCTGATCCGCACGGCGCAGAGCGAGAACCCCGGCCGCTTCACCGTGATCGACCTGGAGGACGAGGACCGCGTCCTCCCGGAGGCGTTCCGGGCGGTGCTCGCGAGTGACGAGCCGCAACTGGCGCTGCGCGGCGGTGACGAGCCACGGCTCTACGTCCCCCGGCTCGTGCGGGAGACCCCGCTGGACGAGGGCACGGCCGCACCGGACCCGGCCGCCGGGGGCACGGTCCTGATCACCGGCGGCACCGGGACCCTCGGCGCCCTGTTCGCCCGCCACTACGCGACGGCCCGGCAGGCCGGGCATCTGCTGCTGACCAGCCGGCGTGGCCTGGACGCTCCGGGCGCCGCCGAACTCGCCGCCGAGCTGGCCGACCTGGGTGTGGAGGTCACGGTCGCCGCCTGCGACGCCGCCGATCGCGACGCGCTCGCCGCGCTGCTCGCGGCCGTCCCGGACGAGCACCCGCTCACCGGCGTGGTCCACGCCGCCGGCGTCCTCGACGACGGCACCGTCACCTCCCTGACCGCCGACCGGGTCGACCGCGTGTTCCGCCCCAAGGCCGACGCCGCCTGGCACCTGCACGAACTCACCCGCGATGCGAACCTCACCGACTTCGTCCTCTTCTCCTCCATGGCGGGCGTCCTCGGGAATCCGGGCCAGGGCAACTACGCCGCCGCCAACACCTTCCTCGACGCGCTGGCCCAGCACCGCCGCGCCGAGGGCCTGCCCGCCATCTCCCTGGCCTGGGGAATGTGGTCCGACCGCAGCGGCATGACCGGCCACCTGGACGACGGCCGGCTGGCTCGCCTGACCCGCCTGGGAGGCGAGCCCATCACCGCGGACGAGGGGCCGGGGCTGTTCGAAGCCGCCCGCGCCACGGGCGCCGCATGCCTGGCCCCCGTCAAGATCGTCCCCGCGCTGCTCCGCTCCGAGCTGGAGAGCGACACCCTTCCCGCCGTCCTGAAGGGGCTCGTCCCCGTTCCCGTCCGGAAGGCCGCCGCGGCCGCCGCGACGGCCGACGCCGGTAGCCTCCGCGACCGGCTGGCCAGCCTCTCCGCCGCGGACGCCGTGGAGACCCTCGCCGCCCTCGTCCGGACCCACGTCGCCCTCGTCCTCGGCCACGCCACGGCCGACGCGGTCGACCCCGACCAGGCGTTCAAGGACCTCGGGTTCGACTCGCTGACGGCGGTCGAGCTGCGCAACCGCCTCAACGCCGCCACCGGTCTCCGCCTCCCCGCGACCCTCGTCTTCGACCACCCCACCCCGCACCGCCTGGCCGTCCACCTCCACGCCGCCCTCTTCCCGTCCGAGCAGGCGCCCGCCTCCCCGGCCGCGACGGTCACCGCCGCCGACGAGCCCATCGCCATCGTGGCCATCGGCTGCCGCTACCCGGGCGGCGTGTACTCCGCGGACGACCTGTGGACCCTGGTGGCGAACGGGGCGGACGCCGTCGCGGAATTCCCGGCCACCCGCGGCTGGGACGTCGAGAAGCTCTACGACCCCGAGCCGGGCAAGCCCGGCAAGTCCTACACGCGCCACGGCGCGTTCCTCTACGACGCCGACGCCTTCGACCCCGCCTTCTTCGGCATCAGCCCCCGCGAGGCCCTCGCCATGGACCCCCAGCAGCGCCTCCTGCTGGAGGTCGCGTGGGAGACCATCGAACGCGCCGGCATCGACCCGGCCGCCCTCCACTCCACCCCCACCGGCGTCTTCGCCGGCGTCATGTACGGCGACTACCGCACCCGCCTCAGCACCGTCCCCGACGACCTGCAGGGCTACATCGGCAACGGCAGCGCGGGCAGCGTCGCCTCCGGCCGGGTCGCGTACGCCCTCGGGCTGGAGGGCCCGGCGGTGACGGTCGACACCGCCTGCTCCTCCTCGCTGGTGGCCGTCCACCTGGCCGCGCAGTCGCTGCGCTCCGGGGAGTGCACGCTGGCGCTGGCCGGCGGTGTCACCGTCATGGCGACGCCCGACATCTTCACCGAGTTCAGCAAGCAGCGCGGTCTGGCCGCCGACGGGCGGTGCAAGGCGTTCGCGGCCGCCGCCGACGGCACCGGCTGGGGGGAGGGCGTCGGCCTCCTGCTGCTGGAACGCCTCTCCGACGCGCGGAAGAACAGCCACCGGGTGCTGGCGGTCGTGAGCGGTTCGGCGGTCAACCAGGACGGCGCGTCCAACGGCCTGGCCGCCCCGAACGGTCCTTCGCAGGAGCGCGTCATCCGGCAGGCCCTGGCCGGCGCCCGCCTCACGCCCGACGAGATCGACGCGGTCGAGGCGCACGGCACCGGCACCATGCTCGGCGACCCGATCGAGGCGCAGGCGCTGATCGCCGCCTACGGCCGCGACCGCGCCGGGGACCGGCCGCTGTGGCTCGGCTCGCTGAAGTCGAACATCGGCCACACCCAGGCCGCGGCGGGCGTGGGCGGCGTCATCAAGATGGTGATGGCCCTGCGCCACGCGGTCCTGCCGAAGACGCTCCACGTGGACGAGCCGACCCCGCAGGTGGACTGGACCGCGGGCGCCGTGGAACTGCTGACGGAGGCCCGCCCGTGGCCGGACACGGGACGTCCGCGCCGCGTCGGGATCTCGTCGTTCGGCGCCAGCGGCACCAACGCGCACCTCATCGTCGAACAGGCCCCGGAGGACGAGGACCCTGCGACCCCGGGCCTGCCGGAGCCCGTGGTGGCGACGGACGGGACGCTGCCCTGGCCGGTGTCGGCGAAGTCGCCGGCCGCGCTCGCCGACCAGGCGCGGCGGCTGCTGGACCACCTCGACCGCAGTCCGGAGGCGACGCCCGCCGAGATCGGGCACGCGCTTGCCGCGGGCCGCTCGGTGTTCGAGCACCGGGCGGTGCTGATCGGCCGGGAGCCCGCCGACTTCCGGGACGGTCTCGCCGCGCTCGCCGCCGGGACGCCCTCCGCCCGCGTGGTCACCGGCGCGGCGCCGCCCCGGCCCGGCAGGACCGCCTTCGTCTTCCCCGGGCAGGGGTCGCAGTGGGTCGGCATGGGCGTGGAGTTGATGCGCTCCTCGCCGGTGTTCGCCGAGCACCTCACCGCCTGCGCGGGGGCGCTGGAGCCGTTCACCGGCTGGAACCTGATCGACGTCCTCGGCCAGGTGGAGGGTGCTCCGAGCCTGGACCGGGTGGACGTCGTCCAGCCCGCCCTGTGGGCGATGATGATCTCCCTGGCGCGCATGTGGGAGCACCTGGGCGTCACGCCGGACGCCGTGGTGGGCCACTCGCAGGGCGAGATCGCCGCCGCCCACATCGCCGGCGCGCTGTCGCTTGAGGACGCGGCGCGGCTCGTCGCTCTCCGCAGCCGGGCCCTGCTGAAGATCCGCGGCGACGGCCGGATGCTGACCGTCCTCGCACCAGCCGACCGGGTGCGGGAGATGCTGGCCGACTTGGACGGCGGCCTGGCGGTCGCGGCCGTGAACGGCCCGGCGACCGTCACCGTGTCGGGCTCCGCGGCGGCGGTGGCCGAGTTCAACACCGCGCTCTCCGCCGCCCGGATGATGCGCTGGGAAGTGCCGGGAGTGGACTTCGCCGCCCACTCCTCGCACGTGGAGGGCCTGCGCGACGAGCTGCTGGAGCTGCTTGCGCCCGTCCGGCCGCGCCCGGCCGCCGTCGCGTTCTACTCCACCGTCGCCGGCCGCGCCTGCGGGCCGATGGCCGACACCACCGCGATGGACGCCGGCTACTGGTACGAGAACCTAGCGGCCACCGTCGACTTCCAGGCGGCCGCCCGCGCCCTGCTCGACGACGGGCACACCGTCTTCGTCGAGGTCAGCCCCCACCCCGTGCTCACCAGCGCCCTGCAGGAGACCTCCGAGGACCACGAGGGCAGCGGCGAGGTCGCCATCACCGGCACCCTGCGCAGGGAAGACGGCACGTGGCAGCGCCTGCTGACCTCCCTGGCCACCGTCCACACCCACGCCGCCGCTCCGCGCTGGGCGGACTTCTATCCGGCCGCCCCGCCCGCCCGCGCCGAGCTGCCCACCTACCCCTTCCAGCACCAGAACTACTGGCTGCTGGACTCCGGCAGGCCCGGTACCGACCGCCCGACCGGCGCTTCCACCGACCCCGCCGAGGCCGAGTTCTGGGAAGCCGTCGAACGCGAGGACCTGGACGCCGTGATCGGCACGCTGGGCCTGGACGACCCGTCCGGCGAACGCGACGCCGCAGACTCCGCCGTGCCTGCGGTGCTGTCGGCCCTGTCGTCCTGGCGGCGCCGTCGGCGGGAGCAGGCGGTCATGGAGAGCTGGCGCTACCGCACGACGTGGAAGCCGCTGTCCGGTATCGAGACCGCCGGGGCACCGGGCCTGGAGGGAAGCGCCTGGCTCGTGGTCGTCCCCGAGGCGGCCGCTAAGGCCCCCCTCGCGGACACGGTGCTCGACGCGCTGCGGCGACACCGGGCCGAGGTGGTCCGCGTGGACGTCGCACCGGCCGATCTGCGGGACCGCGCCGCTCTCGGCGACCGGCTCGCCGTCGCGCTCGCCGAGAGCGGGG
The DNA here is from genome assembly GCF_043197915.1 of Actinomadura geliboluensis. Taxonomy (NCBI): domain Bacteria; kingdom Bacillati; phylum Actinomycetota; class Actinomycetes; order Streptosporangiales; family Thermomonosporaceae; genus Actinomadura; species Actinomadura geliboluensis. The sequence goes on along the minus strand of NZ_JBICUA010000007.1, from coordinate 244,531 downwards.
TCGCCGGCCGCCTCTCCGGAGCGCTGTCGCTCCTCGCCCTCGCCGATGACGGCCTGGACGCCGCACACGAGCCGGTCTCCGACGGCCTCATGGGCACGGTCGCCCTGGTGCAGGCGCTGGACGACGCGGGCGTCGAGGCCCGGCTGTGGTGCCTGACGAGCGAGGCGGTGACCACCGGGAACGCCGACGCCGTCGCGAACCCGCTGCAGGCCCAGATCTGGGGTCTCGGCCGGGTGGCGGCGCTGGAACGCCCCGAGCGGTGGGGCGGTCTCGTGGACGTGCCCGCCCGGCTGGACGGCCGCGCCGCCGAACTGCTGGCAGGGGTCCTCGCCGGCGCCGGCCGCGCGGAGGGCGCCGACGGTGCGGGCGGAGGCCATGGCGAGGACCAGGTGGCGGTGCGCGCTTCGGGAGCGTTCGGCCGGCGCCTGGAGCGGGCACCGCTGGGCGACGCACCGGCGCGGGACTGGCATCCGCGGGGCACGGTCCTGGTGACCGGCGGCGCGGGCGCGGTCGGATTGCACGTCTGCCGCTGGCTCGCCCGCGCCGGAGCACCGCATCTCCTGCTGGTCGGCAGGCGCGGCACGGACACGCCGGGGATCGCGGAGCTGACGGCGGAACTGGCGGAGCTCGGGACGCGCGTGACCGTGGCCGCGGCCGACGCCGCAGACCGGGACGCGTTGCGGGAGGTGCTGGCCTCGGTTCCGGAGGAGTACCCGCTGACGGCGGTGTTCCACGGCGCCGGAGTGCTGGAGGACGGGCTGGTCGAGTCCGCCACCGCGGACCGGCTGGAGCGGGTCCTGCGGCCCAAGGTGGCCGCCGCCGCGGCGCTGCACGAACTCACCGCCGGGCTGGACCTGGAGGCGTTCGTCCTGTTCTCCTCGGCCGCCGGCGTCCTCGGCAGCGGCGGGCAGGGCGGGTACGCCGCCGCGAACGCCTTCCTCGACGCGCTGGCCCAGGCGCGGCAGGCGGCCGGACTGCCCGCGACCGCCGTGGCCTGGGGCTCGTGGGGCGGCGGCGGCCTGGTGACCGGCGAGGTGGAGGAGCGCCTGCGCCAGCGGGGGCTGCCCCCGATGGAGCCCGAGACCGCGCTGGCGGCGCTGGCCGCCGCGCTGGACCGGGAGGAGGCGCAGGTGACGGTGGCGCGCGTGGATTGGGCGGACTTCGCGCCCGCGTTCACCGCGGGACGTCCCAGCAGGCTCATCGCCGACCTCCCCGATCTCGCCGCGCCCGCGGCCGGGCACGCCGCCGGCGGTGACGCGGACGGCGCGGCGGACGGCGACCTGGTCGCCCGGCTGAAGGAGCTGCCGGACGGGAAGCTGGAGAACGCCCTGCTGGACACCGTCCGCGCGCACGCGGCGGCGGTCCTCGGACTGCACGGCCCGGACGCGATCGGTGCCGAGCGGGCGTTCAACCTCGTCGGATTCGACTCGCTGACCGCCGTGGAGCTGCGGAACCGGCTGCGGCGCGCGACCGGCCTGCGGCTGCCCGTCACGCTGCTGTTCGACTACCCGACGCCGGTCGCCGCGGCGCGGTACCTGCGGGCGGAGCTGTTCCCCGAGCGGGCGGCCCGCAATGGCGGCGCCGCACCCGGCGGGACGGGCGCGGACATGGACGACGCCGGGCTGCGGAACCTGATGCTGTCGATCCCGCCCGCGCGGCTGCGCGAGGCCGGGCTGCTGGAGCCGCTGCTGACCCTGGCGGGCCGCCCGGCGCCCGGCGGCGCCGAACCGGCCGGCGCGGGTCCCGGGCCGGAGAACGGCGGCGGTCCGTCGCTGGACGAGATGGGCGTGGACGACCTGGTGCGCATGGCGATGAAGAACGACGAACCCGACGAGACGCGGAGGTCATGATGGCCGAACCGAACGATGCCGTCGTCGAGGCGTTGCGCGCGTCTCTGAAGGAGACCGAGCGGCTGCGCCGGCTGACCGCCGAGCTGTCCGCGGCGCAGCGCGAGCCGATCGCGATCATCGGCATGAGCTGCCGCTACCCGGGCGGCGTGCGCTCGCCGGAGGAGCTGTGGGAGCTGGTCGCCGCGGGCCGGGACGCCATCGCGGAGTTCCCGCGCGACCGCGGCTGGGACGTCGACGAGCTGTACTCGCCGGAGCCGGGCGTCCACGGCAGGTCGTACGTGCGCGAGGGCGGCTTCGTGTACGACGCGGACGAGTTCGACCCGGGCTTCTTCGAGATCAGCCCGCGCGAGGCGATGGCGGTCGACCCGCAGCAGCGCCTCCTGCTGGAGACGTCGTGGGAGGCGATCGAGCGGGCCGGCATCGACCCGACGGCGCTGCGCGGCAGCCGCACGGGCGTCTTCGTGGGGATCGCGCACCAGGACTACGGGCTGCCGATCCACGAGGCGCCGGAAGCGCTCGAAGGCTACCTGGGGACGGGCACTTCGACCGCGGTCGCCTCCGGGCGCATCTCCTACGTGTGGGGGTTCGAAGGGCCGGCCGTCACGGTCGACACGGCGTGCTCGTCGTCGCTGGTGACCCTGCACCTGGCGGTCCGGGCACTGCGCGGCGGCGAATGCTCGCTGGCGCTGGCGGGCGGCGTGACGGTCATGGCGAAGCCGGGCGCGTTCATCGAGTTCAGCCGGCAGCGCGGGCTGGCCCCGGACGGCCGCTGCAAACCGTTCGCGTCCGCCGCCGACGGCACGGCCTGGGGTGAGGGCGCGGGCCTGCTGCTCCTGGAACGCCTCTCCGACGCGCGGAAGAACGGCCACCGGGTGCTGGCGGTCGTCCGCGGCTCGGCGGTCAACCAGGACGGCGCGTCCAACGGCCTGACCGCGCCGAACGGCCCCTCCCAGCAGCGCGTCATCCGGCAGGCCCTGGCGGACGCGATGCTGGCGGGCGACCAGGTGGACGCCGTCGAGGCGCACGGCACGGGCACCGCGCTGGGCGACCCGATCGAGGCGCAGGCGCTGATCGCCGTCTACGGCGGGGACCGGCCCCGGGACCGGCCGCTGTGGGTGGGGGCGGTGAAGTCCAACCTCGGCCACCCGCAGTGCGCGGCGGGCGCGGCCGGTGTCATCAAGATGGTCATGGCCATGCGGCACGGCGTCCTGCCCAAGACGCTGCACATGGACGAGCCGACCCGGCACGTGGACTGGTCGGCGGGCGCGGTGGAGCCGCTCGCGGAGGCGCGGCCGTGGCCGGAGACCGGCGACCGGCCGCGCCGGGCCGGGGTGTCGTCGTTCGGTGTGAGCGGCACCAACGCGCACGTGATCATCGAGCAGGCGCCCGAGGAGGAGGCGGCGGAGGCCGAGCCCGCCGCCGGTCCCCTTCCGGGCGGGCTGGTGCCGTGGGCCGTGTCGGCGCGCTCGGAGAAGGCGCTGCGGGCGCAGGCGGAGAGGCTCCGCGATTTCGCCGCCGCCGACCCGGGCCTGGACCTCGCGGACACCGGCTGGTCGCTGGTCTCGGGCAGGGCGCGGCTCGAACATCGCGCGGTGGTGCTGGGACGCGACCGGGACGAACTGCTCAGCGGGCTGGCGGCGTTGAGCGAAGGCGGCGAGTCCGCAGCGGTGCTGCGCGGCATCGCAGGAAAGCCCGGTGACTCCGCGTTCATGTTCCCGGGGCAGGGGGCGCGGTGGGCGGGTGCGGCGGGACGGCTGTACGACGCGTTCCCCGCCTTCGCGCAGAGCCTCGACGAGACCTGCGGGCACTTCGACGCGCACCTGCCCTTCGCCCTGCGGCCCCTGCTCCTCGCCGAGGATCCCGCGGACCGCGAGCGGACCGATGTCGCGCAGCCCGCGCTGTTCGCGCTGCAGGTCGCCCTCTACCGGCTCCTGACGCGGTATGTGCCGCGCCCGGATTATCTGATCGGGCACTCCGTGGGCGAGATCGCGGCCGCGCACGTGTCCGGAGTCCTCGACCTGGACTCCGCGACGAGGCTCGTGGCCGCTCGCGGCCGGGTCATGCAGACGGTCGGCGAGCGCGGCGCCATGCTGGCCGTCCGCGCCTCGGAGACCGACGTCCTCTCCGTGCTCGGCGAGTACGAGCGCGTCGGCCTCGCCGCCGTCAACGGTCCGGAGTCGGTCGTCGTCTCGGGCCTCCGCGACGAAGTGCGCGACCTCAAGGAGCGGCTTGCCGCCGGGGGCACGGCGGTGAAGCCGCTCGACGTCGACCACGCGTTCCACTCGCCGCTCATGGACCCGATCCTGGACGAGTTCGCGGGGGCGATCGGCGACCTGCCCGCGGGCGAGATGGCGATCCCGGTCGTCTCGACCCGGCTGGGCCGCGCGGCCGAACCCCGGGAGCTGGCGTCCGCCGGGCACTGGGTGCGGCACGTCCGCGAACCCGTGCGCTTCCACGACGCGGTGGAGCACGCCCGCGCGGCCGGCGCGCGCGTCTTCCTCGAACTGGGCCCGGGATCGACGCTCGCGAGCATCACCACGGAGTCCTTCGACACGGCGGGCGTGGACGACGCGCTCGTCCTGTCGGCGTCGCGGCGGGACCGGGGGGCGGTGGAGGCGCTGGTCGCCGCGCTGGCCCGGCTGCACGCCGGGGGCGGCGCCGTGGACTGGGACGCGCTGTTCGGCGCGCGCCGCCGGGTGGACCTCCCGACGTACGCGTTCGAGAGGGAGCGGTACTGGCTGGACGCCTCGGCGGGCACCGGCCCGGCGGACACGGCGTCCGCCGGTCTCGCGGCCCCGGGGCACCCGCTGCTCGGCGCGATGGTGGACCATCCCGGCACCGGCGAGGTGGTGTTCACCGGCAGGTGGTCCCTGGAGGCCCACGACTGGCTGGCCGACCACGCCGTGTTCGGCGCGGTCGTCGTACCGGCCACGGCCTACCTGGACCTGGCGTTGTCGGTGGGGGACGCCGTCGGATGTCCCGCGATCGAGGAACTCTTCCTGGAGGTCCCCCTGATCGTCCCCGACGAGGGCGACGTGCAGGTACGGGTCGTGGCCGGGGCGGCGGACGAGACGCAGCACCGCACCTTGGAGGTGTACTCCCGCCCCACTGGGGACGGCCCGACCATGGGCGGCTGGACCCGGCACGCCACGGGCCGCCTGGCACCGACGACCGCCGCGCGGCCGGACGACGCCCCGTCACCCGCCGCGTGGCCGCCCGCCGGGGCGGCGCGCGTCGACGTCGACGGTCTCTACGAGAACCTCGCGGACACGGGGTTCGACTACGGCCCCGCGTTCCGCGGGCTGCGCGAAGTGTGGCGGCACGGCGACGATCTCCACGTCCTGGCGACGCTGCCCGAACCGGCGGACGGCGGCCCGCCGAGCAGCGGATACGCGCTGCACCCGGCGCTGATCGACGCGGCGCTGCACGCGGTGGCGGTCAGCGGCGCCATCGACCCGGACGGCGGCCGGGGCTGGATGCCGTTCTCGTGGGCCGGGGTGGAACCGATCCGGGAGTGCGGCTCCAGCGCGCGGGTCAGGATCACCCCGGCGGGCGAGGGCGCCGTGTCCGTGGTGATCGCCGACGAGCAGGGCAGGGAGGCCGCGCGCGTCGCCGCCCTGACGTTCCGGCCGGCGGGCGCCGAGCAGCTGCGCTCGGCACGGGCCGCCCACGAACGATCGCTGTACGAACTCCGATGGCGGCCGCTCCAGCGCGACGAGCGGGCCACCCGGCACGGGCGGTGGGGGGTTCTCGGAGCGAAGGACGGCCTGGCCGCCCGCCTCGTCGGGGCGAGCGAGGAGAACGTCCCGCTCCACGAGTCCATGGACGACGCCCTCGCGGCCGAGCCCGTCCGGCACCTCGTCCTCTGCCTGGACGACCTCCTCACCGCCGGACCGGACGTGCCCGCCGAGGTCGCCGACGCGGACACGCGCGTGCTGGGCTGGATCCGGCGGTTCCTCGCCGAGGAGCGGTTCGCCGGATCCACGCTGGTGTTCCTCACCCGCCTCGCCGTCGGCACCGGGAGCGGGGAACGCGTCGAAAGCCTCCCCGGCGCGTCCGTTTGGGGCCTGGTCCGGTCCGCCCAGGCCGAGCACCCCGGCAGGTTCCGGCTGGTGGACGTCGACGACGAGGAGGCGTCCTTCGCGCTTCTCCCGGGCATCCCGGCCATCGGTGAGGACCAGCTGGCGCTGCGCGGCGGCGCGCACCTCGTGCCGCGCATGGCGCCGGCCTCGCTCCCGGACCACCGGCTCGCGGCTCCGGCGGCCGGCGCGCACCGGCTGGGCATCCCGGACAGGGGGACGCTGGAGAACCTGACCTGGATCCCCTGCCCGGAGGTGGAGGCGCCCCTGGCGAGCGGCCAGGTCCGCGTCGCCGTGCACGCCGCGGGGCTCAACTTCCGGGACGTCACGATCGCCCTCGGGCTGGTGGACAGAACCGCCTTCGACGCCGAGATAGGGAGCGAGGGCGCCGGGGTGGTCCTGGACGTCGCGGACGACGTCACCGGGCTGGCACCCGGCGACCGCGTGACGGGCGCGCTCCACGGCGCCTTCGGCCGGGTGGCGGTGGCGGACCACCGCCTGCTCACGCCCTTCCCCGACAACTGGAGCCACGCCGAGGCGGCGTCCGTGCCGACCGCCTTCCTGACCGCCTACTACGCGCTCTTCCACCTGATCAAGCTCCAGAAGGGGCGGCGGATCCTCATCCACGCCGCGGCGAGCGGCGTCGGGATGGCCGCCGTCCAACTGGCGCAGCACGCCGGAGCCGAGGTCTACGCGACCGCGAGCCCGGCCAAGTGGCCCGTCCTGCGCGCCCTGGGACTGGACGACGAGCACCTGGCGTCGTCGCGGGACCTGGCGTTCGCGGACGAGTTCCTGGAGGCCACGGGCGGGCGCGGGGTGGACGTCGTCCTCAACTCCCTCGCCCACGCGTTCGTCGACGCCTCCCTCCGGCTGCTCCCCGAGGGCGGGCACTTCCTCGAAATGGGCAAGACCGACATCCGCGATCCCCGGCGCGTGGCGGCCGACCACCCCGGCGTCGACTACCGCGCCTTCGACGTCTACGGATCGGCGGGCCCCGAGCTGCTCCAGGAGATGACCCGCGCGGTCATGGACCTGTTCGCCGCCGGGAGCCTGCGCCTCAACCCCGTTTCGGTCCGGGACGTCCGCGACGCGCGCAAGGCGTTCCGCGAGATGAGCCAGGGCCGCCACGTCGGCAAGCTGGTCCTCGACGTGGGCGGCGGCTTCGGCGGCGGGACCGTGCTGGTCACGGGCGGGACCGGGGGAGTGGGCTCGCTCGTCGCCCGGCACCTCGCCGCCGAGCACGGCGTGCGGAGCCTGGTGCTCGCGAGCCGCCGGGGGACGGCGGCCGGCGGCGTCCGCGAGCTCGTCACGGACCTGGAGGCGGCGGGCGCGGCCGTCACGGTCGTGGCCTGCGACGTCGCGGACCGGGCCGCCGTCGCCGACCTGATCGCGGACATGCCGGCGCGGTATCCGCTCACGGCGGTCGTGCACGCGGCGGGCGCGGTCGCGGACGGCACGGTCGAGTCGCTGACCGCCGAGGACCTCGACCACGCGCTGCGCGCCAAGGTCGGCGGCGCGATCAACCTGCACGAGCTGACCAAGGGCCACGCTCTGTCGGCGTTCATCCTGTTCTCCGCCCTCGCGGGCGCGCTCGGAGCGGGCGGCCAGGCGAACTACGCCGCGGCCAACACCTTCCTGGACGGCCTGGCGGCGCGGCGCAGGGCGTCCGGCCTGGCCTGCACCTCGCTGAGCTGGGGCTGGTGGGAGCGGCGCGGCGGCATGACCGCCGGCCTGGACGAGGCCCGCCTCGCACGCCTGCGGCGGCTGGGCGCCGTCGAGATGCCCGCGTCCGAGGCGCTGGCCCTGTTCGACGCGGCGTGCGACCACGGCGGGCCCCTCCTCATCCCGGCCCGGGTGGACCTCGGCGCGCTGCGCGGCGCGGCCCGCGGCGAACTGCCCCCCGTCCTGCGCGACCTGGTCCACGGCGGCCGCCCGTCCCGCGGCCGGACGGGCCGGACCGGCGAGGGCCCGCGCGGCCTGACCGCCCGGTTGGCCGCACTGGCGGACGGCGAGGCGGAGGCGGCCCTCCTCGACTGGGTCCGCGAGCAGACCGCCATCGTGCTCGGCCACACCTCCGGCACGAGCGTCGACGCGGACCGGGCGTTCACCCACCTCGGATTCGACTCGCTGACCTCCGTCGAGCTGTGCAACCGCGTCGCGTCCTCGACCGGGCTGCGCCTCCCGTCCACCCTCGTGTTCAGCTACCCGACGCCCCGCGAGCTGGGCCGGCACATCCTCGGCCTGCTGCGCCCCGCCTCCGCCGCGCCCGGCGCGGGACCGTCCGGGGGCGCGGAGGCCGGCGAGCGGGCACCGGACCCGGACGCGCGCGCGGGCGGACTCGCGGACCTGGACCTGGAAGGGCTCCTCGACCTGGCGCTGGACGAGAAGGGGAAGTGACATGGACGATGCCGCGGACCGGGCGCCGGCGGACGGCGCGGACCGGGTCGAGCGGGCGCTCCGCGCCCTGCTGGAGGAGCGGGACCGCCTCCGGCGGGAGAACGACGACCTGAAGGCCGGGCGCGGCGAGCCGATCGCCGTGGTGGCGATGGCGTGCCGCTTCCCCGGCGGCGTGTCGACGCCGGAGGGGCTGTGGGAGGCGGTCCGCGGCGGCCGGGACCTGGTGGAGGAGTTCCCCCGGGACCGGGGCTGGCGGGACGTGTTCGACGAGGACCCCGGCACGCTCGGCACCTCCAGCACCCGGCACGGGGGCTTCCTCGACGGCGTGGCGGACTTCGACGCCGAATTCTTCGGCATCAGCCCGCGGGAGGCGCTGGCGATGGACCCGCAGCAGCGCCTGCTGCTGGAGGCGTCGTGGGAGGTGTTCGAACGGGCGGGCATCGTCCCCGCCGACGTGCGCGGCACCGACGCCGGCGTCTTCTCCGGGGTGAGCTCCCCCGAGTACGGGCTGCGCTTCCTGGAGGTGGACCAGCACGAACTGGAGGGCCACCTGTCGCTCGGGAGCGCGCTGAGCGTCGCGTCCGGCCGGGTCGCGTACCAGCTCGGGCTGACCGGCCCGGCGATGACCGTGGACACGGCGTGCTCGTCGTCGCTGGTGGCCCTGCATCTGGCGGTGCGGTCGCTGCGGTCCGGGGAGTGCTCGCTCGCGCTGGCGGGCGGGGCGGCGGTGATGACCACCCCCGCCGTGTTCGTGGAGTTCTCCCGGCAGCGCGGCCTGGCGCCCGACGGCCGGTGCAAGGCGTTCGCGGACGCCGCCGACGGGACCGGCTGGTCCGAGGGCGTCGGCGTGCTGCTGCTGGAGCGGCTGTCGGACGCCCACCGCAACGGCCACCCCGTGCTGGCCGTCCTGCGCGGTTCGGCGGTGAACCAGGACGGGGCCAGCAACGGGCTGACCGCGCCCAGCGGCCGTGCCCAGGAGGAAGTGATCCGCAAGGCGCTGGCGGACGCGGGGATCGCGGCGTCCGAGGTGGACCTGGTCGAGGCCCACGGCACCGGGACCGTGCTGGGCGACCCCATCGAGGCCCACGCTCTGCTGATGACGTACGGCCAGGGGCGGGCCGAGGACAGGCCGCTCTGGCTGGGGTCCCTGAAGTCGAACCTTGGCCACGCCCAGGCCGCCGCCGGGGTCGCCGGTGTCATCAAGGCCGTGATGGCTCTGCGCCACGGCTACCTACCGAAGACCCTGCACCTGGACGCGCCCTCGCGGCACGTGGACTGGTCCTGCGGCGCGGTGGAACTGCTGGTGGACGGGCGCGAATGGGAGCGGGGCGACGGTCCGCGTAGAGCCGGGGTGTCGTCGTTCGGGTTCAGCGGCACCAACGCGCACGTGATCCTGGAAGAGGCGCCGCGGACGGGCGCGGCGGCCGAGCCCATCCCGGGCCCTGCCCTCGCCGGCGGGCTGGTGCCGTGGGCGGTGTCGGGAAAGAACCTGGCGGCGCTGGCACGGCAGGCGGCCGCGCTCCGCGATTTCGTCACCTCTCCAGCCGGTGCGCAGGCGGACGCCGCGGACATCGGCTGGTCGCTGGTGTCGAGCCGGTCGGCGTTCGCCCACCGCGCGGTCGTGCTGGGCCGCGATCGCGACGAGCTGCTGAGCGGCCTCGCCTCGCTGAGCGAGGGCGCGGAGCCCGCCGGGGTGGTGCGCGGTGTCGCCGGGGAACTCGGGGGAGTCGTCTTCATGTTCCCGGGCCAGGGCTCGCAGTGGGCCGGCATGGGCCGGCGGCTGTACGACGCCTACCCCGTCTTCGCGCACGCCCTCGACGAGTGCGCGGCCGCGCTCGACGAATGGGCCGGCTGGTCGCTGCTCGACGTGATCCGGGGCGAGGCCGGGGCGCCGCCCCTGGAACGGGTGGACGTGGTCCAGCCCGCGCTGTTCTCGGTGATGGTGTCCATGGCCGCTCTGTGGCGGTCATGGGGTGTGGAACCGGCCGCGGTGGTGGGGCACAGCCAAGGCGAGATCGCCGCCGCCCACGTCTGCGGCGCGCTGTCGCTGCGCGACGCCGCCAAGGTGGTCGCGCTCCGCAGCAGGGCGCTGGTGGACCTCGCGGGCCACGGCGGGATGGCGTCGGTCGTGGAGTCCGCGGACGCCGTGGCGGAGCAGCTCGCCCCGTGGAGCGGCCGGCTGGGCATCGCCGCCGTCAACGGGCCCCGCTCGGTGGTGGTGTCCGGAGCGCTGGACGCCCTCGACGAATTCCTTGAGAAGATGAACGCCGAAGGCGTCCGGGCCAGGCGGATATCGGTCGATTACGCCTCCCATTCCCCCGAGGTGGCCCGGGTTCGCGAACAGGTGATCGGGCCGCTTGCTGATGTGCGGCCTCGAACGTCGGAACTGCCTTTCTATTCGACCCGGTACGGTGAGGTCATCGACACCGCCGAGCTGGACGGCGACTACTGGTACACCAACCTCCGTGAAAAGGTGCTCTTCGAATCGTCCGTCCGCAGGCTGGCCGACGACGGTTACCGCGTCTTCATCGAGATGAGCCCGCACCCCGTCCTGACCGTTCCGGTGCAGGAAATGGTCGACGAGGTGGACGGCGCGGTCGTCCTGTCGTCGTCCCGCCGCGACCGCGGGGAGGTCGAGGCCATGGCCGACTCGCTGGCCCAGCTGTACGTGCGGGGCGGAACCGTGGACTGGGCCGCCCTGTTCGGGACGCGCAGGCGGACGGACCTCCCGACCTACGCGTTCCAGAGGCGGCGCTACTGGCTGAACTCCTCGCACACGGCGGTGGCGATGGAGATCCCCGCGGACGCCCCGGCCGAAGAGAACGAGCAGGTCACCCCGCTGCCTGAGAGGGTCGCGGCCCTCCCCGAGGGCGACGCGGAGGCGCTCGTCCTGGACCACGTCCTGGAGAAGATCGCCACCGTCCTCGGGCACGCCCCCGGCGAGAGCGTCGACCCCGACCGGGAGTTCAACGACCTCGGCTTCGACTCGCTGCTGGCGATGGACCTGAGCAGGCGCCTGGCCGCCTCGACGGGGGTCAGGCTGAAGCCGACGCTGGTGCTGCGGCACCCGTCACCGCGGCTGATCGCCGGGCACATCGCGGCCGTGATGCTCGACCGCCGTCCCGCCTGACCCCGCGGTGTCCCGCCGGCGGGACACCGCACGCCCGGCGCCGGCATCGTGTTGACCGGCCGATCCACGTCCGTGAAAGTGGACATGAATTGGTGGGTCGCTCCGGTTCGCGGTCCCATTGTTGGGGAGTTGATGTCCATGCGTTCGTTCGATGCATCGGCTGCGCATAAAGGATTGTGGCTGGCGCAGAAAATGATGCCCGACACGCTCAACCACGCCCTGTCCATGTGGGAGGTGGACGGCGAACTGGACGTCGCCGTCATGGAATCCGCATTCCTGCGCGTGATGGACGAAGCGGAAGTGCTGCGAGTCAACTTCGTCGACAACGGCGACGGCGACCTGCGCATCGTGCCGCGGGGCCTGGGGGAGTGGCGGCCGTTCTTTCTGGACGTCGGCGGCGAGGACGATCCCGACCGGGCGGCGCGCGAGGCGCTGTCCGGCATGCTGGCGCAGCCGTTCGACCTGGAGCGGGACCTGCTGTTCCGGCTGGGCGTGGTCAGGCTCGCGGAGGCCCGCTTCCTGGTGGTCCTCGCCTACCACCACCTCATCTCGGACGGCTACGGCGTGGGCGGCCTGCTGTCGCGGCGCCTCGCCGAGGTGTACACGGCGCTGGCGCGCGGCGCGGAGGTGAGCGAACCGCCCCACCCCTGGGACGCCGAGTCGTACGCGGCCGAGGCGTCGGAGTACCTCGCCTCCCAGCGGTTCACCGACGACATGGAGTTCTGGCGCGACTACCTGAAGGACGCGCCCCCGCCCGCACAGGTGCCGCGCGTCGCCGTGCCGGACCCGTCCGCGGAACCCGGACCGGTGAGCCCCGCCGACCGCTGGTCGGAGCTGGCCGGCGCCCTCGGCATGGTGAGCCGGACGGTGGCCGTCCCCCGCGCCGAGGCGGACGCGTGGGGGGAGGCCGCCGAGTCCATGGGCGTCTGGACGTCGTCGTTGCTGACCGCCGGCGCGGCGGTGTTCCTCCGGCACCGCTGCGACCACCCGGAGTTCCTCCTCTCGGTGGCGATGGGCAACCGGACCGGGGCCGCGGGCAGGACGCCCGGGCTGGCCGTGAACGTGGTGCCGATCCGCGTGCGGGTCCCGCTCACCGCGACCTTCGCCGAGATCGCCGAGGCGGTGCTCGACGAGACGTACGAGGTCTTCGGCCGGGCCGCCTGCCACTACTCCGACATCCAGCGCGCGAGCGGGACCGTCCTCAGCGGCCGCGGCGGCTTCGGCGCCGTCATGAACGTCGTCGACTTCACGGGCGAGCTCCGTTTCGGCGGCAGCCCGGCGCGCTACACCGGCGGCACGAACGGGGTCTTCGACGAGCTGTCGATCAGCGTCTGCACCGACGGGACCGACGGAAGCGACCTGTACTTCCGGCTCGACGCCCCCGCCGGCCTGTACACCGCGGCCGAGCTCCGCCTCATCGGCGCCGACCTCGTCGCGTACGTCCGGGCCGCGGCCGCCGACCCGAAGCTGCCCGTCGGCGCGCTGGACGTGGTGAGCGGCGCCGACCGGGACAGGGTGCCGGCGGCGCCGAACGACACGGACGTCCCGCTGCCCGGCCTGACCGTCCCGGAGCTGTTCGCCCGCCAGGCGGCGCGGACCCCCGACGCCGCTGCGGTGGTGTCCGGGGACGGCGCGCTCTCGTACCGCGAGCTGGACGAGCGGTCGAGCCGCCTGGCCGGGGCGCTGCGCCACCGGGGCGTCGGGCCCGAGACGGTCGTGGCGGTGGCGATGCCCCGCTCGGCGGACCTGGTCATCGCCCTGCTGGGCGTGGCGAAGGCGGGCGGGGCCTACCTGCCCGTCGACCCCGCGTCCCCGGCGGAGCACATCACGTCGGTTCTCGGCGGATCGGCGCAGGTGCTCCTCACGAGCGAGGCGCCGCCCGCCGACCTGGACGTCCCGACGATCCTCTTCGGCGACCTCGACTCGGACACCGCCGGCGGCGGGCAGGCCGTCCGCCCGGACAACCTGCTGGCCGTCACGCACGGTTCGACCGGCGCGGCGGAGGTCGCCCTGACGCACCGGAACCTGGAGCGGTTCGCGATGGACCGCCGGTGGCGGGACGGCGACGCCCGCACTGTGCTGTGGCACGCGCCGCACGCCTTCGACGCGTTCGCCCTCGAAGTCTGGGCGCCGCTCCTCAACGGCGGGCGGGTGATCGTGGCCCCGCCGGGAGAGCTGGACCTCGACGCGCTCGCCGCCGTGCGGGCCGCGCACGAGATCTCGGTGATGTGGTCGCCCGCGGACCTGCTCGCGTCGATCGCCGCGGAGCGCCCCGACGCCCTCGCCGGGATGCGCGAAGCGTGGACGTGCGGCGACCGCGTGTCCGCCGCCGCGATGCGGCGGGTGCGGGACGCGTGCCCAGAGCTGGCGATCGTCCACGGACACGGACCGGGGGAGACGGGCGGCTTCGTCGCGTGCCACCGCCTCCCGGCCGGAGAGCCGTCGCTCGGCATGACGCTGATCGGCCGCCCCATGGACAACACCTCCCTCTACGTCCTGGGGCCGGGCCTTGCGCCCGTCCCCGCCGGCGTGGCCGGAGAACTGTACGCGGCCGGGCCCGGTGTGGCGCGCGGCCTCCACGGCCGGCCGGGGACGACCGCCGAGCGCTTCGTGCCCTGCCCGTTCGGCCCGCCCGGCGCCGTCATGCACCGGACCGGGGACCGGGCGCGGTGGGGCGCCGACGGCCGCCTCGAACACCTGGGCCGGGCCGGCGCCCGCGCGCGGATCCGCGGCGTCCCCGTCGAACCGGCCGAGGTGGAGGCGGTCCTGGCCGACTACCCCGGCCTGGCGAGGGCGGCGGTGGCCGTCCGCGAGGACGGCTCGGGGCAGCGGCGGCTCGTGGCGTACGCGGTCCCGCTGGCCCCGCAGGCCGGCCTCTCCGAGGAGGAGCTGCGCAGGTTCGCCGCGGGACGGCTGCCGGAGCCCCTCATGCCGTCGGCGTTCCTGGTCGTGGACCGCCTCCCGGCGACGGCGGGCGGCTGGGTGGACAGGGCGTCGCTTCCCGAGCCCGCGTCCGGCGAGGGGAAGTACCGCGCACCGCGCAACGCCGTCGAGGAGGCCCTGGCCAGGGCCTTCGCCGAGGCGCTCGGGCTGGAGCGGGTCGGCGTCGACGACGACTTCTTCGACCTCGGCGGCAACTCGCTGCGCGCGATCAGGCTCGCCGCCCTGATCCGGGACGAGCTGAACCAGGAGGTGTCCATCCGCACGCTGTTCGTGGCGCGCACCGTGACCGGGCTGTCCGGCATGTGGCAGGACCTCGCCCGGTCCAGCAGGCCGGCCCTGCGCAGGAGGACGAAGGACGGCGAACTCCTCTGAGCGCCGGAAGGAACGCGGATCCATGGCAGCGGGAGAATTCACCATGAACGGTCGTGACAACGAGCTCTACGACGTGGTCGGCATCGGATTCGGTCCGTCCAACCTGTCGCTCGCCATCGCCATGGAGGAGTACCGGGCGGACGGCGCGCGGGACGGGATGAGGGCCCTCTTCCTCGAACGGCAGCCGTCCTTCGGCTGGCACCGCAGCATGCTGCTGCCCTCGGCGACCATGCAGATCTCCTTCCTCAAGGACCTGGTCACCTTCCGCAACCCGACGTCGAGCTTCAGCTTCATCGCGTACCTGCACGCCTCGGGGCGGCTCCCGCGGTTCGTCAACAACCAGGACTTCTTCCCGACGCGCGAGGAGTTCCACCGGTACCTGGAATGGGCGCAGGCGCGGGTCGCCGACCGCATCGCCTACGGCGCGGAGGTGACGTCGGTCGGGCTGCCGCCGGGCGCCGTCCCGGAGACCTCGGACCGGCTGCGCCTCGAAGTCGCGGACGGCCGCGTCGTCGAGGCGCGGAACGTCGTGATCTCCACCGGCCTGGTCCCGAGCATGCCGGACGGTGCCGTCCGCGACGAGCGGGTGTGGCACAGCTCGGAGTTCCTGGAGAAGTACCGCCGGGCGGACCCCGCGCAACTGCGCCGGGTGGCGGTGGTCGGCGCGGGCCAGAGCGCCGCCGAGATCGCCAGGTTCCTGTACGACGAGCTCCCGCACGCCCAGGTCTGGGCCGTCATCCCGTCCTACGGCTACTCGGTCGCGGACGACACCCCGTTCGCCAACCAGGTCTTCGACCCCGGCGCCGTCGACGACTACTACTACGCCACCGAGCAGACGCGCGAAGCGTTCTGGCGCTACCACCGCAACACCAACTACTCGGTCGTCGACGGCGACGTCATCAGGGACCTGTACCGCAGGGCGTACGAGGACGAGGTCCGCGGGGCCCGGCGCCTGGAGTTCCGCAACCTCACCAGGGTCACCGGCGTGAAGCGGTCCGGCGCCGAGACCCGCGTCTCGCTGCAGACGGGCTCCGACGGCGAGGTGCGCGAGATCGACTTCGACGCGCTCGTCTGCGCGACCGGCTACGACGCGATGGAGCCTGCGCACCTCCTCGGCGACCTCGACCGCCACTGCCTGCGCGACGAGTCCGGCCGCTACCGGGTCGAGCGCGACTACCGCATCGCGACCGACCCCGGGATGCGCTGCGGCATCTACCTCCAGGGCGGCACCGAGCACAGCCACGGCCTGAGCTCGTCGCTGCTGTCGAACATCGCCGTACGGAGCGGGGAGATCGCCGACTCGATCGCCGCCCGGCGGGAGGAAGGGGAGTTCCAGGATGAGGAGTCCGGCAGAAGAGCGGTGGGTACGCCCCTTCCGCGATGACGACGGCTGCGCGACGAAGCTCGTCTGCCTCCCGCACGCCGGCGGCTGGGCGAGCGCGTACCGCACCTGGCCCCGGGGGCTGCCCTCGGACGTCGGCGTCCTCGCCGTCGTGTACCCGGGCCGCGAGGACCGCTGCCGCGAGCCGTTCGCGACCGCGCTGGAGACCCTCGCGGACGACGTCGCCGACGCCCTCGGCGGGCTCTCCGGGCACCGGCTGGTGCTCTTCGGCCACAGCATGGGCGCCTCGGTCGCGCACGAGGTGGCGCTGCGCCTGCACAAGCGCGGGCGCCCGCCCGCGGCCCTGTGCGTGTCCGGCAGGCGCCCGCCCCACGCCCTGGACGGCCGGCGGACGTTCTCCGGCACGGACGAGAAGATCATCAGGGACCTCGGGCGCTTCGACGCGAGCAGCGCCGAGGTCTTCGCCGACCCCGACCTCCGGGAGATGCTGCTCCCCGCCATCCGCGCGGACTACCGGCTGGTCGACGCGTACCCCGGCGGCCACCGGCCCCCGCTCGACTGCCCGGTGTACGCCTACACCGGTGCCGACGATCCCGAAGTGGCCCCGGAGCAGATGCGCGCCTGGGCGGACGTGACGCACGGCGCGTTCCGGCTGCGGGTGCTGCCCGGCGGCCACTTCTACCTGAAGACCGAGGAGTCCGCCCTGCTGGCCGACCTGACCTCGGTGATCGATACGGCGGCCGCCGGGAGGTCGTGACGGCCGCCGCCGAGTCACCCGAACCAGGTGGCCAGCGCGGTCTGGAGGGACGCGGTGTCCGGCGTCCCCTCGGCTGCCCAGGCGACATGACCGTCCGGACGGATGAGGACCGCGGACGGAGCGGCGACCTCACCGGCGCCCGGCACGGGCCAGTGGTCGTCCTCGCTCCGCGCCTCCACGACGTCGACGCGATCGGCCCAGTCCTCCGCCACGGCGGTGTTCCCGCGCAGATCGAGCAGCACCGGACGGGCGTCGTGCAGCAGCTCGTACACCCGGACCGGGCCGTCGGCCGTCTTCAGGTCGGCGTCCGGGACCCGGCGGCCCGCGAGCGGATGGTCGCACTCGACCGGGTACCGGATGTCCAGCCCGGTGAGCATGCCGCACAGGTACCGGTTGACGTCGTCGAACATGATCAGGGACGCGAAGACGTCGCGCAGCGCGTCGGTCTGCGGACCGGGAAGGGCCAGCGCCGACTGCGCCCGCGTGTTGTGCAGGACGGCCTCCCCGACGGGATGGCGCTCGGTGTGGTAGGTGTCCAGCAGGCTCTCCGGCGCCCGTCCCCGCGCCACGGCGCCGAGCTTCCAGCCCAGGTTGACCGCGTCCTGCATGCCGAGGTTCAGCCCCTGCCCGCCGAGCGGGAAGTGGATGTGCGCGGCGTCGCCCGCCAGCAGCACCCGGCCCCGCCGGTACCGGTCGGCCTGCCGCGCGGCGTCGGTGAACCGTGAGATCCAGCGCGGGTTGCGCATGCCGTAGTCCGTGCCCGCGACCCTGAGCAGCGACTCGCGGAGCTGGTCGAACGTCACCGGCCCGCGATCGGCGACCCGCGCGTAGTCGGACGTGATCAGCCGGTACCACCCGGGCTCGAAGGCGATCACCGAGTAGCCGCCGTCCGGCGTGCGCCGCCCCCAGATGTAGTCCTCGGTCAGCTCGGGGAGCTCGACGTCCCCGATCAGCGCGTTCATCGTCGCCGGCGTCCCCGGGAACCCGAAGCCCGCCAGCTTCCGCACCGCGCTGCGCCCCCCGTCGCAGCCGACGAGGTAGCGGCCGCGGACCGTCTCGTCCCCGGCCTGGACCGTCACGCCCTCCGCGTCCTGCTCGACCCCCGTCACCTCGGACGACCACCGCACCCGGACACCGAGCCTCGCGGCCCAGTCCTCCAGCAGCATCTCGATGGTGGACTGCAGGATCATCAGCGGCAGCGGATGCCTGGACTCGAACTCGTCGAAGTTGAGCCAGAGCCCGGAGAAGTGCCCCACCCCCTGGATCTCCCCGAGGGCGAGGAAGGAGTCCAGGACCCCGCGCTGGTCCAGCACCTCCAGGGTCCGCGAGTGCATCCCGCCGGCCCGGGACTCGCCCGTCCGCTCCGCGAGCCGTTCGAGCAGCACCACGTCGGCGCCCGCCAGCCGCAGCTCGCAGGCGAGCATCAAGCCCGTCGGCCCCGCACCCGCGATCACGACGTCCGCGTCCATCCCGGCGTGTCCCACGTCGTCTCCCGTCACTCGCCGCACAGTCCCTTCACGCTCACCGAAGAGAGATCCGCCGACAAGGCGCCGCACGACCGGGAGGGCGCCACCGGCCTACCCCTTGTCCCGCCGGCGAGACAAGCCCTCAGACCGCGGGTGGTCCTGCCCGCGTCCGGGCACGGCTACGGCCGGCGCGGTCCGTTCCGGCTCCCTGGGGCTTTGACGCTTTCGCTGAAATTCCCACGCGCCGGGGCTGTCGCGCCTTAGAAGAAATTCTCAGGGGTGCCACTCACTTGATGGTTTTGAAAACTTCGTCACTGCAGGTTTAAACCCGCTTTGGGGTGGCCGTTGGATGGGTCCTGGGAACGGGCCTCAAAACGGGGCCTTGACAGACGATCATGGCAGGGTGATGATCAACTTACCCCCGATCCCCTGAAGGGAGCCCGAATGCAAAAGGTGGGCAATCGAGTCATGTCCATGGCGGCCGCGGTCATCACGGCGGCTGTGGCGCCTGTCGTGGTCGCCATTCCGAGCGCGTCGGCGAGCGAGACGGATGTCCGGCCCATGGCCTCCTGCTCGGACTGGACACCGCACATCCGGCGGGTCATCGTCGGCTCGGCGGCCGTGCACACCAGCTATTCGGGGTCGTCCCCGGTGATAGCCAAGTGGAAATCCAAGACGCTTTTCCGCGTCGACAAGCGATGCGTGAACGACGCCGGCAACCTGTGGTGGCACTCGGACTGCTGCACCGGCGTCAAGGGCTGGATCTGGAACGACTACACAGAGTTCGCCCACTACAACTAGCGGAGCTCGCCCGGCGATCCGCAGGGCTTCCCGCCCCCCAGTTCCCAGCCCCCGGCGAGTCGATCACCCTTTCGCGCGAATCCGGCGGACATGGCGTCTGACCCTTCGCGCGAAAGGGCACTTCGGCTTTCTGTACATGGACGATGCGGTGGGGGATCGCTTGTCTTCTGCGAAGTTGATGCCCATTGAATATGGGCAAAGTTGTCGGATGTGCGAGTTGCTTTCCGAATTTGGTTGCTGGACTCACTGGTGACTGTGCGGCGCTCGGTGCCGGACCGGCCTCGCCGTGGCGTCACTCTCCTGTGTTGATTATCGAGTTCTGCTGACTACGCGTCTAGCAAGCCCCGCTGCATGCCTTCAGTGCCACACCCGCCCCCTCGCAATC
Source organism: Actinomadura geliboluensis (assembly GCF_043197915.1). Taxonomy (NCBI): domain Bacteria; kingdom Bacillati; phylum Actinomycetota; class Actinomycetes; order Streptosporangiales; family Thermomonosporaceae; genus Actinomadura; species Actinomadura geliboluensis. The sequence continues at coordinate 225,009 of NZ_JBICUA010000007.1, read as the reverse complement.
GAAGTGTTCTTCGAGGGGGACTTTTGGCGTGTCGTCGCCTCATTCCCTGGCACTGATCTCGCCGTCTTCGACATGGCCCCGGCTTGCGCGTTGAAGGGCTGTTCCTCTCCGTGGATGCGCAGGTTCCCGTGCGGCCGCTCTGAGCGGCATCGGGGGTGAACCTGGCCCGCCTGCTGCGCGGCCACCTCGCGTGGGCCCGCTGAGTCCTCGCCGGAGTCTCCGGTGACCATGCGCGTCCCAACGCGGCCTTGAAGACGCCGGGCAGCCCCACCCCGTAGGCCGGGCGCCGGGCGACGGGGGCCAGGACACCCTGACCTGCACCCCGCTCACACGACCTTCGTTCTGATAGTTGACATTTGATATGAGATATCGGCAAGCTTCGGGTCCGTGAGGGGTGGAGTGATACATGAGTGATTCGAGCCAGCGGGGCCGCGGGGAGCGCGTGCCCGTCGACGGGCTGCGGCGCACGGTCGGCGCGGTCTTCCGCGCCGTCGGGTTCAGCGAGGCCGCGTCGTCGACGGTGGCCGAGGCCCTGGTCGACGCCGACATGCGCGGCGTGGCCTCGCACGGGAGCATGCTCGTCCCGATGTACGTCGACCGCGTGCGGGCCGGTTCCGTCAGCCGCAGGGAGCGGGCCGAGGTCGTCGTGGATCTCGGCGCGATGGCCGTCCTGGACGCGGGGCACGCGCTCGGCCAGCTCACGGGGGACCAGGCGATGGGCATCGCCGTCGCCAAGGCGAAGAGCTTCGGCGTCGGGGTGGTGGCGGTCCGCAACGCCTTCCACTTCGGGGGCGCGTTCCGCTACGTCGAGGCGGCGGCGCGGGAAGGCTGCGTCGGGCTGGCCGCGGCGAACACCCGGCCGCTGATGCCCGCCGTCGGCGGGGCGGCTCCCGTGGTCGGCAACAACCCGCTCGCCGTCGGCGTGCCGATGCCCGACGGGCCTCCCGTCGTGCTCGACATGGCGCTGTCCGAGGCGGCGCTCGGCAAGATCCGCATCGCGGCGGCGGAGGGCCGGGAGATCCCGTCCACCTGGGCCTCGGACGCGGACGGCCGGCCCACCACCGACCCCCGCGCGGCCCTGGGCGGCATGCTGCTGCCCGCCGCCGGGCACAAGGGCTTCGCGCTGGCGCTGGTCGTCGACGTCCTCACCGGCGTGCTGTCCGGCGGAGGGTTCGGCCAGGCCGTGCAGGGGCTCTACAGCGACGTCACCGTCCCCAACAACTGCGCCCACTTCTTCCTGGCCGTGGACGTGGCGGCGTTCGGCGATCCGGCGGACTTCGCGGAGCGGATGAGCCGGCTGGCCGCCGAGGTCACCGGCTCTCCCACCGCGCCCGGCGTGGAGCGGCTGTACCTGCCCGGCCAGATCGAGGCGGAGAACCACCGGGCCGCGCTCGCCGGCGGCGTCCGGGTCGAGGGCAGCGTCCTGGAGGCGCTGCGCCGCACCGCGGACGAGGTCGGCGCCGTCCTGCCCGACTCGCTGGCCCTGGCCGGAGCCGGCGGCGACGTGCCGGCCCGCGCGACGGGAGGCACCACGGCATGAAGGCCAGCTTCGATGCGACCGGGCAGGTCGTCATCGTCACCGGAGGCGCCAACGGGATCGGCGCGGCCCTCGCGCGCGGCGTCGGCGCCGCCGGCGGGACCGCCGTGGTCTTCGACATCGCGCACGCGGCCGACCTGGACGCGGCGCCCGGGGTCGAGCAGGTCGCCGTCGACGTGGCCGACCGCGACGCGGTCTTCGCGGCCGTCGAGCAGACCCTCGCCCGGCACGGCCGCGTCGACGGCCTCGTGGCGGGCGCGGCCGTCCAGCCCCGCGCCGCGGTGGCCGGCATGGCGGCCGACGAGTGGCGCCGGGTCCTCGGCGTGAACCTCGACGGCGTCGTCTGGTGCTGCCAGGCGGTGCTGCCCTCGATGACCGAGCGCCGGTCCGGGTCGATCGTGGTCTTCAGCTCCGGCCTGGCGCACATGGGACGGGCCGAGGCGTCCGCCTACGCCGCCAGCAAGGGCGCGCTGGTCTCCTTCGCCAAGTCGCTGGCCGCCGAGGTGGCCGAGCACCGGATCCGGGTGAACGTCCTCGCGCCCGGCGTCATCGACACCCCGCAGTTCCAGGCCGCCAACCCGGCGGGCGGCGAGCGGGAGCACTGGGCGCGCACCACGGGGATCGGCACCCCCGAGGACGTCGTCGGCCCCCTGCTCTTCCTGCTGTCCGACGCGGCGACCATGACCGGCTCGCAGCTCACCCGCGACCGCGCCTACCCGAAGGAGTGACCTCCCCATGACCGAGACGACGACGCCCGAGGGGGAGATCCTCCCCGTCGCGGTCGTGGGCGCCGGGCCCATCGGCCTGATCACCGCCCTCGGGCTGACGCGCTACGGCGTTCCGGTGGCCGTGTTCGAGGAGGACGACCGGCTCTCGCTGGACACCAAGGCGGGCACCGTCCTCACCCGGACCCTGGAGGTCCTGCACCGGTACGGCGCGCTGCCGGAGGTGCTGCGCGCCTCGCTGCGGATCGACGAGATCGGCGAGATCGACCGGGTCACCAACGAGCCGACGCTGAGCGTCCGCACGGGCGAGCTCACCGAGGACACCCGGTTCCCCTTCGTCATCAACATCCCGCAGCACCACCTCGAACCGGTGCTGCGCGACAGCTTCACCGGACGCGAGCACGGCTCCCTGCACATGGGGCACCGGCTGACCGCGTTCAAGCAGCACGACGACCACGTCGAGCTGACGTTCGACACCGCGGAGGGCGAGCGGCACGTCAAGGCCCGCTACCTGCTGGCCTGCGACGGCGGACGCTCGCAGGTGCGCGAGCAGCTCGGCATCACGGTGGAGGGGCGCACGCTCGACGAGCGCTACATGCTCGTCGACCTCAAGGCGGACCTGGACGTCGCCAACCCGCGCGACTACCCCTACCTCGCCTACTTCTCCGACCCGTCGGAGTGGATGATCCTCGTCCGCCAGCCGCACTGCTGGCGCTTCCTCTACCCGCTGGCCAAGGGGGCGGGGGAGCCGACGCATGAGGAGCTGCGCGACAAGGCGCTGCGGTTCATCGGCGAGGTCGAGGGCATCGAGGTGCTCGGCACGAACGTCTACACGGTCCACCACCGGGTGGCGGAGCAGTGGCGCGACGGTCGCGTGTTCCTGATGGGCGACGCCGCGCACCTGATCACGCCGATGTGGGCGCTCGGCCTGAACACCGGGGTGCTGGACGCCTCCAACCTGCCGTGGCGGCTCGCCTGGGTGCTGCGCGGCTGGGCCGACGACTCGCTGCTCGGCGGGTACGAGGTAGAGCAGGCGCCGGTCGCGGTCAAGGGCTCGGGCCAGATGGCCGAGGCCGCCCGCTCCTACATGAGCCGGCAGGGCCGGGCCGTCGACGCGATGACCGACGGGAACTGGGGCAACGCGTTCACCCGCGGCCTGCTGGGCGTCCGGCTCGACGTCGACGACACCGGCGACTGGTCGATGGTGCGGACGGGTTCGGCGCCGCCGCCGGTGCGCACCGGCGACCGCGCGCCCGACCTGCCGCTGTTCGGCCCGGAGGGCCCCGTCCACCTGCACGACCTGGCCGCCGAGTCCTTCGTGGCGCTGTACTTCACCGACACCAGGCGGCGGCCGCGGATCCCCACCGAGACGGGCCCGGCGCTGCGCCGCTTCGCGGTGTCCCGCTGGGACGCGCCGCACGACTCGGGGCTGCGCGACCTGGCCCTGTTCGACCCCGGCGACCGGGTGCGCCGCCGGTTCGGCGTGGACGGCGACACCGTCGTGCTGATCCGGCCGGACGCCCATGTCGCCGCGATCCTTCCGTTCGACCCCGCCGCGGACGAGGACCCGGCGGCGGCCGTCTACCAGCGCATCTGCGGACGCGCTCCGATCACCGCACAGGAGTAGGGCATGACCGATGGCAAGACCGCGACCGGACCCGACGGGCGCCCCGTGGAGCTCGGCCCCGTCGGCCAGGAGATCGTGTTCGAGAACGAGCAGATCCGGGTCTGGGAGATCGAGCTGGAGCCGGGCGACGCGCAGCCCTGGCACCACCACCAGAACCCGTACGTGGTGATCGCGCTGGAGGCGGCCGACAACCGCATCGACTCGATCAAGGGCGGCGACCCGCGCCTGGTGCACGAGCCGGTCGGCGGCGTCGTCTACCGCGAGCCCGGCGAGATCCACATGCTCACCAACCGGGGCGAGAGCCGCTACCGCTGCCGTCTCGTCGAACTCAAGTGCCTGGGAGAGAACCTTGTCTAAGCAGCCGTGCCCTCCGGGCGTCCCCGAGGAGGAGTGGGAGAACAACCTCTCCGAGCCCGCCGCCTACAGCGGTGAGGCTCCGGACCGCTCGCGCGAGCAGGACGTGGCGGGTCCCGGAGGCGAGGCCATGGGCCGGTTCAGGGAGATCCTCCTCAACACCGGCGACCTCGACTGGATCGACAAGACCCTCGCCGGCCTGTCGCAGAAGATGCTGTGGCGCGACGACGAGACGGGGGCGTCGATCGCCCTGGTCCGCTTCAAGAAGGGCGCGGGCATCCCGTCCCGGCACTCGCACGCCTCGAACCAGTTCATGTTCTGCCTGCAGGGCCGCTACACCTACGTGCCGACCGGGCTGACCCTCACGTCCGGGTCCTTCTACTGGAACCCCAAGGGCAGCCTGCACGGGCCCACGCTCGCCGAAGAGGACACCGTCCTGCTCGAGGTCTACGACGGCCCCCACTACCCGACCCAGCCCGACTGGTACGACAGCGCGGCCGACGCCCGCTGACGTCCGAGGCTGATCCGACCCCCGGCGGCGGCACCGCCCGCCGCTCACCCGACATCAGAGGAGGGCCCATGCCCAAGCAAGAGATCAGGACCGCCGAGCTGGCTCCGCCCAACGGCCACTTCGCGCAGGCGACCATGGCCGAGGCCCGCGGCCGCCTGGTCTTCATCTCCGGGATGACCGCCCGCAACAAGGACGGCGGCGTCACCGGCGTGGGCGACGTCTCCGCCCAGACGCACCAGGTGTGCCAGAACCTCAAGGCCGCGGTCGAGGCCGCCGGAGGCACCCTCGACGACATCGCCCGGGTCGACGTCTACGTCCGCAACATGGAGGACTTCGCCGCGATCCACGAGGTCCGCCGGCAGTACTTCACCGGGGTGTCGCCCGCGTCGACGCTGGTCGAGGTGGCGAAGTTCGTCAACAAGGACTACCTCATCGAGATCAACGCGATCGCCGTGGTCGCCGACGGGGACGGCTGACATGCGGCTGGCCGCGATCCGCTTCGAGGGCGGGATCCGCACCGCCGTCGTGGAGGGCGACCACGCCGCGGTGCTGCCCGCCACGGCGCCCACCCCCGACGACGTCGTGCGCGGCGGCGCCGAGGCCCGCGAGGCCGTCTCCGCCGCGGCGCAGGTCGCGCCGCGGACGCCGCTGGACGGCCTGGACCTGCTCGCGCCGCTGCGCAGGTTCAACCGCGACGTGCTCTGCACCGGGTGGAACTACTGGGACCACTTCGAGGAGTCCAAGGGGAAGCGGGAGGGGCAGGACCCCAAGGAGCGCCCGTCCCACCCGACCTTCTTCACCAAGGGGCCCGACACGGTGATCGGCCCGCGCGACGCCATCGCGTGGGACCCGGACCTGTCCCAGAAGTGGGACTACGAGGCGGAGGTGGCGCTGGTCATCGGCCGCGACGGCAGGTCGATCCCGGAGGAGCGGGCGCTCGACCACGTGGCGGGCTACCTCGTCGCCAACGACGTCTCGCAGCGCGACCTGCAGCGGGCGCACGGCGGCCAGTGGCTGAAGGGCAAGAGCATCGACCGCACGATGCCGCTCGGGCCGTGGCTCACCACCGCCGACGAGGTCCCGGACCCGCATGACCTGGCGATCACCTTCGACCTGAACGGCAGGCGGCTGCAGCAGGCGAGCACGGCGCAGACCGCGTTCTCCTTCGCCCGCATCATCGCCGAACTCAGCTGGGGGATGACGCTGCGCGCCGGGGACGTCGTGCTGACCGGCACGCCCAGCGGCATCGGCAACGCGCGCGAGCCGCAGATCTTCCTCGCCGAGGGCGACGAGCTGGTCACCCGCGTCGAGGGGCTCGGGGAGCTGCGCAACCGCGTGGCCCGCGCGTCCCTCACGTCCTGACCGTCCCGGCACCACCCAGTCCGACGACCACTCCGAAGGAGGCCGGCCTCACCGATGGGCGGCATCGATCTGCACACCCACCTCGCGCCCGTGCTGAGCGAGTCCGAGATCGCCGGGCTGCCCGGCGTCTCGCTCGCCGGCGGACGCCTCGCGGTGGACGGCTCGCACGGCGGCCCGCCGCGGCTCAACCGGCCGGACGCCCTGGAGGCGTGGCTCGGTGAGCGGTCCCTGGACGCCGCGGTGGTCTCCGCGCCGCCGCCGTTCTTCCGCCAGCACCTGCCCGGCGACGAGGCCGCGCGCTGGGTGCGGGCGCTGAACGGCGGCATGCGGCGGGCCGTGGCGGGGCGGCCGGCCCTGCTGCCGATGGCCTACCTCCCGCTGGAGCACCCCCGGGTCGCGGTGGCGGAACTCGGCCGCCTCCTGGCCGAGGACGGCTGGGCCGGGTTCGCCGCCTCGGCCGGCGGGCGGTCGGTCAGCCTGGCCGACCCGTCGCTGGAACCGCTGTGGCGGCGCCTGTCGGACGACGGCCGGCCGGTCATGCTGCATCCGGGGCACAGCCCCGACGACCGGCTGGGCGAGTTCTACCTCGCCAACCTGCTGGGCAACCCGTCCGAGACCGCCCTCGCGGTCGCGCAGCTGCTCTTCGGCGAGGTCGTCGACCGGCACCCGGGGCTGCGGTTCCTCCTGGTGCACGGCGGCGGCTGCGTGCCCGCGGTGCTCGGACGCTGGCAGCGGGGCGCGGACACCGACCGGCCGGGCGTGCCCGCGCTCGCCCGGCCGCTGCGCCAGGTGCTCCGCGGCAACTTCTATACGGATTGCCTGACGCACGATCCCGACGTCGTCGATCTCGCGGTGCGCGTGTTCGGCGCGGACCGCGTGGTCCTCGGGAGCGACTGGCCCTTCCCCATGGGCAGCGACGACCCCGTCGCGCTGCTGTCGCACCGCGACGCCGGCTTCGTCCGGCAGGTCGGTGAGGACAACGCCAGGTCCCTTCTAGGAAAGCCCGGACACACGGCGGCGGAGATCTAACCGCAGTCATGAGTGCGCTATGTGCTCGCCGGCGTCATCGGCTCGGCCGCGCCGGAGAGCACGGATAAGGAGTAGCAATGAAGGTCACCTGGTTCGCCAGGAGCGTCGCGGTCGGCGGCGTCGTGCTCATGGCCGCCGCGTGCGGCGGTGGAGGCGACGGCAAGTCCGGCGGCTCCACCGACACCGTCCACTACCTGACGTCGTTCAACACCTTCGGCCGTGACGCCTTCGCCTACGTCGCGGAGGAGAAGGGGTACTTCAAGGAGGCGGGCCTCGACGTCGACATCAAGCCGGGGAGCGGCACGGTCGACGTCATGAAGCTGCTGGCCGGCGGCCGCGCCGACTTCGGCGCCGGCGACTTCACCACCGCGCTGATCACCATCGCCAAGCAGAAGCTGCCGGTGACCGCGGTCGGCATGGTGCACCAGAAGTCGCTGGCCGCGGTCGTCGCGCTCGACGGCGGCGGCATCGCGACGCCGAAAGACCTGGAGGGCAAGACCATCGGCGACCAGCCGGGGTCCACCAACCAGGTGACGTTCCCGGTCTATGCCAAGGCGGCCGGGATCGACGCGGGCAAGGTCAAGTTCGTCCCGTCCGCTCCGCCCGCCCTGCCGCAGCTGCTCGCGACCGGCAAGGTCGACGCGATCGGGCAGTTCGTCGTGGGCCGGCCGCTCGTCGAGAAGGCGGCGCAGGGCAAGAAGGCCGTCATCCTGCCGTACGGCGACGTCCTGCCCGACCTGTACGGCAACGCGCTGCTGGCGTCCAGCAAGGTCGCCAAGGAGAAGCCCGAGCTGGTGAAGAAGTTCTCCGCCGCGCTGTTCAAGGGCCTGCAGTACTCCATCGCCCACCCGGAGGAGACCGGCGAGATCCTCAAGAAGCGCCAGCCGACCCAGGACGCGGCCGTCGCCGCCGCGGAGGTCCGCGCGATGGCGCCCTACGTGGCGCCGCAGGGGGCCACGGTCGGCGCGGTCGACAAGGCCCGGGTCGAGGAGAACATCCGGCTGCTCGGCGAGGCCGGCGCGATCTCCGCGAAGCCGGCCACCGACCAGGTCGTCGACTTCGGCGCGGCGGCACAGGGCTGAGGAGGGGACGTGATCGAGCTCAAGCACGTCTCGCAGGTCTTCGCCGGACGCAAAGGCGAGGTCCACGCGCTGGACGACATCAATCTCGAGGTCCGCCGCAACGAGTTCGTGACCCTGGTCGGCCGCTCCGGCTGCGGCAAGTCGACCATGCTGCGGCTGATCGCCGGGCTGCTGCGCCCGACGTCCGGGACCGTGACGGTCGCGGGCGAGCCGGTGACCGGGCCCAGGCAGGACGTCAGCTTCATGTTCCAGCGCTCGGCGCTGCTGCCGTGGCGCAGCGTCCTGGACAACATCATGCTGCCGGTGGAGATCCTGCGCCTGGACAAGCGGGCCATGCGCGAGCGCGCGCACGAACTGCTGCACCTGGCCGGGCTCGCCGGTTTCGAGAAGCGGCTGCCGCACGAACTGTCGGGCGGCATGCAGCAGCGCGTCTCGCTGTGCCGCTCGCTGATCCAGAACCCGAAGGTCCTGCTCATGGACGAGCCGTTCTCCGCGCTCGACGCGCTGACCCGCGAAGAGCTGTCCATAGAACTGCAGCGCATCAAGATGGAGCAGGAGACGACCATCATCTTCGTCACCCACTCCATCGAGGAGGCCGTGCTGCTCGCCGACCGGGTCGTGGTGCTCAGCCCCCGGCCCGGACGGCTCCGCAAGATCGTCGACGTGGACATCCCGCGGCCGCGCACGCTCGGGCGCAACGCGCACGCGGACCGGGTCGCCGAGGTCAGCGCGGAACTGCACGAGCTGCTGATGCCGACGCCCGCCGCCGCCGCCGAGGGGGCCTCATGACCGCCGCGTCCACCGGCCGGCGCCACGTCCGCCGGACCCGTCCCGCCCTCCGGCTCAACGGGCGCGCGGCCGACTGGGGCCTGCCCGTCCTCGGGCTGGTCGCCGTGGTCGCCCTCTGGTGGCTGGCGACGATCGTCTTCTCGATCGAGAAGCTGCTGGTGCCCTCGCCGAAGGACGTGTTCGACTCCTTCACGGCCCAGTCCGGGTACCTGCTGGAGCAGACCTGGGTGACCCTGCTGGAGACGGTCGAGGGCTTCGCGGTCGCGGTCGTCGTCGGCATCCCCATCGCGATGCTGATCGCCGGCTCGCGGCTGCTGGAGAAGATGATCTACCCCTTGCTGCTGGCGGTGAACGCGGTGCCGAAAATCGCGATCGCCCCGATCCTGGTGGTCTGGATGGGCTTCGGGCAGCTCCCGAAGGTCGTCATGGTCTTCCTGCTATGCTTTTTCCCCGTCGTGATCTCCACCGCCGTCGGGCTGAAATCCACCCCATCCGAGCTGACCGAGCTGGTCCGCTCATACGATGCAGGTCACATGCAGGCATTCTTCAAGGTCCGGTTCCCCTACGCGCTGCCGCAGGTGATGGTCGGTCTCAAGACGGCGATCTCGCTGGCGGTCATCGGGGCGGTCATCGCCGAATTCGTCGGCGCCGACTCCGGGCTCGGCTTCGTCATCGTGCAATCCGGCTCGAGCGCGGACACCCCGCTGGCCTTCGCCGCGATGGTGCTGCTCGGCATCATCAGCATCGTCCTCTTCTACGGGCTCGTCGCGCTGGAGAAGGTCCTTCTCCCCTGGGCTGAGGCGAACCAGTGAGCACGAGCGGACGCGGCATATTCGAACTCTCCCCGGACAATCCCGGCTCGCGGCGAACCCTCGCCGACACGGCCGCCGCCGAACTCCACCGGATGATCCTGGCCGGCGAACTGCCGGCCGGGTCGCCGCTGCGGCTCACCGATCTCGCCGGGCAGCTCGACATGAGCCCGATGCCGGTGCGCGACGCGATGCGCCGGCTGGAGGCGCTGGGCCTGGTGGAGATCATCCCCCACAAGGGGGCCAAGGTCCGCGAGCTCAGCGAGGCCGACCTCCGCGACACCTACGAGGTCCGCGTCGAACTGGAGTCCCTCGCGGTGGGACGGGCGGCCCTGCATTTCGACGCGGAGGCGGCCGCCCGCGCGGAGCGCGCGCTCGAAGAGCACGAGTCGCTGCTGGCCAATGGCGATGTGGAGGGCGCACGGCGCGCGCACACCGAATTCCACTTCACCATTTACCACGCGTCCGGTTCGCGCTGGCTTCCCAGGGCCATCGAGCCGGTGTGGCAGAACAATGAACGGTACCGATTCGCCTCCAAACCGGATGCGGAGCGGCGCCGTCTCAGCCACGCGGAGCACCGCGCCATCCTCGACGCGTGCATCGCGGGAGACCCCGACCGCGCCACCGCGGCCCTGCGCGACCATTTGGAAGGGGCCATGCGGAGGATCCTCGCGGGCATGACCCGCCCGACCTCCTGACCGCGCGACGACCGATGGGTTCCCGCCCGCCGACCCGGCCGGGCGGGAACCCGCCGGCCTCCGAGAGCCCGGCGAGCAGGCCGGCCCGGCCACGACCGGCAGCGCCGGGCCGACGCGCCCGTGCATCGAGCAACTCCGCCCGCCGCGTGCGATTTTGAGCGTTGTTTGCCGGTGCCGGAGCGTTGCGGCGACGGCTCCGGGCAGGCACCACGCAAGCGTGGTTGGAGGTATCGAATGCCGTCGACCCTGCTCAGCGGCGCGAAGGTGTGGGACGGCCTCGCCGACGAGCCGGCGGGCCCGCAGGACGTGCTGGTGCAGGACGACCGGATCCGGCAGATCGCGGCGGGCATCGAGGCGCCGCCGGGCGCCGAGGTGGTCGATCTGGGCGGGCACACCCTGACGCCGGGCTTCATGGACTGCCACACCCACGTCACCATCACGCCCGACATCATGTCCGTGTTCACCGGGTCGCCCACGGCGATGGCGCTGCGGTCGCTCTCGGTCCTGCGGACCCTGCTGATGAACGGGTTCACCACCGTCCGGGATCTGATGTGCGCCGATGTCGGCTACGGCATCGTCGATCTGCGCGACGCGGTCGAAGCGGGCTGGATCACCGGGCCGCGCATGCGGGTGGCCCCGCACCTGATCTCGGCACGCGGCGGGCACGGCGACTTCAGCACGGTGCTGGCCGGCCAGTTCCAGGGGGCCCCGCCGCCGTTGGAGCTGGCGTCGGCGGACGGCTGCGACGAGATCCGCACCCGCGTGCGGCAGGAGGTCCGCGCTGGCGCCGACTGGGTCAAGTTCGCCGCGACCGGCGGGTTCTCCAGCCCCGGTGACGATCCGGGGCGGACGACCTACTCCGAGGAGGAGATGACCGCCCTGGTCGCGGCGGCGGCCGACCTCGGCGTCCCGGCCACGCCGCACTGCTACGGCGACGAGGGCGCGCGGCGGGCGGTGCGGGCGGGCGTTCGCAGCATCGAGCACGCCAACCTGGCCTCGGCGGAGACGCTGAAGATGATCGAGGACGCCGGCGTCTTCGTGGTCCCGACCCAGTACACGATCATCACCGACGCGCGGAACGCCTTCAACGAGGGGCACTGGAGGGGCGCGCCGGCCTTCAAGCCCCGCAAGTTCCAGGCGTACCAGCAGGCGCTGCTCGACAGCGCCGAGAACCTCGCCGCGAGCGAGATCCAGATCGCCTTCGGGACCGACGCCGGCATGTTCCCGCACGGCGACAACTGGCGGGAGTTCCCGATGATGGTGTCCAACGGCATCCCGCCCGCCCGCGCGCTGAAGGCCGCCACCAGCGTCGCCGCCGACCTCCTCGGACTCGACGCCCTCGGCGTCCTCGCCGAGGGCAAGATCGCCGACATCGTCGCCATGCCCGGCGACCCGTTCACCGATATCCAGGCCACCGGGCAGGTCGACTTCGTCATGAAGGCGGGCGAGGTCTACAAGCGCCCCGGCAGTGCGCCGGGTTAGGCGCGTTACCTGTAAGTGTGCTCCGGGGCGGGGAAGGCGCCGGTGGCGACGTCATCGGCGTAGGCCCGCGCGACGTCGCCGAGGCTCCGGCGGACATTGGCGTACCGCTTCACGAAGCGCGGCGCGCGTCCCTCGGTCATCCCGGCGGCGTCGGTCCACACCAGCACTTGGGCGTCGCAGTCCGGACCCGCGCCGATGCCGACCGTCGGGATGTCCAGAGCCGCGGTGACCTCGGCGGCCAGCGCTCCCGGTACCGCCTCCAGGACGACCGCGAACGCGCCGGCGTCCTGCACCGCCCTGGCGTCCCGGAGCAGTTGCCGCGCCGCGGTCTCGCCGCGTCCCTGGACCCGGTGGCCGAGCATGTTCACCGACTGGGGCGTCAGCCCCACGTGCCCCATGACGGGAATGCCCGCGCCCACCATCAGCGCGATCTGCGCCGCGCTGCGCTCCCCGCCCTCCAGCTTGACCGCGCCGACCCCGGCCTCCTTGACGAGGCGCGTCGCGCTGCGCAGGGCCTGGGCGGCGTCGCGCTGGTAGCTGCCGAACGGCAGGTCGCCGATGATCAGCGCGCGCCGGGTACCGCGCACGACGGCCGCCGCGAGGAAGAGGACCTCCTCCAGGGTGACCGGGACGGTCGAGTCGTATCCCAGGTGGTTGTCGCCCATCGTGTCGCCGACCAGGAGGACGGGGATCCCCGCCTGGTCGAAGGCCGACGCGGTCATGGCGTCGTAGGCGGTGAGCATGGACCACTTCTCGCCCCGCCGCTTGGCGGCGGCGAGGTCCCGTACCGTCACCCGGCCGGTGGGCGTCCCCGAGTGCTGCGAGGTGCCGGTCCCGTCCGGCGCCGCCGGTTCGAGGGCAGGCCAAAGACGCGTCATGACGACTCCGTTCACCATCTCGAGGCGCCCTGGCGGCGTCCCCGGACTCCCGGTCATCGTGACACGGCCCCCGGGGCCTGTACAGTCACGCGATTGACCCCGCAGGGTCAGGAACTCGGCCGGGTTGCGAAGAGGTGCTGGTCGGGGGCGGGGAGCCATTGGCGGTCCGGGTCGAAGGGCTCGAACTCGGCTCGGATATGGCGGGTGAGCAGATCCAGGGCCGGGTGCCGGCCGTCGCTGGGGTAGAGCAGCGACCAGGGGTAGACCGGAGTGGGATCGACCAGCGGGATCCTGACGGTGTCCGGATGCCACTGGAGCCGCGAGCGCTCGCCGACGATGCTCGCGAGCGCGCCGGCGGCGACCTCTCCGACGAAGTGCTCGTAGCCGAAGTCGGGCCCGGTGGTGTCGATCCGGACGTCGAACGCGGCGCCGAGAAAGCGGTGGTACTCGGCCCACTCGCTCCCTTCTGCGTTGCCGGGCATCCACACGGTGGTGCCGGCGAGCCGGGCCGTCTCCACCTGCCGCAGCCCGGCCAGCGGGTGGTCGCGGCCGACCAGGAGCTGCGCCGGCTCCAGGTAGGCCGGCAGGCACGCCAGTCCGGCCTCCAGGGTTCCGGTGACCCGGCAGAACGCCGCGTCCACCGATCCGCGGGTGAGCGCGCCGCGCGCGGACCGGAGCCCGTTCGAGGTGATGATCTCGATGTCGACGTCCGCGCGGGCGTCGTAGAACGCGCGGACGAGGTCGATGGCGGCCGTCCGGGTGTCCAGCACATCGACGCGGAGCGCGCGGCGCCGGCCGCGCAGCGCCGCCACCGCCTGGTCGGCGGTGCCGACCAGGGCCCGCGCGTGGGGGAGGAGGATCCGGCCGTCGTCGGTGAGCTCGGCGCCGGTGTGTGAGCGGGCGAACAGCCGCGCGCCGAGGGCGGCCTCGAGGGCGGCGATGCGCTTGGAGACGGCCTGCTGGCTGATGCCTAGCCTGACCGCGGCCTCGCTGAAGTACCGGTCCTCGGTGACCGCGACGAAGGCCCGCACCGCGGCCAGGTCCAGGTCCAGCGCACCTGCGCGCACAACTGATGGTTGTGCCGATGCGGCGTGTTGATTGTTGGACACTGCTGCTCGCTCTCCGGTCGAATGCTCGGGTTCCCGGCCGAACCTACAACCGAAGGGCGTGGTCGCCGTGCGGTCGTTCGTGCATCTCCACGTGCACACCGAGTACAGCATGCTGGACGGCGCCGCCAAGATCGGCCCGCTGATGGACGAGGTCGCGCGGCGGCGGATGCCCGCGGTGGCGATGAGCGACCACGGCAACGTGCACGGCGCCTACGAGTTCTTCCACGCGGCGGCCGCCGCCGGCGTCAAGCCGATCATCGGGACCGAGGCGTACGTCGCGCCGGCGTCGCGGTTCCACAGGCAGGCGGTGTACTGGAGCGACGACCTCGCGCTGCGCCGGGCCGACGACGAGACCGGCGAGGGCGGCGACGTGTCCGGCCGCGGCCTGTACACGCACATGACGATGTGGGCGGCGGACGCCGGCGGGCTGCGGAACCTGTTCCGGCTCCAGTCGCGGGCGTGGCTGGAAGGGCACGTCCAGAAGTACCCGCGGATGGACGACGAACTGCTCGCCGAGCACGGCGCGGGCATCATCGCCACGACCGGCTGCCCGTCCGGCGCGGTGCAGACCCGGCTCCGCCTCGGCCAGTACGACCGGGCCCTCGAGGCGGCCGCGCGCTACCGCGACATCTTCGGCAGGGACAACTACTTCCTGGAGCTGATGGACCACGGCCTGGCCATCGAGCGGCGCGTCCGCGACGACCTGCTGAGGCTGGGCGAGCAGCTGAAGCTGCCGCCCCTGGCCACCAACGACTCGCACTACGTGACCGAGGACCAGGCGGCGGCGCACGACGCGCTGCTGTGCATCGGCACGGGGAAGCAGCTCGCCGACCAGAACCGGTTCCGGTTCTCCGGGTCGGGCTACTTCGTCAAGAGCGCCGCGCAGATGCGGGAGCTGTGGGACCGCGAGGTCCCCGGCGCGTGCGACAACACGCTGCTGATCGCCGAACGCGTGGGCGACTACGGCGAGGTCTTCGCCCACCGCGACCTGATGCCCCAGTTCCCCGTCCCCGACGGGGAGAGCGAATCGTCGTGGCTGCGCAAGGAGGCCCTGGCCGGCGCGCGGCGCCGCTACGGCGGCGACCCGCCGCGGGACGTCCTCGACCGCATCGACTACGAGCTGTCGGTGATCGACGGGATGGGGTTCCCGGGGTACTTCCTGGTGGTCGCCGACATCTGCCGGCACGCCCGCGCCGAGGGGATCGGCCTCGGCCCGGGCCGCGGGTCGGCGACCGGGTCGATGGTGGCGTACTGCACGGGCATCACCGAGCTGGACCCGATCGAGCACGGGCTGATCTTCGAGCGGTTCCTCAACCCCGAGCGCGTCACGATGCCCGACGTCGACCTCGACCTCGACGACCGCCGCCGCGACGAGATGATCGACTACGTCACCGCGAAGTACGGCGGCGACCGGGTGTGCCAGATCGTCACGTTCGGCACCATCAAGGCGAAGGCCGCGGTGAAGGACGCCGGCCGGGTGCTGGGCTACCCCTACGCCCTCGGCGACCGGATCACCAAGGCGTTCCCGGCCGCCGCCGGCGGCAAGGAGATCCCGCTGTCGGCCATCCTCGACCCCGCCCATCCCCGCCACGGCGAGGCCACCGAACTGCGGAAGATGTACACCGAGGACCCCGACGTCCGCCGTGTCATCGACACCGCGATGGGGGTGGAGGGCCTGACCCGCGGCACCGGCGTCCACGCCGCCGGGGTGATCCTGTCGTCCGAGCCGCTGATCGACGTCCTGCCCCTGGTCAAACCCAAGCAGGACGGCCCGGTCATCACCGGGTTCCCCTTCACCCAGGCCGAGGAGATGGGCCTGCTGAAGATGGACTTCCTCGGGCTGCGCAACCTCACCGTCATCAACGACGCGATCGCCGGGGTGAAGGCCAACAAGGGGATCGACATCGACATCCTCACGGTCCCGCTCGACGACGCCCGGACCTACGAACTGCTCGCCCGCGGCGACACCCTCGGCGTCTTCCAGCTCGACGGCGGCGGGATGCGCACCCTGCTGCGGCTGATGCGCCCCACCGAGTTCACCGACATCGCGGCGGTCTCCGCCCTGTACCGGCCGGGGCCGATGGAGATGAACGCGCACACCAACTACGCGCTGCGCAAGACCGGCAGGCAGAAGGTCGAGCCGATCCACCCCGAGCTCAAGGACGCGCTGGAGCCGATCCTGGGCGACACCTACCACTTGGTGGTCTTCCAGGAGCAGGTCATGGCGATCGCCCAGCAGCTCGCCGGGTACTCCCTCGGCGCCGCCGACATGCTGCGCCGCGCGATGGGCAAGAAGAAGAAGGAGGTCCTGGACGCCGAATGGGGCAGGTTCTCCGCCGGCATGCGGGACCGCGGCTTCTCCGACGAGGCGGTCAAGGCCGTCTGGGACGTGCTGGTCCCCTTCTCCGGATACGGCTTCAACAAGTCCCACACCGCCGGATACGGCGTCGTGTCGTACTGGACGGCCTACCTCAAGGCCAACCACCCCGCCGAATACCTCGCCGCGCTCCTCACCTCGGTCGGCGACGACAAGGACAAGATGGCGGTGTACCTGGCCGACTGCCGCCGCCTGGGGATCAAGGTGCTGCCGCCCGACGTCAACCAGAGCGAACTGGACTTCACCGCCGTCGGGCACGACATCCGCTTCGGCCTGGGCGCGATCCGCAACGTCGGCGCGGGCGTCGTCGACGCCATCGTCGGCACCCGCCGGGAAGGCGGTGCCTACGGCGGCTTCAACGACTTCCTGGCCAGGGTCCCGCAGAGCGTCTGCAACAAGCGGGTCATCGAGTCGCTGGCCAAGGCGGGCGCCTTCGACGGCCTCGGCCACCGCCGCAAGGGCCTGGTCATGGTCCACGAGCAGGCCGTCGACGCGGTCATCGACCTGAAACGCAACGCCGCCCGCGGCCAGGACTCGCTCTTCGGCGCGTCCACGGAGGCCGCCGAGACCCTCACGGTCGAGGTCCCCGAGGAGGAATGGGACAGCGGCACCCTGCTGGCCTTCGAACGCGAGATGCTCGGGCTGTACGTGTCGTCCCATCCCCTGGACGGCGCCGAACCGATCCTTGAGGCCAACCGCGACACCACGATCGCCGACCTGCTGGCCTCAGCCCGCGCCGACGCGTCCGTGCGGGTGGCGGGGATCATCTCCGGCCTGCAGCGCAAGGTCACCAAGCAGGGCAACCCGTGGGCGATCGTCACCCTCGAAGACCACGACGCCGCCGTGGAATGCCTCATCTTCCCCAAGACCTACACGCTGTACGGGCAGACCCTTGCCGAAGACCGGGTGATCTCCGTGCGCGGCCGGACGAACGTCCGCGACGAGGTGCTCAGCGTCTACGGGGAGGACATCGTCACCCTCGACCTGTCCCAGGCGGCCACCGAACCGCCCGTCGTCATCCACGTCCACGAGGACCGCCTGAACCCCCGGCTCGTCCAGGAGCTCAAGCAGGCCCTCACGGCCCACCCCGGGCGCACGCCCGTCCACCTCCTCCTGCACCGCCACGGGCCCAAGAGCGTCCTGTTCGACCTGCGCCCCTTCCAGGTCGCCCCGGGCCCCGCCTTTTACGGCGACATCAAGGCTCTGCTCGGCCCCGGGTCTCACACCTAGCCGAGGCGAAGTGAGTTGCTGAGTCGGCGGCCCGCCTCCGACCGGTCCATAGGCGGTCGGAGGCGGCTTCGCTCGAACCGGCAGAGAGTCTGAACTCGGCCCGTGCAGGCCGCGAAAGGCGCCGCAAAAGCCGCGTCGACTCTCTTTTCTTTGTTCGGCTCGCGTGCGGCAATTCTCACGCAGGGAGCTGAAAAGCCGCAGTTATGGCGACGGCGTGTGCTTTACGCCCGGCTGTGTCCGCGCCGGAAAGAACGCCCGTTCAGCAGGCGATGACCGACCAGGTCTCGGGGTGGTCATCGGTCGGGATGATCCAGCCGACGGCCTTGCCGGCATAGACGGTCTTGCAGCTCCCCAGACTGCCGTAGAGAACGCTGAAGGGCTTGCGCTTCTGCGTCCCGCTCGTGCAGTTGTGGTAGTGCAGCGACAGCGTGCCGTCGCCCTGCCTGGCGTAGGAGACTCCGCACGGGAACGTCGGGTCGGCGTGGGCGGGGGAGGTGGCCACGAGACCGGCGGCCGCGGTCAGCCCCGCGACCAGCACGGAAGCGGTCGTCTTCTTCATCGCTCTTCCTTTCGCCGGCGGATAGGGACGGCGGCGGCGTTGCTCAATTGCCGGGGCGGTCGATTGAGTAACCCGCCGAGTGGCGATTGAGTCATCGTATTTCCGTGGCCGTCCCTTCTGTGGGAACGTTTTAGCAATGTAACACCCTCGCCCATCCATGACTAGATCAACTACGCCGGAAAGTCGCTATTAAGCCTTTCCAACTTGATCACTGCTGGTCACATGATGTTCTGCGGCGGGCCTACCGGAGTGGACGTCGAGCCACGCGGCCGGGCGCCTTCCGCGGGGAGGGCGGTGACCTGGGTGAGGCCGGTACGGGGGTGGGGGCGGACGTCGGCGTCGACGCGGTAGACCTCGGCGAGCAGGCCGGGGGTCAGCACCTCGGCGGGCGTCCCGGACGCGACCAGGCGTCCGGCGTGCAGGACGCAGAGGCGGTCGCAGTGCGCGGCGGCGAGGTTGAGGTCGTGCAGCGCGATGACGGCGGTGGCGCCGAGGCGGCGGACGAGGCGCAGCGCGTCGATCTGGTGCCGGAGGTCGAGGTGGTTGGTGGGCTCGTCCAGCACGAGCGTCCCGGTCCGCTGGGCGAGCGCGCGGGCGATCAGGACGCGCTGCTTCTCACCGCCCGACAGCCGGTCGAAGGGCGCGTCGGCGAGGGGCACGGCCTCCAACTCGGCCAGCGCTTCGGTGATGACGGCGCGGTCCGCGGCGTCGTCGCCCTGGAACGCGCGCTTGTGCGGGGTGCGTCCCATCGCGACGACGTCGCGGACGGTCAGCTCGAAGTCGCCGGGAGTCTCCTGGAGGACGGCCGCCAGCCGCCTGGCCAGGTGCTTGCCGGGCATCCGCCAGATGTCGTCGCCGTCCAGCAGGACCCGCCCGGAGGTGGGACGCCGCGCGCGGTAGAAGGTGCGCAGCAGCGTCGATTTCCCGGCGCCGTTGGGGCCGACCAGTCCCACGACCTCGCCGGGGACCGCGGTCAGGGAGACCCGGTCGACCAGGGGGCGTCCGCCGATGACGACCGAGACCTCCTCGGCGCACAGGCTTCCGGGCGCGGCGCTCACCGGGTTCATCGGGCCGCCCTCCGGCGCATCAGGTACAGGAAGAACGGCCCGCCGACCAGGGCGGTGAGGATCCCGACCGGGATCTCCTCGGGGCTGATCAGGGTCCGCGCGGCCAGGTCGGCGGCGATGAGGAAGGCCGCGCCGAGCAGCGCCGCGGCGGGCAGCGCGCGGCGGTGGTCGGCGCCGACCAGCAGCCGGACGGCGTGCGGCATGATCAGGCCGACGAAGCCGATCGAGCCGCTGACCGCGACGACCGTGCCGATCATCAGGGCGACCAGGACGAACGCGGCCGCGCGGAAGCGGTGCACGTCCAGGCCGAGGGACGCGGCGGCCTCCTCCCCGGCCAGCAGGAGGTTGAGCGGCCGGGACAGCCCGAGCAGCACCGCGGTCCCGGCGAGCACCGCGGCCGCCGGGATCCACAGGACGGTCCAGGTGGTGCCGGCGAGTCCGCCGAGCGTCCAGCGCAGCGCCGCCTCGGCGCCGCGCGGGTCGTCGGACGTGATGATCAGGTAGCTGGCCACCGCCGACAGCACCTCCGCCGTCGCGACGCCGGCCAGCACCAGCCGCACGGTCGTCATCCGGCCGCCGGAGCGGGCCAGGGAGTACACCAGGAGCAGCGCGAGCAGGGCGCCGCCGAACGCGGCCAGCGGCAGCGAGAACATGCCGAACCAGGCCACGTGCAGCACCACGACCAGGACCGCCCCGACCGTCGCGCC
The DNA here is from genome assembly GCF_043197915.1 of Actinomadura geliboluensis. Taxonomy (NCBI): domain Bacteria; kingdom Bacillati; phylum Actinomycetota; class Actinomycetes; order Streptosporangiales; family Thermomonosporaceae; genus Actinomadura; species Actinomadura geliboluensis. The sequence continues at coordinate 205,077 of NZ_JBICUA010000007.1, read as the reverse complement.
GGACGACACCCCGAGCAGCATCGGGTCGGCGAGCGGGTTGCGCACCAGCGCCTGCAGCGCCGTCCCGCACACCGACAGGCCCGCGCCGACCACCCCGCACAGCAGCACACGGGGGAGCCGGACGTCCAGCACGATCGTCTCGCGGACGGGCGGCCAGGCCGGGTCGGCCAGCGCCGGATGCAGGCGGTGCAGCAGGATGCCCCAGACCTGCCCGGGCGGCAGCCGGACCGAGCCGGCCGCGATCCCGGCCGTCGCCGCCGCCAGCACCAGCGCCGCCAGCAGCACCAGCACCAGCGCGTAGGGGAGCCGGCGGCGCGGACCGGGCGCGGCCGGCGCCGTCCGGACGCCGGAGCCGCGGGCCTCGGCCAGGCCGGTCACGCGAAGCGGTCCGGATGCAGTTGCCGGGCCAGCGAGTCCACCGCGTCCGCGACCCGGACCCCCGTCACCGTGGATGACAGCGGCAGCACCGCGAACCGCCGGTTCTTGATGGCGGGGACGTCCTTGAACGCGGGAGTGCGCAGCAGGAACGTCTTCTTGTCCTCGGCGGACTGCTCGCCGTAGTCGTAGATGAGGACGACGTCCGGCGCCCGTTCGGCGAACTGCTCGAACGATACGTCCCCGTACGGTTTGTCCACGTCGGCGAACAGGTTGGCGCCGCCCGCGAGCCGGATCATCTCGTTGCCGATCCCGGCGCCGCCCGCGGTGAAGACGGTCTTGTCGCCGCTGTCGTAGACGGCCACCTTGACCGGGGCCGCGCCCGCCAGCCTGCGCTTCACCCCGTCCAGGACGGCGCGCATCGAGGCGAGCCGGCGCTCCGCCCGGTCCGGAACGCCGAAGATCTTCGCGACGGTCCGGATCTCCTGCTCGACGGTGGCCATGGTCACCGGCCCTTCAGGGCATTCCTCGATGTTCAGGCGGGTGGCGATGCCGGCCTTCCGCAACGCCGCCCGGCCGCGGCCCTCCTTCTCGTCGAAGGTGCTCGTCCAGCCCCCGTACACCAGGTCGGGTTCGGCCGCGAGCAGCGTCTCGTAGGAGGGGTACTCCTTGGAGAGCACCTTCACCCCGTCGTAGGCCCGCCGGAACTCCGGCAGGACCGCGTCGTCGAGGTAGCCGGTGCCGACCATCGACTTCTCCAGACCGAGCGCCAGCATCACCTCGGTCGCGTGCTGGTTGAGTGAGACCGCCCGCTGCGGCGGCCGCTGATAGGTGGTGGTCACGCCGCAGTTGGCGTCCGTCACCGGGAAGCCTGGGGGCGCCGCGCCGGCCTGCCCGCCGGCGGTGCCCGCCGCGCCGCCGCCGCATCCGGCCGACAGCAGCACCAGCGCCATCAGCGAAGCCAGGGCCCGCCTACCGCGCGCCCGCGTCGCCCGTACCGGCGCGGACTCGCGCAGCCGTGCAGGGAACGCTGAACCCATGGGCATACAGCCCCTCCTCCCTGGGGAGATCCGCCCCAGTTGTTCCGAGGAGGCGACCGCGTGAGTCTCCTGGCTCTCGGGTCAACGCTCGTCCCGGCCTTCCCACCCGCGGGCGCGGGCAGTGGCATGGTTCGGGATCCGCTCGCCGATCACAGTGGCGGGACCGCGCCGGATTCGCACCGGCTTCCTCGTTCCGCCGTCGCCTACTCCGCACATCGTGACACATGCCGCGCGCGTGGCCGGTCCCCGGCCGGGCGCGTGCCCGGTTCGCCGTGCCCTTTGCGCCGGTCGGCCTCCGATGAGCGGTTCGTCACACGATGATCTTCCTTGACAGACCACTGCTGCATGTCCTTAGTTACTGCATATGACTTGCAATAACTGAGGGGATGCATGACTTCGTCACCGGTGGCACCGTCCGCCGCGGCCGTGGAACCCGACCTCGACGACCTGGGCGCGTCCTCCCGCCGGCGCCGGTACCTGCTGCTCCTGCTCGGGCTCCTGGCGGTCTTCCTGGCCACGGCCGTCGCGGCGGTCGGGATGGGCGCGGTGGCGGTGCCGCCGGCGACCGTCCTCGACGTCGTCGGCCACCACCTGATCGGCACCCCGGCCGAGGTCACCTGGCGGCCGGCGCACGACTCGATCGTGTGGCGGGTCCGGCTGCCGCGCGTCCTGCTGGGGGCGGCGGTCGGTGCCGGGCTCGCCGTCACCGGCATGGCGCTGCAGGCGATGGTGCGCAACATGCTCGCCGACCCGTACCTGCTCGGGGTCAACTCCGGCGGCTCGACGGGAGCCGCCGCCGCGATCCTGTTCGGGTTCGGCGCGGGCTGGGGCGAGCACGCGCTGCAGATCGCGGCGTTCCTGGGCGCGCTGGCCGCCGCGCTGCTGGTCTTCGTGATCGCCCGAACCGCCGGGCGGATCACCTCGACCCGGCTGCTGATGACCGGGGTGGCCGTCGGCTACGCGCTCTACGCGCTGACCAGCTTCCTGATCTTCGCGTCCGATTCGGCCGAGGGGTCGCGGTCGGTGCTGTTCTGGCTGCTGGGCACGCTGGCGCTCGCGCACTGGTCGGCGCCGCTGTTCGTGGTCGTGGCGGCCGTCGTCCTCGTGACCGCCCTGCTCACGCTGTGGGGGCGCCGCCTGGACGCGCTGGCGATCGGGGACGAGACCGCGCACACCCTGGGCGTCGCGCCGGCGCGGTTCCGCCTGGTGCTGCTGGTCCTGGTGTCGCTGGCGGTCGGGGTGCTGGTGGCCTCGTCGGGCAGCATCGGCTTCGTCGGGCTGGTGATCCCGCACCTGGCGCGGCGCGTCGTGGGGGCCACGCACCGCCGGGCGGTTCCGGTCGCCGCGCTGATCGGTGCGACCTTCCTGCTGTGGGCCGACCTGGCCGCCCGCATGGTCCTCAGCCCGCAGGAACTGCCGATCGGCATCATCACCGCGCTGGTCGGGGCGCCGTTCCTGCTCATCCTGGTCCGCCGCCTGCACGCCGGAAGCGAGTGAGACAGCCATGATCGAAGGACGCGGGCTCGGCTACGCCTACGGCGCGACGACCGTGGTGCGCGACATCGACGTGCGGGCCGAATCCGGCCGGGTCCTCGGGCTGCTCGGCCCCAACGGCAGCGGCAAGACCACCGTTGTCCGGATGCTCACCGGGATCGTGCCGCCCCGCAGCGGGCAGGTGCTGCTCGACGGGCGCCCCCTGGACTCCGTGCCCCACCGCGAACTCGCCCGGCGGGTCGCCGTCGTGCTGCAGGAGCCGGGAGGCGACCTGCCGATGACCGTGGCCGACATGGTCATGCTCGGCCGGGCCCCGCACCAGTCGACGTTCTCCCGCAACAGCGCCGACGACCACCGGATCGCGGCGGCCGCGCTGCGCAGGGTCGGCGCCCGGCACCTGGCGGACCGGATCTTCGTCCGGCTGTCCGGCGGCGAGAAGCAGCGCGTGATGATCGCCCGCGCGCTGGCGCAGCAGCCCGCGCACCTGGTGCTCGACGAGCCGACCAACCACCTCGACATCCGGTTCCAGCACGAACTGCTCGCCATGGTCCGCGGGCTCGGCATCACCACGGTCATCGTGCTCCACGACCTCAACCTGGCCGCGCGGTACTGCGACGACGTCCTGGTCCTCCAGCGGGGCCGGGTCGTCGCGCACGGCCCGTGCGCCGACGTCCTGACGCCCGAACTCCTCGAAGGCGTCTACGGCGTCGGCGTCGAACGCCTGGAGACCTCCCGCGGCATCCAGTTCCTCTTCCACCCGCTCGACGCCGCGGCCGCCGCGCCGTCCCCGACCACCGGTTGACCAGAACGCCGGACGACCACCGCAAGGAGCGATGCGCAAGATGAAGCGATTCCTCGCCTGGGCCGGGGCCGGACTGCTGGCCGCCGCGCTGGCCGGATGCGCCCCGGCCGGCCCGGAGACGGACGGCCGGGGCGGCACGGCCGTGAGCTACCCCCTCACCGTCAAGAACTGCGGGGTGGACGTCAGGGTGGACAGGGCGCCCACCCGCGCCATGATCGTCAACAGTGCCCCGCTGCAGTACCTGTCCTCGCTCGGCGTCCTGGACCGGCTGGGCTCGCGGGCCGGGAAGTTCCCCCCGGAGTACTACTCCGAGCAGACCCTCGCGGCGGTCGCCAAGGTCCCGTCCCTCACCGACCGGCTCGGCTCCGACGGGCACCTGAGGATCTCCACCGAGGCGATCATCGCGCAGGAGCCCGACCTGCTGCTCGGCCTGCCGGAGGGCGTCACGCGGGAATCGCTCGCCGCGGCCGGCATCCCCGTCCTCCTCGAACCCAGCTTCTGCCCGGACGGGATCGAGGACCCCGGCTACGAGACGATCTACGGCCAGATGCGGCTGTACGGCACGGTCTTCGACCGGCGGGCCGAGGCCGAGCAGGCGGTAGCGGACCTCCAGAAGCGCATCAAGACCGTTGAAGCGGGCCTGACCGGCCAGAAGGGCCGCAAGGTGGCCGTCCTGTGGCCCTACCGGGGCGAGGGCACCGTCGGCGCCTACGGCAGCCGGAGCATGGCCACGCCGCAGCTCGAGACGCTCGGCGCCCGGAACGTGTTCGCCGACGTCGACAAGCGCGTCTTCGAAGTCTCCATGGAGGAGCTGCTGGGACGCGACCCCGACACCATCGTCCTGCTGCACACCGACGGCACCGACCAGGAGATCGAGCAGGCCCTGCTCGACATCCCCGGCGCCGAGGACCTGCGCGCCGTCGAGAACGACGCCGTCATGGTGCAGCTGTTCAACTTCACCGAACCGCCCACGCCCCTGGTCCTCGACGGCCTGGAGCGCCTCGCCGCCCACTTCAAGGGAGAGTGAACGCCATGTCCCCGCACTCGCCGATCCAGGACCGGATCACCTGGTACTGGGACCAGCACGCCCCCGCCTACCAGCAGTTCCAGGAGCAGCGGCTGGCCCACCCCGACTACAGCGCGGCCTGGACGCGGGTCTGGCGGGACGCGCTGCCCGGCGACGCCGAGACGGTCCTCGACGTGGGCACCGGGACCGGTCACGCCGCACTGACCATCGCCGCCCTCGGCCGCCGCGTGACCGGCGTCGACATCGCACCCGCCATGCTGGACTTCGCACGCGACAACGCCCGGCGCCGCGGGCTCGACATCACCTTCGTCCAGGGCGACGCGGTCGAGCCCGACGTGCGGGGCGCCCCCTTCGACGCCCTCGTCAGCCGCTACCTCCTCTGGACGCTGCCCGACGTCGACATCGCGCTGGGCAACTGGCGCCGCCTGCTCCGCCCCGGAGGCCGCCTCGCCATCGTCGACGCCCCCTGGCACGCCGGCGGGATGCGCCACTCCGACACCGACCCCAGGGCCCGCGCCTACGACGACGAGGCCCGCCGCGCCCTGGTGCTGGCCGAGGCGGAGACCATCACCGCCTGGCAGGACCGGATCACCGCCGCCGGCTTCGCCGACGTCGAGGTCACGCCGCTGACCGAACTCTACGAACTCGACGGCGTCCACGGCGTCGCGGCCGACCACCGCCGCACCCTGCAGCACCTGATCACCGCACGGAACCCGGAAACGGACGCGCCCCGCTCCCAGGACGGGGCATAGACCGTAGCCTCGCCACGCAGACCGCACACCAACCGCCGGAGAGACCATGGACAGTGAAGTCCGATTCGAGAATGTGGCGCCTGTGATCCCGGTCCGGGACCTGGCCTCCGCCCTCGACCGCTACCGCGCCCTCGGATTCACGGCGCGGCGATCCGAGGACGACCACCACTACGGCTTCGTCGACTGGGGGCCGGTCTCGCTCCACCTCACCCAGTGGGACGAGCATGACCCCGCCCGCACCGGCGCGGCCGTCTACCTCTACGTCTCGGACGCAGCCGCCCTGCACGCCCAGTGGGCCCGGACCGGCGTCCCCGGCCGCCTCGGCGAGCCGGTCGACACGCCCTACGGGCTCCGGGAGTTCGCCTACGTCGACCCCGAGGGGACACTGCACCGCGTCGGCTCACCGATCCCCTGACGGCAGACGCGGGGCCGGACCTCGCGACTCAGGACGGCGGTGCGAAGGTCCCGGCCGTGGCGGACGTTCGTCCCTGCAGGTCACCCCGTTTCCGGGGAAGGAACGGGAGGCAGGAGACCTGAGAAGGGAGGGACCATGCAGTACGGCAACCCGGCAGGACCGTCCGAGCAGATGTCGGCCGATGCCCGCAAGGCCGTCGAGGACGCGGTGTGGGCTCCCTCGGTGCACAACACCCAGCCGTGGCGGTTCGCCCTGCACGGGACCCGGATCAGCCTGAGCGCGGACATCGACCGCCGCCTCGACGTCGCCGATCCGGACGGCCGCGAGATGCTGATCAGCTGCGGCGCCGCGCTGTACAGCCTGAGGTGCGCGCTGCGCGCGCTCGGCTACGCGGCGGACGTGCAGTTGCTCCCCGACCCCGATCGCCCGTTCCTGCTGGCGGACGTCGATGTGAGGCCGGGGGAGCACCCCAAGCAGGAGATCCTGCGCGAGCACGCGCAGATCCGGCGTCGCCGCACCCACCGGGGCGGGTTCCTCCCGGACCCGGTGCCCGCGGGGGTCCTGGCGGCGATGCGGCAGGACGCCGAGCGCGAGGGCGCCCGGCTGGTCGAGGCCGTCGACGCGCACGTCAAGGGGGCGCTGGCCGCGTTGACCGACGCGGCCGAGCACGTCCAGCGGCGGTCGGCGGCGTACGCGGCGGAGATCGCCCGGTGGGCGCCCTCGCCGCGGACGGCCCGGTCGGACGGCGTCCAGGAACGCGCCTACCCGCGGCGGACTCCGCAGACCACGCCGCATTTCCCGGCCCGGGACTTCGCGCGCGGCCACGGATGGGGAGCACAGGACGCGCACGAGGGCGAGACGGCGTCGGCCGGACTGACGCTGGTGCTGGTCTCCGGCGGCGACGCACCCGCCGATTGGCTCCGGGCGGGGCAGGCGCTGCAGCGCGTGCTGCTGAGGGCGATGGAACGTGATCTGTCCGCGGCCTTCCACACCCAGGCGCTGGAAGTGCCCGAGCTGCGGGAGTTCATCAGGGCCCGGTTCTGCGGCGGCGCCCACCCGCAGATGCTGCTGCGCCTGGGCTTCACCGAGGGGGAGGAGCTGGGCACGGTGCGCCGCCCGGTCGGGGAGGTGCTCGACGAATCATGACCGGGCGGCGGGCGCCCTCGGCCGAAGGCTGACATCACGGATGTTGCCGGAGATACTGGGGTAATGGCCGACGGATCCCAGGCCGGTGACGATCGGGCCAGGCTCGTTCTCCCGCAGCTGCAGCTTGACGACCTGTTGACGGAGTTGCAGACGCGGTTGGAGGCCGCGCGGGCGACTCGTGATCGTGTGCACGCGCTGCTGGAGGCCGTGGTCTCGATCGGCAGCGAGCTGGACTTGGAGTCGGTGCTGCGGCGGATCACTGAGGCGGCGACGACCCTGGTGGACGCGCGGTACGGCGCCCTCGGCGTCATCGCCGAGGAGGGCGGGCGGCTCGTCCAGTTCATCACGACCGGGGTGGGCGAGGACGAGATCGAGGCGATCGGGGACTGGCCGCACGGGCACGGCATCCTGGGGCTGCTGATCCGCGAGCCGCACCCGATCCGGCTGCCCGACCTCGGCGAGCATCGGGACTCCTACGGGTTCCCGCCCAACCACCCGCCGATGCGGACGTTCCTCGGGGTGCCGATCCGCGTCCGCGACGAGGTGTTCGGCAACCTGTACCTGACCGAGAAGGCCGGCGGCGGCGAGTTCGATCCCGAGGACGAGGTCGTGGTGACGGCGCTGGCCACGGCGGCGGGTGTGGCGATCGAGAATGCGCGGTTGTACGAGGAGACGCGGCGGCGGGAGCGGTGGTTGCAGGCGTCGACGGAGATCTCCACGGCGCTGTTGTCGGGTACGGATCCGCATGAGGTGACGGCGCTGGTGGCTCAGCGGGCCCGCGAGATCACCGATGCGGGGTTGGCGGCGGTGGCGCTGCTGGAGGAGGGCCGTGCGGAGTTCGTGGTGGAGGCTGCGGACGGCGAGGGCGGCGAGCGGCTGGAGGGCCTGCGGGTTCCGCTGGATCACTCGGTGGTGGGTCCGGTGTTCACGGGCGGTGTGTCGTTGCGGTCGGCTGATGGCGGTGAGGCGGCGCGTGAGGCGAAGGTGCCGACGCAGGTGCCGGTCGGTCCGCTGCTGGCGGTTCCGCTGGGGCTCGGTTCCTCGGCGCAGGGCGTGCTGACGGTCGCCAACCCGCCGGGCGGCCCGGTCTTCTCCGAGGGGACGCAGCGGTTGCTGGAGGCTTTTGCGGGGCAGGCGGCGGTGGCGCTGGAGTTGGCCGATCGGCGTCGTGACACCGAGCGGTTGGCGTTGCTGGAGGATCGTGACCGGATCGCCAAGGATCTGCATGACACGGTGATCCAGCGGTTGTTCGCGGCGGCGATGACGTTGATGGCGGCGATCAAGATCACGCAGAAGCGGGAGGTGGCGGTCCGGATCCAGCGGGCGGTGGACGATCTGGACGACACCATGCGCCAGATCCGTTCCACGATCTTCGCGTTGCAGGCGCCGGTGGACGTCGCGTCGCTGCGCAGCCGGGTGCACGCGCTGGTGGACGCCGCCGCCGAGCAGTTGGGGTTCGCGCCGTCGGTGCGGCTGGACGGGTTGCTGGACACCGCTGTCGATGACGAGATCGGCGAGCATCTGCAGGCCGTCGTGCGGGAGGCCCTGTCCAACGTGGCGCGTCACGCCCGCGCGTCGCAGGTCACCGTGGCCATCGACGTCGATGACGTGCTGTGCCTGCGGGTGGAGGACGACGGCGTCGGCATCTCCGAAGGAGGCCGCCGCAGCGGCCTGCGCAACATGAGCGAACGCGCCGAAAAGCTCGGCGGCTCGTTCACCGCCGAACCCCGCCCGGACGGCGGGACGATCCTGATCTGGCGGATTCCGCTCAACGACCGATAGGCCGGAGCCCCGGTGGCGAAGGACCTTCAGTCCCTTCAACCGGCTGTACGCGGGGACCTTTGTCCCGTTGATCGTGCGCCGAAGGGACCTACAGCACGGCCTGCGATGAGGGTTGAGTAAGGGGTGATGAAACCGGCGATGTGATGGAAGGTGAGACGGCGATGGCAGTCTCCGAGCACAAGACGCACGCGGGGCGCAGCACCCTGATCCAGGTTGTGGCGCCGAGGCCGCTGACCGAGACGCCCGCCGCCCGCTACGCCTGGGCCGCGGCCCGGTTGGCGCTGGGCTGGATCTTCGTGTGGGCGTTCGTGGACAAGGTCTTCGGCCTGGGCCACGCGACCCCGGCCGGGAAGGGCTGGCTCGACGGCGGCAGCCCGACCGAGGGGTTCCTGGCGCACGCCCCCAAGGGCCCGTTCGCCGGGTTCTACAACGACCTCGCCGGCGCCGCGTGGGCGGACTGGCTGTTCATGATCGGCCTCGCCGGGGTCGGCGCCGCGCTGATGCTGGGCATCGGGATGCGGATCGCCGCCGCCGGCGGCGCCGCACTGCTGGTCATGATGTGGACGGCGGTCCTGCCCCCGGAGAACAACCTGTTCATGGACGACCACATCATCTACGCGATCCTGATCATCGGGCTGGCCCTGGTCAGCGCCGGCGACACCCTGGGCCTGGGCCGCTGGTGGAGCGGCACCGCCCTGGCCAAGCGCTTCCCCTTCCTCAAGTAGCCGACAACAACACCCGCACAAGGACGCCCGCCCCACCCGGCGGGCGTCCTGCCATTTGCTCGTCCTTCTCCCAAGCTGAGCGAAACAGCCGATGTGTGATGGTCCTACCGGTGTTGGGTGCCGTGCGGCTGGACGATGCCCAGCGCTTGCTCGACGGCGTGGTCCAGCGTGCCGCTGGTGTCGACCGGGGTCGATTCCGGCCATGGCGCGGCATGCGCGTGCATGGCGGCGGCGATGGCCGGGTCGGCGTCGGAGGCGCCGCGCTCACGGTCGCGGATCCGCTCGACGGTGAGGGCCTGCGGGGCCTCGCAGCGCAGGGACGACAGGTGCGCGTGCTCGCGGTCGGCGACCAGGGCCGGGAGGTTCCGCTGCTCGCTGGACGTCCAGGAGGCGTCCAGGATGACCGTCTCGCCCAGCCGCAGCAGTGCGGCGGCGCGGTCGGCGAGTTCCCGGTAGGTGCGGTCGTTCCATTCCGGGCTGTAGAGGCCGGTGCCGTAGGGCGCGGCGGCGGAGTCGAGCGGGGCCAGCCCCGCCAGCTCCTTGCGGGCGCGGTCGCTGCTGAGCACCGAGCAGCCGAGCCGGTCGGCCAGCGCCCCGGCCAGTGAGGATTTGCCGGTGCCGGGCAGGCCGCCCACCAGGATCAGGCGGACCCGTCCCGCGCGCAGATGGCGCAGCGCGACGTCGGCGTAGGCGCGTGCTTCGGCGGCGGCGTCCGGGTCGCCCTGGCCGTGGCGCAGGCAGGCGACCTTGGCGCGGACGAAGGCCCGGTAGGCGATGTAGTGATGCCGCAGCGACGACGGTGCCGGGTCGGCGGCGAAGGCGGCGTAGGTGTTGAGGAAGTACTCGCCCAGGTCTGGAGCGCCGAGGCGTTCGAGGTCCATGGCCAGGAACGAGGCGTCGTCCAGACCGTCCAGGCTGCGCAGGGTCTGGTCGAACTCCAGGCAGTCCAGGACGCGGGGGCCGTCGTCCAGGCAGAAGATGTCGCCGGCGAGCAGGTCGCCGTGGCCGTCCAGGACGCGGCCGTCGGCGATCCGCGCGTCGAACAGGGCCCGGCGTCCGTCGAGGAACTCGTCGGTGAGCGCTTCGATCTCGGCGGCCACCGCGGCGTCGAGCACGTCCCCGTGAAAAGGGCGGACCTGGTCGAAGCTGTCGTGCCAGCGGGCTTGGACGGCATCCCGAGTGCCCTGCGCGGAGATCTCCGGGGCGCGCGGGGCGCGGGCGTGCCAGGCGGCAAGGATCCGCGCGGTGTCTCGCAGCGCGTCCCGGACCGGCGCTCCCTCCGTGACCAGCGTGGCCAGGCGCCTCTCGGCGGGCATCCGGCGCATCACGACCAGATGCTCGCGGACGTCGCCGCCGGGGTCGTGGACGTCGGCGACGCCGAGGTAGACGTCCGGGGCGAACCGCCGGTTGAGCCGGACCTCCTCGTGGCAGGCCCGCTCGCGCCGCTCGCGGGTGCTGAAGTCGAGGAACCCCAGGCTCACCGGCTTCTTGACCTTGTAGGCGCGGTCTCCGGCGAAGAAGACCACACCGATATGGGTCTCACTGACCGCGGCGTTGTCCACGGGCATCACACTCTCGGCTACGGGACGGTTCGGGTGCTCGCCGTCGGGTCGTACCCGGCGTTGTGGACGACATCCACGGCGGCCGGGGCTCAGCGGGCATGACCCACATCGGCGACCTCCCTGGGGCACTTCCACCCTTCCTCGGCGGACGATTGCCGATTAGGGCCGCCCGTCCCGGCGGATCGGGACCTTCGGCCCCGCGCCCTCGGCCGCCGCTCGCCTGCCCACCGGCAGACGGGCGGACGCCTCCCCGGCAGGAGTCAGGCTGGGCGGACCGGGTGGCGGAGGATCGTGCGCATCTGTGCCGGGTCGGTCTCCTGGACGTCGGACAGGTAGATCTCATGGTGCAGGCCGTTCATGACCAGCCCGGAGCGCTCCATGAACTCCTCCATCAGGGCCAGCGTCTTCGGTTCGTCCGCGTAGGCGCCGCGGTGCAGCACCTGCACGCACTGCCCCTCCGTGAAGGTGACGAGTTGGACGCGGGCGGCCGCGGGGTCGTCGGCGGCCTGCCTGGCTCGGTCGAACCACGCGTCGGCCACCGAGTCCGGCAGCCGCAGGAAGAGATGCCACCACCACTGTTCGCGCGGCACGTCGAACGGCGACCGCTCGTCCTCCACCCACCAGCGGCCCTCCAGCGGCGGAATCTCGAAGGGCGCGCCGCCCGCGGCGGCGATGCCCAGCAGGGGCCCGGCGACGCTGTACAGCGCCCGGATGCTCGCGGTGTGCGCCGGCCCGCCCGGTTCGCCCCGCCCGGTCACCGACAGGCCGCGCACCGGGCCGAACTCGGCGAGCTCCGGGGAGCCGGCGGCGGAATACCAGTTCATTCAGCGTCCTCCAGTTTGATCATCAGTCGTGTGACCAGCCGTTCCGCCGGCGTGGACGCCGGGTCGGAGACGTACACCTCGCGCAGCGGTCCGAGCGGTGTGTGGCCGTGGTCGCCCAGCCACGAGAAGAGGGCGTGGCCGGTGAGCGCGACGTGGTCGTAGGGCCCGATGTGGGTCGTCGAGGCGTACATGCCGCCGGGCAGGAGGTCGGGCCCGTCCTCGGCCTCGGCGGCCACCGCCACCTCGACCCGCTGCGCCAGGTCGAGCGGGAACAGCCCGATCAGCGGGGTCGTCGGCGGCCCGGCCGCCTCGATCAGCCGGGCCGCGCACGCCGAGGTGGCGGCCCCGATGTCCGCCTGGTCGGCCATCTCCCGGGCCATCACCACCCGGCGGGCGGGTTCGCGCGTGAGCGCCACGTCCGGCTGCGGCAGCCCGTCGGCGAGGACCCTGTCCAGTGCCGCGAGGGTGCGCCTCCGGCGGGCGATGTCGGCCTCCATGCGGGCGCGTACCCCGGCGAGCACCCCGTCCTGGCCGGCGAGCACCCGCCCCACTTCGGCGAGAGGCACGTCGAGCGAGCGCAACAGCCCGATCAGCAGGGCCTCGCGGGCCTGCTCCGGCCGGTAGTACCGGTAGCCGGTGTCCGCGTCCACGCGCGCCGGCGCCAGCAGCCCCAGCTCGTCGTAGTGCCTCAGCTGCTTGACGCTGAGCCGGCACAGCCGGGCGAACCGCCCGATCGGCAGGTATCCGTCGTTCACCCGATCAGCATGGACGCTCCCACAGTGGGAGAGTCCAGCGCCGACGCGACTGGCACACTGTTCCACCACGGTATGCGCGCGCGCCGCCCGCACCCCCGGAACGGAGACCTGCCTGTGAAACTCGATGTGCAACTGGACGGCAGGCCGGACGAGGCGGCGCAGCGCGCCCGGACGCTGATCGCCGCCGGGGTGGACGGACTGTTCACGTTCGAGGGCCCGCACGACGTCTTCCTGCCGCTGGCCGTCGCGGCCGGCTCGTCGGACGTCCCGCCGACCGACCTGATGACCAACGTCGCGATCGCGATCCCGCGCAGCCCGATGCACCTGGCCAACACGGCCTACGACCTGCAACTGCTGAGCAGGGGCCGGTTCCGGCTCGGGCTCGGCTCGCAGATCAGGCCGCACATCGAGAAGCGGTACGGTGCGTCCTGGAGCAGGCCGGCGGCCCGGATGCGCGAGACCGTGCTCGCGGTGAAGGCGATCCTGAACTCCTGGCAGGACGGCACCCGGCTCGATTTCCGCGGCGAGTTCACCCGGCACACCCTCATGCCCCCGACGTTCGCGCCCGGTCCGAACCCGTACGGCGTGCCGCCGGTGCTGCTCGGCGCGCTGGGCCCGCTGATGACCCGGACCGCGGCCGAGGTCGCCGACGGGCTGCTGGTGATGCCGTTCCACAGCCGCCGGCACTTCCGCGAGCGCACCCTCCCGGCCGTCGCCGAGGGCCTGGAACTGGCGGGACGCGAGCGGATCGACCTGTACCCGCAGGCGATCGTCGCGATGGGCGGCACTCCCGCCGAGATCGAGGCCGCGACCTTCGGCGTGAAGGGGCTGCTGGCGTTCTACGGCTCGACCCCGGCGTACAAGCCCGTCCTGGACGTCGAGGGCTGGGGCGACTTGCAACCCGAGCTGAACGCGCTGTCGAAGACCGGCGACGTCATGACGATGATCGGCCTGATCGACGACACGATGACGCGGACGCTGGCGGTCGTTGGAACGCCGGCCGAGTGCGCCGCCGAGATCAAGGACCGCTTCGGCGACGTCGCCGAGCGCGTCTGCGCCTACTTCCCCGGAACGACCCACCCGCCGGAGACCATCACCGCCCTCGCGACCGCACTGCGGGGCGAAGCCGCCGCCTGACCCGCCCGCCGGCCGGTCAGGTCGCCCGCTTCGCCCGGCGGTAGTCGCTCGGCGGTGCGCCGTACGCGGTGCGGAAGGCGCGGGTGAAGGCCGAGTGGTGGGTGAAGCCCCAGCGGGCCCCGATGTCGCGGACGGGAACCGCTCGCTGGGCGGGATCCGCCAGGTCGCGGCGGGCGCGTTCCAGGCGCAGCCGCCGGATCAGGGCCCCGACGGTGTCGTCCTCGTCCTCGAAGAGGCGGTACAGGTGGCTGAGCGAGACGTGGTGAGCGGCCGCGACGGCCTGAGGGGTCAGTTCCGGATCGTGCAGGTTCCTGCGGATGAAGGCCCGGATGCGCAGGACGAGCGCCCGCCGGTGCGCCTCGGGGGACAGCTCCCGGTCGGCGTCGACGGTGTGGGCGAACAGCGCGGAGGCGAGGTCGGCCAGGACGGCGCCGAGCCGGGGGCCGTCGGTCGGCAGGTAGGCGCCGGTGTCGGCGCAGAGGCGGGTGAGCAGGCCGGCGAGCAGCGCCCCCACGCCCTCGTGCCCCGAGAGCGGCCGGCCGATCGCCCGGTCGGCGCTCCTGCGCGGCAGCGCCAGGAGGTCCTTGGGGACCTCGACCCCCACGGACGTGACGGCCTGGTCGCCGCGCCCCACCCAGACCGTGCACGGCTGCGAGGAGTTCTGGCTGTGCAGGTCATAGGGCCGGTACTCGGACTGGTGGGCGCCCCATTCGGCGCCCGCCGTCCCCTTGAGGATGAGCGTGAGGTTGTAGGACTCGGGATCGGAGCGCCTGACCAGTTCGGCCGTCCGCCGGGAGAGCAGGGGCTGGACGGTCGACGGCCACACGGTCACCTCGCCCAGCAGCAGTGTGCGGGTGTGCCCGTGGAAGTCGGCGGCGTGCTCGCTGCTCAAGTCCACGGGGCAGTGCGTGCGCCCCATCCATTCCCGCCAGCGGTCGAATCGGTCCGCCGGCGGGTAGTCCTCGGTCCGGTACACCGTCTCGATCAAGGGGATCTCCACGTTCTCGGGAGGACACGATACTTGGGCGACCCTCCTCCGCGGCCTTGCGCGCGGTGCTCTCCCGGCTCAGTTAGGGCTGTACTGGTAGAAGCGGGGGCCGGCGTCCGTCGCCTGGAGGGACTCCTTGACCAGGGGCGATGTCTCACACTGGTAGCGCGTCGGCTTGTCGAGGGGGACGAGTTCGACGGCGGGCATGTCCGAACAGCGCACCTGGCGGCCGAACGCCTTGTTCGCCCAGTAGAACCGGATGGCGCCTTCGCGGGTGATCACGCCCATGGCCGGCTCCGCCGTGTACTCGATCAGGCCGGGCGAGAAGCCCCGGCCTCCGATCGTGACGTTCCAAGGCACGCGTACACCTTCGTAGGTCACGGTGCAGGTCGCCTTGGTGCCCGGCTCGGGCCGGACGTTCTCGTCGCACTCGGCGCTGGTCCGCCCCATCGCGTACGCCATCTTGATCGTCTTGATCCGGAGCTCGTACTGCAGGTTCTCCGCCAGGGAGGCGTTCTTTCCGGGGGACGGGGAGGGCTTCACGTCGCCGAGGGCGGCCGGTCCCGTGGGGGAGGGGACGACATTGGGCAGCGGGGTGGCCGACGGCTTCGCCTGCGGGGCGTCGGATCCGGCGCATCCGGCGCTCAGAACCGCCGCGGTTCCCACCGGTACGAGTACGTTCATCCATCGCATGGCGGGACCTTACTGAGACCTCGGCATTCACCGTCCGCCCGGAACTCCCTTCTGGGGACCGCCGTCCGGGGCCGTTTGCACAGACCGGAAGAGCGTGCGAACGGTCTACCTGAAGGCGAGGGCCGGCCGCCATTCGGGGACCCTGCGTCAAGAAAACGGAGAAGCCGCGTCGAACCCGCGGAGAGGATCGTCCGGGGCGGTGACGTAGCGTATGCGTCGGCTTGGTGATCAGGAGGGGACGTGGGAGAGATGGCGGGAACGGCCGCGGCGCTGTGGCGGTATCCGGTCAAGTCGATGCTGGGGGAGGAGCTGTCCTCGGCGGAGATCGCCGCGACCGGTGTCGCCGGTGACCGCCGATGGGCGCTCCTGGACGCCGAGACCGGGCGGATCGCGAGCGCCAAGAGCCCCCGGCTCTGGCGCGCCCTGCTGACGATGTCGGCGGTGGCCGACGGCGACGGTGTCCGGATCACCCTGCCGGACGGCCGGACGGTGCGCAGCGGCGACGCCGCCGCCGGCGCGGAGCTGTCCAAGGAGCTCGGCCGGGAGGTCGTGCTCACCGACACCCGTCCCGAGGGGGCCACGCTGGCGCGCGCCGTCCCCGACCAGGTGCTCGCGGCGGGCGTCACCGCCGAGGTGGAGGACGAGGAGGTCGTGCTCGGGCAGGGCTCGCCGCCCGGCACGTTCGTCGACTTCGCGCCCGTCCACCTGGTCGGCACGGCGACGCTGGACGCGATCGCCGCGGCGGGGGAGCGCGGCGTCATGGAGGCCGCGCGCTACCGGCCCAACATCGTGCTCGGCACCGACGGCCCGGGCTTCGGCGAGAACGCCTGGGTCGGCCGCGATCTGCTGGTCGGCGAGGCCGTCCTGCGCGTCATGGCGCCGACGCCGCGCTGCTCGGTGCCGACACTGGAGCACGGCGCGCTGCCGCGCGACACCGGCGCGCTGAAGATCCCCGCGCGGCTCAACCTCGTCGAGCCGCTGCCCGGGTTCGGGGAGCGCCCCTGCGCCGGCGTGTACGCGCAGGTCGTGACGCCGGGCCGGGTGCGGGCGGGGGACGCGTTCCGCCTTCTGTGAGAGCGCGGCGAACGCTGTGAGCGTCGTCCGCGGCCGGCGCCGCTTGGGCGGACATTCTCATTATCGATAGTGATAACATGCAGGTGTGAGCATATCCAAAGAGCGCTGGGCGGAGCTGGCGCTGCATCCGGTGCGGATCCGGATCCTGCGGTCGGTCGCCGGCGGGCGCCGCACCACGCGCGACGTCGCGAACCTGCTGCCGGACGTCCCGCAGGCGACGCTGTACCGGCACCTCGCCGCCCTGGTCAAGGGCGGCCTGCTGGACGTGGTGGAGGAGCGCAAGGTCGGCGGCGTGGCCGAGCGCGTCTTCGCCCTGCCGCCCGGCGGCGCGACGCTCGAAGGGGACGCGCTGGCCGCGGCGACGCCCGCCGACCACGAGCGGTACTTCACCGTGTTCGTCTCCAGCCTGCTCGCCGAGTTCGCCCGCTACCTGGCGCGCGACCGGGTCGACCTGGTCGCCGACGGGGTCGGCTACCAGCAGGTGGTCCTGCACCTGGACGACGCCGAGTTCGCCGAGTTCGCCCGCGGCTTCGGCGAACTCCTCCAGCCCCTGCTCGGCAACGAGCCGCGCGAGGGACGGGTGCCGCGGCTGCTCGCGACCGTGCTCATGCCCCTCGACCCGCAGCCCTCACAGCCCCCACCCCCCTCGACACCGAACGACGACGCCGGCCCCTGAAAGGCCGGCCGTAGCGAAAGGCCCTGCCATGGCAGAAGTGACGATCGCCGAGAACAGCGTCGACATCGAGTTCGACGCCTGGGAGCGGATCTGGACGCGGCGCGGGCGGGTGACCGTCCCGCTCGCCGCCGTCACCCGGGCCGCCCGCGTCGAGGCGCCGCTGCGGGCCGCGCGCGGGTCCCGCCGCGGGCTGGCCGTCTCGGGCTTCGCCAAGATCGGCGTCTGGGGCCTGCTGCGCGGCCCGCGGCTGCTCGTCTCCGCGCGCCGCGGACGCCCCGGCCTGCACCTGACCGTGAACCGCGCGATCAGCGGGGACGAGTTCGACGGCATCGTGCTGTCCCACCCGGACGCGGCCCGGCTCGCCGACCGCGTCCGCGCCGCCATCGGGGCGCGGACATGACCGGCGGCCTGCGGATCGAGGTCTCCGGCCTGACCAAGCGGTTCGGCGACGTCACCGCCGTGGACGGGGTCGGCTTCGCCGTCGAGCCCGGCCGGATCACCGGGTTCCTCGGCCCGAACGGCGCCGGGAAGACCACGACGATGCGGATGATGGTCGACCACGTCGTCCCCACGTCCGGCTCGGTGACCATCGGCGGCCGGCGCTACCGGGACATCCCGCGCCCCACGTCGACGGTCGGCGCCGCCTTCGGCGCGCTCTCGTCCCACCCCGGCCACTCGGCGCGCGCGCACCTGCGGGTGTACGCGGCGATGGGCGGCCATCCCGACTCCCGCGTCGACGAGCTCCTCGCCCTCGTGGACCTCGCCGGTGTCGCGCACCGCAGGACGGGCGGCTTCTCGACCGGCATGCGCCAGCGGCTCAACCTGGCGACCGCGCTGCTCGGCGACCCGCGCGTGCTGCTGCTGGACGAGCCCGGCAACGGCCTGGACCCGGCGGGGACGGCCTGGCTGCGGTCGTTCCTGCGGCGCCTGGCCGGCGAGGGGCGGACGATCCTGGTCTCCAGCCACGTGCTCGGCGAGGTCCGGCGGCTGGTCGACGACGTCGTGATGATCAGCGGGGGCCGCCTGGTGGCGGCCGGCCCGCTGGCGGACGTCGCCGGCACCGCGCCGGCCGTGCTCGTCGAATCCCCGGACGCCGAGGCCCTGGCCGGCGTGCTGGCCCGGGAGGGGGCGGTGCGGCGCGTCGAGCCCGCCGGGCCGGGGCGGCTGCGGGTGCACGGCCTCGGCGCGGCCCGGGTCGCCGACCTGGCCGCCGCGCACCGGGTCCGCGTCCACGGCCTCGCCGCCGAGGAGCCCGACCTGGAACGACTCTTCTTCGAGCTGACGGGGGGCGCGTGATGGCACGGCTGGTCAAGGCGGAGTTCCGCAAGCTGCTGGCGACCCGGGCGTGGCTGCTCGTCCTGCTGGCGGGCGGCCTCCTCGGCGGCGGGCTCGTCGGGATGATGACCCTCGTCGGGCCGGAGAACTTCGACCCGCCGATGCCGGGGCTGGACACCGAGGAGGGCGTGCGGGGCCTTCTCGGCATCCTCGGGTACACCGCGTTCGTCCCCGCCGCGATCGGGACGCTGGCCATGACGTCGGAGTACCGGCACCGGACCGCCGACGTCACCTTCCTGTTCGAGCCCCGCCGCTCGCGGGTCCTCGCCGCGAAGCTGCTGGCCCACGGCGCCGGCGGCGCCGCCTACGGGCTCGTCCTCGCGGGCACGGCCGCCGCGGCCTTCTTCGGCGCCTCCGCCGCGCGCGGCCTGACGCTGGGGATGCCCGCCGCCGACATCCTCGGCATCCTCGCCCGCATCGCGCTGGCGATGGTGGCCTACACGCTGCTCGGCATCGGCATGGGCGCGCTGATCCGCAACCAGGCCGCCGCGCTCGTCGTGGTGATCGGCTACCTGTACGCGGGGGAGATGACGCTGATGATGATCCCGGGCGTCCGGGAGCTCTACCCGTGGCTGCCCGGCGGCGCGACGGCCGCGCTGACCGATTTCACTGCCGTCACCGACGCGATGTCCGACCAGCTGTCCGCCGACCCGGTCCGGCTGCTCTCGCCCGCCTGGGGCGCGCTGCTGCTGCTCGCGTACACCGCGCTGGCCGCGACCGCCGCGATCGTCCGCCCGATGCGCCGCGACATCACCTGACCGGCGGGGCATAGCGGGCTCTATGTGCTTCACAGCCCCCGCGGGCCCTCGGCCCGGGGGCCGTCAGCCGTCCGCGGTCGGCGTCCCCGCGGGCTGGATGAACACCCCGTCGGCCTCGACGGTCACCCCGCCGGCGTCGGAGATCGACGCGACCACGAACACCTTGCGGCCCTCCTCGCGGACGATGCTCGCCTCCAGGCGGAGCGGGCCGAGGGGAGTGCCGCGCCGGTAGCACATGGTGAGCGTCCCCGTGAAGGTCGTCCGGCGCATCGCGGACGCCGTCACCCCCATGATGTGGTCGAGGAGCATCGCGGAGACGCCGCCGTGCACCAGCCCGGGAGGCCCTTCGTACGCCGCGCCGAGGACGACGTCTGCGTGGCACCCCGACGGGCCGTGGACGACGTCCAGCGGCGGCGCGATCGCGTTCGCCGCGCCGACCACCGCGTTGCCCCAGTTCCAGGCCCGCATCTCGGAGTTGTACCTGATGCCGGCGGGGCCGGGCAGCTGGGCGGCGCGCAGCCGGTCGACGAGCGCGGCGAGCTCGTCGCGGACCCGGTGCACCTCGTCGTCGGCCACCGTCGTGCGGATCGTGGCGTCGACCAGCTCGCGGACGGTTCCGGCCAGCGACGCCATCACCGCCTCCCGGCGGTCCACCTCGGGGGTCGGCGTGTCGTCGCGGACGAACCCGCCCGCGCCCACCGCCCCTGCGTCGGGGAAACGGCTCGTCATGCGCCGACCGTATACCGGAAGGCCCGGTGCCGCCAATCATCACATAGATGTCTCTATGTATAAATCGAGCGCCGGAGACGGCCCTCGGCGCGCCGCCGGATCTACAATCGGCCCGTGACCGAGCCCTCGACCGGCCGGGACGCGGAGCCGCGGGGCGCGGCGGGCCCCGGCGTCACCGGCGCCCCGCGCAACGCGCGCGGCGCCCGGCTCAACCGGCGCGGTCTGGAGACGCGCGCCAGGGTGATCAGGACGGCCGTCGGCATGCTCGCCGACGGCGGCCGCGGCGGCGAGATCAGCGCCAACCTCGTCGCCAAGCGGGCCGGAGTCACCTGGGGCACGGTCCAGCACCAGTTCGGGGACGTCGACGGGCTCTGGGCGGCGGTGCTGGAGGAACTGGGCGCCCAGGGCGACATGCTGCCGTGGAAGGAGATGGACGACGGGTCCGTCACCGAGCGGATGACCCGGATCGTCGACGCGCTCTGGGCGGGGCTCGACTCGCCTCCCGGACGGGCGGTGGCGACCCTGCGCGGCCTGCTGCCCCGCGACACCGCCGAGTTCACCGAGACCTACCCGCGCACCGCCGAGCAGCTCAACCGCTGGGACCGCCGCTGGCGGCGCGCCTACGCGCGGGCGTTCCGCGGGCTCGTCGTCGACGCCTACCGGCTGGAGCGCGTGCGCCACCTCCTGCCGGCCGCCGTCCACGGGCTCTACATGGAGCAGCGGCTGAGCACGTGGACCGACATCGATGAGGCGCGCGCCGTGCTGGCCGAATCGGTCGCCGGCTACCTCGAATCCCGGCACTGAGGAACGCGGGACGTCCAGGCGCCGCGACCAGGGGCGGCGACCAGGGGCGGCGGCGCCCGGACGTCCGATGCGGTGCGTCCGGTCAGCGGAGCGGAGGCACCGCGCGCTGGGAGAGGCCCAGGGCGTACTCGGCCCACCAGGCGCCGGCCGCCGGATCGACCGCGCCGTACTCGGGATCCTCCGGGCCGGCGGTGCCGCGGGTGCACTGGCCGTCGGACTCGCCGGGACGCTTGATCCAGAGGAAGGCGTCGACCAGGGGGTCACCGGTGCGGGTCGAGGGCCGGTAGCCCAGGCCGCGTCCCGGCGGGTTGCACCACACCTGCGGGTCGGAGTACTGGCCCGCCGGAGGCGTCCACGGGCCCTGGCCGTTGCGGCTGGTGTCCAGGACGAAGTGCGTGAGCTTGCGCGGGTCGTCCGGGACGGTGGCGAGGTCCGCGTCGGAACAGCCGGCCGCGCCCGTCGTCTGGCGGAAGCGCAGGCACTTGGACAGCCGGGTGCCGTACGCGACCAGCTCGTCGGTGGCGCGGTAGTTGGAGACGTTCAGCGCGAAGCCGTCGGCCTTGGCGATGCCGCCCTTGAGCAGGCGGCTCGCCATGCCGAGCTGGGCGCGCGGTTCGCCGTACCCGGCGTCATAGTCGTCGAGCGGCTGCCAGTCGGAGTGCCCGGAGTCCACGTAGACGCCGGTGCGCGGCAGCCGCTGGAGGGTGTCGACCGCGTAGTTGATCTCGCGGAAGCGCTCGTCGACCCGGGCGGGGTCCTCGGGGGTGCCGGTGGTACCGCCGCCGCCCTCGTTGCACCACGGTTCGCTGGACAGCAGCGCCAGCCCGTCCGGCTCGACGATCACCACGGCGCGGGCGCCGCCGATCCCCCGGGCGAAGGCGTCGATCCAGGCGCGGTAGGCGGCCTCGTTCGCAGCGCCGCCCGCCGAGTACTGCGAGCAGTCCCGGCCCGGCACGTAGTACGCCACGAGCACCGGAACGGCGTGCTGCCGGGCGGCGCCGGCCATCGTCCGCCGCACGGCCGCCCGCACCTCGGCGGGGGTCCCGCCGGTGAACCAGACCGCCTGCGAGACCTTGGACAGGGCCCGCATGTGCGCGGCGTCGTCATCGCGTCCTTCGGCCGCCCAGATCTCGGCCTGCCGTGCGGCGTTGCCGTCCGGCTCGACGTAGAACGTGGCCTTCCGCTTCAGCGGATCGTCGTGCCCTAACGCCTGCGCCGGCGCCGGTGCCGCGAGGACCGCGACGATGCCCGCCGTGGCGGCGGCGAGCATCCCGATGCGTCGTCTCATCCGGTACTCCAGGGTCTCGGGGGTGGGGGACGCGCCCACCGCATGGGAGCGCTCCCATGCTGGGAGTCTCATCACCCTCCGGAGATCCGTCAAGACCCAACATCACGCCCCGGCCCCGCGCCCGGCGACGGCCCCGCGTCAGGGCACTTCGCAGTGGACGCGGGGCCGTCGCCGAACGGTGAGAGGTCAGGCCGGGGGCGTCCAGCCGGGGTCGCGGCCGGAGAGCGCGACCGCCCGCCGGAACGCCGGAGCGTCCGCGTCCACCGGCACCGGGTCGGCGAACCCGTCGTACTGCCGGTACAGCTCGGCCTGCTCCTCGACGACGCCCAGCAGGAACTCCCCGGCTTCGGCCGAGACGCCGAACTCCTGCCCGGTCGCGGCCGCCACGTCGAAGCCGTGCAGGGCCGTCTCCAGGATGAGCAGCGAGGCGACCTCGGACGCGGGCGACGCCGCGGACCCCAGATCGATCTCGCCCTCCCATACGGCGGGGTCGGCCCAGGCCGCCACCGCCCGGTCGAGCTGGGCGGCGTACTCCTCCGCCCAGGCCGGGTCGGCGGTGAAGTCGCGCTCGATGAGCTGTTCCGGAAGCTGCTCGCGCAGCGCGCGGCGCTCAAGCCCGTGCGAGGTGAAGACCACCCAGTGGTTCACCAGCGCCCGCAGGTCGAACTCGGCGCAAGGGGTCGGGCCGGCCAGCCTCTCCCGGTCCACGCCGCGGGCGACGCGGGCGGCCTCGGTGGCGCATTCCTTCATGTACGCGTGCAGGTCGTTCATGGTCTCCACGCTACGGAGACCGCCGGGGGCAGATCTTGGAGGAACGCGCCAAAGTACTCTGGTGCGCATGGGGGAGATGGGACGCGGCGTGCTGTATCCGCACCTGAACGCGTCCGTCGCCGACCTGGACCGCCGCCTGCCGGGCCCCGCCCTTGCCCGGTCCGTGGAGCTCTACTGGCGCGTCCGCTGGCACACGGCGGAGGCGTATGAGACCAAGGTGCTCTCCCATCCCAACGTCCACCTCGTCTTCGAGGAGCCCCGCGCGCTGGTGTACGGGGTCGATCGCGGACTGTTCGTGCGCCGCCTCGAAGGGCGCGGCCAGGTCCTGGGGGTGAAGTTCCGGCCGGGCTGCTTCCGCCCGTTCATCGACGGGCCGGTCAGCGCCCTGGCCGACCGCAGGATCCCGGCGGCGGAACTGCTCGGCCCGGTCGTCGACGAGGTCAACCGGGCCGTTCTCGGCAGCGTCGATACCGACGGGATGGTCCGCGCGGCGGAGGAGTTCCTGGAGCCGCTGCTGCCCGAGCCGGACCCGGTCGCCGAACAGGCCGCGGCCATGGTCGGACGCATCACCGCGGACCCCGGTCTCTTCCGCGTCGACCAGGCCGCCGAGAAGCTGCACGTGTCCGTCCGGACCTTGCAGCGGCTCTTCGCCGAGTACGTGGGGGCGAGCCCGAAGTGGGTGCTGCGCCGTGCCCGCCTGCACGAGGCCGCCGCGCGCGCCGACCTGGGCACCCGCATCGACTGGTCGTTGCTGGCCGACGACCTGGGCTACTACGACCAGGCCCATCTGACCCGCGACTTCACCGCCGCAGTGGGCGTCTCCCCGGCCCGCTACGCACGCTCATAGCGCGTCCGGCGGGTTCGTTCCTGGGCGTCAGGAGGAGGGCGGCGCGGGGACGGAGCGGAAGCCCTTGGTGATGAGCCAGATGCCCAATGACGCTTCCCAGACGATTTCCGGTGCCGTGAATAGGAAGTTCACCGCGGACTGCTGCTCGTAGGCGCCGAACAGGACGGCCGTCGCGGTGGCGCATGCGATGGGGCCTCCGATGAGCCCGATGAGCGCCATGGGGCGTGGCACCAGACCCGACCGGTACATCAGGTAGCCCAGCAGGATCCCGTTGCCGAACCCCGCGCAGAAGGCGGGACCGAGCAGGAACGTCTGGTCCTTGAACGCCACCAACGACCGGCCGATCAGCGCGGCGTCGGCGCCGCCCTCGCCCGCCAGGTCCTGGCGCAGGGCCACGACGGCGAGCACGCAGGCGATGCCCATCACGATGACGGTCGATTCGAGGATGCGCGTGCCGACGTAACCGAGCGCGATGCCCTCGCTCTGCCGCTTCAGGACCGGGAACAGCACGACCGCCGTGGCGACGTTCGCGACGGCGGTGAGGATTTCGAGAAGCGCTCCGAGCTGTACGCGCCCGTCCGCGCCCGCTCCCAGGATGTAGTCCGCGTCATTGAGGACCGGGTCGTACAGCAGCACCGCCGGGATCGATAAGACGAAGGTCAGGACGAACCAGACGCCGGCGATCCTGGCGGTGCGCTGAACGGCGTCCGGCGAGGTCTCCGGAATCCGGGAACTGGTCGTTTCCACGTGACTCTCCAAGGCTTGGATCGGCCCGCCCGCTTGCCGGGTAGCCGTAGGGAACCACGCCGGACGGGCGCTGTCCCCGCCTGCCGGTGGCCGGTTCCAGCCGCGTGCGAGTGCTGCCGCGGTCTTGCGTCCGAGCGTCGCCTCTTCGTGCAACCAATTGTTGCGTGTACATGTCCGGGCGGGCTAGGGTGATGCGCAAGCAAAGGTTGCAGAAAGGGTGCGCATGGAACTCGACACGATCGAGCGGGAGATCCGCATCGAGGCCTCGCCCGAGGTCGTCTTCGAGGTGGTGAGCAGTCCCCGGCACCTGCGCGAGTGGTGGCCGGACGAGGCGGAGTACCCGGTCGCGCCCGGCGGGACAGGACGGATCGGCTTCGGTGAGTCCCCGCAGGACCGCGCGTGGGTGGGCTTCACGGTCGTGGAGGCCGTGCCGCCGCGGCTGTTCTCCTTCCGGTGGACCCACGCCGAGGGGGAGGCCGCCGCCCCGGGCAACTCGATGCTGGTGGTCTTCGAGATCGAGGCCGCCGGCGGCGGGACGCTGCTGCGGATGACCGAGACCGGCTTCCGCGAGCGGGGCTGGGCGGAGGCGAAGGCCGCCGCCGAGTACAAGGCGCACGTCACCGGCTGGGACCTGTACCTGCCGCGGCTGCCCGCGTACGCCGCGACGGTCGCCGAGGGCGCATGAGCGCGGTCGTCGACGACGCGCTGTGGGCGGCGATCGGCGATCCGACCCGGCGCCGGATGCTGGACCTGCTGCTCAGTGAGGGCGGCGGGACGGCGACGAGCCTGAGCGAGCACCTGCCGGTGACCCGCCAGGCGGTGGCCAAGCACCTGGCGGTCCTCGACCGGGTCGGCCTGGTCCACGGCACCGCCGCCGGCCGTGAGCGGCGGTTCCGCGTCGACGGGGAGCAGCTCGCCCGCGCCGCCGCCCAGCTCGCCGAGGTCGGCGGGATCTGGGACGCCCGGCTCCGGCGCATCCGGCGCATCGCCGAGGCGGTCCAGCGCGACAGGGACGCGGAGACCGAGAACGAACGGCAGTGAGGAGCACGGAGATGGTGGACATTCTGCACCGCATCGGCGTCGAGCGGTCCTCGCCGGAGCGGGTGTACGACGCGCTCACCACCCTGGACGGCCTGTCGGGGTGGTGGACCGAGAAGACGTCGGGGGAGACCGGTACGGGCGGTGTGATCGAGTTCCGGTTCGCGGCGGGCGGCTTCGATATGAAGGTGGCCGAGCTCGTCCCGGCCCGGCGGGTCCGCTGGGAGGTGGTGGACGGACCGCCGGAGTGGGTCGGCACGAGCGTGTGCTGGGATCTGCGCCAGGACGGCGACTACACGATCGTGCTGTTCGAGCACGAGGGCTGGCGGGAGCCGGTCGAGTTCATGCACCACTGCAGCACCAAGTGGGCCACGTTCCTGATGAGCCTCAAGCAGTTCCTTGAGACGGGGAAGGGTGCGCCCGACCCTCACGACGTGCGGATCAGCGATTGGCACTGATGTGCCGTCGTGCCGCCCGGCCGACGACCCCTCCCCACGCTTCGGCGGGGAGGGGTCGCCTCTTCGCGCGGCCGCGCGGGGCGGCGTGGCGCATTGGTAGAACGTGTTCTACTCTGGGGCCCGGAACGCTGACTGGACAGCTGTCCACTACCCCTGGTGTACGCGGAGGTGCTCGTGGTTCGGGCCGATTACGTCGTCGTGGGCGCGGGCAGCGCCGGGTGCGCGGTGGCGCGCCGCCTCGCCGAGAGCGGCGCGAGCGTGGCGGTGCTGGAGGCCGGGGGCCGGGACACCGCCCGCGGGGTGAAGAACCTGCTGGAGATCCCGGGCGCGGTCGCGGTGATGCTCTCCACCCCGCAGTTGAAGAAGCTCGTCGACTGGGGGTACAAGTCGGTGCCGCAGACGGCCGCGTGGGGGCGGGTGATCCCGCAGACCCGCGGCAAGGTGCTCGGCGGCTCCAGCTCGGTCAACGGCATGCTGTTCGTGCGCGGCAACCGGCAGAACTTCGACGACTGGGCCGCGGACGGCGCCACCGGCTGGTCGTACGACGACGTCCTGCCGTACTTCAAGAGGCTCGAAGACTGGGAGGACGGCGCCGGCGAGCTGCGCGGGGCCGGCGGCCCCGTCCGGGTGCGCCGCCAGAAGAACCTCACCGACGCGTCCCGCAGCTTCATCGACGCGGCGACCGACCGGCTCGCCGTCCCCTTCCTGGACGACTACAACGGCCCCGAGCAGGAGGGCGTCGGCGTCTTCCAGCTCAGCGCGGACGGCGGCGTCCGCTACTCCGCCGCCCGCGCCTACCTGCGCACCGACCCGCTGGACAACCTCCTCGTCCTCACCGACGCCAGGGCCACCCGGATCGTGCTGGCCGGCGGCCGGGCCACCGGCGTCGAGGTCGTCGGGCCGGACGGGGACCGCCACGTCGTCGCCGCCGACCGGGAGGTGATCGTCTCGGCGGGCGTGTTCGACTCGCCCAAGCTGCTGCAGCTGTCGGGGATCGGCCCGGCCGCGCACCTGCGGAGGCACGGCATCGAGGTCGTCGCCGACCTGCCGGTGGGCGACAACCTGCACGACCACCTGTTCGTCCCGGTCTCGTTCCGGATGGACTCCGCACTGCGGCGCCCGACGCCGGCCTACTTCATGCGCGGTCTCGCGCAGGCGCGGCTGCGCCGCTCCGGCTGGGCCAGCGGCTCGCAGTTCGAGGCAACCGGGTTCGTCCGCACCTCGCAGGCCGGCGCGATCCCCGACCTGCAGCTGCACGCGCTGTACTGGGTCTACCCGTTCCCCAACCAGGACGGCGACAAGCCGGTGCGCCCGCCCACCAGCAAGCCCGGCCTCAGCGTGTTCCCGACGCTGATCTACCCCGAGAGCCGGGGCACGGTCCGGATCGCCGGGCCGGATCCGGCGCTCCCGCCGCTGATCGACCCCGCGTACCTGTCCGCCGGCAAGGACGCCGAGGTCCTGCTGGAGGGCATGGCGATGGTCCGCGCGGTGATGGACGGCATCGGCGACAACCAGGGCGAGATCGTGCCCGGGCCCGACTACGCCGACCCCGCCGAACTGCGCCGGTTCCTGCCCAACATCGTCCACTCGGTCTACCACCCGGCCGGCACCTGCCGGATCGGCTCGGACGAGCGCGCCGTCGTCGACCCGCGGTTGAGGGTGCTCGGTGTGGAGGGCCTGCGGGTGGCCGACGCGTCGGTCATGCCGTCGGTCACCGGAGGCAACACCAACGCGCCGTCGATCATGATCGGCGAGCGCTGCGCGGACCTGGTCCTGGGAACGGAGGCACGGAAGTGACCGAGGACACCGAGATCCTGCTGGTCGAGGACGCCGACCGCGTCCGGACGATCACGCTCAACCGGCCCGCCGCGCTCAACGCGTTCAACGAGGCCCTCTACGACGCGCTCACCGAAGCGCTCCAGGACGCTGCCGAGGACCCGGCGGTGGCCGTGGTGCTGCTGACCGGCGGCGGCCGTGCGTTCAGCTCCGGCACCGACCTGATCGAGATGGCCGAGCGCGTCACGAACCCGGACTTCACGCCCGGCAAGCACGGGTTCATCGGCCTCATCGACGTGCTGGCGGAGTTCGACAAGCCGCTGGTCCTGGCGATCAACGGGCTGGGCCTCGGCATCGGGCTGACCGTGATCGGCTTCGCGGACCTGGTCCTGATGTCCGAGGACGCGCGGCTGAAGACCCCGTTCACCAGCCTGGGCGTCGCGCCGGAGGCCGCGTCGAGCTACCTGCTGCCCCGCCTGGTCGGCCGCCAGAACGCCGCGTGGATCCTGCTGTCCGCGGAATGGATCTCGGCGGCCGAGGCCAAGGAGATGGGACTGGTCTGGCGGGTCTGCGAGCCCGCCGGCCTGATGGCGGAGGCGCGGCGGGTCGCCGCCACCCTGGCGAGCCGTCCGATCTCCAGCCTGCGGGAGGTCAAGCGCGACATGACCGCGCCGCTCCGCGAGGAGATCCAGCGGGCGCGGGAGCGGGAGAACGACGGCTTCGCGCGGCTCATGGGCGGCCCCGCGAACGCCGAGGCGCTGGCGGCGTTCGCCGAGGGCCGCGACCCCGACTTCACGTCCCTGCCGCCGGGCTGGTAGACCCCGGCGCGCTCGGTCTTCGGCACGACCGGCCGGAGGGGCGGCGACGAGGCCGTCCCTCCCGTCAGAGGCTGCGGACCACGGAGACGACGATGCCGAGCACGACGGCCTTGTCGCCGTCGATGACCTCGTAGGCGGGGTTGCGCGGTTCGAGGAGGACGTGGCCGTTCCGGCGGCGGTACACCTTCACGGTGGCCTCGCCGTCGATCATGGCCGCGACGATCTGGCCGGAGTGGGCCTCCTGCTGCTGCCGCACCACGACGATGTCGCCGTCGCAGATCGCGGCGTCGATCATCGAGTCGCCGCGGACGCGCAGGCCGAAGACGGTGCCGCGCCCCGTGATCTCGCGGGGCAGCATCAGCGTGCCGTCCACGTGCTCCTCGGCGGAGATGGGCGTCCCTGCGGCGATGTGCCCCACCACGGGAACGGTCACCGGGCCGTCGGAGGACTCTCCCGGCGGACGCTCCTGGAGGAACACGCGCACGTCGATCGGACGCGACACCGCGTTGCCGCGCCGCAGGAACCCCTTGTCCTCCAGGCTCGCCAGGTGGCGCGACACCGACGACGTCGACCGCAGGCCCACCGCGTCCCCGATCTGGCGCGTGCTCGGCGCGTACCCGTACTTGACCGCCCAGTCGCGGATCATGGCCAGCATCCGCTGCTGGCGCGGCGGAAGGGCGGAGGCGTCCAGGTCTCCGAACACGTCAGGGTCACTGTAGGCGGTCACCCCGGAATCATAGGGGTGCCGGGGCGGGCGGCACGGCTGGCGCGCGCGTCCTCGGCGGCGTCGGCGCGGAGTGCCGGTGGGTCCGGGGCCCCCGCTCCCGTCGAAGGTCCGCCCGCGCGGACGTCTTCGAGGCGACCCACCGGCCTCTTCATCGGCGTGTTCCGCCGCCCTGGTGACCGGCTGGTCAGGGCGTGGCGGGCAGGACGATGCGGGGCGTCACGGCGAGGCGCAGGCCGAGGACGCCGTAGGTCAGGCCGAGCCAGGCCGTCCCCGGGTAGGTGCCGCCCTCCTCGCCGAGCACGGCCTGCCCCACGCCGGCGACGACCAGCCACAGCCCGCACAGCAGGAAGTGCCAGCGCAGCAGCCCCCGGTAGCGGCCGACCTTCGCGACGGCGATGCCGATGACGAGCATGCCGAGCATCGACAGCGGCCAGCACAGGTCGAACGGGATCACCCAGGCGGGGGTCTCGTCGGGGTAGGCGATGGCCAGCGGGCACCAGATCAGCGCCGGGACGAACAACGCCATCTCCACCATGGCGAGGTAGCGGCCCTTACCGCGTCCCGTGGCGTTCGTGGACAGCACCAGCGCGACCAGGGACAGGACGCCGAACAGGAACGCCATGCTGCCCCAGATCTCCACGGGGACGACCTCGTCGTGGACGCGGTCCCCGGCGATGAGCAGGCCGGTGATCCAGGCGGCGGTGCCGGCGGCGAGGGCCGCGCCGGTGAGGCGGGTGCGCAGCAGCAGCCCGCCGGGCCCCGGATCGGCCGGATCGTTCGGATAGACGGAACTCGGACGGATGTGGACGGTCATCGGCTTCTCCCCGTGACGAGGCGGCGGCGCCCGGTCGCGCCGCCGCTCACCGCCGACGTTCCGTCCCCGATGTCCCGGGCGGCCAGGGACCCGGGCGGCGGACGCGGCCCGAGTCGGGGCCCGTTCCGGTGGGTGACCGGTGTCCCCGGCGGCCAGGGACACCGATCCCAGGCAGCCGGGACGCGGCGGGAGCCATGCTGGCGGGGTGAGGAGCGCCCGACCCGCGCCTCGGGCCGAGCGGCTCCTGAGGCGGACCGCCATCGCGGTCGCCGTGCTGTGCGCCGCGGCGACCGCCGCGACGGTCTGGCTGGACGTCCTGCTCGCGGGGGCGGGCAGGCCGCCGGATCCGCTGGACTGGGCGCACTGGGGGTCGGCGGGGTCGGGACTGCCGCTGGCGGTCGCGGGCGGCGTGCTGGCGACGCGGCTGCCGCGGCACCCGCTGACGTGGCTGGTGCTGGCCGGCGGGTTCATCGCGGTCCTGGACGGGATCACCGCGGCGTACGCCTCGCTGTCGGTCGTGGAGCACGGCGGCGGCCTGCCGCTCACGGCGGCGACGGTGTACGCGGGCGCCCGCTTCGGCCCGGTGATCAACATGATCGTGCCGTTGACGCTGATGTTCTTCCCGGACGGGCGGCTGCCGTCGCGGCGCTGGCGGTGGCCCGTGGCGGCCGCGATCACCGCGCAGGCCGTCGGCGTCGTGGCGCTGCTGATGGTGCCGTGGCGGGTGTTCTCCCACGGCGAGCCGCTCGCGCCGGGCCTGCGGGGCGTCCCGCTGGACCCGCTGACCCCGCCGCTGCCCGACGCGCTCTGGCCGGTGTCCGGCTGGATGTTCTGGGTCGGCTTCCTCTTCTCGTTCGGGGTGTCCATCGCGGCGTTCACGGTGCGCTTCCGCCGGTCCGACCCGGTGCGGCGGACGCAGCTGCGGTGGATGCTGCTGGCGCTCGCGGCCAACGTCGTCCTCTTCGCGGCGGGCATGGTGCTCACGGAGGTGACGCCGCCGTCGGTGGACTGGTGGATCGGCGACATCTCCCTCATCCTCATGCACGCGGCCGTCGCGGTCGCGGTGCTGGTCGCGGTCGCCCGGTACCGGCTCTACGACGTCGACCTGCTGCTCGGCTGGACGCTGCTGTACGCGGCGCTGGCGGCCGCGGTGATCGGCATCGACGTGGCGGTGTTCGTCGGCGCCGGGACGGTCATCGACGAGCCGCTCGCCGCGGTGACCGGCGCGGGCGTGGTCGCCGTCCTGTACGCGCCGCTGCGGCTGCGCCTCCAGCGCTGGGTGAACCGGGTGCTGACCGGCCGGGCGGAGCCCTACGACGTGGTGTCGGCGCTGGCGCGGCGGCTGGAGCGGTCCATGGGCCCGGACGAGCTGCTGCTGGAGGTGGCGCGGGCGGTGGCGCAGTCGTTCCGCTCCCCGTACGTGCGCGTCGAGCTGGACCGCGCCGACGGCAAGACGGTCGTCGTCGAGCACGGGACGCCGCGCGACGACGTCCTGGTCCTGCCGTTCGGGTACCGGGGCGCGGCGATCGGCCGGCTGGCGCTGGTGCCGCGGAGCGGGGCGCGGCTCCCGGCGGCCGACCAGCGGCTCCTCGCCGACGTCGTCCGGCAGGCCGCCGCCGCGGCGCGGGCGACGGCGCTCACCGAGGAGCTGCAGCGCAGCCGGGAGCAGCTGGTGACGGGGATCGCCGAGGAGCGGCGCCGGCTGCGCCGCGACCTGCACGACGGCCTCGGCCCGTCGCTGGCCGCCGCGGCGCTGAAGATCGAGGCGGCCCGCAACCTCGCCCCGCGCGACGCGGCCGCCGCCGACGCGACGCTGAGCTCGGTGCGCGGCGACCTGTCGGGCGTGCTGGCCGACGTCCGTCGCCTGGTCCACGACCTGCGTCCCCCGTCGCTGGACCAGTTCGGGCTGGTCGGGGCGGTGGAGCAGCTCGCCGAGCGATTCCAGGGCCGGTCCTTGCGGGTGCGGCTGAGCTGCGCGGGCCGGCTGTCGCCGCTGCCCGCCGCGGCCGAGGAGGCGGCGTACCGGATCGTGAGCGAGGCACTGGCGAACGTCTCCCGCCATGCCGGGGCGGCGCACTGCGACGTCCGGCTGGAGGCGACCGCGGAGGCGCTGGAGGTGGAGGTCGCGGACGACGGCCGGGGCATGCCGCCGGGCGCGCTCGTCGGCGTCGGGCTGGTCGGGATGCGGGAGCGGGCCGAGGAGCTCGGCGGGCGGTGCGCGGTGTCGGCGCGCCCCGGCGGCGGGACGCGCGTGCACGCCGTGCTGCCGTTCGGCCGGGGCTCCGGCGGCGACGCGCCCGAGCCGCTGACGTTCGCGGGGAGCGCGCCGTGACGCCGCGGGTGCTGCTGGCCGACGACCACCCGGTGTACCGCGACGGGCTGCGGCTGATGCTGGAGTCCACCGGGGAGGTCGAGGTCGTCGGCACCGCGCCGGACGGCGCGGTCGCCGTGGAAACGGCGGGGCGGCTGCGCCCGGACGTCGTCGTGATGGACCTGCAGATGCCGCGGCTCGGCGGCGTGGAGGCGACCCGCCGGATCCTCGCCGCGCACCCGGACACCGGCGTCCTCGTGCTGACCATGCACGAGGACGACGAGAGCGTGTTCGCCGCCATGCTCGCCGGCGCCCGCGGCTACCTGGTGAAGGGCGCCGACCAGGAGGAGATCCTGCGCGCGGTCGCCGCCGTAGCGGGCGGCGAGGTGATCTTCGGCCCGGCGCTGGCGGGACGCGTCGCGGACTACTTCGCCCGGATCGCGGTCGCCCGCCCGGCCGGGGAGCCGTTCCCGCAGCTGACGGCCCGCGAGCGCGACGTCCTGGAACTGATCGCGCTCGGCCTGCCGAACCCGGCGATCGCCGAGCGCCTCGGCCTGTCGCCCAAGACCGTCCGCAACAACGTCTCGAACGTCTTCGCCAAACTCCAGGTCGCCGACCGCGCCGAGGCGATGGCCCGCGCCCGCGACGCCGGCCTGGGCCGCTGAGGTCCGACCGCGGGAGCGGCGACGGCGGGTGAGGATCGGCGGTGAAGAGTGTCGGTGGCTTCGCGTTTAATCGGGGTGTGGACGTCGAGGAGCGCATCGCTGAGCTGGCCGCCGAGGTCAAGCGGCTGAACGACCTGTACTACGGCGCCGGTGACAGCCCGTTGCCGGACGCCGACTACGACGCGTTGAAGGACGAGCTGGCGGCGCTCGTCGCCGAGCATCCCGAGCTGGAGCCGGCCGACAGCCCGCTCGGCAAGGTCAACGCGCCGGCGGAGCTCGCCGGGCCGACGGTGCGCCACGCGCGCCCGATGCTCTCGCTGGCGAAGGCGACGAGCGAGGAGCAGATCCGCACGTTCTGCGAGCGCTTCGGCGGCCAGGTCTTCCGTGTGTCGGAGAAGCTCGACGGGCTCTCGCTCAGCGTCGTCTACACCGGCGGGAGGCTCGACTACGTCGCCACGCGCGGCACCGGCGCGGTCGGCGAGCTGGTGACCGAGAAGGTGCGGCACGTGATCCCCGGCCTGCCGATGGAGATCGAGGAGCCCGGGCGCGTCGAGGTCCGCGGCGAGGCCGTGATGCTGCGGTCGGTCTGGGCCGCCTACAACGAGGCCCACCCCGACAAGACGCTGACCAACCCCCGCTCGGGCGCCGCCGGGACGCTGGTGCTGAAGGACCCCGAGGCGGCGGTCCAGGCGAAGCGGCTGCTGCGCTTCTACGCGTTCGGAGCCGACCGCGACGGCGCCGCGATCGGCCTCCCGGCGGGTTTCGAGCCGGTCGCCCAGTACGTGTGCGCGGACGCCGCCGAGGTGATGGACGCGATCCACGAGATCGGCGGCCGCCGCGACGGGCTGGACTACGACATCGACGGCGCGGTCGTCCGGCTGCACGAACCGGCGGCGTTCGACGCGGCGGGCTTCAACAGCGCCGAACCGCGCGGCGCGATCGCGTTCAAGTACCCGCCGGAGGAGAAGCTCACCACCCTGCTGTCGGTCGAGTGGCCGGTCGGCAAGATCGGCCGCGTCCCGCCGCGCGCCAAGGTCGCGCCGGTGTTCGTCGGCGGCGTCACGGTCGAGAACATCACCCTGCACAACCCGCGCCTGATCCGCGAGCGCGACCTGCGGATCGGCGACACGGTCGCGGTCGTGCGGCGCGGCGACGTGATCCCGTTCGCGGGCCGCTCGCTGCCGGAGCGGCGCGACGGCAGCGAGGTCGAGATCGTCCCGCCGGTGCACTGCCCGTCGTGCGGGTCCGAGCTGGAGGTCCGCGGTGCCGGCGAGGAGCGCTGGTGCCTGAACCTGCAGTGCCCGGCCCAGGCGATGCGGCGGCTGATGCACTGGGCCTCGCGGCAGGCGGCCGACATGGAGGGCGTCGGCGACACCTGGATCGAGAAGCTCGCCGAGGAGGGCGTGCTCAAGCGGCGCAGCGACTTCTACGACCTGACGGTGGAGCAGCTCCTCGGCTACGAGCGGATGGGCGAGGTCAGCGCGAAGAACATGGTCGACTCCATCGCGGCGTCCAAGGGCGTCGGGCTGCGGCGGGCGCTGATCGGGCTGGCGATCCCGATGGCGTCCGAGGGCACGGCCAAGCGGCTGTGCCTGGCCGGCTACGAGCGCATCGAGGACGTCGCGGCGGCGACGGCCGAGGACCTGGTGGCGATCCGCGACATCGGCCCCGCGGTCGCGGAGAGCATTGTGGCCTTCTTCGCCCGCCCCGAGGTGCTGGCGGAGATCGCGGCGCTGCGGGAGCGCGGCGTGAACCTCGACGTCCTCCCCGAGGACCGGCCGGTCGACGCGGCGGCCGCGGGCGACTCGCCGCTCAAGGGCCGGGCCGTCGTGATCACCGGGGCGTTCACCGACCCGCGCTCGGGCGCGAAGATCAGCAGGCCCGACGTCACCCGCCTGGTCGAGCAGGCGGCGGCGAAGGCCGTCTCGTCGGTCTCGGCGGGCACCGACTACCTGCTCGCCGGCGACAACGTCGGCGCCTCGAAGACCGGCAAGGCCGAGAAGCTCGGTGTCACGATCGTCCCGCAGGACGAGCTGTGGCGCTGGCTCGCCGAAGCCGGCGTCATCTGAGCGAAGCGCGCCGACTCGTCACGAGCAGGAGGCGGAAGAGCGGGCTTTGAGCGGCTTGTCGTACTCGGCACCGGCGCCGGGAGGTGCGGAAGGCGTGCCGCGCTGGTGGCCGCACGCCTTCCGCCTCCTCGCCGGAATGGCGATGCCGGTCGGTTCAGCCGGTGAGCGGACGGTAGGTGAGGACGGCGACTCCGCTCGGGAAGATGGTCGAGTCGACCAGTTCGACGGTTCCGGCGCTTTCCGGGCGGAACAGCGGCTCGCCGGAGCCCTTGATGACCGGGTAGAGCCAGATCTTGTGCTCGTCGAGCAGCCCGGCGGCGGCGAGGGCGTCGGTCAGGCGGCCGTGGCCCCAGATGAGGATGTCGCCGCCGTCCCGCTTCTTCAGTTCGGTCACCGCGCCGACGAGGTCGGCCCCGTCGATGACCGTGGTCGGCTTCCAGGACGAGGTGTCCACGGGCTGGCTTGCGACGACGTACTTGTCCATGGAGTTGACGTGGTCGGCGTAGGGGTTGCCGCCCATGTTCGGCCACGCCTGCGCCATTCCCTCGTAGGTGACGCGGCCGAGCAGGAGCGCGTCGGCGTTCTTGGTCATGGTGAACGCGTAGGTCTGGGACTCCTCCTCGGAGTACTGCAGCGACCATTCGTGGGGGTTGTCGATGAAGCCGTCGAGAGTGGCGTACGTCGAGGCGATGAGCTTTCGCATGGTTTCCTCCGGTTCTGAGTGCGCCGGTGTCGGCGTGATTAGACTCGCAATCCGGAGAATTCGCCGGTAGTGGCCGGGTTCAGCAGTTCGATGTGAAGGAATCACATGATCCGTGTGATGGTCGCCGAGGACGTCCGGATCCTGCGGGAGACGCTGACCACCGTCCTCGGGCTCGAGGACGACATCGAGGTGGTGGCCACGGTCGAGCGCGGGGACGAGATCGTCGACGCGGCCGTCCAGGCTCGCCCCGATGTGGCCGTGCTCGACATCGACCTGCCCGGCATGGACGGTCTGGACGCCGCCGCCGAACTCCGCGTCAAGCTCCCGGCCTGCCGGACGGTCGTCCTGACGGGTCTGGGCAAGCCGGGGTATCTGCGCCGGGGCCTGTCCGCGGGGATCTCGGCGTTCCTGCTCAAGCACGCGCCGGCCGACGACCTCATCGACGCGATCCGCAAGGCCGTCGCGGGGGAGCGGGTGGTGGACCCTCAGCTGGCCCTCGCCGAGCTCGAACGGGCGGACAGCCCGCTCACCGCGCGGGAGGCCGACGTGCTCCGGCTGTCGGCGACCGGCGCGGAGGCCGACGACATCGCCCGGTCGCTCTCACTGAGCCGGGGCACCGTCCGGAACTACCTGTCGTCGGCCGTCCTGAAGCTGAACGCCAGGAACCGCATCGACGCGATCCGCATCGCGACCGATCAGGGCTGGCTGTAGCGGCACCTCCACCGCGAGCCGGTAGGCGTCCCCGTCCCTGCCGGCGGTCAGCGTCCCGCCCAGCTCGCGCACCCTGCGCGCCAGGTTCTCCAAGCCCACGCCGGGCGCGCCGGCGCGACCCCGGGCACCGTCGTTGACCAGGCGCAGCCGGACGCTCCGCGCGACCACCTCGACGGTCAGCTCGCACCGGTCGGCGTCGCTGTGCCGCAGCACGTTGGTGACCCCTTCGCGCAGGACGGTGGCCAGGAGCGTGTCGGTCTCCGCGGGCAGCGGCGCCGGCTGGACCGTCCCGGACACCTCGATGCCGGCGGCCGCGAGCGCCGCGCGCGTGGACTCGGCCTCCGCCGCCAGCTCGATCTCACCGCGCCCGGCCACGACGTCCCGCATGTCGGCCAGGGCGCGGCGGGCCGCCGCCAGGCCCTCGGACAGCTCGGTGCGGGCGCGGCCGGGGTCCCTGTCCAGCAGCCGCAGCGCCAGCTCGCTTTTGAGCACCACCACCGACAGCCCCAGGCCGAGCAGGTCGTGGAGGTCGGTCGCGAACCGGAGCCGTTCGCGGGCCACCGCCGTCCTGGCCAGCTCCGCCCGCGCCTCCTTGACCCGCAGGGCCAGCTCGCCCATGCGGACGAGCCCGCACACGAGCAGCGCCCGCTCCCCGGACCACACGATCTCGTAGGCCATGCCCAGCGGCGTCGGGTCGCCGAGCTGCGCGTCCCAGATCACGAGCAGCGGATCCATGCAGATCAGCGGGACCGCCAGGACCCACC
Organism: Actinomadura geliboluensis; assembly: GCF_043197915.1. Lineage (NCBI taxonomy): Bacteria > Bacillati > Actinomycetota > Actinomycetes > Streptosporangiales > Thermomonosporaceae > Actinomadura > Actinomadura geliboluensis. Next base: position 167,677 of record NZ_JBICUA010000007.1, on the reverse strand, counting down.
GCGCCCACCCGCGCACGACGACCAGGACGAGGCCCGGCAGGAAGAGGACCACGTGCCACACCGACAGGTCGAACAGGAGCAGCGGGCCCAGCGCCGGGACGAAGACGACCAGCGTCCACGGCGGACGGCGCGTCGGGGCGCAGGCGCGCAGGAACAGCAGCACGAACGCGGCGAGCGACGCGAAGAACACCGCCGTCTCGAGCGCGCCCAGGTCGACGCGGAGGAACTGCCTCAGCTCCGTGGGCACGATCATGAGGCAGAGCGTCGCGGCCCCGAGGACCGCCGCCCCCGTCGCCGTCAGGTCGTCCGCGACCGGCGCGCCCGCGAGGTGGTCGCGCCCGTATCCGTGCGCCACCGACCGCGTCTCGTTGAGCGCCGCCCGTGCCACGTCCAGCCGCCGCCTGACCGCCGCCGGGTCCGCCGCGTCCCCGTCCCGGACGACCCGTTCGAGGCTCACGCCCACGCGTTCGTTCAACTGCTGCGCGAAGACCAGCCGCTCGCGCGAGACCTGGGCCAGCGCGAGCGCGTCCCTGGTCCGCCGCATGTCGCTGATGAGGTCGGCGAGCCGGGCGACCCCGTACAGCGCGATCCCGACGAACGCCGTGTGCCCGACCGCGAGGTAGGCCGCCTCCGCGACCGTCGGCCGGACCGGCAGCGCGGCGGCGAACTGCGCCGCGATCACCAGCGCGAACCCGCCCCACGCCGCCCACCGCCGGCGGACGAGCAGCAGGAGCGCCGCCGCCAGGAACCCGGAGTTGCCGTACCAGGTGGACGCGTACCAGATCATGCCCGTGGCCGTGAGGACCGCCTGGACGCCCAGCGCCCACTGCCGGCCTCGCGCTCGTTCGTCGTCCGACCAGCGGATGCAGTTGCGCAGGTGGAGGAGCACCAGCGCGGTCAGCAGCGCGGCGGCCGCCGGCTTGCCGCTCTGCTCCGCGTTGATGATCCCGACGTACCCGCCGAACGCGAAACCGCAGCTCACCCCGACCGCGACCACGCGAGCCCAGCGGGCGGCGGCCACCGGGGACGCGGAATCCATACGGGCCTCCCGATGAGGGGTCCCGCGCATCGTATAGAAGATCGGTCAGCCGCGGGCGGGGGCGGTGAGTCCGGCGGTGAGGAAGGAGACGAGCGTCTCCGGGTGGACCGGGGACCGGCCGTCGGCGGCGGCGCGGCCGTAGACCTCCAGCAGGAGGGTGAAGGCCAGGCGCCAGCGTTCGGAGATCTCGCGGACCGGCAGTTCGGGCATGGCGCGGGAGAGCATCACCTCGAACGGGGCCGGGCTGAACCAGGGGGAGGAGACCGGCAGCCGCCCGTTGGGGAGCGCCGTGCGGGCCAGCAGGCGGCAGAGCATCCGGCCCTTCTCGGTGCGGATCAGGTCCTCGAACGGTTCGACGATCGCGGCGACGAGCCCGGCGATCGGGAGGTCGGCGTCGGGCCGCTCCGATGCCTCGACGACCGGCGCCAGGCGGTCGGCCCAGAGCGGGATGAGCTCGCGCTCCAGCAGGGCCGTGACGAGCCCCTCCCGGGATCCGAAGTGGTAGTGCACCGCTCCGGGGTTCAGGCCGGCCTCGGCGTTGATCAGGCGGAGGGAGACCTGGTCGGGGTCCTTGCCGGCGAAGAGCCGCTCGGCCGCGGCCAGCAGGCGTTCCCGGGTCGACGCGTTCTCGTCGGGCATCCGGCCATTCCACCACACCTTGCGCAAGCACCCTTCAATCAGTGATTGACTGGTGATTGAAACCCCCCTCGTGGAGAGACGAGAGGAAGAGGTGGACGATGGCGCCGACACGGCCATGCGCCCCGGCTCCGCCCACGCCCATGACCCGCTGTCCCTTGGAGAGCACATGACCACTCCGGACGTCTTCGCACCGGCCAAGCTCGGCCCCCTCGAACTGCGCAACCGCGTCATCAAGGCCGCCACCTTCGAAGGCATGACCAAGGGCGCGCTGGTCGGCGACGAGCTCATCGAGTTCCACCGCCGTCACGCCGCCGGCGGCGTCGGCATGTCCACGGTCGCCTACTGCGCCGTGGCCCCCGAGGGCCGCACGGAGCGCGACCAGATCTGGATGCGGCCCGAGGCGCTGCCCGGCCTGCGCCGCCTCACCGACGCCGTGCACGCCGAGGGCGCCGCGGTCTCCGCGCAGATCGGGCACGCGGGCCCGGTCGCCAACGGCAAGTCCAACGGGCTGCCCTCGCTGGGCCCGTCCCGCTCGTTCAACCCGCAGGCGCTGCGGATGACCCGCGCGGCGAGCGGGGCCGACATCGAGCGGGTCACCAAGGCGCACGCCGGCGCCGCGCTGCTGGCGATCGAGGCCGGGTTCGACGCCGTGGAGATCCACTTCGGCCACAACTACCTGGCCAGCTCGTTCCTCAGCCCGAAGATCAACAAGCGCACGGACGAGTACGGCGGCTCGCTGGCCAACCGCGCCAAGGTCGTGCGCGGCATCGCCCGCGCCGTCCGCGACGCGGTCGGGGACCGCATCGCGATCCTGGCCAAGCTGAACATGGACGACGGCGTCCCCGGCGGCCTCTGGCTGGACGAGAGCCTGCGGGTGGCGCAGTGGCTGGAGCAGGACGGCGGCCTGGACGCCCTGGAGCTGACCGCCGGCAGCTCCCTGCTCAACCCGATGTACCTGTTCCGGGGCGACGCGCCGGTGCGGGAGTTCGCCGCCGCTATGCCTCAGCCGGTGAAGCTGGGCGTCCAGATGGTGGGCGGGAAGTTCATCCGCAGCTACCCCTATGAGGAGGCGTACCTGCTGGACAGCGCCCGGCAGTTCCGCGCCGCGCTGAAGATGCCGCTGGTCCTGCTGGGCGGCGTCACCCGGCGCGAGACCATGGACCTGGCGATGGCCGAGGGCTTCCAGTTCGTCGCCATGGCCCGCGCGCTCCTGCGCGAGCCCGACCTGCTCAACCGCATGCGGGACGAGCCCGAGACCCGCTCGCTGTGCATCCACTGCAACAAGTGCATGCCGACGATCTTCAGCGGCGCCCACTGCGTGCTGGCCTGACCGGAGAGGGACGCCCGGCCGGGCGCCGCGACCACGGTCGCGGTGCCCGGCCGCTCTCATGCGACGCCGCCGCCGGCCCCTTCCGGCCCGCTACCACGGCGCTGACCTGGGCTGTCTTGACAAAAGTCCAAACTTATGCAGAATTCTCCATATGTTCGGTCAATCTTCCACAAAGTCGGGCAGTGGTCGTGCTCGCGCCTGAGCGGCACCGCCGGATCGGCGACGCGCTCCGCGACCGGTCCGTGGTGCGGACCGAGGAGCTCGCCGTCCTGCTCGGGGTGTCGGCCGAGACGGTCCGCCGCGACCTGATGGTGCTGGAGCGCCGCGGGGAGCTCGTGCGGGTGCACGGCGGCGCGACCAGCGTGGCCGTCGGCTCGTCGGGGGAGGAGGCGCCGTTCGCCGAGCGCGCCGGCGCCGACCGGGAGGCCAAGGCGGCCATCGGCCGCGCCGCCGCGGCGCTGGTCCGGCCGGGGCAGACCGTCATCATCGACGTGGGCACCACCGCCCTGGAGGTGGCCCGCGCGCTGCCGCCGGACTTCCACGGCGTGGTCGCGACGTGCTCGCTGCTGGCGGCCGCCGAACTGGCCGGCCGGCCGCGGGTCGAGGTGCTGGTGGCGGGCGGCCGGCTGCGGCCCGGCGACCTCGCCTGCTCCGGCGCCGGCACCGCCCAGTTCTTCGCCGACCTGAACGCCGACGTGGCCTTCCTCGGCTCCGGCGGGGTGGACGCCTCGGCCGGCCTGACCGACTACCACCTGGACGAGGTCGCGACCCGCCGCGTGATGATCGCGAACACCGTCCGCTCGTACGTGCTCGCGGACTCCCGCAAGCTCGGCCGCGTCGCCGCGCACCGCGTGTGCGGGCTCGACGCGTTCGACGAAGTGATCACCGACAAGACGCCGTCCCCGGCGCTGCGCGAGGCCCTGGAGGAGTCCGGCGGCCTCATCGTGGCCGCCGGGTGAGTTCACGGTGGCCGGGCGACGCTGCCACGTCACCCGGCCCGATCGCCCATTCCTCATGACACGTGCAAGGAGACGATCAATGGCCGATTCTTCCATGCCGCCGCCCGCGGCGGCGCCGGGATCCCCGGCCGGCAGCGGGTCCGGCGACGGCCTCTCGGAGTTCGGCTACGCGCAGGAGGTCAAGCGCGAGCTGGGCTGGTACGCCTCCTTCGCGGTGGCGTTCGGGTTCGTGTCGATCGCGACCGGCATCTTCACCGCCTACGGCTCGGTGCTGCAGAGCTCCGGCCCGATGGGCATCTGGACGTGGCCGGTCGTCGTGGTCGGCCAGCTGTGCGTGGCCCTGATCTTCGGCGCCCTCGCGGCCCGGATCCCGGTGAGCGGCTACGCCTACCAGTGGACGTCCCGCCTGGCCAACCCGGTGCTGGGCTGGATCATGGGCTGGATCTCGTTCACCTTCCTCGCGGTCGTGGTGTGCGCCGTCGACTACACCATCGCCGCGACGATCCTGCCGGTGCTGTTCCAGTACGAGGGCACCAGCCAGAACGCCTGGGTCATCACCGCCGTGGTGGTGCTCCTCCAGGCGATCCTGGTGGCGCTGTCCACCCGGGCCACGCAGCGGGTCAACACCGTCGCGGTCACCATCCAGCTGATCGGCATGGTCTCGCTGACCGTGCTGCTGTTCGCCGTCGGCGCCTTCACCGGCGACCTCGACTTCGGCACCCTGTTCAGCAAGGGCGACGTCCCGAGCGACGGCTACTTCTCGCTCGGCGGAGCGACCTCGGTCGGCCCGTGGGCGCTCGGCTTCCTGCTCGGCGCGTTCACCATCGTCGGCTTCGAGTCGGCGGCGAACCTCGCCGAGGAGACCAAGGACCCCGCGCGCGTGGTGCCGAAGGCGATGGCGCAGGCCGTGCTCGGCCTCGGCGTGCTCGGCATGCTGTTCCTCGTGGCGGTCACCGCGCTGGCGGAGAACCCGTCCGCGCTGGCGAAGTCCGACACCCCGGTCGCGGACGTCATCACCCGCGTGCTCGGCTCCTACGTGGGCAAGGGCCTGCTGGTGCTCGTCGTGATCTCGATCTTCTCCTGCGGCCTGGTCATCCTGCTGAGCGGGGCCCGGCTGGTGTGGGCGATGGCGCGCGACAAGCGCTTCCCCGGCTGGCAGGTGCTGCGCCGCATCAACCCCTCGACCGGCACCCCGCTGAACGCCGCCGTGCTGATGTTCGCGGTCGCGCAGGTCCTGCTCGCGCTGTTCGCCCGGTCCACCCAGGCGCTGTTCTCGCTGTTCTCGGCGGCGACCCTGCTGCCCGCGATCATCTACGCGGCGACGGTGGCGCTGTACCTGGCCAAGCGGCGCAGCCTGCCGCCGTCCAAGGGCTTCCAGCTCGGCCGCTGGGAGGTCCCGGTGCTGGTGGTGGCCGTCTGCTGGCTGGCCTACGAGCTGATGATCTTCCGTGACGCGTCCTTCGCCGAGCCGTGGCGCTACGTCGCCGTCATGTCGGCGATCGGCGCGGTGTACTTGGCCTACCTGCTCATCAGGCACGGCACCAAGGGGCTCACCATGCCCGACATGCACGACATCGACAAGGTCCTGGACGACGACGCGCCCCGGCCGAACGAGTCCGCCGGGGGCCGTCCATGACCACCGTGCTGGCCGTCGACCAGGGCACCTCGGGCACGAAGGCCATGGTCGTGGACGGCTCCGACCGCGTCCTGAGCGTGGTGGAGCTGCCGGTGCACCCCCGCTACCTGTCCGGCGGCGGGGTCGAGCAGGACCCGGCGGAGCTGCTCGACTCGGTGCTGGAGTCCGGCCGGCGCGCCGTCGCCGAGGCGGGGGCCCGGATCGACGGCGTGACCCTGGCCAACCAGGGCGAGACCGTCCTGGCCTGGGACCCCGCCACCGGCGAGCCGCTGACGCCCGCGATCGTGTGGCAGGACCGCAGGTCCGCGGGGATCTGCGCCGAGCGCGCGGAGTGGGCGGGCCTGGTGGCCGAGCGCACCGGGCTGGTGCTCGACCCGTACTTCTCCGCGCCGAAGATGCGCTGGATCCGGGACCGGCTCACCGGCGACGGCGTCGTCACGACGTCCGACACCTGGCTGCTGCACCGGCTCACCGGCGAGTTCGTCACCGACGCGGCGACCGCGTCCCGCTCGCTGCTCACCGACCTCGACACGGCCGCGTGGAGCCCCGAGCTGCTGGAGGTGTTCGGGCTCGGCGGCGAGCGGCTGCCGCGCATCGCCGCCTGCGACGAGATCGTCGGCGAGACGACGGCGTTCGGCGGCCGGGCCCCGGTGGGCGGCCTGGTCGTCGACCAGCAGGCGGCGCTGCTGGCGCAGCGCTGCCTGGAGCCGGGCGAGGCCAAGTGCACGTTCGGCACCGGGGCCTTCCTGCTGGCCAACATGGGCACGACGCCCGTCCGGTCCGGGGCGGGGCTGGCCGCGTCTGTGGCGTGGCAGGCGCGCGGCGAGACGTCCTACTGCCTGGACGGGCAGGTCCCCACCGCCGCCTCGGCGGTGCGGTGGCTGCGCGACCTCGGCCTGGTCGGCGGCGCGCCCGAGCTCGACACGGTCGCCGCGCCGGACGCCGACGGGGTGCTGTGCGTGCCGGCGCTGGCCGGACTGTCGGCACCGTGGTGGGCGCCGGACGCGACCGCCTCGTTCACCGGGATGACGCTGTCCACCACCGCCGGGCACCTGGTCAAGGCGGTGCTGGACGGCATCGCCGCCCAGGTCGCCGAGCTCGCGGACTGCACGGCCCGCGACACCGGCGCCGCCCTGCCGCGGCTGCGCGTCGACGGCGGCCTCACCCGCAGCCGGGTCCTGGTGCAGGCCGTCGCCGACCTGCTGCAGACCCAGGTCGACGTGTACCCGTCCGAGCACGCCACGGCGCTCGGCGCCGTCGCGTTCGCGCGCAGCGCCCTCGACCCGGCGCTGCCCCTCGCGGACGCGGTCGTCGACTGGTCGCCGGACACCGCCTACACCCCCCGGATCGGCGCCGCCGAGGCGGCCGCCTTCCGGGCCCGGTGGCGGGCGGCCGTCGAGAGCACCGCGATCGCGAAGAAGGAGAAGGAGTGAGCACACCGCAGACCGCGCCGGAACCCGGGCGCGTCGCCGACGTCGCGGTGATCGGCGCGGGCGTCGTCGGCTCGGCGATCGCCCGCGCCCTGGCCGGGCACCGGCTCGACGTCGTCCTGCTGGAGGCGCGGGACGACGTCGGCGACGGCACCAGCAAGGCGAACACGGCGATCCTGCACACCGGCTTCGACGCCGCGCCCGGCACCCTGGAGGCGCGCCTCGTCGCCCGGGGTTACGGGCTGCTCAAGGACTACGCCGACCGCACCGGCATCCCCTACGAGCCGACCGGGGCGCTGCTCGTCGCCTGGGACGATGAGCAACTCGCCGCGCTGCCCGGCCTGAAGGAGAAGGCGGAGCGCAACGGCTACACCGAGAGCGAGATCGTCGGCCCGGACGAGGTGTACCGGCAGGTCCCGGCGCTCGGCCCCGGCGCCCTCGGCGGGCTGACGGTGCCGGGCGAGTCCATCATCTGCACCTGGACGACCACGCTCGCGCTGGCCACCGACGCGGTCCGGCGCGGCGTGCGGCTGCTGCGGGGGCACCGCGTCGAGTCCATCACCCCGGGGGAGGACGAGACCGTTCTGCACACGAGCGGCGGCGACGTCCGGGCCCGGTGGGTCGTCAACGCTGCCGGGCTCGGCGGCGACGTGCTGGACGCCCGGTTCGGCCACGACCGGTTCCACCTGCACCCGCGCCGCGGCCAGCTGCTCGTCTACGACAAGCAGGCCCGGCCGCTGGTGGACCGCATCGTGCTGCCGGTGCCGTCCAAACTCGGCAAGGGCGTGCTGATCAGCCCGACGATCTACGGCAACGTCATGCTCGGCCCGACCGCCGAGGACATGACCGACCGCGCCGACACCTCGACCACCGGGGACGGCTACGCGTTCCTGCTGGAGCGCGGCAAGCGGATCATGCCGCGGCTGCTGGAGGAGGAGGTCACCGCCTCCTACGCGGGGCTCCGCGCGGCGAGCGACGTCTCCGACTACACGATCGAGGTGGACGCGGAGCAGCGCTACGCGGTCGCGGGCGGCATCCGCTCCACCGGGCTCACCTCCAGCATGGCGGTCGCCGAACACCTGCTGGGCCTCCTCCGCGAGGCGGGCCTGGACCTGGAGGAGCGCACCGACCTGCCGGAGCCGCCGCGCATGCCCAACATCGGCGAGGCGTTCCCGCGCCCGTACGCCGACGCGGAGCGCATCGCGGACGACCCGGAGTACGGCACGATCACCTGCTTCTGCGAGCGGGTCAGCCGCGGCGAGATCCGCGACGCGTTCGCGAGCACGATCCCGCCGCGCGACCTGGACGGGCTCCGCCGCCGCACCCGCGCCATGAACGGGCGCTGCCAGGGCTTCTACTGCGGCGCGACCGTCACCGGGATGCTGGAGCACGCGCTGCGCACCGCCGGCGGGGACACCGACGAGAAAGGCGAACGATGAGCACGACGCGCACCCGGCTGACGCCCGCGGTGGCCATCGTCGGCGGCGGCCCGGCGGGGCTGCGGGCCGCCCGGGAGCTCGCGGGGGCGGTTCCCGGCCGGCCGCTCGTCCTCGAACGCGAGCAGCACGCCGGCGGCATCCCGCGGCACTGCGCCCACACCGGGTTCGGCGTCCGCGACCTCCACCGGGTCCTGACCGGGCCCGAGTACGCCCGCCGGATGGCGGCCGGCGCCGAGCGCGCGGGCGCCGACGTCCGCACCGGCGCCATGGTGACCGGCTGGTCCGCCGACGGGGCCCTGGAGGTCACCGCGCCGGACGGCCTGTACGAGGTCCGCGCCGGGGCGGTGGTGCTGGCGACGGGCGCCCGGGAGCGGCCGCGGACGGCGCGGCTCGTGCCGGGGGACCGCCCGGACGGCGTCTTCACCACCGGCCACCTGCAGAACCTGGTGCACCTGCGGCACGGCCGCCCGGGGCTGCGCGCGGTCGTCGTCGGCAGCGAGCTGGTCAGCTGGTCGGCCGTGCTGACCCTGCGCGAGGCGGGCTGCCGCACCGTCCTCATGACCTCGGAGCGGCCGCACGGCGAGGCGTACGCGGCGCTCCCCGTCGCGGGCCGGCTCGGCCTGCGGGTGCCGCTGCGCACCCGCACCCGCGTCACCCGGATCATCGGCAAGCGCCGCGTCGAGGCCGTCCAGATCGAGGACGTCGACACCGGCCGGCGGCACGTCGTGCCCTGCGACACGGTCGTGTTCACCGGGGACTGGATCCCCGACAACGAGCTGGCCCGCTCCGCCGGCCTCGACCTGGACCCCGGCACGCTCGGCCCGGCCGTCGACGGCGCGCTGCGCACCAGCCGCCCGGGGGTCTTCGCCGCCGGGAACCTGCTGCACCCCGTGGACACCGCGGACATCGCGGCCCTCGACGGCGCGCACGTGGCGCGGAGCGTCCTCGACCACCTGGCCGGCGGGGAGGACCCGGGCGAGGCCGTCCGGATCGTCGCGGCGGAGCCGCTGCGCTGGATATCCCCGTCGACGTACCGGCCCGGCGGGCGCGGCCCGGCCCGCGGCCGGCTGCTGGCCTGGGTGGACGAGTTCGTGCCGTTCCCGCGCGTCGCGGTCGTCCAGGACGGCCGCACCCTCGCCGAGCGGCGGCTGCCGTGGCCCGCGGCGCCCGGCCGGGTGTTCCGCATCCCGAGCGGGATGCTGGACGCGGTCCGGCCGGACGGCGGCGACGTCCGCGTTTCGCTCCGCCGCTGACCGGCCGGGACGGCTCAGGCCCGGCTCCGGGCGGGCGCGGGCTCCCACACGAACCCGTCCGGGTCGGTGGCGGTCTCGCCGCCGCCGACCAGGACGAGCCGGTGGGAGCCGGTGCCCTCCAGGGCGAGGCCGATGTCCTTGGCGAGGGCGCGGCGCGGGTAGAGCGCCAGCGTGACGGACGACTCCGAGGCGTCGAACTCGGCGTACTTGCCGCCGAAGCTCTTGGCGACGGCGAGGCCGCGGCCGGTGTAGTAGCGCTTGCTCGCCTTGACGTCCGCGACGCCCAGCAGCAGCGTGATCTGCTCGAACTCCGGCGCGGCGGGCGCGGAGTCCTTCTTCTTGGAGGACGCGATCTTGCAGATCGTCCCGTCCGGGGCCTGGACGACGCCGCCGTAGCCCCAGAAGGACTTCGCGGCGGGCTTCAGCACGGCGGCGCCCGCGCCGACGGCGGCGGCGATGAGCGCGTCGACGTTGCCGGGCTGGGACGCGACGAGCGAGAGCGCGAAGCCGCGGAAGCCGGTGCTCGGGTCGTCCGAGGCTCGGACGTCCACCTGGGAGGAGAGGCCGAGGGCCGCGTAGAAGTCCGCGGCGGCGGCGGGGTCGGCGACTTCGAGGGTGATGGATTCGAACGAGTTCATGACGCTTCTTTCTGGTGAGGGGTTCATCGTCGTGCGGCGTGCGGCCGGGCTCAGCGGTCCTGGATCAGGCCGAGGACGTTGCCGTCCGGGTCGGTGACGGTGGCGACCAGCCGCCCGGCGCCGACGTCGTGCGGGGCCTCCTTGACGGTCGCGCCGGCGGCGGTCAGCGCGGCGATCTTCGCCTCGATGTCCGGGACGTGCCAGTAGGCCACCGGCGAGGTCATGCCCTGCGGCCCGCCGTCCGGGACCAGCCCGATGTGCTGCCCGCCGACCTCGAACCCGACGTAGTACGACGAGTCGGTCTGCGGGGCCGTGCCGAGCAGGGCGGCGTACACGGCCTTGGCCTTCGCCAGGTCGCTCACTGGATGCAGGACGGTCTTGATTCCCTGACTGGAAGAGTCGCTCATGGCTCATAGCCTCGCTCCAGGCCCGGTCCGGCCACATCCGTGCCGACTACGGAGCCGCCTACGGACCGCCGGCACGGATCACGCACGGAACATGCACGGTGGGGCCTGCGCCAGAATGGGACGGTGGCCGTGACAGTGGACATCTCACCCCGAGAAGCCGAGGTATTGGAGCTGGTCGGGGAGCATCTGAGCAACGCCGAGATCGCGGCGCGGCTGTTCATCTCGGTCCGCACCGCCGAGAGCCACGTCTCCTCGCTGCTGCGGAAGCTGGACGTCCCGGACCGGCGGGCGCTCGCCGCGCGGGCCGCCGCGGGCCGCCGCGCCGCCGGCGCCGCGGCCGCGGTGCCCGCCCTGCCCGCCCCGCTGACCGCGTTCGTCGGCCGGGCGGCCGAGCGCGCCGCACTGGCCGAGCTGGTCGGGCGGCACCGGCAGGTGACCGCGGCCGGTCCCGGCGGGGTGGGCAAGACGCGGCTCGCGCTGGCGGTGGCGGCGGACGCGGCCGGCGCGTTCGCGGACGGGGTGTGGTTCGTCGACCTGGTGCCGGTCACCGACCCGGGCATGATCGCGGACGCGGTCGCCGCCGCGCTCGGCCTCGGCGAGCAGCCCGGCCGCGGCATGGCCGCCTCGGTGGCCGCCGCGCTGGCCGACCGGCACGTCCTGCTCGTCCTGGACAACTGCGAGCAGGTGCGGGACGGCGTGGCGCCGTTCCTGGAGAACCTGCTCGCCGCGTGCCCCCGGGTGACGGTGCTCGCGACGAGCCGCGCCCGGCTGATGGTGCCGTTCGAGCGGGTGTACCCCGTCCCGCCGCTGTCGCTGTCCGACGACGGCGAGCCGGACGCGGTCGCGCTGTTCATGGAGCGCGCGACGGCGATCGGCTGGCCGCTGGACCCGCCCCTGCACGACCACGTCCGCTCCATCTGCGAGCGGCTGGACGGCATGCCGCTGGCGATCGAACTGGCCGCGGCCCGCTACCCCACGCTCGGGCTGGACGGCCTCACCGCCGCGCTGTCCCACCCGCTGCGGATGCTCACCGGCGGCTCGCGCGCCGACGACCGGCACCGCTCGGTGCGGGCGGCGGTCGACTGGAGCCACGCCCTGCTGGAACCGGCCGACCGGGAGCTGCTGCGGCGCGTGTCGGTGTTCGCCGCGCCGTTCACCGCCGCCGCGGCCGCCGAGGTGGCAGGGGCCGGGGAGGGCGCCGCCGCCGACGGGCTGGCCCGCCTCGCCGAGCAGAGCCTGCTGGCCGTGCGGGCGTCCGCGGGCGCGACCGAGTACCGGGCGCTGGAGACGATCCGCCAGTACGGGGCCGAGCGGCTCGCCGAGGCCGGCGACCTGGCCGAGACCCGCGCCCGGCACCTGCGCTGGTGCCTGGCCGGTGCCGCCGGCCTCGCCGCCGCCGGAGCGGACTGGCGGCCCCGGTTCGACGCCCTCGCCGACGACCTCCGCGCCGCCCTCGCCTGGGCGGCCGGCGAGCCGGAGCACCGCGCGGACGCGCACGCCCTCGCGCGGCGGCTGGCGGAGCTCGCCTTCACCCGGAACCTGGTCGGGGAGTCCCAGCAGCGGTACGAGCAGGCCGCGGCGCTCGCCGCCGACCCGGCCGCCGCGGCGGCGATGCTCCGGCACGCCGCCGCCGTCGCCGGGTGCCGCATGCACGGCGACGACATGTACCGCCTGCACCGCGCCGCCGCCGACGCCGCCCGCGGCGCGGGGGACGCCGCCCGCGCCGCCGCCGACCTGGCGACCGCCGCGACCACCGTGTACCGGTTCGCGGGCGCGTTCGTCCGGCCGCCGTCCCCGGCGGAGACGCGCGCGCTGATCGGCGAGGCGCGGGAGCACGCGGGCGGAGACCCCGCAGCCGATGCCGCCGTCGCGCTGGCCGAGGCGGCGTCGGCCGCCGACGCGCTCGACGCCGACCAGGACCCGCACGGCGACGCCGTGGCGGAGGTCCTCGCGCGCGCCGAGCGCGCGGCCGACCTCGCCCACCGCACCGGGTCCCCGCCCGCCGAGTCCGCCGCGCTGGACGCGCTCGCCGCCGTGCAGAGCTGGGTCGGCGACCCGTTCGCCACCGCGGCCACGGCCCGCCGCCGCGTCACCCTCCTGGAGTCCGCGCCGCCCGGCCCCGCCGTCACCCACGAGCTCGTCCAGGCCCTCGGCGAGGCGGCCCAGACCGCGATCGGCGCCGGGGACCTGCCCGGCGCCCGGCGCTGGGCGCGGCGGCTCGCCGACCACCCGTCGCTGGCCGAGGTGGGGCACCGCGCGACGAGCTGGCAGCTGGTCGCGGACGCGCTCGCGGGCGACGTCGACGGCGTGCTCGGCGGCGCCGTCCAATTCCTGGACGCGTGGCGGCGCAGCGGCGACCCCGTCCGGGCGGACCTCGAACCCGCGGTGACCGCCGTCGCCACGGTCCACGGCCTGCGCGCCGACCAGGAGGCCCGGCGGGAGTGGGACGAGGCCCTGGAGGGGGTCGGCACGTCGCCGAGCCGGCTCCACGGCTACGGCGCGGTCTTCGACGCCATGCTGCTCCTCCACCGCGGACAGGCGCGGGAAGCGCTGGAGCGGACGGCCCACGAGCCCGGCGAGGTCTGGAGGTGGGTCACCTGGACCTGGCTCCACTGGTACGTCGCGCTCCGCGCGGAGGCCACCGTGCTCGCCGGCGCACCCGACGCCGGCCGGCGCCTGGCCGACGCCCGGAAGCTCACGGCGGGCAATCCGGTGGCCGGGGCCATCGTGGAGCGCGCCGAGGCACTGCTGGACGGCGACACGAAGCGGCTGCTCGCCACGGCGGACGCGTTCGACGCCGCCGGCTGCCGCTACCAGTCGGCCCGGACCGCCGTCCTCGCGGGCGGCGAGCACACCGCCCGCGGAGCGAAGGCGCTCGCCGCCCTCGGCCTCGCGCCCATGACCGTCCGCTAGCCGGAGCCGGGCCCGGTCACCGCGCCCGGTACTGGCGGCACTCGCCGGTGAAGACCTCGGCGAGTTCGGCCTCGATGATCGCGCCCGCCAGCCGCTCGGCGGGCGTCCCGTCCACACCGCCGGGATCGCGGTAGACCTGCGCCGCGAGGCCGTCGGTCACGGCGGCGAGGCGGACGGCCGCGGGCCACGGGTCCAAGCCGGGCTCGACCTCCCCGCACTCCTTGCCGTTGTGAACGGCCCGCGCCAGGTCGGCGCGCAGCGCGCGGGCCGTGCGGATGTCGACCTCGGCGAGGGCGGGGGCGTCCAGGGCGCGGCCGGCGAAGGCCCGGGCGACGCGGAACTCGGTGCGGCGCTCCTCGTTCAGCGGCAGCAGTTCCGCCATCGCCTCGGCCAGCACGTGCGAGATGGGCCGCCGGTGCTGCGTCCCGGCCCGGACCCGCTCGTCGATCCTGCTCCGGATCCGCGCGCTGACGTGGTCGAACGCGTGCAGGAGCATGTCGTCCTTGGTGCGGAAGTAGTGCTGCACCAGGCCGACCGAGATCCCGGCGGCGGCGGCCGTGCGGGCGACGGTGACGGCGTCCAGGCCGTGCTCGGAGATGAGCGCGCAGACGGCGACCGCGATCTGCCGGCGGCGCTGCTCATGGTCGGCTGTCCTCGGCACTTGATAACCATACCACCGTACGATAAAAACCGTATGTCCATATTGTTATCCGCTCACCCCTTGCGAGGACTCCATGCGCAGCCGTCTGCGGCGTGCCGCCGCGGGCCTGGCGGCCCTGCTGCTCTGCTTGCTCGCCGTCACCCCGATCGCGCCCGCCGAGGCCCGGACCGACCGGTACGGGGACATCGACGCCTTCGTCCGGGACCGGATGAAGGCCGCCCGCGTCCCCGGGCTCTCCTACGCCGTCGTCGGCCCCGGCGGCCCGGTCCACCAGCGCTGGTGGGGGACCGACGGCCGCGGCGACCCCGTCACGGCCGAGACCCCGTTCCTGTGGGGCTCGGTCGCCAAGCCGGTCACCGCCACCGCCGTGATGGCCCTGGTCGAGTCGGGCCGGCTCGGCCTGGACGACCGGGTCACCGAGCACCTGCCCGGCTTCCGGTTCGGCGGCGCGGCGCACGCCTCGAAGGTCACGATCCGCCACCTGCTGCACCAGACCGCCGGCCTGCCCGCCTCCGCCACCGTCAAGGTCGCCGACTGCATGGACACCGGCTGCCCCCGCCCGGCCGGACGCCTCCGCGCCCTCGACGGGGTCGAGCCCCTCGGCCCGCCCGGCACCGCCTACGCCTACACCAGCGCCAACTACCTGGTCCTGACCGCCGTGGTCGAGGCGGTCACCGGCCGCCGCTACGCCGACTACCTGAGGGAAGCCGTCCTCGCCCCGGCGGGCATGGACGGCACCATCGCCGACGCGGCCTCAGCGCGCGAACGCCGCCTCGCCCTCGGCCACCAACTGCTGTGGGGCATACCCGCCGCGAATGCGGACGGGATCGACGACTCCGGCGCCGGCTACGGCTACCTGGGCGGCGACCTCGGGGACCTGGCCGCCTTCGCCGCCTTCCAGCTCCGCGGCGCACCGGGCGTCCTGTCGCCCGCATCGGTGCGGCTCATGCGCCGGGAAGGCACGCTCCAGCCGACCGGCGCCGGGACGGGCTACGGCCTGGGCTGGCGCGTCGGCGGCCTCGACGCGCCGCTGGACCGGGCCGTCTGGCACACCGGCGGCACCCCCGGCTATTCGGCGCTGATGTTCCTGCTGCCGGAGCGGAACCTCGCCCTGGTCCTCCAGCAGAACATGTACGGGCTTCTCCAAGACGGGGCGGTCATGCACATCGGCTTCGGCGCCGCCCGGATGCTCGCGGGAGGTCGGCCGAGCCCCGCCCCGTCCGCCGCGCCGTACTACCTGGCCGTCGGCGCGACCACGGCGCTGGCCGCCGCGCTCATCCTCGCCGCCGGACGCGCGGCATGGCTCCTGCGCCGCCCCGCGTCCACCGCCACCGGACCGCGCGCCGCCGCCGCGACGGCCGCCTGGATTCTGGCGGGCGCGCTGCCGTGGATCGCCGCGGTCCCGCTCATGTGGATGGGCCTGCGCCAGGTCTGGACGTGGGTCCCGGACGCGACGGCCGCCCTCGGCGCCGCCGCCACCGCCGGCGCCGCCACCGCAGTGCTGCGCCTCGTCCTCGCCCTGCGATCGAGAAGGCGCCGCACCGGCCGGCCCGCTCAGGGGGACGAGGCGTCCTGAGCGGTGATCCAGGCGGCGACCTGGGCGCGGGAGGAGTAGCCGAGCTTGGCGAGGATGTGCTCGATGTGGGAGTCGGCGGTGCGCTTGGCGATCGTGAGCCGCTCCGCGATGTCGCGGTTGGACAGCCCCTCGGCCACCAGTACCGCGACCTGCAGCTCGCGTTCGGTCAGCGGGTGCGCGCCGCCCGTCGGCCGGGCCGCGGGCGCGCCGGGCGCGGCCGCCGGCTCGCCGAGCGCGTCGTCGACGGCCTGGGCGAGCGGCATCCGCTGGCCCTCCTCGAAGGCCGCGCGGTACCGCTCCTCCCCGAGGGCCGTGACCGCCTGGTCGATGTGGACGTCCCGCAGCACGGCGTGGTGGGGGCCGAACCAGGCGGTCTGGGTGGTCTCCCGCATCCGGTCGGACGCGCCGAGGAGCCGCGCCGCGCGGACGAACTCGCCGCCGCTGCACAGGCATCCGGCGATCCCCTCCAGGCCGAGGGTGACGCCCAGCCCGTCGTTGAGGTCGCGCTTGATCCGGAGCGACCGGCGGAGGCGGCACAGCGACTCGTCCAGGTCGCCGGCGAGCCACAGCGCGAGCCCGCACACGAGCATGCCGTAGGAGCGGGCCCACAGCTCGCCGCGCTCCTCGCCGAGCCGGACCGCCCGGTCACCGTGCGCGACGGCCGCCGGCAGGTCGTTCTTGAACAGGTACGCCACCGCCCGGAACACCTCGGTGAGCAGGACGAACAGGTCGTCGTAGCCCGTCTCGCCGTACAGGTCGCCGGCGGTGCCGAGCAGCCGCAGCGACAGGTCGAAGTCGCCGGCGAACAGCGCCGCGGCGCCCTGGCCGGCGAGGGCGGCGGCGGCGCCGTCCTGGTCGCCCTCCGCCCGCGCCTGCGCGAGCGCCCGCTCCAGCAGTTCGCCCGAGACGGCGAGGTCGTTCTGCAGCGTCATCGTCAGCGCGGCCACCGTGAGGAAGTCCGACCAGCCGGGCCCGGTGGTGTCGCGGGTCTCCAGCAGCCGGTCCATCCAGTGGCGGCTCTCGCCGAGGAGGCCGTTCAGCGCCCAGAAGCGGCCGAGGGCGGCCATGGACTCCCGGAGCGTCTCCTCGTCCGCGGTCGTGAGCACCTGCCCGAGCAGCGCCCGGATGTTGGCGCGCTCGCAGCCGAACCAGTCGAGCCAGCGGACCTGCGCCGCGCTGGACAGATCCAGGCGGGCGCGGCGCAGCAGCCCGGCGTACCAGTCGAAGCACCGGTCGCGGAGCCGGACCTCCTCGCCCGCGCCGTCCGCGGCGAGGCGCTCGGCGCCGTACTCGCGCAGGGTGTCGAGCATCCGGTAGCGGACGCGGCCGCCGCGGTCGGCGCGCTGCACGACCGACTTCTCCAGCAGGCCCGTGAGCACCTCGACGATCTGCGCGGCGGGCAGCCCGCCGCCGGCGCAGACCTGCTCGACCGCGTCCAGGTCGAAGTCGGTGGCGAACACCGACAGCCGCGCCCACAGCAGCCGCTCCTCGGCCGAGCAGAGCTCGTGGCTCCAGTCGACCGCCGCCCGCAGCGTCTGGTGGCGCTGCAGGCTGGTGCGCCGGCCGCGGACCTGGAACAGGTGGGTGCCGAGCCGGCCGAGCATCTGGTCCAGCGAGAACGTCCGCAACTGGACGGCGGCGAGCTCGATCGCCAGCGGGATGCCGTCGAGGCGGTCGCACAGCCGGATGACGACGTCGCGGTCGTCGCGGGTGAGCGTCCACCCCTGGACGGTCGCGGCGGCGCGCTCGGCGAACAGCTTCACCGAGTCGCACTCCTCGCCGTCGGCGGCCGGGCCGGACCGGGGCCGCCCCAGCGGCGCGACGCGGAAGGTGTGCTCGCCCATCACGTCGAGCGGCTGGCGGCTGGTCGCGAGGACGCGCAGCCCGGGCGCGGCCCGCAGCAGCAGCTCGGCCAGCATCGCGCAGTCGTCGACCAGGTGCTCGCAGGTGTCGAGGACGAGCAGCAGCCGCAGGTCGGCGAGGTGGTCGGCGAGCCGCGCGATGGCGGAGTCGCCCCGCTCGGCCACGCCGAGCGCGTCGCAGATCGTCTGCGCCAGCAGGGTCGCCTCCGTCAGCCCGGAGAGCCCGACGAAGGCCACCCCGTCGGCGAAGGCGTCCTGCGCGAGGCCGGCGGCGCGCACCGCGAGCCTGGACTTGCCGACGCCGCCCGGCCCCGTCAGCGTGACGAGCCGGTGCGTCTCGACGAGCCGCCGTACCTGCTCCAGTTCCGCCTTGCGGCCGATGAAGCTGGTGAGTTCCGCGGGCAGTCTTCCCGTCTGCCGTTCCAGGGCCGCGGTCAGCGACAAGGCCGCCTCCAGTCAGCTAAGCCGTCAGTCCGGCTACCAGGGGGACTCTTGAAGTGTAGTCAACGGGACACGGACGGCTACCGTATTCGCGAACGGCTCCCGAATCGGTACGCGAATCGGTTCTTCTACCGATGCGCCGGCGCCGGTGGTCCCGCCACGATGTGTCCCGGCCTGACGGGGCGGGCCGCGGGCGCCCTGACGGGTGCGCCGGGCCGGCGGCCGGAGATCCGAGGGGGAGTCTCCGGCCGCCTCCCGCGGGCGGCGGGCGGGGCGGGGGCCCCGCGACGGGGGATGGGGGCACTGCGTGACCGTCGACCTGTACAGCTGGGACGTGCGGAGCGGCGACGGGACGCGCGCCGGTCCCGGAGGGGTCAGCGGCGACCGGGCCCGCGCGCTGGAGGCCCTGGTCGCGGCGCTGCGGGCGGAACCGCCCGGCGCCCGGGGGGCGCTGTGGGCCGTCCGCCTCGGGCTGCGGCGGAACCCCGAGTACGACTACGCGGGCCTCCTGGCCACCGGCGTCCGCGATCCCGATTCGGGCGCGGTCACGGTTGAGGGTCTTCTGCCGGATTCCACGATTCGGTAGGCGCGCTTGCGGCGGCTTTTCTGTGGAGGATGAGAAGCGCCGTGTCGTCCGCCAATCTGCCGCGCGTGTATTCCTGCAACTCGTGGCGGACGGTCGGGGCGATGTCCTCGGCGGGGACGCCCTTCCACGAGGCCACTCGCTCTTCCAGCGGGTAGAAGGCGCCGGCCGGATTCCGGGCCTCGGTGACGCCGTCGGTGCACAGCAGAAGTGTGGAACCGTACGGAAAGTCGAACCATTTGACGGGGCGCGGTTCGCCGCTGAGCGAGGCCAGTCCGAGTGGTACGGACGCTTCGCCGAGCGGCACCCGGCCGGTGCGCTCCTCGTCGATGAGGTAGGGCGGGATGTGGCCGCAGTTGATGGCCTGGACCTTGGTCTCCGCGCCGACGCCCAGGACGAACGCGGTGACGAAGCGCTCCTCCTCGCCCGTCTGGACGGCGAAGGAGTTGTGCCGCAGCACCGATTCCTCGAGGGCCGCCACGACGCCGCCGAGGGTGGGCTCCGCCAGCGCCGCCTCGCGGAAGGAGCTGAGCACCGAGAAGGCCGTGCTGATCGCGGGCAGCCCCTTGCCCTGGACGTCGGCGATGAACGCGCGGCTGCCGTAGGGCGTGGCCACGACCTCGTAGACGTCGCCGCCGACCAGGCTGTCCTCCTCGACCGGTTCGTACAGGCCGTGGACGGTGAGCTCGCCGGTGGTGAGGGGGAACGGCCGCAGGATCTGGCGCTGCAGGGCCGCCGCGGCGGAGCGCAGCCGGGTGATCTCCCCTTCCCGGAGGACGCGCCGCGCCGCCTGGGCCACGCTCAGCCCGTTCAGCGCGACGGCGAAGACGAGGACGCTCGCGTTCGCCGCCGGGGTGCCGAGCGGGCTGCGGATGAGGGAGCCGGCGATGACCAGGGTCGCCCAGGCGGACGCGACCGCGGTCTGCCGGACCGTTCCCCGCCCGGAGATCAGGGTCGGCAGGAAGACCAGGAAGGGGGCGAGGCCGGTCTCCCGGCTGAGCACGACGCCGGTGATCGCGAGGGCCGCCGTGATCCCCACGAGCCAGAGCACCACGGCCGGCCAGCTGAGCGGCGCGGCGCGCCCGCTCCGCCTCGGGGCGGCGGCCGGGCCGCCCGGATCGTTCGAGACGCGCACCCTTCGCTCCCGCCGGAACCGTCATTCCTGTGATCATTAGAACACGGACCGTGGCGGCGGTGTGCGGGGGCGCCGCGCGCCGGGGGGTCGGGGCATTGACGCGCGTCCGCCCTGAATCATACATTCATCCATCATCTGTATGAATGGAGGCTCGGGATGCGCGGACGGACGGCCGTGGTGCTCGGCGGCAGCGTGGCGGGGCTGTGCGCCGCGGGGGTGCTCGCGCGGCACTTCGACGAGGTGGTCGTCCTGGAGCGGGACCGGATCCCGCCGGACGCGGAGCACCGCCGGGGCGTCCCGCAGAGCAAGCATCCGCACTTCCTGCTCAACTCCGGCCGCCGCGCGATCGGCGAGATCTTCCCCGGGTTCGAGGAGGACCTCATCGCCGCCGGCGGGATGCGGCTGATGCCGTCGATGGACGCCGCGTACTGCGAGAACGACGGCTGGGCGCCGCGCAAGTCGGGGTCGATGACGATGGTCTACGGCTCCCGGCTGCTCATCGAGAGGGTCCTGCGCGACAAGGTCCGCGAGCTGCCGGCCATCCGGATCCGCGAGGGCGCGACCGTCACCGGGCTCCGCTCGACCGGCGGCGGCACCGCGCACGGGCGCGTCGAGGGCGTCGAGTACCGCGCCGACGACCGTGCCGACGGCGAGGGCGCCGGCGACGAGTACATCGCCGCCGACCTGGTCGTGGACGCGCTCGGACGCGGGTCCTCGGTCGTCGACTGGCTCCGCGAGGCCGGCTGGCCCGCGCCGCCCGAGCGGACCCTCGACGCCAAGGTCACCTACACCTCGCGGTGGTACGACCTGCCGCCCGCCGGGCGGCGGCCGGAGTCGTGGTGGTGGAGGCACCTGGTCATCACGCCGACGCAGGACACCGGCAGCCACCCCGAGGAGCACGAGTTCCTCAGCAACTTCTTCCCGATCGAGGGCGACCGCGCCATCGTGTGCATGGGGTCGTGGGGCATCAAGATGCCGAGCAGGACGGACGCGTTCGAGGCGGCCGTGGACCGCGTGCGCGCCCCGGCCTTCGGGCGGGCGGCCCGCGCGTGCACGCCGGTCTCCGAGGTGCACCTGACCCGTTCCACCGGCAACCGGTGGCGCCGCTTCGACCTGCTCGGCACGCCCCCGGCCGGGCTCGTCTGCGTCGGCGACTCGATCTGCGCCTTCAACCCGTTCTACGCCCAGGGCATGAGCTCGGCCGCCCGCTCCGCGCTCATCCTCGGCGCGGTGCTGCGCCGTCGCGACACCCTCGACCAGGCCTTCTTCCGCGAGTTCCTCGGCCTCCAGAAGAAGTCCCTCGACGTGCCGTGGATGCTCGCGATGGCCCGCGACCAGGCCTACGACTTCGCGACCGGGACCGAGGTCGCCGCGCCCTGGCGGCGCAGGCTGACCGCCCGCTTCAGCTGGCCGGTGTTCAACGCCATCACCGCCGCCGGACGCGAGGACGCCTACGTCGAGCGGACGTTCGCGCAGGTGTTCAACCTCGACCGGTCGCTCCGGCAGATGGCCGCCGACCCCCGGTTCTGGTTCGGGATCGTCCGCTACCAGGTGCGCCGGCGGCTCGGCCGTACGGTCGTCCCCGGCGGGTTCGACGAGCGCGAGGACCCGCCCGGCACCGACTTCACCGGGTACACCGGCCCGCCCGCGGCGGCGGGCCCCGACCGCGGCGACCTCGTCGGCGCGTGAGCGGAGGACGAGCGATGGACAGCACCTGCGACGCGGTGGCCGAGCGCATCGCCGGCGGGCTGGGCTTCTCCTGCCGCGACGCCCACCCGTTCATGACCGTCCGCGACCCGTTCGGCCTGGAGAACGGCACCATGCCGGTCCTGGAGCTGCTCATCGTCGGCGGCGCGGTGTTCGCCCTCGTCCACGCGTGGCGGCGGTGGCGGCGCGACGGCGACCCGGTCAACCTCTCGCTGTGGACCGCCTCGGTGGTGTACCTGGCCGTGATCGAGCCGCCGCTCTACTTCCCGGGCTGGTTCGGCCTCCAGGAGCACGTCGGGTTCATCTTCTCCCACAACGTGTTCACCGTGCAGTTCATGTACGACCGGCTGCCGCTCTACATCATCGCCTTCTACCCGGCGCTGTCGCAGCTGGCCTACGAGCTGGTCCGGGCCCTCGGCGTGTTCGCGCGGCGCGGCCCGCTGGCCGGCGCGGTCGCGGTCGCGTTCGCCTGCCAGGTCTTCTACGAGGTCTTCGACCACCTGGGCCCGCAGCTGAAGTGGTGGGCGTGGAACCCCGGGAACGAGATGATCAACCAGCCGGCGCTCGCGTCGGTGCCGATGAACAGCATGCTGCTGTTCGCCTCGGTCTCCTTCGGCGCGATGACCTACCTCGTGGTCCGCCTGACCGGGCCGAAGGAGGGCCGCTCCGCGCTCGGCGGCGCGCAGGTCGGCTGGCGGTCGGCCGTCGCGGGCGCGGTGACCCCGTTGGCGATGATCGTCGTGAGCGCGCCCAGCGGCGCCTTCAGGGGCGAGGACCAGCTCGGGATCCAGCGCGCCGTCCTCGGCGCCGAGCTGACCGTGGTCTGGGTCGCCGGGCTGCTGCTGCTCGCGGACGCCCTGCGCGCGCCGCGCGGGGGAGCGGTGCCGCCGGTGGCGTCGCCGCTGTTCGTGCGGATCTATCCGGCGCTCTACCTCGGCGTCCTCGCCGTCCTCTGGCTGGTCGCCATGCCCGCGTACCTCGCGTCGGACGGCGGCGTCACCGAGCAGGGCACGCCGGTCGGCAGCCTCTGGTACGTCGTGCTGTGCGCCGTCGCGGCGGCCGGGCTCATCGGCGCCGCGCTGCGCGCCGTCGCGGCGCGCCCGGCCGCGGAGCCTGTGGGATCCTGATGCGATGGCGCACCACGGCTGGGGAGGCAGCCCTCCCGCATCGGACGCCGAGGCCCGTCAGCGCATCGTCGACGCCACCGCCCGCTGCGTCGACCGGCACGGCGCCGCGAAGACGACCCTGACCGACGTCGCGAACGAGCTCGGCGTCACCCGGCAGACCGTCTACCGCCACTTCGCCCGGGTCGGCGACATCATCGGCGAGGTCGCGGCGCAGGGCGCGGAGGCGTTCGTCGACCGGCTGATCGCCCACGTCCAGAACATCGGGGACCCGGCCGAGGCCGTGGTCGAGGGCATGGTCTTCTGCGTGCGGACGATCCCGGCGGAGCCGCGGCTGAGCCTGGTGCTGCAGCTGGCGGACTCCGGCGCCCTCGGCCGCGGCGCGATCACCGCGGACGTCATCGCCTACGGCGCCCGGATGCTGCGGCGCTACCCCGTGGACTGGGCGGCCGCCGGCGTGGAAGACGACGATCTCGACGGCCTCGCCGAGATCATCCTGCGGCTGCTGACGTCGCTGCTTCAGCACCCGAGCGGGCCGCCGCGGGACGAGGCCGAGCTGCGCGCCTTCCTCGGCCGCTGGCTGGCCCCCGCGCTGCGGCGGCCGGTGCCCGCCGGGCGCTGAGCGGGGGCGTCACCCGGCCGCGCCGTCCTGGTCGGTGAGCCGCGCCGTGGCGTCCCGCTGGACGGCGGTGACGCGGCGCAGGAAGTCGAGGATCAGCGCGAGCTCGTCGTCGCCGTAGGCGGCGTACATCTCGTCCAGGCCGCGGACGAAGTCGGCGAACAGCTCGGCGAACGCCCGGACGCGGGACGGGTCGATCTCCACGATCACCCGCCGCCGGTCGGCCTCGTCGCGGACCCGGCGGACGAACCCCTTGGCCTGCAGCCGGTCGATCAGGCCGCTGACCGAGGCCGGGGCCAGCCCGGAGTGCCGCGCGAGGTCGCCCGCGGTGAGCGGGCCGAGGCGCTGCAGCAGGTCCAGCGCCTTCTCCTCGGTCATGCCGAGCCCCATCCGCGCGCTGAGCGCCGAGTGGTACATCACCGTGGCGTTGCTCTGCTCGCGGCCCGCCTGCCCCAGCGCCGCGAGCAGCTCCTCCCGACGATCCGATCTTGACACCCGGTACGCCTCTCCATATATTTCGTTCGGACGAACTAAATAATACCACGACGGGAGGCCCGGACATGGGGCGCACGGCACTGATCATCGGCTGCGGCATCGGCGGACCCGCGATCGCCATGGCGCTGCGGCGCGTCGGCATCGACGCGGTCGTCTACGAGGCGTACGCGAAGGCGGCGGACGACGTCGGCTCGTTCCTGAACATCGCCTCGAACGGGCTGGACGCGCTGCGCGTCCTGGACGCCCACGAAGCCGTCATGGCCGCGGGCGTCCGCACGCCCCGGATGGTGATGTGGAGCGGCACCGGCAAGCGGCTCGGCGAGGTCGCCAACGGGCTGCGCCTGGCCGACGGCACCGAGAGCCACACCGTCCAGCGCGCCGACCTGTACCGGATCGTCCGCGACGAGGCCGCGGCGCGCGGCATCCCGATCGAGTACGGCAAGGAGCTGGTGGCGATCGAGGAGGCCGGCGGCGCGGTGACCGCCCGGTTCGCCGACGGCACCGAGGTGACCGGGGACCTGCTGATCGGGGCCGACGGCGTCCACTCGACGACCCGCGCCCTGCTCGACCCGGCCGCGCCGGAGGCCCGCTACACCGGGCTGCTCAGCTTCGGCGGCATCGTCGACGACCCCGGCGCCGAGGCCGACCCCGGCGCGTACCACATGGTGTTCGGCAAGCGGGCCTTCTTCGGCCACACCGTGGACGAGCAGGGCCGGACCTGGTGGTTCGCCAACCTGCCCCACCGGGACGCGCCGACCCGGGAGTCGCTCGCCGCGACGTCCGCCGAGAGCTGGAAGCGGGCCCTGGCCGAGGCGCTGCGGGGCGACGCCAACCGGTCGGCCGAGATCGTCGAGATGAGCCCGGCCGGGCCCGCCCTGCCCGTCTACGACCTGCCGCCGGTCCCGGTGTGGCACCGCGGCCGGACGGTGCTGACCGGGGACGCCGCCCACGCCACCTCGCCGAGCTCCGGGCAGGGCGCCTCGCTGGCCGTCGAGGACGCGCTGGTCCTGGCCAAGTGCCTGCGCGACCTGCCCGGCCACGCGGAGGCGTTCGCCCGGTTCGAGGCGCTGCGCCGCCCCCGCGCCGAGCGGGTCGTCGCCTACTCGGCCAAGATCAGCAGCAGCAAGGCCGCCGGCCCCGTCGCCCGGGTCTTCCGCGACCTGATGATGCCGGTCTTCCTGAAGAAGTCGGCGAGCGCCGAGTCGCTCGCCTGGATGTACCGCCACCACATCGACTGGGACGAGCCGGTCGCCCGGGCCGCCTGACCCCGGGAAGGCGGACGGGCGCGGCCACCCGGCCGCGCCCGAACGCCGTCGGTCAGAGCGGGTACTGCGGCGGCTCGCCCCGCATGGTGATCCAGCGGGTCTCGGTGAACGCCTCGATGTTCGCCGCGGCGCCGCCGAAGCGGGAGCCGGTGCCGGAGGCCCGGACACCGCCGAACGGGGCGTTCGCCTCGTCGTTCACCGTCTGGTCGTTGATGTGGACGATCCCCGTCGGGATCTGCTCGGCGACGGCCAGGCCGCGCATCACGTCCCGGGTCACGATGCCGAGCGAGAGGCCGTAGTCGCTCGCGGCGGCCAGCTCCGCCGCCTCGGCCGCCGACGACACGCGGGTCACCGGGGCGATCGGGCCGAAGACCTCGTCGGCGAACGCGGGCGCGGTCAGCGGGATGTCGGCCAGCACCGTCGGACGGTAGAACAGCTCCTCGTAGGTGCCGCCGGAGGCGAGCTTCGCGCCCTGCTCGACGCTCGCGGTGACCATGCCGTGGATCTTGTCGCGCTGGCCGGCGTCGATGACCGGGCCGAGCGCGACCTCGCCGCCCGCCGGGTCGCCGACCGCGAGCGCGCCGGCCTTGGCGGCGAGCCGCTCCACGAACTCGTCGTAGAGCCGGTCGGCGACCAGGTGGCGGCCGGTGGTCATGCAGATCTGGCCCTGGTGGAAGAACGAGCCCCAGGTGGCGAGGTTCACCGCCGCGTCGACGTCGGCGTCGTCCAGCACGAGCAGCGCGGAGTTGCCGCCGAGCTCCAGGTGGGCGCGCTTGAGGTGGCGGCCGGCCAGCTCGCCGATGCGGCGGCCGACCGGGGTGGAGCCGGTGAAGGAGATGACCCGCACGTTCGGGTCGGTGATCAGGGCCTCGCCGGTGTCGGCGCCGCCGGGCAGCATCTGCAGGACGCCCGGCGGCAGCCCGGCCTCCTCGAACACGCGCGCCATCAGGGTGCCGCCGGTGACGGCGGTGCGCGGGTCGGGCTTGAGCAGCACGGCGTTGCCGAGCGCGAGCGCCGGCGCGACCGAGCGGATGCCGAGGATGATCGGCACGTTGAACGGCGAGATCACCGCGACCACGCCGGCCGGCATGCGGCGCGCCATGGACAGCCGCGGCTCCTCCGACGGCAGCACCTCGCCGATCGCGCGGGACGGCAGCCCGGCCGCCTCGTAGCACTCCTCGGCCGCGACGTGCAGCGCGAACCCGGCCATGCCGGGGACCGCGCCGACCTCGCGGACGTTCCAGCCGCTGATCTCCTCGGCGTGCCGCTGCCACAGGTCGCCGGCCCGGCGCAGCACGGCGGCGCGGGCGGTGTGCGGCAGCGCCGCCCACTCCCGCTGCGCCGCGGCGGCGCTCGCGGCGGCCTCGGCGACGTCCGCGGGGGACGCCTGCCCCATCCGGCCGAGCTCGCCGCCGGTCGCGGGCTCGACCACGGCGTAGTCGCCGCCGTGCGCCGCCGTCCACGCACCGTTCTTGAAGATCTTTCCCTGCCAGTCGACGCTGTCGAGCAGTCCCACGGGTGTCGTCCCTTCTTCGGTGGTTCGTGCCTCAGTGGTTCATGCGGAGTACGGGCTTGAGCACCTCGCCGCGACGGCTGTCGTCGAGGGCGCGGTCGATGTCGGCCAGGTCGTAGTACCGGACGAGCCGGTCGAACGGGAAGCGGCCCTGGCGGTGCAGGTCGGCCAGGGCGCCGATGAGGACGCCGCTGCGCCCGCTGCCGCCGAGCGTGCCGACGACGCGCTTGCCCCACAGCGTGTCCAGGTGGTCGAGGGTGAACTCGGCGCCGGCGGGCGCGCCGCCGATGAGCACGCAGGTGCCGAGCATGCCGACGCTCTCGGCGGCCTGCCGCAGCACGCTGATCACGCCGGTGCACTCCAGCGCGTAATCGGCGGGGCCGCCGCAGATGCGGCGCACCTCCGCGACCGGGTCGGTCTCGCCGGGGTCGATGACGTGCGTGGCGCCGAACTCCGTCGCGAGCGCGAGCCGGGACGCGTGCAGGTCCACGGCGATGATCGTCGTGGCGGGCGACAGCCGGGCGGCCATGACGGCGGCCAGGCCGACCGCGCCGGCGCCGTACACCACGAGGCTCGACCCGGTGCGCGGCTGGAGGGTGTTGAACACCGCTCCGGCACCGGTGGAGATCCCGCAGGCCAGCGGGCCGAGCAGCTCCAGCGGCGCGTCCTTCGGGACGGCGACCAGGGCGTCCGCCCAGGTCAGCGCGTACGTCGCGAACGAGGACTGGCCGAAGAAGTGGCTGTGCACGGGCGAGCCCCCGGGCCGGCGCAGCGCGCTTTCCCCGGCGCGGGGGCCGAGCAGCCGGCCGCCGCCGGCCACCGCCTCGCCCAGCCGGGCGCAGTAGCGCGGTTCGCCGTCGCGGCAGTTGCGGCACGTCCCGCAGGACGGCCAGCCGATGACGACGTGGTCGCCCGGCCGGACGGCGGTCACCCCGTCGCCGACGGCCTCGACCACGCCCGCGCCCTCGTGGCCGAGGACGCACGGGAACGGCATCGGCAGGTCGCCGTGGCGGGTGATCTCGTCGGTGTGGCAGATGCCGGTGGCGACGACCCGGACCAGGGCCTCGCCCGGCCCCGGCTCGTCGAGGTCGAGCTCCTCGACGCGGAACGGCGCACCGAGTTCGTCGACGACGGCGGCGGTCACTCTCATGACGGGTCCCTCCTCCTGCTGACGTCCGGCCGGGGCGGCCGCGGGATCAGCCGCTCGACGAGGCGGGCGGCGCCGAGCACGGTGCCGTCGCGCCCCGCGGCCCCGGCGAGCTGGAGCCCGACGGGCAGGCCGTCCGCGAGGCCCACCGGGACCGAGGCGGCGGGCAGGCCGGCGGCGTTGAACGGCGAGGTGAGCCGCGTCAGCACCAGCTCGACGGGCCACTCGCGGCCCCCTACCGCGACGGTCATCGCGCCGATCGGCGGCGCCGTGACCGGCACGGTCGCGCTCGCCAGCACGTCGTAGGCGCCGAGCGCCTCCGCCAGGAACGCCGTCGTCCGGGCGATCGCCGCCTCGTCCCGCCCGGCCTCCTCGGCGGTGCGGGGCGGCAGGCCCATCAGCTCGGCGATGTCGGGTCCGAACAGGGCGGGGTCCCGCTCGAAGGCGCGCCGGTGGAACGCGCCCGCCTCGGCGAGGATCCTGCCCAGCACCGCCTCCGGCATGCGCGGTTCGTCGGGGACGGCCACGTCCTCGACGACGACCCCGTGCGCTTCGAGCGCGGCGCGGGCGGCCGTGATGACCGCGCGCACCTCGGGGGCCAGCACCGCGTCGAACCAGCCGCCCAGCCAGCCCACCCGCCGTGGCTCCGGCCCGGTCGCGGGCGCGTCCGGCCCCGCCAGCGCGGACATCAGCAGCGCGGCGTCGTCCACCGTGCCGGCGAGGACGCCGAGGTGGTCCAGGGACGGCGCGAGCGGCAGCACCCCGTCCAGCGGGATGCGGCCGCGGGTCGGCTTGAACCCGACGCAGCCGCTGAGCGCGGCCGGGATGCGCACGCTGCCGGCGGTGTCGGAGCCGACCGCGCCGAGGCAGCTGCCCGCGGCGACGGACGCCGCCGACCCGCCGGACGACCCGCCGGGGACGCGGTCCGGCCGGTACGGGTTGCGGGTGGGGCCGAAGAACGGGCTGTCGGTGCGCCCGCCCCAGGCCAGCTCGTGGGTGGTGTGCTTGCCGACGATCACCGCGCCCGCCGCGCGCAGCCGGCGCACGGCCTCCGCGTCCCGCTCCGGGACGTGGTCGGCGAACCGGGGCGACCCGTAGGCGGTGCGGACGCCCGCCGTGTCGATCAGGTCCTTGACGCCGATGGGGACGCCGTGCAGCGGCCCGCGCCGGGCCTGCTCGGCGGCCTCGGCCCGGGCCGGGCCGGCCATGACGGTGGCGTAGGCGTTCAGGTGCGGTTCGGTGGCCTCGATCGCGGCCAGCGTCCGCTCGGTCAGGTCGGCGGCCGACAGCCGCCCGGCGGCGACGGCCGCCGCGGCCTCGGTCGCGGACATGCGCTCAACCTGCGGCATCGGGCCTCCGCACGTGGTAGCCGACGGGGAACAGGCTCAGCTCGGTCCGCCCGCGGATCAGGCCCCACAGCCCGCCCGGCAGCCACAGCGCCACCGCCATCCCGACGGCGCCGAGGAGGACGAGGTACCAGGAGCCGTAGTCGGCGAGGAGCTGCTGGAGCCCGAAGAAGACGAGCGCGCCGAGCAGCGGTCCCTCGACGAACCCGATGCCGCCGATCACCACGATGAAGATCATGTAGGCGGACCACTGTACGCTGAAGATCGAGTCCGGGTTGACGCTGAGCGAGCTGACGGTGATCACCGCCCCGGCCGCGCCGCACCCCGCCGCCGAGACGAGGTAGACCAGCAGCTTGGCGCGGCGCACGTCGATGCCTGCCGCGCCCGCCGCGGTCTCCTCGTCCCGCACCGCCATCAGCGACAGGCCGAGCCGCCCGCGCAGCAGCAGGTAGCAGCCGCCGATGGTGCACAGCGCCAGCGCCAGCGCGACCCAGTACGTCAGGGCGCCGCGCAGCGTCTGGTCGATGCCCGACAGCCCGGTCAGCCCCTTGCCGCTGCCGCCGCCGAGGCCGTCGATCCGCACCACCAGCAGCCGGTACACCTCGGCGATCACCCAGGTGCCGACGGCGAAGTAGTCGCCGCGCAGCCGGAACGCCAGCCACGAGGTGGGCAGGGCGAAGACCGCGCAGGTGAGCGCCGCCAGCGGGACCGCGAGGTAGGGCTGCACGCCGAGGTCGGCGAGGGCGATCAGGCTGTAGGCGCCGATGCCGATGTACGCCTGCTGCCCCACCGAGACCAGGCCGCCGAAGCCCGCGAGCAGGTTCCACATGCTCGCGAGCGCGATCAGCACGAACAGGTTGACCAGCGTGTCGGTGACGGAGCTGAACACCAGGAACGGCAGGGCCGCGAGCAGCACCGCGCCGGCCGCCATGGCGGCGGCCGACAGCTTCGAGGACCGGGCCGCGCGGCCCACCTGCAGGGCGCCGGCCGCGCGGGCCGCCACCATCTCGGAGATCGTCATGCGGTCCGTCCCGTGAGCAGGCCCTGCGGCCGGAAGGCCAGCACGGCGAGGAAGACGAGGTGGCCGGCGAGCAGCGTCAGCGCGGGGTCGACCTGCGCGCCCAGCGACTGCGTGATGCCGAGCACCATGCCGCCGAGCAGCGTCCCCCACAGGGAGCCGAGCCCGCCGATGACGACCGCCTCGAACGCGAAGATCAGCCGCGACGGGCCGATGGCGGGGTCGAACGAGGAGCGCACCGCGAACATCAGCCCGGCGAGCGCGACGGTCGCGAACGCGATGGCGGTCGCGATGCCGTACACGTGCCTGCTGTCGGCGCCCATGAGGCTCGCGGTCTCGCGGTCGTCGGACGAGGCGCGCAGCATCCGGCCGAGCCCGGTGCGCGACAGGAACACCTGGATGCCGATCAGCGCGCCGCAGGCCAGCAGGAACGTCGCCGCCGACAGGTAGCCGACCGAGATCGAGTCGGTGATCCGCCAGGAGCCGGTGGCGAAGGAGCCGCCGTCGAGGGTGCGCGTGTCGGCGGAGAACGTCTCCAGCAGCACGTTCTGCAGCACGATCGACAGGCCGAACGTGACGAGCAGGGTGGCGAGCGGCCCGGCCGCGAGGCTGCGCTGCAGCAGCACCCGCTGGGTCAGGTAGCCGAGCAGGGCGAACAGCGGGACGGTCACCACCAGCACGATCCACAGCGGCAGCCCGGTGCCGCTGACCATGGCCAGCGCCAGGAACGCCGCGACGACCGACAGGTCGCCGTGCGCCAGGTTGACGATCCGCATGACGCCGAACATCAGCGACAGGCCCGCCGCGAACAGCGCGTAGAGGCCGCCGAGCAGCACTCCTTGGATGACGGCGTTGAGCCAGCCCATGTCAGTCGTGTCCTTCCCGGCCCGCGGGCGCCGCCGCGGCGCCCGGGTCCGTGCCGATGCCGAAGTAGGCGTGCTCGACCTGCTCGGCGGTCAGGTCGGCGGGCCGGCCGGACAGCACCGACCGGCCTTCGAGGAGGCAGTGCACGTGGTCGGCGACCCGCATGGCCTGCGAGACGTCCTGCTCGACGATCAGCGCCGTGGTGCCGGCGCCCACGATCTCCGGCAGGAGCTCGTAGATGCGGCGGACGACCACCGGCGCGAGGCCGAGCGACAGCTCGTCGATGAGCAGCAAATCCGGGTTGGACAGCAGCGCGCGGCCGATGGCCACGGCCTGCTGCTCGCCGCCGGACAGCTGGGAGGCGTTCTGCCCGCGGCGGTCGGCCATCCACGGGAACAGCTCGTGGACGGCGGCGACCGTCCAGGGGCCGGGGCGCTTGCGGTACGCGCCCGCCAGCAGGTTCTCCTCCACCGTGAGGGAGTGGAACAGGCGCCGGCCCTCCGGCACCAGCGCGATCCCCTCGGCCACCCGCCGGTGCGCGGGCAGCCGGGTGATGTCGCGGCCGTCCAGGAGGACGGAGCCGGAGGTCGGCGGGTTCAGCCCGGCCAGGGCGCGCAGCAGCGTCGACTTGCCCGCGCCGTTGGCGCCGATGATCGCCAGGACCTCGCCCTTCGCGACGTCCAGGCCGAGCGCGTCCACGGCGCGCAGCTGGCCGTGGTGGACGGTGAGGTCGCGGACCGACAGCAGCGTCACGGCGCCTCGCCTCCTTCCTCGGGCAGGCCCGTCTCCGGGCCGCCGCCCAGGTACAGCTCGCGCACCCGCCGGTCGGCGAGCACGTCCATCGGCGCGCCGTCGGCGACCAGGGCGCCGCCGGCCAGGCACACCATCCGGTCCACGGTCTTGACCAGGGCGTGGACGACGTGCTCGATCCAGACGATGCCGAGGCCGCCGGCGTGCAGGTCCTTGATGATCGCGACGAGCTCCAGCACCTCCGGCTCGGTCAGCCCGCCGGCGACCTCGTCCAGCAGCAGCAGCGTGGGGGAGGTGGCCAGGCCGCGCGCGACCTCCAGGCGCTTGCGCTGGAGCAGGGTGAGCCGCCCGCCGGGGGTGTTGGCGAGGTCGGCCAGGCCGGTGCGCTCCAGCACCTCCATGGCGTGGGCCTGCGCCCGGCGGCCCTTGAGCGCCGCGCCCTGGTGCGCGCAGACGAGGACGTTCTCGAACGCGGTGAGGTGCTCGAACGGCCGGGGCACCTGGTAGGTGCGGCCGACGCCGGCCCGGGTGCGGGCGTGCGGCGGGACGCCGGTGACGTCCCGCCCGGCGAACCGCACCGCGCCGGCGTCGGGCCGCAGGTCGCCGGAGATCATGGCGAACAGGCTGGACTTGCCGGCGCCGTTCGGCCCCACGATCCCGAGCGCCTCGCCCGGCCGGACGCGGAGCGTCAGGTCCTCGGCGACGGTCACCTTGCCGAAGCTCTTGGTGACGCCGTCGAGATGCAGCAGCGGATCTGTCATCGACGCGGGCCGATCAGGCGTTGGTGGGCTTGAGGTCGCCGCCGACGGGGACCTCCTTGTTGGCCGTGTTGTCCACGATGACGACGTCCCAGGGGAACTTGGCGCCCTTGCGCCACTGCCCGCCGACCGGGTGCTGGATCGCGATGCCGGGCTGCGGGCCGGTGGTGAAGTCCAGCTTCCCGCTCATGCACTCGATCTTCATCGAGCGGAGCTTGGAGGCCACCTCGTCGCGGTCCTTCGGGTCGCCCGCGTCCTTGAACGCCTGGACGGCGATCTCGAACAGCGAGTAGACCGAGCCGAGCGCCTGCGTCCACTGCTTGCCGGTGGACGCGGCGAAGTCGTCGGCGAGCTGCCGGGCGCTGCGGCCGTCCAAGACGGACTTGTACGGGTGCGCCGGGCTCCACCAGAAGTCGGTGGCGATGTTGTCGGTGAGCCGGCCGAGCGCCTCCGCCTCGGACGGGAACAGCATGACCTTGGCGACGGTGGCGAGCTTCGGCGCGAAGCCCTGCTGCCGGGCCTGCTTCCAGAAGGTCTGGAAGTCCGGCGGGATCGGCGTGCAGGTGAACAGCTCGGCGCCGGACTCCTTGAACTTGGCGATCTGCGCGGTGAAGTCGGTGGCGCCGTTCTGGTAGGCGCCGCCGTCGACCGGGGTGTAGCCGGCCTTCTTCATCATCGGGCCGAGGCCCTGCCGGAAGGCGTTGGCGTCGGTGTCGTTGGGCCACAGCGCCGCGACGTTCTTGTTGCCGACGTCCATGCGCTCCCACATGGGGAAGAAGCAGTCGCCGAACTCCTGCATGCCGAAGAAGAACAGCGTCGTGTACTTGAAGCCCTCGCCGTCCTTGCCGTTGCGCCCGTGGAACCACGCCTCCCAGGGGGCGATCGTGGTGACGTTCGGGACGCCGTTGGCCTCGCACTGGTCGGCGACGGGGTTGGTGGTGTCCGGGGTGGACGAGCCGACGATGAGGTCCACCTTGTCGCTGTTGATCAGCTCGCGGGTGACCTCGGTGGCGCGGTTGGGGTTGGACTGGGTGTCCTTGACGACGATCTCGATCCGGCGCTTCCTGCCGCCGGAGGTGAAGCCGTTGCGGAGCGCGTTCTTGACCTGCTCGACCACGAAGTTGTCGGCGGTGGCGAAGCCGGCCAGCGGTCCGGTCTGCGGGCTGACGTAGCCGATCTTGAGGACGTCCGACGACGTGCTGCCGGTGCCCTTCAGCCCGCCGCACGCGGTCGCCAGCGACGTGCCGCCGAGGACGGCGGCCGTCTTGAGGAAGGAACGGCGGTTCAGTCCGCGCGTCGAGAACTCGCTCACGCCCAACTCCTTGTCGCCGCGGCGCTCCGGGGCAGGACGGGCTGGTCCTTCGTGCTCGGGAACGCCGCGGTTGCTCGGGGGAACACCTGGCTCTGCCGCCGCGCGGCCGAGGGGTCGCGGCCCGGGCGGCGGAAAGTTGACGTGACCGTACGGGCCCCCCACCTGCGGGGCAACAGCATGTTCCGAGGGCTCGAACGCTACTTTGCTATTTGGAACGCGGCTCTGACATGGGGCGATGGCCGAGCCGCCGGGAGATCTCGGCGGCGGCGCGCCGCAGCGGCGGCTCCACGCGTCCGGCGAGGGCCTCGACCGACGCGGGCGCGACGGTCAGGTGGACGGCCACGTTGACCGCCGCGATGACCGCGCCCGAGCGGTCGCGGACCGGCGCGGCGAACGAGCGCAGGCCCGGCGCGAGCTCCTCGTCGTTGACCGCCACGCCGCTCTGCCGCACCCGGGCGAGCGCGGCGGTGAGCTGCTCCCGGTTGGTGATCGTCTTCGGCCCCCGGCGCGCCATGTCGGTGCGGTCGAGGAGCTGCCGCAGCTCCGCCGCGTCCTTGTAGGCCAGCAGCACCTTGCCCATCGACGTGCAGTAGGCGGGCAGCCGCGACCCCACGTGCAGGTTGAGGTCCATGGCGAGCGCGCTGCGCCGGCCGCTGCGCCGCCGGTCGACGTAGACGACGTCGGGGCCGTCGCTCAGCTCCAGGCTGGCGGTGTAGCCGGTCTCGTCGGCCAGCGCCTGGAGCGGCGGACCGGCGAGGCTCGTCAGCTCCATGGAGTCGATCGCCGCGAACCCGAGGTCCACCGCGCGCGGGCCCAGGGAGTACTTCTTGGTCTCCGGGTCCTGCTGGAGGTAGCCGAGCTTGGTCAGCGTGGCCACGTACCGGTGCGTCGTGCTCTTGGTCAGCCCCGCGGCCCGGGCGAGGTCGGCGATGCCCAGCACCGAGCGGCTGCCGGTGAAGGCGGACAGAACGCGCAGCCCGCGCTCCAGCGACGCGGAGAACGTGGGGTCGGCGGCGGGCCGGGCGCGCCTGCGGGGGGAGTCGTCGTCGGTCACGCGGTCAGAATACGGCTCGGAAGTTCCATATATCCGAACGTTTTTGACCACCACGGCAGGGATGGCAGTCTTCTGGGGCCGGTGCGACGACGCGAGCGAGGAGAACCGACCCCCATGGCCGAAGCGGAGCCGAACGGGAACGGCTGGCGCAAGCCGCGCGTCGGGCACTTCATCGGCGGGGAGTGGGCGGAGTCCGCGTCCGGGCGCTCCTACCTGAACCGCTCCCCGTGGTCGGGCGAGACGCTCAGCGAGGTCGCCGCCGGCGACATCGAGGACGCCGACCGGGCCGTGGCGGCGGCCCGCGCGGCGTTCGACGGGTGGGCGCGGACGCCGCCGCACGAGCGGCAGCTGGTCTTCCTGCGCGCGGCCGACGTCCTGGAGCGGCGCGGCGCCGAGGTGCTCGCCGCGCTGGCCGCCGAGACCGGCTGCGGCGCCGTCTTCGGCGGCGTGCAGCTCGGCTTCGCCGTCCGGCTGCTCCGCCAGGCCGCGCAGCTGGCGTACCGCCCGGCGGGGGAGCTGCTGCCGTCGGACGTCGAGGGCACCAGCGCGATGGCCGTGCGGCGGCCGGTGGGCGTGGTCGCGGCGATCGCGCCGTGGAACGCCTCCCTCACCCTCGCCGGGCGGGGCATCGTCGGGCCGCTCGCGCTCGGCAACACCGTGGTGCTCAAGCCGTCGGAGGACGCCCCGTACACCGGCGGCGCGCTCTGGGCGGAGATCCTGCACGAGGCCGGCCTGCCCGCCGGGGTGCTCAACGTCGTCACCCACGCGCCCGGCGAGGCCGGCGGGATCGGCGACGCGCTGCTCGCCAGCCCGCTCGTCCGGCGGATCAACTTCACCGGCTCCACCCCGACCGGCCGGCGCCTCGCGGAGAAGGCGGGCCGGCACCTCAAGCGGGTGGTGCTCCAGCTCAGCGGGCAGAACCCGCTCATCGTCGCGGGCGACGCCGACCTCGGCTACGCCGTGGACGCCGCCGTCTACGGCGCGTTCGTGCACCAGGGGCAGGTGTGCATGTGCGCCAGGCGCGTCTACGTCGAGCGCCCGCTGATGGAGGAGTTCGCCGAGCGGTTCGCCGCCCGGGCCGCGGCGCTGCCGACGGGCGACCCGTCCGACCCGGCGACCGTCGTGGGCCCGGTGATCAACGAGTGGGCGCTCGCGCTCATCGACCGGCGCGTCAAGGAGGCGGTCGGGCTCGGCGCCCGCGTGCTGGCCGGCGGCGACCCGCGCCCGCCGTGCTACCCGGCCACCGTGCTCGCCGACGTGCCGGACGAGGCCGAGATCGCGCAGGGCGAGACGTTCGGCCCCGTGGTGGTGCTGGAGGCGGTCGACTCCGCCGAGGAGGCCGTCGCCCGCGCCAACGCCTCCGACTTCGGGCTCGTCGCCTCGGTCATCACCGGCGACCGGCGGCGCGGGCTGCGGCTGGCCGCGGCGCTCGACGTCGGCATCGTCCACGTCAACGACCAGCCCGTCAACGACGAGCCGCAGATGCCGTTCGGCGGCGTCAAGGACACCGGCTGGGGCCGGTTCGGGCTGGGGTTCGCGGCCGAGGAGTTCTGCGAGCTCCAGTGGGTCACCGTCCGCGACCAGGACCGCGAGTTCCCCTTCTGACCCGCCCGCCCCCGACGCCCCGCCGCGGTCAGACGGGTGTGATCGGCAGCGGCCGGCGCGGCTCGAAGGCGAAGCCGGCGCCGGTGCTGAACCGGACGACGGCGACCTCGCCGGACTCGGGGGCCGGCTCCTCGCGGCGGACGACGGTCAGCCGCCATCCCGGGCCGTCCCCGGTGACCTCGACGTCGAGGTGCGGGTCCACGGCGCGGACC
Organism: Actinomadura geliboluensis; assembly: GCF_043197915.1. Taxonomy (NCBI): domain Bacteria; kingdom Bacillati; phylum Actinomycetota; class Actinomycetes; order Streptosporangiales; family Thermomonosporaceae; genus Actinomadura; species Actinomadura geliboluensis. The sequence goes on along the minus strand of NZ_JBICUA010000007.1, from coordinate 130,947 downwards.
ACGGCCTGGAGCGCGTCCGTCCAGCCGGGGCCGCACAGCGAGATCCAGGCGCCGTCCTCGTGGGCGGGGGACGGCCGGACGGCGACCGTCGCGCCGTCGATGCCGGCGTCGACGTAGGCGGCGGGGTTGAGGAGCGGGTGCAGGGCGAGTGCGCGGGCCGCGCCCCGCTCGTCGCCCGGCAGGTCCAGCGCGCGGGCGAGCCGTTCGGCGGCGATGCCGGCGATGCCCACGAGCTGCTTGCGGCGGATCCGCAGCAGCGCGTCGGCGCCGTCGGCGCGCTCGGCGACGGCGAGCGCGAAGGCGCGGTCGAGCAGGTGCATCTGCAGGCACACCTCGTCGGCGATCCGGGCAAGCGCGGAGTGGGAGAACGCGGCGAAGTCCAGGTCGGACAGCAGCGGGCCGGAGTAGTCGGCGAGGCCGTCCCCGGCGGGGTCGATCGGCGCGAGTTCGAGGGTCGCGGCGCGGGACCGCTCGTTGACGGCCAGCAGGGGGATGCCCCGCGCCTCCGGGTGCGCGTCGTCGATGGTGACCGTCCACGCGCAGTGGGGGTGCCGGTCGGCGGGCAGGCGCGGCGGCCGGTGGATCGGACGCACCTGCGCCCTGGGGTTGGTGGCGACGGCGGTCGCGTCGAAGGTGGGGTCCTCGATGTCGTGGCACATGGAGCGGACGTAGTCCTCGCCCATGGGCTCGACGTCCATGAGGGCGCCGCAATGGTCGAGGTGGAACTCGCCGTGCCACCGGTCGTGGACCGTGTAGCGGAAGTCCATGAACTGCGGGGGAGCGCCGATGTCGAGCTGGAGGCCCTTGAAGATGGTCGGGACGTCGCCCTTGCCGGGGACCTCGGGGGCGTAGCCGAGCGCCCGCTGCATCCGGCGGGTGTAGATCGGGCTTGAGGCCGCCCACTCCTCGATCGCGATCCGCGCCATCTCCTCCCGTCCGAAGGCGGAGATGCACCACGCCATCCCGGAGCGGTCGATGAGCTGCCCGATCAGCAGCAGCTCGGGGACGGCGGCCGCGAGCAGCTCCCGGGACAGGGCGGCGTAGCGGCTCGGCGGGGGCGCAGGGGTCATCTGCCGGTCTCCTTGGTCGTCAGCTCTGGGCCCGTCGGTCGTCAGCTCTGGGTCAGGCCGAGCCGGGCGGCGGTCTTGTCCAGGTACGTGAGCACGGCGGCCTCGTCGGCGTCGGGCACGCCCCAGATCAGTTCGCCGGCGCCGGCGGCCTCCCACTCGGCGAGGTCGTTGGGGGTGGGCTTCTTCGCGACCAGGATCCGCACGTCGGGCTCGCCGGCGCGGCCCGCCTCGTCCCACTCCTCGCGCAGCAGGGCGACCCGTTCGGCGATGTCCGTCTCGATCGGGGTGGTCATCCAGCCGTCGGCGTGGCGGGCGATCCACTTCATGGTCTTGGGCCCGCCGCCCGCGCCGATGATCACCGGGATGCGGCCCTGCGGGGGCTTCGGGTAGGCCCAGCTGGGGCCGAACGACACGAACTCGCCGTCGTAGGACGCCTCCTCCTGCGTCCACAGCGCGCGCATCGCCTCCAGGTACTCCTTGAGCACGGTGCGCCGCTTGGCGGCCGGGACGTGGTGGTCGGCCAGCTCGTCGGTGTTCCACCCGAACCCGGCGCCGACCGTCACCCGGCCGCCGGACAGGTGGTCCAGGGTCGCGAGCGTCTTGGCGAGGGTGATCGGGTCGGACTCCACCGGCAGCGCGACCGCGGTCGCCAGGCCGATCCGGGAGGTCACCGCGGCGGCGGTCGCCAGCGACACCCACGGGTCGAGGGTGCGGGTGTAGCGGTCGTCGGGCAGGTCTGCGCCGCCGGTGGGGTGCAGCGCGTCCCGGCGGACCGGGATATGGGTGTGCTCGGGCACGTAGAAGGTGTCGAAGCCGCGCTCTTCGGCGGCCTTGGCCAGTGCCGCCGGGGTGATGCCGCGGTCCGAGGTGAAGAGCACGATTCCGTTGCGCATGGACGCCATACTAGAACGCGTTCTACCAATTCTGGAATAGTGACTGGACAGCTGTCCGGCCGAGACGGCTCCCGTCCGGCGCCATTGCGGCGCCGCCCGGCCCGGCTCTAGGGTGGACACCTGTCCAGGCAGCTGACCAGCCCGCGCCGAGGAGCACCATGGCCATCCGCGTCCTTCATGTGGCGACCGGCAACGTCGGCCGCATCGCCCTGTCGCAGCTGATCGAGGACCCCCGCTTCGAGCTGGCCGGGCTGGTCGTGTCGAACCCGGAGAAGGTCGGGCGGGACGCCGGGGACCTCGCGGGCCTGGACGCGGTCACCGGCGTGACCGCCACCGCCGACCTGGACGCGGCGCTGGCCCTGCGTCCGGACTGCACCGTCTACTGCGCGCTCGGCGAGACCCGCCTGTTCGAGGCGCTCGACGACCTCCGGAGGATCCTCGCCTCGGGCAGCGACGTCGTCGCGTCCTCGCCGGTGCCGCTGATCCACCCCTGGGGCGTGCTGCCGGACCGCATGATCGCCCCGATCGAGGACGCCTGCCGCGCCGGCGGGACGAGCCTGTTCGCCACCGGGGTCGACCCCGGCTGGATCAACGACCTGCTGCCCTTCGCGATCGCGAGCACCTGCCAGCGGGTGGAGCGGGTGCGCTGCTCGGAGATCGCCGACTACGCGACCTACGACGGCGCCCCGGTCATCTTCGACTTCATGGGCTTCGGCCGCCCGGTGGGCGACCTGCCGAAGATGTTCAGGCCGGGGATGCTGGCGGCGTCCTGGGGCGTCAGCCTCCGGATGCTGGCCCGCGGCTTCGGCTTCGAGCTGGACGACATCACCGAGCGGTTCGAGCAGGAGCCCGCCCCGGAGGCGTTCGACGTGGCCGCCGGGCACATCCCCGCGGGCGGCGTCGCGGCCATGCGGTTCCAGATCGCCGGCGTCGCCGCCGGCAAGGAGGTGCTGGTCATCGACCACACCACCCGGCTGCGCGCCGACCTGCGCCCCGACTGGCCCCGGCCCGCGCAGGACGGCGGCTCCTACCGGGTCGAGATCACCGGCGAGCCGTCCTACCGCGTCGACGTCTGCCCGTCCAGCGCGCGCGGCGACCACAACTACGCGGCGATCGCGGCGGGCGCCGGGCGCATCGTCAACGCCGTCCCCGACGTCGTCGCGGCGCCGCCGGGCCTGCGGACACCGCTCGACCTGCCCTTCAACACCGCCCGCGGCGTGTTCGCGGCGGCGCTGGCCGGCTGAGGCACACCGAGGAGAGGACACCGGCGATGGGACGTGTGGACGGGAAGGTCGCCCTGGTCAGCGGCGGCGCGCGCGGCATCGGGGCGGCCGCCGCGCGGGCGCTCGCCGCCGAGGGCGCGCGGGTCGTGATCGGCGACATCCTCGACGACGAGGGCCGCGCCGTCGCGGCCGAGCTCGGCGAGGCGTGCCGCTACGTGCACCTCGACGTGACGAGCCCGGAGGACTGGACGGCCGCCGTCGCCGCGGCCGTCGGCGAGTTCGGCCGCCTGAACGTGCTGTTCAACAACGCGGGCATCGCCAACGGGGCCGCCATCACCCGCTTCTCGCTGGAGAAGTGGCAGAAGATCATCGACGTCAACCTGACCGGCCCGTTCCTCGGCATCCGCGCCGCCGCCGACGCGCTGATCGCGGCCGGCGGCGGCTCGATCATCAACAACTCCTCCATCGAGGGGCTGCGCGGCACCTCCTGGGCGCACGGCTACGTGGCCTCCAAGTGGGGCCTGCGCGGCCTGACCAAGTCGGTCGCCGTCGAGCTCGCGCCGCACGGCGTCCGGGTCAACTCGCTGCACCCGGGGCTGATCCGCACGCCGATCACCGAGGGCATCCCCGACGACATGGTCCCGATCCCGCTCGGGCGTCCCGGGCAGCCGGAGGACGTCGCCTCGTTCGTGGTGTTCCTCGCGAGCGACGAGTCGTCCTACGCCACCGGAGCGGAGTTCGTCATCGACGGCGGCACCGTCAACCAGATCCCGCACAAGGGCTGAGCGAGGCGAGGAGCGATGGACGCACACCCCTCTCCGGGACTGGCCGTCCCACAGGTGCTGCCGGCGGCGGACCTGCCCGGCGGCGCCGAGCGCTTCGACGTGGTCGTCGTCGGGTTCGGGATCGCCGGCGGCTGCGCCGCGCTGGAGGCCGCGCGCTCGGGCGCCCGCGTGCTGCTGCTGGAGCGCGCGGCCGTGCACGGCGGCACGTCCAGCATGTCGGGCGGCCACTTCTACCTCGGCGGCGGCACGGCCGTCCAGCGGGCCACCGGCCACGAGGACACCGTCGAGGCGATGGCGCGGTACCTGGCGGCGAGCACCAAGGACCCCGACGAGGAGAAGATCCGGGTCTACTGCGAGGGGTCGGTCGCCCACTTCGACTGGCTGGAGGCGCTCGGGTTCCGGTTCGAGCGGTCCTACTTCCCGGGCAAGGCGGTGATCCAGCCCGGCACCGAGGGCCTGATGTTCACCGGCAACGAGAAGGTGTGGCCGTTCCGCGACGAGGTCCCGCCGGCGCCGCGTGGCCACAAGGTGCCGGTGCCGGGCGACACCGAGGGCACCAAGATCGTGATGGACCTGCTGCGGGACCGGGTCGAGGAGGCCGGCGTCGAGGTCCGCTACGAGACGGGCGCGACCAACCTGGTGGCCGCCGAGGACGGCGCGGTCACCGGTGTCGCGTGGCGCAGGTACGACGAGACCGGCGTGGTCGGAGCCGCCGCCGTGGTGATCGCGGCCGGCGGGTTCGTGATGAACCCCGACATGGTCGCCGCCTACACGCCGGCCCTCGGCGGCAAGCTGTTCACGCTGGGCGGAAGCTACGACGACGGGCTCGGGATCCGGCTCGGCCAGTCGGTCGGCGCAGCGCTGGAGCACATGGACGAGCCCTTCATCACCGCGCCGTTCTACCCGCCGTCGTCGCTGGTCAAGGGGCTGATCGTCAACAACCGCGGTGAGCGGTTCGTCGCCGAGGACAGCTACCACGCCCGCACCTCCTACTTCGTGCTCCGGCAGCCGGACGCGACGGCGTACCTGATCGCCGACAGCGACCACATGGAGGAGCAGCGGATGCCGCTCGTCCCGCTGAAGGACGGCTACGAGACCATCGAGGAGATGGAGGCCGGGCTGAAGCTGCCGTCCGGCTCGCTGGCCGCGACGATGGCCCGCTACAACGAGCACGCCGCACGCGGCGAGGACCCCGACTTCCACAAGCACCCCGACTGGCTGGCGCCGCAGACCCGGGGGCCGTGGGGCGTCTACGACCTGAGCCTCGGCACCGCCCTGTACGCCGGGTTCACGCTCGGCGGCATGGCCACCAGCGTGGACGGCGAGGTGCGGCGGCCCGACGGGTCGGTCATCGCCGGGCTCTACGCGGCCGGAGCCTGCGCGTCCAACATCGCCCAGGACGGCGCGGGCTACTGCTCGGGCACCCAGCTCGGCGAGGGCTCCTTCTTCGGCCGCCGCGCCGGCCGCGCCGCCGCCCTCCGCGCCACCGCCGCGTCCCGCTAGGGCCCGCGTCCTTCTCACCTAGTTAGAGCTGGGCTTTCAACCGAAGGGTTGACGGCTGGCCTGGGCGCGGCCTACGGTGGCTTTAAACCATCAAGTTGAAACGGAGGGGCCGATGACCGCGGACGCGCTGTCGCAGGTCTTCGCGGCCCTCGCGGACCCCACCCGGCGCGACATCGTGGCCCGGCTCTCGGAGGGCGACGCGACCGTGGGCGAGCTCGCCGAGCCGTACCGGATGTCGCTGCAGGCGGTCTACAAGCACCTGCGGGTCCTCGAAGGGGCGGGGCTCGTCAGCCGGCCGGCCGGGCCGCAGCCGCGGCGGGTACGCCTGGAGATCGGGGCCCTCGACCTGATGGACACCTGGATCGAGCGCCACCGGGCCCGCGTCGAGCGGCGCTACCGCCGCCTCGACGCCGTCCTGGAGGGGATGAGGGAGGACGAGCATGACCACCGAGACGACCATCGAGGCCGACCCGAAACTGCCGATCATACGGATGAGCCGTGACTTCGCGGCGACGCCCGAGCAGCTGCTGCGCGCCCACACCGACCCCGAGCTGTTCGCCCGCTGGGTCGGCCCGGACGGGATGGACACCCGGATCGACCAGTGGGACGCGCGCACCGGCGGAAGCTGGCGGTACGCCGCGGCGCGCGGCGGCGACGAGTACTGGTTCCACGGCTGCTTCCACGAGGTGCGGCCCGGCCGCATCGTGCAGACCTTCACCTTCGAGGGCGAGCCCGACGGCGTCGCGCTGGAGACGCTGTGGTTCGAGGACCTCGGCGACGGCCGCACCCGGCTGCGCGCGCAGTCGCTCGTCGACAGCTTCGAGGGCCGCGACGCCTGGCTGCGCAGCGGCATGGAGACCGGAGTGAACGAGGGGTACGCCAAGCTGGAGAGGATGATCGCCGATGGCGCTCTCTGACCTCCCCGCCGACCGGCACCGGCAGATCGCCGGGCTGTTCACCGACCGCGTCCGCGGCACCCGCTCGTGGGACGCGCCGTCCCCGGTCGCCGGCTGGACCGCCCGCGACGTGGTGCGCCACCTGACCGAGTGGTTCCCCGCGTTCCTGGCGTCCGGCGCCGGCCTCCGGCTGCCCGCCGGGCCGTCGGTGGACGCGGACCCCGTCGCCGCGTGGCAGGTGCACTGCGACGGCGTGCAGGCGGTGCTGGACGACCCGGAGACGGCGGACCGCAAGCTCACCAACCCGCACATCGGCACCCTGCCGCTGGCGCCCGCGATCGACCGGTTCTACACCGCCGACGTGTTCATGCACACCTGGGACCTGGCCAGGGCCACCGGCCAGGACGACCGGCTCGACGCCGGCTTCTGCGCGGAGCTCCTCGGCGGCATGGAGGGGATGGAGGAGGTGCTCCGCTCGTCCGGCCAGTACGGGCCCCGGGTCGAGGTGCCCGGCGACGCGGACGTCCAGACGCGCCTGCTCGGCTTCATCGGCCGCGACCCGTTCTGGCGGGCGCCCTGACCCGGACGCCCTGATCCGGACGGCCGCGCCGCCTCAGCCGCCGCCGGTGGCGAGGCGGCGGCCGAGGAGCCGCCCGAAGGTCAGGGCCGGGGTCACCAGCATGCCGCCGCAGAAGCTGTTGCCGCAGGTCGCGGCGGCGCCGATCAGCTCGCCGAGCGCGTGCACGCCGGGCATCGGGGTGCCGTCGGTGCGGCGGACGCGCAGCCGCTCGTCCACGTCCAGGCCGGAGAAGGTGATCAGCGTGATGCCGTGGTTCTCCATGGCGAAGAAGGGGCCGTCCGCGATGGGCGCGGGCAGGTGGGCGCGGCCGAACTCGGTGTCGCGCCCGGCGGCCACGGCCGCGTTGTAGCGTTCCACGGTGCCGGTGAGCCCGGCCGGGTCGATGCCGGCGAGGGCGGCCAGCCCGGCGATCGTGCCGGCCTTGTGGACGCCCTTGCGGGTCCCAGCCTTCGCCAGGACGTCGTCGGGGCTCCAGCCGATCACCATGGGGACGGAGTTGAGCCGCGCCCGGTCGTCGAAGACCGTCCAGAAGGTCCCGTCGGTCGCGGAGGCGAGGGCGCGCTCCTTGCGGTCGATGCTCCGCTCGTCCTCGGCGACGAAGCGGCGGCCCGCGCGGTCGACGTAGATCTCCCAGGGGAGCCGCTCGGTCGCGACGAGCAGCGGCCGCTCCTCGTAGTACGCCTTGCCCGGGGTGGTGGGGTGCGGCAGCCCGCCGAACGTGGGCAGGTACCGCCCGCGCCCGGCGATCGCGGCGCCCGCCTCGCGTGCGATGACGAGCCCGTCCCCGGTGGACGTCGGGTGCGCGGCGCTGACCAGCGGGACGCCCTCGATCTCCTGGAACAGCTCGTGGTCGGCGGCGAAGCCGCCGGTGGCGAGCACGACCGCCGGGGCGGTCACCTCGACCTCGTCGACCCCGTTGCGCAGGACGGTGACGCCGGGCGCGCCGGTGAGGGCGATCGCGGTGCTGCCCAGCCACAGCTCGACGCGTCCCGCGGCGACCTGCTCGTCCAGCAGCCGCTTGAGGACGGCCAGGATGGACAGGCCGCCGTCCTTGCCGTAGTAGGTGCGCGGGACGCCGTAGGGCTCGTGGCCGTAGACGAGCCGGGGCGACTCGGGGGCGAAGTCGAACCCGTGCTCGTCGAGCCAGTCGATGGTCTCGGGCGCGTGCCGCGCGGCGAGTTCGACGAGGTCGGCGCGGGCGGTGCCGCCGCTGATCCGCTCGATGTCGGCCAGGTGCCGCTCGACCGAGTCGGCGATCCCGCGCTCGCGCTGCCGCCGCGTCCCGGCGGCCGACATGTGCCCGCCGCTGGTGTGCAGGGTGCCGCCGATCCGGGCGTCCTTCTCCACGAGCAGGACCCGGGCGCCGTGCCGCGCGGCCTCCACGGCGCAGGGGATGCCGCCGGTGCCTGCTCCGATGATGACGACGTCGTACGGCACACCCGCTCCTTCTTGTTCCGAGTTTAGGAACGATGTTTCATTATTGTGGTCTATGTTGCTGTGTCGGGACGGGTGGCGCAAGGCCCGTCCCCGGTTTCGGGAACGGCGTTCCAATGGAGGTAGGCATGCTCGGAGCGGTCATCGAGGCCGTGGTGGCCACCCGCGACCTCGCGGCGTCCATCGGCTTCCACACCCGCGCCTTCGGCATGGACGTGCTGGAGCGGGACGCGGGCTCGGCCCTGCTCGGCGTCCAGGGAGCGCCGACCGGCCGCCTGCGCCTCGTCGCCGCGCCGGACGCCCCGGCGGAGCCCACCCCGCGGATCTGGGACATCGGGCCGCGGCTCCTCGGCATCTACTCCCGCGACCTGGAACGGACCGCCGCCGCGGTCGACGCCGCCGGGGGCGCGTCCCGCGACCGCGTGACCTACCCGTACGGCGCGGCCGAGCTGAGCGAGTTCGTGGCGCTCGGCGCCGACGGCGTCTGGTGGACGATCCCGCGCGCCGCCGCCGGCCACCGGCCGAGCCCGGCGCTGGAGGGCGACCCGGCCCGGCTGCACGGCGAGCTGCACACGGCGGTGCTCGTCCCGGACGACCACGACGCGGCGGTCGCGTTCTTCACCGGCGCGGGCCTGGAGGTGCTGTTCGCGGGCGAGATGTCGGGGGAGCCGTTCGACCGGATGACCGGCATGCCGCCCGGCGCGGCGCTGCGCCTGACGTTCCTCGTCCCGCCGGACCACGCGCCCGCCCGCCTGGAGATCATGTCGTTCACCGGCGTGGACGCGAAGGACCGGTCCGGGGGCCCGCTGGGGCTGCGCCGGCTGGTGTTCGCCTCCGAGGACCCCGCGGCGGCGCTGCGGGGCCTGGAGGCCGCCGGCGCCGAGCGTCTCGGCGCCGCGGCGGTGCGCGGACCGGCGGGCGTCGAGATCGAGGTGCGCTGACTCGGCCGTCCAACCCCCTGTCAGTCGAACCGCCCGTGTCAGCCGAACCACCCGTGTCAGCCGAACCACCCGTGTCAGCCGAACCACCCGTGTCAGTCGAACCACCAGGGCGCCCGGTCCTCGGGGGAGCGGATCAGGAAGGAGCGCTGCCGCTGGAACCGGCGGATCGACGCGGGGCCCATCCGCGAGCCGCCGAGCCCCGAGGACTTGAAGGCGTTCTTCTCCCCGTCCTGCACGAAGCCGGTCAGCGACGCGTCGTTGACGCTGACGCCGCCCGCCTCCAGCCGCTCGCCGACCGCCAGGGCGGCCTCGGTGGTGCCCGCGAACACGGCGGCCGACAGCCCGTAGGCGCTGTCGTTCGCCAGCCGGACCGCCTCGTCGGCGTCCGCGAACGGCATGACCGGCAGGACGGGCCCGAACGTCTCCTCCCGCATGACCTTCATGGTGTGGTCGACGCCGGTGAGGACCGTGGGCTCCAGGTAGGCGCCGCCGCCGAGCACGCGGATCTCCCCGCCGCACCGGACGGACGCGCCGCGCGCGACCGCGTCCGCGAGATGCTCGCGGATGATCCCCACCTGGTCGGCGGAGATGATCGGCCCGAGCTCCCCGTCGGTCACCTCCGGGTAGGCCAGGCCGACCTTGCGGGCCCGCGCCACCAGCAGGCCGACGAACTCCTCGAACACGGGCGCGGCCGCGTACACCCGCTCGATCGACATGCACGAGTGGCCGGTGTTGACCGTCCCGCCGTAGAGGATCGCCTGGGCGGCGCGGTCGAGGTCGGCGTCCGCGCAGACGATGGCCGGGTCCTTGCCGCCGAGCTCCAGGAACGCCGGGATGAACCGGGCCGCCGCGGCGGCGCCCACGGCGCGGCCGGTCCGCACGCTGCCGGTGAAGCAGACCAGGTCGACGGCGTCGACGACGGCCGCGCCGGTGGCGCCGTCGCCGTCGACCACGGTGAGGACGCCGTCCAGCGCGGGCACCGCGGCGGCGCACTCGCGCAGGACGGAGGCGAACCGCGGGGTGATCTCGCTCGGCTTGAGCAGCACCGCCGAGCCGGCGAGCAGCGCGGGCACGGCGTCGATCATCGCGAGCAGCAGCGGGAAGTTCCACGGGCTGATCGCGCCGACGAGCGGGTACGGCAGCGGCGCCTGCCGGAGGCCGATGCCCGGCATCGAGGTCGGCACGGGGTCCGGGCCGGCGGCGTCGAGCAGTCCGGGGGCGCGCTCGCACCAGCGGTCCAGGGAGGCGAGGACGCTGTCGGTCTCCAGCCGCGACACCTGGAGGCGCCCGGTGTCGCGGACGAGCGCCGCCGTCATCGCGCTATCCCGCTCGGCGATCGCGTCCCGCAGCGCGCGCAGCGCCGCCACCCGCCCGGCGGTGCCGAGCGCGAGCCAGCCGGGCTGCGCAGCGCGGGCCCGGCCCGCCGCCGCGGCCACCTCGGCGGCGTCGGCGCAGCGGAGCGTCCCGTCGGTGCGCCCGGTGCGCGGGTCCCGCACGCCGATCTGTCGAGCCATCCCAACCTCCCGGAATCTGTTCCGACGACTGTAACGCCGTTCCATTGAAACCGGAATGATGGTACAGATAATAGTCTGACCTTTCCCCCTGACGGAGGCCCCGTGATCGGCACCCACGGATGGACGCTGCACAGCTGGGCGATCCTGCTCCACATCGTCCTGTTCGCCTACTGGCTCGGCGGCGACCTCGGCGTCTTCTACTCCAGCCGGTTCATCCTCAAGCCCGAGCTGTCCACCGAGGCGCGCGGCGTCGCGGTGAAGATCATGCACGTGGTCGACATGTCCCCGCGGATCTGCCTGGTGCTGTTCCTGCCGAGCGGCATCACGCTGATGGCGGCCGACGAGCTCGGCCGCGACGTCTTCGGCGGCTGGCGGCTCGCCGTCGTCTGGGCCCTCGCGCTGGTCTGGCTGTGGCTGGTCGTCGCCGACTACCGGCGCCGGCCCGGCCGGTACGGCGACCTGGTGCACCGCACCGACCTGGTCGTGCGCGGCGCGCTGATCGCCGGGCTGCTCGGCGCGGCCGGCTACACCTTCCTCGCCGAGGAGCCGTTCGGCGTGACGTCCAACCCGAAGTGGCTGGCCGGGAAGGTCGCCGCCTACGCGCTGTGCATCGCCGCCGGGCTGATGATCCGGGTGAAGCTGAAGCCGTTCGGCGCCGCCTGGGGGACGCTGCTCGCCAAGGGCAGCGACCCGGCGGTGGAGCGCGACATCCGCGGCGCCGTCCAGGGCAGCATCCCGTACGTCCTCGCGATCTGGACGCTGGTCGTGGTGGCCGCCCTGCTCGGCGTGGTCAAGCCCGGATCGACGGCGTACTGAATGCGGCGCGACTCCCAGGGGCGCGGCGGACCGGCGGCGGGCTCAGGCGGGGCGGTGGCCGAAGCGCTCGGACAGCCGCCGCACCGTCTGCAGCAGGGCCGAGGCGCAGAACTCGGTCTCCTCGCGGAACCGGTCGATCGGGCCGCTGACGCTCATCACGGCGATCGGCCGGTCGTTCTGGTCGAGGATCGGCGCGGCGACGGACGCCGCGCCCGGCTGCCGCTCCGCGATCGAGGAGGCGTAGCCGCGGGCGCGGATCTCCTCGATCTCGCGGCGCAGCCGCGGCGGGGTGGCGAGGGTGGCCGGGGTGAACTGCTCCAGCGCGGGCTGGGCGAGGTAGTGCTCGATCTCCTCGTCGGACAGGAAGGCCAGGAACGCCTTCGAGGACGCCCCGGCGTGCAGCGGGTAGGGCACACCGAGCGTCACCGACATGATCAGCTCCCGGCGCGGGGTCACCTGGTCGATGTAGGAGCGCGTCCAGCCGGACCGGACCGACAGCGTCGCGGTCTCCATCGTGCGCTCCGACAGCGCGGTCAGCTCGGGCCGGGCGACGGTCCGCACGTCGATCCGCTCCAGGTAGGCCATGCCGAGCTTCATCGCGCCGATCCCGAGGGAGTAGCGCCGGGTCGCCTCGTCCAGCTCGATCAGCCCGTGGCCGCGCAGCGACGTGAGGATGCGGTGCACCGCGGCCTTGGACAGGCCGAGCGCGGTGGCCACCTCGGTGACGCCGAGGGTCGCCGCCCGCTGCTCCGCGAAGTACATCAGGACGTCGGCCGCGCGCTCCACCGTGGCGATGGTCTGGCCCGTCCCCGCGCGCTCCTCGGCGCGGGGGGAGAGCTCGCTCGGCTGCGCGGTGCTGGTCATGGAGGTGGTTCCTTCCCGGTCCCCGTGGGTCGGCATGGCTGATGGACGCGAGCGTGCACGCGGTTTCGACCAGTGTAATGCCGTTCCACTACGTGGCGACGCCGGTGCCCCGCGGGGAACCCCGGTTCCACATTATGAGATGAAACACGCCCACGGTCCCCGAACAGGAAGGAACCAGCGATGAAGTCCCCGCTCGAAGCGACCGAGGCCATGCTCCAGGCGGTCGTCGACCGCGATCTCGACGCCGTCCTCGACGCCTTCTCCGGCGCGCCCGACGCCTACGTCTTCCCCGAGGGCCCCCGCTGGACGACGCGCGGCGGCGACCGGATCGAGCAGGGCTGGCGCGCCTACTTCGCCGCCCCCGTCGGCATCGACGGCTACCGGTGGATCGAGGGCCCGCACGTGTTCGAGTCCGCCGCGCTCGGCCAGGTCACCGGCGTCATCGACTACGACGTGCACGGGGACGGCGCCGCCGGCCGGCTCCGGATGCGGATGACCTGGCTGCTGCGCGACGAGGGCGGGCGGTGGCGCATCGTCCACGAGCACGGGTCGCAGCCGCTCGCCGACCCCTACGGCGCGGGCGACTGGTGGCCCGCCGGCGCCCGCCCCCTCGGCGCGGCGGAGGGCTGAGCCGCCGTCCGGCGGCCGGGGCGCGCGGGCCCCCGGCCGCCGGGGCGGGCGGGTCAGGCGACCTTGGACTCGCTGATGATCGTCCGCTTGACCAGGCGGTCGCCGTCCATCCAGTGCCAGGTGCGGCACTTGTGCAGCCCGTCGCGGGAGAGCTGGATGAGCTCGTAGAGGTAGTTGCCGGGGTCGGACTTGTACGACCAGGTCAGCACGATGGCCTGGGCGTCCACCTGGCTCATCTCGCCGATGATCCGGTCGTTGTCGAAGTGGCAGACGTCGCCCCGCATGCGCCCGCCGAACTCCAGCGCCTCCACCCGCCCGTCCGGCCAGGTGTAGGTGTTGATCTGGCGGATGTCGTACGAGCCGTCCTCGGGGACCCAGCACTTCAGGTGCGAGGCGTGCCGGTCGACGATCGTCCCGCCGGCGTCGAGGTGGACGTACTCACCCCGCCACTCGCCGAGGTGCTGGCGGTTGATGGGCATGCCCGGGACTCCGGCGCGCATGGGCTCCTCCTGGTCGGACGCGTGGGCGGGGGGCGGTGCGGCGGGCGTTGACAGCCCGCCGCCCGCGAGCCTAGCGTCAACCTCCATCGAATTGGAACAGCATTCCGCATTTTGGAACACGAAGGGATCTCGGATGAGCGAGCACGGACCGGCCCTGGTCGAGGGCATCACCGGTGCGGTCATCGGCGTGTCCGACTTCGGCCCGCACCTGGAGTTCTTCGGCGGACGCCTCGGCTACGAGGTCGCCGCGCGGGGCACCGTCGGCGCGGCGGCCGCGGACGCCCTGTGGGGCACCGGGCCCGCCGACGTCGAGGCCATGGCGCTCGCCGCGGCGGGCGCCGGCACCGGCCGGATCCACCTGGTCCGCGTGCCGGAGCCGCTCGCGCCCGCCGCGCGCCCGCACAACCTCGACGACGGCCTGATCGGCATCGACGTGTACGCCGCCGACATCGCGGCCGCGCACGCCCGGTTCGCCGCGGACGGCATCGCGTGGTCGACGCCGCCCGCCACCTACGGCGTCGCCGTGGGGGACCGGGAGGTCCAGGTCACGCAGGGCGTGTGCCCCGCGCCCGACGGCACCGCGGTCGTGTTCGTCCAGCCCGCCGCGATCCGGGGGACGGCAGCCTGGGAGGCCGACCCGGGGCGCCCCTACACCGAGCTGACCTCGGTGGTGTGCCACGTCCCCGACGCCGGCGCTGAGGTGGCGTTCTGGGGGCCGGACGGCCTCGGCATGTCCGTCTGGTACGACGTGGTCTTCTCCTCGCCGGGCTTCGACACGGTCGCGGGCCTGCCGCCGGGCACCCGCATGCGGCTGGCGTTCCTCGCCGGGGAGCGGACGGCCCGCATCGAGGTCACCTCCGCCGAGGGGGAGCACCGGGTCGACCGGCGCCCGGCCCAGCGCCCCGGCCGCTCGCTCGGGCACAGCGGCTGGACGGTCCGCACGCGCGACCTCGGCGCCGCGCTGGAGAGCGTCCGCCGGACGGGCGGCGCGGTGGTGTCCGCCGCGCCCGTGGAGACCGACGACCCGCTGCACGGCAAGGCCGCCGCGGCGTCGGTCACCACGCCGAACGGCGTCAGCGTGACGCTGTACGAGCCCCGCGCCTGACGCGGTCGCGGGTGCGCGCCGCGCGGGGCCGTTCGCGGCGCTGCGGTCAGGCCGTCCAGAGTTCGAGGTGGACGCCGTCGGGGGAGGTGGCGGTGAACGCGCGGCCGCCGCGCAGCGGGCTGTCCACGATGGCGCCCGTGCGCGCGCCGGCCGCGGTGAGCAGGGCGTGGGCGGCGTCCAGGTCGGCGACCGGGAAGACGCCCGCGCGCATGCCGGAGGTGAACGCCTCGTCGCCGGCGGGCAGTTCCAGGCCCGGGAAGCTGATCAGTTCCAGCCGGGCGCCGTGCCCGTCCCAGAACAGGTCGAGGACGATCTCGGCGTCCGGCCGGTCGATGCCGATCAGCGCGGCCACGGCCGGGTTCACCAGCCGCTGCGAGTAGAGCGTCCGCAGGCCGAGGCCCGTCCAGAACCCGGCGTCGCACCCGTGGGCGAGGTGGACGGCGGCCTGCAGTTCGGAGTGCCGCCGCTCGCCGTCGGCGTCCAGCAGGCTCGCGCGGCGGGAGCTGCCCTCGACGAGGACGACCCGGATGCCGCCGGGGCCGACGAGGCCGCATTCGGCGAAGGGCCGCCCGCCGAGCTCCCACCGGGCGATGGGGGAGGGGGCTCCGCCGGCCGCGGTGAGTTCCGCGACGCTCGCCTCGATGTCGCGCGTGTAGACGTCGACGGCGTAGCCGCCGGAGGCGATCCCGGTGCCGCCCTCGGGGGCGGCGACGAGCACGAGGCCCCCGGCACCGGCGCCCTCGGGGAGGTAGAGCACCTCCTCGGCCGGCCCGGACAGCCCGTACAGGGCCGCCGCCGCGTCCCGGCCGAGGACGCCGCGGCGCCGCTCCCGGAAGCCGAGGACGGACAGGAAGCCCGCGGCGGCGGGGAGGTCGTGGCATCCGAGCACGGCGTACCGGGGGCTGGTGAGCATGGTGACTCCCTGGGGTCGGGACCGGTGACGCGGCGCATGCTATCTGAAACACTGTTCCGAGAATAGAAACAGCGATGGGAGAGGCTCATGCCCCTGCACCTCGCCGACGTGGACCCGGTCCGCCCCGGGCTCCCCTGGAAGGCGTTCACCATCCCGGGGTCGAACGAGCCCGTGGGGCTGCTCCGGCTGGAGGTCGACCCGGCGGACGGATCGTCCACCTCGCTCGTCCGCTTCCCGCCCGGCTGGCTCCGGCCGGGGCCGGGCCACTACACCTGCGGCGAGGAGTTCGTCGTCCTCGACGGCGCCCTCACCGTCTCCGGCGTGGCCTACGAGCGGGGCGACCGCGGCTGGATCGCGCCCGGTGTCACCCGCCGCGCGTCCGTGAGCGACGGAGGCGCGCTGGCGCTGGCCTGGTTCTCCGGCGTCCCGGCCTGGACCGAGGGCGAGGGCGCCGCACCGGCCGACCCGTCCGGCGGCCGGGTGCCGCTGCTGTCGGTGCCCGTCCCGGAGGCGGGGCTGCCGCTGCGCACGGGAGGGGAGCGGGAGGCGCGGCTGTACGAGCGGGCGCCCGCGCGCTTCGGCTCGCCGGTCCGCGTGCTGTGGCCGGCGGGCGCGGACGGCCCGCGCTGGGCCGCGTTCGGGCCCGGTGAGCCGCTCCCGGCCGGACGCCCCGGCCGGATCCTCGTCCGGCCGGGCTGTTCCATTTAGCGGAAAGCTGTTGCAAGATGTCCCCACCACAACCTATGTGACGATGTTACGGACAGCGGAACATGAGGAGGCATCGCATGATCTACCTCGTCTACCGGATGAAGCTCAGCGAGCGGTCCCGGCGCAACCAGAAGGAGTTCTGGGCGTGGCTGGAGGACCGCGAGCGCTGGTTCTACCGCGACCTCCCCATGGTCAGGGAGGTGCGCTGGTACTACAGCGTGATCGGCGACGTCTACACGCTGGAGAACTGGGCGGCGTTCGAGGACGAGGCCGCGTGGGGCGCCTACCGCGCCGCGCTCGGCGGGCTGAAGGCCGACGCCGACTGGGAGGGCGAGCGCGTCACCCAGGACGACTGGTGGGAGTTCCTGGACACGCGGATCGTCACCGATCCGCCGGTGCCCGTCGGGCTGCGCCGCGGCTGAGCGGGACGGCGCTGATGTCCCGGGAGACCGGCGTCCGCGCCGCCGCCGAGCGGGCCGGGCAGTCGGCCTCGACGGTGGAGCGGGCGGCGGACGTGCTGGTGCTGTTCGCCGAGGCGGGCGCCCCGACGCTCGGGGTCACCGAGATCGCCGACGCGCTCGGGCTCTCCAAGCCCGCCGTCCACCGGATCCTCACCTCGCTGCGCAGCCGCCGGCTGGTCCGGGTGGACGAGCAGACCCGCCGGTACGCGCTCGGGCTGACCGCGATGCGGCTCGGCCTGGCCTATCTCGACCACATCGACGTGCGCCGGCTGGCGGCGCCCGAGCTGGCCGGGCTGTCGCGGGCCACCCGGGAGACGGCGACGCTGTCGACCCGGGCGGGCGCGGAGCGCGTGTACGTCGACCAGGTGACCCCCGACCGGGAGGTGATCATGTCGGTGTCGCTCGGCGTCCCGTTCCCACTGCACGCGGGCGCCTCGTCGAAGGCGTTCCTGGCCTTCCTGCCCGCGGCGCGCATCGAGGAGTACCTCGCCGGCGACCATCTCAGCCGGCTCACCGACCGGACGGTCGTCGACCCGGACGCGCTCCGCCGGGAGCTGGCGGAGATCCGGCGGCGCGGCCACGCCCGCTCGTTCGCCGAGCGCCAGTCGGGCGCGGCCTCCGTCGCCGCGCCCGTCTTCGACCACCACGGCCTCCCGGCGGCGGTGGTGAGCGTGTGCGGGCCCGTGGAGCGGTTCCGCGGCGAGGCGGACGCCTGCGCCCGGGCGCTGCTCGCGGCGACCGGACGGCTTTCCGCTCTGATGGGGCACGTTTCCGATTAGCCGCGACGGCGCGCGGCGCACCGTGCCGCGCCCGCCGGCCGGCGGGCGCGGCATCCGGCCGTGTTCCGGCAGCTCACCGCGTAGCAAAAACGTCATGAGCGAAAAAGTCAGACCTATTGACACTGCCGCGCGGGCCTTTATAGCGTCCAACGTCACGGAACCGCGTTCCGATAACAGGAACATCCTGGCGGAGGTGCACATGCGCAGATCAGTCGTCACGGTCGCCGCGGGGCTGGCGGCCCTCGCCGTGACCGCGACCGGATGCTCGGGCAAGGCCGCGGGTGACAAACCGGAGATCCAGATCGGGCTGATCTCGCCCATGAGCGGTCCCTTCGCGGTTCTCGGCATCTCCCAGCAGAACTCCCTGACCATCGAGATCGAGCGGATCAACAAGGCGGGCGGGCTGGACGGCTCGCAGCTGAAGCTCGTCACCCGCGACTCGGGCCTCGACCCGGGCAAGGCCGTCCAGGCGGCCAACGAGATGGCCGGCAACGACGCCGTCAAGCTCGTCATCGGCCCGTCGCTGACCGCGTTCTACGACGCGGCCAAGGGCACCTACGAGAAGAGCGGGAAGCTCAACTGCCAGCCCGCCGTCTCCACCGGCAGCTTCGCCGACCTCAAGTACGGCTTCCGCTCGCAGGACCCCTTCGACCTCGACGGCCGGATGGTCGTGAGCTGGCTGAAGCAGGAGGGCGTCACCTCGCTCGGCCTGGTCTACGAGGGCGACGACACCGGCAAGAACACCGACGCGCTGATGAAGAAGCTGCTGCCCGAGGCGGGCATCAAGTACCTCGGCTGGCAGGTCAGCCGGGCCGACGACCAGAGCCACCGCGCCTACGTCGAGAAGTTCGGGGACGCCGGCGCGATCATGATCTCCAGCAGCGTCGGCGGCGCCAAGACGATGGCGGCGGCCGCGCAGGCCGGCTTCAAGGGCAAGATCGTGGGCGCCGGGTCCGGCATGCAGAACATCTCCTTCATCGAGGCGGCCGGGGACGCGGCCAAGGGCGCGGTGTTCCCCGCCGCGCTGTACGAGTACCCGACCCGCAAGTCCCGGTCGGAGTGGATGCCCGGATACCGGACGCACACCGAGGCGATCGAGCAGAAGTACGGCAAGAACGTCGGGCCGAAGAGCGGCGCGCAGTCGCCGAAGGGCGCGGCCATCACCGCCGACTGCCTGTTCGCCTTCGAGCAGGCCGTGAAGTCCACCAAGAGCACCGACGCCGCCAAGCTCGCCGCCGCGATCGAGGCGCTGGACGTCCCGGCGGACAAGACCCCGTCCGGCAACGCCATCAAGCCCGGCCCGAGCCACGAGTTCTACCACCAGGTGCACCTGTACCAGTGGAACAAGGACGGCAAGGGCTGGTACACGACGGAGATCAGCCCGTCGTGAGCGCGCAGGTCTGGCTCGACGGCCTGTTCGCCGGGTCGGTGTACGCGCTGGTCGCGCTGGCGCTGGCGATCGTCTTCCAGCCCACCCGGGTGCTGAACTTCGCCCAGGGCGAGCCGGTCGTGCTCGGCGCGGCCGTCAGCTACCAGGTGGTCGCGCTGTGGCAGTGGGGGTGGCCCGCGGCGCTGCTGGCCACGCTCGTGCTCGGCGCGGCCATGGGCCTGCTCAGCGAGCGGATGATCATGCTGCCGGTGCGGCTGTCCGGGTCCCGGTACGCCTGGATCATCGCCACCCTCGCCGCGGCGATGATCTTCCAGGCGCTGTTCACGCTGCGCTACTTCGACGTGGACGCGCTGCGCCCGCGCGCCCTGGCCCCCGGCCACCTGGAGGTGTTCGGGCAGCGGCTCGCCTGGCAGCAGCTGCTCACCATCGGCGTCGCGCTCGCCGTGATGGCCGGCTACGACCTGTTCCTGCGGCGCACCGCCTACGGGCGCGCCATCCGGGCGGCCTCGCACGACGCCGACGCCGCCGTGATCATGGGCATCCCGGTCCGCCGGGTCGTCCTGCTCAGCTTCGTGATCGCCGCGGTGATCTGCGCCTTCGCGGGCGTGCTGGCCGCGCCGCTGCTGTTCATCGGCCCGGCCTCCGGGCTGATGTTCACCATCAAGGGGTTCATCGCCGCGGTGATCGGCGGGGTCGGCTCGCCGCGCGGCGCGCTGGCCGGCGGCCTGATCGTCGGCCTGCTGGACGCGGTGGTCCGCAACCTCGCCGGCGCCACGACCGGGGACTTCGTCGTCTTCGGGCTGCTGGCGCTGATCCTCGTGGCGTTCCCGTCCGGGCTGTTCGGCAAGCCGATGGAGGCGCACTGATGAAGGGTGCACACGACGTCCTGCGGCGGGGCCTCCCCGCGCTGCTGACCGCGGCGGCCGCCGCGGTCCTGCTCGCCTGGCCCGCGATCACCGACTTCTACAGCTACAACGCCTCGTACTACAACGGGCTGGTCGCCGCGGCGGCGATCAGCGCGATCCTGACGATCTCGCTGAACCTCTCGATGGGGTACGGCGGCCTGCTGTCGATGATGCACACCGGCATGCAGCTGATCGGCGGGTACGCCGTCGCCTACACCACCGTCGAGGCGGGGCTGCCGTGGCTCGCGGGCGTCGCGCTGGCCATGCTGCTCGGCGCGGTCTTCTCCGCGCTCGTCCTGGTCATCAGCCTGCGCGCCACCTACCTGTACTTCGGCATGATCACCCTCGCCGCGAACCTGATCGCGGTGGAGGGCGGGAAGGCGTGGGAGTCGGTCACCGGCGGCGTCAACGGCATCGTCGGGGTCGCCCCCGGCGGCCTCGGCAAGGTCCCGTTCTACTACGTCACGCTCGGCGCGCTGGTCGTGGTCTACGTCCTGCAGCGCAACCTGATGCGCAGCGGCGTCGGCCGGGCGGTCATGGCGGTCAAGGAGAGCCCGGACACCGCCGCGGCCATGGGCATCCGCCCGACCCGCACCAAGATCCTGGTGTTCACCGTCGCCGGCGCGATCGCCGGCCTCTCCGGCGGCCTGTACGCGCTGCAGCTCGGCTTCATCAACCCCGACGTCGGCATCCTGGACAACGGCCTGGTGTTCTTCGTCGGCCTGTTCCTCGGCGGCATCGGCACGCTGGCCGGCCCGGTGATCGGCGTCGCGATCATCGCCGCCGTGGTCGAGCTGATCAAGGACTACGCCCGGTACACCACGCTGTTCCTCGGCTGCACCCTGCTGCTCGCGATGATGCTCGTCCCGCGCGGCATCGTCGGCACCTGGCGGGGCGGCCGGTTCGGCCGCCCGCCCGAGGGCGAGGACAGCGAGCCGTCCGGGAACCTGCCCGCGTCGGTGCTGCCGCCCGCCGCCGACCCGGACGTCCCCGCGCTGGAGGGGCGCGGGCTCGTCAAGCACTTCGGCGGCGTCAAGGCGGTGGACGGCGTGGACGTCTCCGTCGCCGCCGGGACCGTCCACGGCATCATCGGGCCGAACGGGTCGGGGAAGTCGACCACCGTCGCCTGCCTCACGCGCTTCCACCGGCTGGACGCGGGGGAGGTGCTGGTCTGCGGTGAGCCGGCCCCGGACCGCCCCTTCGAGGTCGCCGAGCGCGGCGTCACGCGGGTGTTCCAGATCCCGCACCTGTTCGAGCAGCAGACCGTCCTCGACAACGTCCTCGCCGGGATGCGCCGCCGCGAGCGGTACGGGCTGCCGTCGGCGGTGCTGCGGCTGCCGGGCTACCGGCGCCGCGAGGCCGAGTCCCGCGCGGAGGCCGCCCAGCTGCTGGCGTTCGCCGGGCTGTCGGGCCGGTCGGCGCAGCTCGCCGGGTCCCTGTCGCACGGCCAGAAGCGGCTGCTGGAGGTCGTCCGGGCGGTGGCGTCGAGCCCGCGCGTGCTCATCCTCGACGAGCCCGCCACCGGGCTCGTCCCCGCCGAGATCGAGGCGCTCGCGCGGCTGTGCCGGGCGTTCCGCGACCACGGCCTCGCGGTGGTGCTCATCGAGCACAACATGGACTTCCTGATGGACGTCTGCGACCGCGTCACCGTCATCGACAGCGGCAAGGTGATCGCCTGCGGGGCGCCCGCCGAGGTCCGCTCCGACCCCGCGGTGCTGGACGCGTACCTCGGGCGCTCCGACCTGGTGGAGGACCTGACATGACCGCGCTGCTGGAGATGACCGGGATCCGGGCGGGCTACGGCGGCGTCCGGGTCCTGGACGACGTCGCCGTGACGGTCGGGGAGGGCGAGTTCGTGGTCCTGCTCGGCCCGAACGGCGCCGGCAAGAGCACGACGCTGAAGGTGCTGTCCGGCCTGCTGAAGCCGTCCGCCGGGACGGTGGCGTTCGCCGGGCGGGACATCACCCGGGTCCCCGGCTGGCGCCGCGCCGGCCTCGGCGTCGGGCACGTCCCCGAAGGCCGGCGGATCTTCCCCGACCACACGGTGCTGGAGAACCTCCAGCTCGGCGGGTTCGCGCTGCGGCGCAGCCGGGCCCGGACCCAGCGGCTCATGGACGAGGTGCTGGAGCTGTTCCCGCGCCTCGCCGAGCGCCGCGACCAGGCCGGCGGCACCCTGTCCGGCGGGGAGGCCCAGATGCTCGCCGTCGCGCGGGCGCTGATGAGCGAGCCGAAGCTGCTCGTGCTGGACGAGCCGTCCCTCGGCCTGGCGCCGCTGAAGGCCGCCGAGCTGTTCTCCTACATCAAGCGGCTGCACTCCGAGCGCGGCATCTCGGTGCTGCTGGTGGAGCAGCTGGCGCTCATCGCCCTCCGGCTGGCCGACCGCGCCTACGTCCTGGAGCGGGGCCGCGTCGGCCTGTCCGGGACGGCCGCGGAGGTGGAGGTCGACCCCATGGTCAAGACCCTGTACCTGGGCGGCGGCGAGTCGGCCGCCTGACCGCGTCCCTCATATGAGGAAGCCCCGGGCCGAGCGGCCCGGGGCTTCCTTCACGGTTTCCGTGCTACATGCCGTCGCCGTTCCAGCGGCCGGCGCTGCGGCTGCGGACCGGGCGGCTGGACAGGATGGGGGCGGGGATGGGGTCGCCCTCCTTCCAGACGCGGCCGGCGCCCCAGACGTGGGCGAGGTCGTCGGTGCGCTCGTCGGCGTGCTCCAGCGACGCGGGCTCGGCCCCCCAGTCGGCGGCGACCGGCTCGTGCCCGTGGTCGTGCTCGCCATCGTGGTCGTGCCCGTGGTCGTGCCCGTGGCCGCCCTGGAGGCGGGCGGCGTCCATGGCCTTGGCGATGGCGATCAGGCTCTTGTCGGCGCCCGTGCCGTGCTGGACGTAGTCCTCGTCGATCTGGCCCTGCTCGCGCTGGTACAGCACCGACGCCTGGAGGTCGGCGAGGTCGCGGTCGCTGCGGCCGGGGGAGCCGGCGCCCATGTCGTGCGACGACATCGACCAGCGCATGCGCCCGTCGTCGGACGGGCCCCAGTTGATCGCCTCGCCGCCCCAGCGGACCCACTCGCTCTGGGTGTACCAGTTGAACAGTTCTCCGTCGGAGCGCAGCAGCCAGGTCGCGCCGCCCTCCATGCTGGTGAAGTGGCCGTGCTTCACGCGGGCGGGCCGGAAGAAGTACGTGCCGAGGTCCAGCGTGCCGAAGTTGTACTCCATGTGCCCCTGGACGGTGTACGCCTCCTCGTAGCACGGGTGGTGCGCGAGGCGGTGGTCCGTCCAGCCCTCCTGGGCGTGGACGAGCCGCGTGTAGAAGCCCGTCACCGGGTCCACGTGCAGGTACTTGATGAACAGGCCCGGCATGGGGCCGGGGTTGGGGACGGCGTCCCACTTCATCGCCTCGGAGTCGATGACGATGACGTCCTCGCACGCGTCCTTCCAGCGCGGCGCCTCGATGCTCTGCACCGGGTCGAACCCGGCGTCGCCGTACTCGCGGTAGTGCAGGATGCGGGTGCCCTCGCTGAAGGTGATGGCGTCGGTCGGGACGCCCTTGGGCGCGTAGACGTAGCCGCCCTTGCCGATCCGCCGGCCGCCGTAGGTCATCGACCCTTCGAGCACGTGATACTCGGTGTCGGCGTGGTGGATGCCGGGGCCGCGGCCCCAATCCGTGTGGAAGTCGACGCGGAGCGAGCAGGACCCGTCCTCCTCGTCGACCGACAGCCGGCGCTCGCTGGCGCGGCCCTCGCCGCCCACGAGTTCGGCGGCGTGCCAGACGTAGTCGTTCTCCTGGATGAGTTCCACGTGGGGTCGCAAAGGAGCCACCTCTCTCGATGTAGGGAAATGTGAGTCCGGGCCGGGAACGGAACGGCCCGGTGGCCGGCGCGCGCGGCGCGCGGCGGTCAGCGCGCGCGGAGCTCGCGCTTGAGGACCTTGCCGGCGCCGTTGCGGGGCAGGGCCGGGAGGAAGTCGACGCTGCGGGGCACCTTCGGCCCGGACAGCCGCTCGCGGCAGTGGGCCACGAGGTCGTCGGCGGTGACGGCCGCGCCGGGCAGGACGACGACGTAGGCGGCGACGCGCTCGCCCCACCGCTCGTCGGGGTGCCCGACCACGGCGCAGTCGGCGACGCCGGGGAAGGCGCCCAGCACGTCCTCGACCTCGCGGGGCGCGATGTTCACCCCGCCTGAGATGATCATGTCCTTCTTGCGGTCCACGATGTAGACGAAGCCGTCCTCGTCGCGGACGACGATGTCGCCGCTGGTGAGGAAGCCGTCCTCGGTCGTGCAGGCGGCGGTGGCGCCGTCGTCGCGCAGGTACCCGTTCATCAGGAACGGGGAGCGGCTGAACAGCTCGCCGCGCTCGCCGGGGCCGACGGGGTCGCCCGCCGGGTCGACGACGCGGACCTCGGTCATGTACCAGGGCAGCCCCACCGATCCGGTGCGCGCGGCGTCGGCGGGACGGCAGTTGGTGACGATGCCCGCCTCGGTGGAGCCGTACAGCTCGTGGACGCCGGCGTGCGGGAACGCCTCCGTGACCCACGCCTTCAAGGTGGCGGGCAGGGCGGCCGCGTTGAAGTACAGGGTGTCGAGGCTGGAGGCGTCGTGGCGGCCGAGGGCGCCGGACGAGCGGAGCGTCTGCGCGTGCGTCGGGACGAGGAACGCCGACTGCGCGCGGTGCCGCTCGGCGAGGACGAGCATGTGCTCGGGGTCCCACTTGGGCAGCATCACCACGGTGCCGCCGGCGACGACCGGCGCGTAGTCGAAGACCATCCCGGCGCCGTGGTACATCGGCGCGACGGCGAGGCTGACGCGCCGGGAGCCGAGGCCCCACTCCATCGCCGACAGGTAGCACATGAGGGTCCGCGCGCGGTGGCTGCTGAGGACGCCCTTGGGCTTCCCGGTCGTGCCCGAGGTGTAGTAGAGGCAGCACGGGTCGTTCTCGTCGACGGGGACCCGCGGGTCGTCGGGCCGGGCCGATTCGAGCGCCTTCTCGTACGAGGCCGCCCCCGTGCCTCCGATCCGCAGCACCACCTCCACGGGGGCCCGCGGCTCCTCGTCGGAGAGGTGGGCGCGGGCGCCGGAGTGCTCCAGGATGTAGGCCGTCTCGGCCTCGGTGAGCCGCGTCCCGATGGGGACGAGGACCAGCCCGGCCTTCGCCGCCGCGGCGATGACCTCGGGGTACTCCAGCCGGTTGCCGAGCCGGACGGCGACGCGGTCGCCGGGCCGCAGCCCGCGCGCCAGCAGCGCCTGGGCGAGCCGGCTCGCGCGCTCGTCCAGCGCCCGGTAGGTGAGGCTCCGGTCGCCGTCGACGACGGCGACGGTGTCGGGTGTCGAGGCGGCGAACTCCCGCACGCCCCCGGCCATGGTGAGCGCCGCGCCGCCGGGGTGTACTGCCATGCCCCACCTCCGTGTTCCGTAGATCGGAATACAGTTCCGATCGGCGTACTTCGAGAGCTTGCCGGGTGTGCGCACGGGGAGTCAATGCCTGGCTTCGAGAAAGTCTGACGTTTACCGTACGATGGCCGCGTGACCGTCGAGAGAGCATCGGACCGGCCGCCCGCTCCCGTCCCGGCGTACGCCGAGATCGCGGCCCAGTTGCGCGACCGGATCATCGCCGGCGAGTTCCGGCCCGGCGACCGGCTGCCGATCGAGCCGGAGCTGTCGGCCGAGCACGGGGTCAGCCGCAGCACCGTCCGCGAGGCGCTCCGGCTGCTGGCCAGCCAGAACCTGATCACCACCACCCGCGGGGTCGCGGGCGGCAGCTTCGTGGCCTACCCGCAGCCCGACCAGATCACCGAGTACCTGGCGACCAGCCTCAACCTGCTCACCCTGGACACCCAGATCACGGTCGACCAGCTGCTGGAGATCAGGGAGATGCTGGAGGTGCCGGCCGCCGGGCTGGCCGCCGTGCGCGGCACCGACGAGGGCCGGGCCGAGCTGCGCGGCTCGCTGTTCGACCCGAGCGCGCTCGACCCGGCGGAGATCTTCGCGCCCAACCGGCACTTCCACGCGGTCCTGCTGAAGATGGCGGGCAACCCGTTCCTGGAGGTCGTCACCCAGCCGGTGTTCCGGGTGCTCAACGAGCGGTTCCTGCGGGAGAACGCGCCGACGCGGTTCTGGTACGGGGTCGACCACGACCACCGCGCGATCCTCGACCGCATCGAGGCCGGTGACGAGGCGGGCGCCCGGGAGGCGTGCCACGCGCACCTGGAGAACCTGCGCGAGACCTACACCACCATCGACCGCACCCGCCTCGCCGGCTCCTGAACGAGGCGCCCGGCCCGCCTACTCGATCTTGACCTCGTCGATGAGGGTCCGCTGGTAGCAGGCGCCGTCCCTGATCCACTGCCACACGCGGCTGCGGTGGCCGCCGTCCGCGCTGAGGTGGATCAGCTCGAACAGGCGCAGGTCCTCGCCCTCCTCCTTGTAGATCCAGTTCAGGTAGATGACCCGCTCGTCGAGCTCCCAGAACTCGCCGCGCAGCCGCTCGGTGTCGAACGCGCAGTGCCCGCCGCCCCGGTAGACGCCCGGGAAGACCCGGGTCTCGGTGCGTCCGTCCGGCCAGGTGTACTCGTTGACCTGGTGGTAGTCGTACTCGCCGTCCTCGGGGAGGCTGCACGTCAGCAGCGACTCGTGCCGGTCGGTCACCGTCCCGGCGGCGTCGATGTAGGTGTAGGTGCCCCGCCACCTGCCCTCGTGCCGGGCCAGCAGCGGCATCTCCTCGCGGATCGTTCCCATCGGTCTTCCTCTCCTGCGGGGGCCGGCGAGCCGGGCGATCGAGGCCCGCTGCCGCTCGGCGAACCAGGCCCGGTCGGGCGCGCGGCCGTCCAGCCCGTTCGGGCGCTCGACGTCGTGGCGCGCGTACTCGTCCGCCCACAGGGCGGGCTTGACCCGCGACGGCAGGTTGCCCATGCCGGGGCGGGCGCGGTTGCGGCGCAGCGCGGCCAGGTCGATCTCGGCGGAGGCGACGATGCTCTCCCCGCCGCCGGCCTCGGCCAGCACCCGGCCCTCGTAGTCGACGACCTCGGAGCCGCCGGACGTGGAGTCGCCGGGGATCGGGATGCCGTGCAGGCCGCCGCTATTGGCCGAGACCACGTAGGCGAGGTTCTCCACGGCGCGGGCGCGCCGGCCGATCTGCTTCGGGGTGAGCGCGGGGCTCGTCACCTCCGACGTCGAGTGGCAGAACACCTCGGCGCCGCGCAGCGCGAGCGCCCGCGCCAGCTCGGGATAGAGGATCTCCTCCGAGGCGATGCAGGCCAGGGCGCCGATCTCGGTCCGGGCCACGGGGAGCACCGCGTCCATGCCGTAGACGTCGAGGTAGCGGTCCCACACGTCGTAGGGCGTCGGCGAGTACAGCGAGTGCAGGCGGCGGTAGCGCAGCACCACGGCGCCGGCCGGGTCGATCACGAACGACGCCTGGAAGTACAGCTCGGGGAAGTGCGGGTCGCTCTCGTAGGCGTTCCCGGACAGGAAGAGCCCCTCGCGCGCCGCGACGGCGGCGAGCGCGGCGTACTCGGGGCCGTCCGGGGCGAGCGCGGCCATGTCCCGCCAGCGCTCGACGGGCTCGCCCATCGGGAAGCCGGTCAGGACGTACTCGGGCAGCACGACCAGGCGCAGGTCGGGGCCGACCCAGCGCTTGGCGGCGGCGACCTCGGCGCCGATCCGGGCGATGGACGCCGCCATGGCGTCGCGCGCCTCGCCGGGGGACAGGCCGTTGACGGCCTCGGTCCGGGTCTGCAGCGCCAGCGCCCGGTAGTCGGTTCGCGGGGGCTCCGGGGTCGGATCCACGGCCTGCCCACCTCCCTCTTTTGACGGAACGCCGTTACGCTAAGCGGAATATTGAGCGGCATGCAAGGGGGTCGGGGTCTTGACGGAAGAAAAGTCTGACCTTTAGGTTCGGAGTCAGCCCCTCCGGAAGGGGCGAAACCCCGAGGAGGTGCGGGTTGACCGTCCATGAGGCCCAGATCGGCCGGTACTACGAGGACTTCGCCGTCGGCGACGTGTTCCGTCATCCGTTCGGCCGCACGATCGGCGAGACCGACAACACCTGGTTCACGCTGCTGACGCTGAACACGAACCAGAACCACTTCAACGCCGACTTCGCCGGCCGCTCGCCCAGCGGCAAGATCATCGTGAACTCGGGGCTGACGGTGGCGCTCGTCCTCGGCCTGTCGGTGATCGACGTCAGCCAGAACGCGCTGCTGAACCTCGGCTGGACCGACATCCGCCTCACCCACCCGGTGTTCGTCGGCGACACGGTCTACGCCGAGTCGCTCATCACCGAGATGCGCGAGTCGGCGTCCCGCCCCTACGCCGGCATCGTCACCGCCCGGACCCGCGGCCTGAACCAGGACGGCGACGAGGTCGTCTCCTGGACGCGGACCGTCATGGTCTACAAGCGCGACGCCCCGCACGACAAGGGCTACTTCCCCGAGGCCAAGAACGGCCCGCTCACGGCATGAGGATCACCTACGGGCCGTGGGGCGAGACCCTGGCCGAGATGGTCGCCGCCGCGCGCGCCGCCGAGGAGGCCGGGGCCGAGGCCCTGTGGGTCCCCGAGCTGCACCGCAGCGCCACGGTGTCGGCGGCGGCCGTCGCCGCCGGCACCGCCCGCGCCCAGGTCGGCACCGCGATCGCGCTGGCCTTCACCCGCAGCCCGATGACCACCGCGCTGGAGGCCCTCGACCTCGCCGAGCTGTCCGGCGGGCGGTTCGTCCTCGGCCTCGGCAGCGGCGTGCGGCGGCTCAACGAGGACTGGCACGGGGTGCGCTGGGAGCGCCCGGCGGCGCGGCTGCGCGAGACCGTCCGGATCATCCGGCACTTCGCCGCGCACGCCGCGTCCGGCGAGCCGATGACCGTCGAGGGGGAGTTGGAGAGCCTGCGGGTGCGCGGCTACCAGCGCCCGTTCCCGGCCGTCCCGTTCCCGATCTACCTGGCGGGCATGGGGCCGGTGATGACCCGGCTCGCGGGGGAGGTCGCCGACGGCTGGATCTCGCACGAGCTGTGCTCGCAGGAGTGGCTGCGCGAGCGCGCCCTGCCGCTGCTGCGCCCCGGCGTGGACGCGGTCGTCTCGGCGGCCTGCTCGATCGACGCCGACCCGGCGGCGGCGCGGCGCCGCGCCGCCGGGCTCGCCGGGTTCTACGCCTCCGTCCGGACCTACGCCGACTTCTTCGCCTTCCACGACCTCGCCGCCGAGCAGGACACGGTGGTCGAGGCGTTCCGGGCCGGCGCCCGCGCCGACGACCTCGCCGCCGCCGTGCCGGACCGGATGGTCGACGCGCTCACCCTGGCCGGCACCGCCGACCAGGTCGCCGAGCGCATCGCCGGGTACGCGGGGCACGCCGCGACGATCAAGCTGACGCCGCCCACCCACGGGCTCGCCGCCGCGGAGATCCGGACCGCGCAGGCCCGGATCATCGACCTGATCAAGGAGCTGACATGAGGCCGCTGGAGGACGTGCGCATCGTCTCGCTGGAGCAGTACGGCGCGGGACCGTTCGGCTCCATGCACCTCGCCGACCTCGGCGCCGAGATCATCAAGATCGAGGACCCCCGGACCGGCGGCGACGTCGGCCGCTACGTCCC
Organism: Actinomadura geliboluensis; assembly: GCF_043197915.1. Classification (NCBI taxonomy): domain Bacteria; kingdom Bacillati; phylum Actinomycetota; class Actinomycetes; order Streptosporangiales; family Thermomonosporaceae; genus Actinomadura; species Actinomadura geliboluensis. Next base: position 101,467 of record NZ_JBICUA010000007.1, on the reverse strand, counting down.
CCCGTACGCGGAGGGCGAGGACTCGCTGTTCCACGAGGCGTTCAACCGCAACAAGCGGTCGGTGTCGGTGGACCTGTCCACCGCCGCGGGCCGGACGGTGTTCGAGGAGCTGGTCCGGGTCTCCGACGCGGTCTACTCCAACCTGCGCGGCGACGTCCCCGCCAAGCTCCGCATCACCTACGACGACCTCAAGCACATCAACCCGCGCATCGTGTGCTGCTCGCTCACCGGGTTCGGGATGACCGGGCCGCGCGCGAACGAACCGGGCTACGACTACATCCTGCAGGGCCTCGCCGGCTGGATGGACCTGACCGGCGAGCCGGACGGGCCGCCCGCCAAATCGGGCCTGTCCCTCGTCGACTACTCCGGCGGCTACGTCGCGGTGCTGTCGCTGCTCGCCGCGCTGCACGCCGCGCGCCGCGACGGCGTCGGCATGGACTGCGACGTCTCCCTCTACGACACCGCCATCTCGATGCTCACCTATCCGGGCGTCTGGCACCTCAACGCCGGGTTCACCCCGGCCCGCACCCGGCACTCGGCGCACCCGTCGCTCGTGCCGTTCCAGAACTTCCGCGCCAAGGACGGCTGGCTCGTCGTCGGCTGCGCGAAGGAGAAGTTCTGGCGGCGCCTCACCGCCGTCCTGGAGCGGCCCGACCTCGCCGAGGACCCGCGCTTCGCGACGTTCGCCGACCGGCAGCGCAACGCCGCCGACCTCCTCGGCGTCCTCGAACCGCTGTTCCTGGCCCGGACCGTCGCCGAATGGCTGGAGCCGCTGTACGCCGCCGCGATCCCGTGCGGGCCGGTCAACGACGTGGCCGCCGCGCTCGCCGAGGAGCACACCGCCGCGCGCGGCCTGGTGGTGGAGACCGAGCACCCCCGCTACGGGACGCTGCAGAACCTCGCCTCGCCGGTCCGGGCGGGGACGGAGCCGCCCGCCTACCGGCGCGCCCCGCAGCGCGGCGAGGACCTCGCGCACGTCACCGCCGAGGTGCTCGGCCTGACCGGGGAGCGCGTCGCCGAACTCGCGGAGGCCGGCGCGTTCGGCCCCGACCACCCGTTCGGCGCCGACGAGCGGGACCCGGCATGACGGTCGCGCGCGAACTGGCCGGCTGGGCGCTCGGGCTCACCCTCGACGACGTCCCCGAGACCGTGCGCCGCGCCGCCGTCCGGCACGTGCTGGACGGTCTCGGCTGCGCGGCCGCCGCCGCCCGGCGCGGGGCCGCGACCGCCGCCGTGCGCACCGCCCGCGACCTCGGCGGGGGCCGCGCGGAGGCGACCGTCATCGGCGGGCCGCCCGGCGCGCCCCGGGTGACCCGCGCCGAGGCCGCGTTCGCCAACGGCGTCCTGATGCACGCGCTCGACTTCGACGACACCCACGCGGGCGGGCTCGTGCACGCCTGCGCCCCGGTCGTCCCGGTCGCGCTGGCGGAGGCGGAGGCGCTCGGCCGCACCGGCGCGGACCTGCTGCTCGGCGCCGTCGTCGGGCTGGAGGCCGTCTGCCGGCTGGGCGCCGCCGCCCCGCACGGCTTCCACGCCCGCGGGCTGCACGCCACGGCCGCCTGCGGGGTGCTCGCGGCGGCGCTCACCGCGGCCCGGATGCGCGGGCTGCCCCCGGACACGGCCGTCCACGCGCTCGGCATCGCGGGCAGCCAGGCGGGCGGGCTGCTGGAGTTCCTCAACACCGGCGCGTCCACCAAGCAGCTGCACCCCGGGTTCGCCGCGCGCGGGGGAGTGCTCGCCGCGACCCTCGCCTCCCACGGCGCCACCGGGCCCGACTCGGTCGTGGAGGGCGAGTACGGCCTGTACGGGGCGCTGCTCGGCCGCCGCGTCGAGCCCGCCGCCGTCCTGGACGGGCTCGGCGAGCGGTGGGAGCTGGCCCGCATCACCGTGAAGCCGTATCCCGCCTGCCAGCTCATGCACGCGCAGCTCGACGCCGCGCGGCGGCTCCACGGAAGGGCGGTCGAGAGCATCACCGCCGAGGTGCACCCGGACGCCGCGTCCATCGTCTGCGGCCCCGGCAAGGAGCGGCCGCGCACGCCCTACGACGCGAAGTTCAGCCTGCCGTGGAGCGTCGCCGCGATGGTGCTGGACGGCGAGGTGACCGCCGCGACCTACGACGACATCGACCGCCCCGAGGTGCTCGCGCTCGCCGCCCGCGTCCGCACGGAGGTCGTCGCGTTCGGCGGCGCCGCCGCCGACCAGCCGGGACGGCTGCGCGCGGTCGCGCCGGGCGGCGAGGTCGTCACCGCCGAGGTGGCGCGCAGCGGCGGCGGCCCCGACGACCCGCGCATCGACGCGACCGTCCGCGCCAAGGCGGTCGCCAACCTCGGCTCCGCGGACCGCGCCGACCTGATCCTCGGCCTGGCCGATCTGCCGTCGGTCCGGCCGCTGCTCACCAGTCTGGAGGAAGAGTGACTGTTCGGCTGCCCGCCTTCGCGGGGACGATCGAAGGCGCCTACGAGCGGGCCTTCGCCGAGCTCGGCAAGGCCGGCGCGGTGCCGGGCGACGTGGTGCACGTCGTCGAGTACGCCACCGCCGCCGCGCTCGGCGCCTACGCCGAGGTGGAGGCCGCCCGCGGCGCCGCGCTCGGCGGGCACCGCGCCCCGGTCGCGACCGTGGCGGTGGAGGCCCTGCCCGGCGGCGAGGACCTGTCGGTCGAGCTGACCGCGTATCCGGGCGGCGGCGAGCTGGTCGAGGCCGCCCCGGACGACGGCCTGCACCGCGGCGCCCTGCGCATCGCGGGCGGCATCGTCTACCTGCCGAGCGTCCACCCGCGCGGCGGCGACTTCCGCGCCCAGTACCGGCAGTGCCTGGAGCAGGCCGCCGATTTGCTGAAGGCCGCCGGGCTCGGGCTCGGCGCGCTCGTGCAGACCACCGACTACACGGCGTCCGCGACCCGCGCCGAGTACCCGCGCTGCGGCCGCCCGCGCAGGGAGCTGCTCGGCACCGCCGACGGGGTGTTCCCCGGCGCGGCGGGCATCATCGTCGACCAGCCGGTCATGCCGGGCGCGATGGTGTCGCTCGACGCGATCGCGTCCACGGCGGAGCTGCGCGCCGTCAACCCCGGCTGGAAGAGGTACGACACCCTCACCTACAAGCCGGGCGTCGCGGCCGGCGACACGCTGTTCATGTCGGGTTTCGGCGCGCTGGAGCCGGCCACCCAGAAGGGCATCTTCGACGGCGACCTGCTCGCCCAGGCCGAGTACACCTACGCGTCCATCGCGGCGACGCTCCGCGAGGCGGGCCTCGGCGACCGTCCTCCCTACCCGAGCGTCGTCCGGCTCGTCGAGTACATCACCCCCGCCGCGGTGGACGGCTACGACGAGGTCGCCGAGATCCGCCGCAAGTACTTCGGGGACGCACCCGCGGTGTCGTCGGTGGTGTGCTCGGCGCTGCTGCGCCCCGACTTCCTCATCGAGGTCGTGCCCACGGCGGTCCTGAAATGAGCGGAGCGAACCGGGACGTGCGAGGAGTCGTCCCGCCTCGAAGGAGCACACCATGGGCCTGCTGACCGAGGAGATGAAGGCGCTCGTCGGGCGCGAGGTCGTCTACACCGCGCCCGAGGAGCTGGGACGCGCCTCGATCCGGTACTTCGCCGAGGCCGTCGGCGACGCCAACCCGCTCTACACCGACGACGCCTACGCCCGCGAGCACGGCTACGGTGGCGTGGTCGCCCCGCCGACGCTCATCTTCGAGACGAACCAGTACACCGGCCTGCGCCGCGACGACGACGGGTTCGCCGGGCACAGCTGGCACCTGGACGTGCCCGGCACCCGGCTGGTGCGCGGCGGCAACTCCTACGAGTTCCACCGGCCCGTCCGCCCGGACGACGTCGTCACGGCCACCTGGCGGATCACCGGCATCACCGAGCGGGTCAACGGGCGCGGGCAGGCGATGCTCATCGTCACCTCCACCGCGACCTACACCGACCAGCGCGGCGAGCCGCTCGCCGCCAACGAGGAGACCCTGATCTACGTGGAGATCGCATGACGGCCGCGGGGGAGGCGGTGCCGGAGCTGGTGCGCCGCATCGAGCTCGCCGGCATGGTCGCCTACGCCGGCGCCACCTGGGACTGGCACCGCATGCACTACGACCCGGCGTTCCTTGAGCCGCGCAAGCTGCCCGCGCCCGTCGTGGACGGCCAGGTGTTCGGGGCGCTGCTGGCCGAGCAGGTGCAGGACTGGCTCGGCCCGTCCGCCCGGCTGGCGAAGCTGTCCTTCCGGTTCAAGAACCTGGTGTTCGCGGGGGAGACCGTCCGCTGCACCGGCACCGTCACCGCCGCGGAGGACGGCCTGCTGACCATCGAGCAGCAGGTCGTGGTGGTGGACGACGGCCGGGTCGCGGTCGCGCCCGCGGGCTGCCAGGTGCGGCTCGGCGGGGCGCGGCTCGGCGGGGGGACGCCGTGACCGTCGCCATCGCGGGCGCGGCCGAGTCCGACCTCGGCGTGACCGGGAAGTCGATCCTCGGTCTCCAGGCGCAGGCCGTCACCCGGGCGCTGGACGACGCGGGCCTCGCGCTCGCCGACGTCGACGGGATCGCCACCACCGGGATCTCCCGCTTCTCCGCCACCCAGCTCGCCGACTACCTGGGGATCGAGCCGTCCTGGACGGACTCGACGTTCGCCGGCGGGTCCGCGTTCGAGATGTTCGCGGCGCGGGCCGCGCAGGCGATCGAGGCGGGCCAGTGCCGCACGGTCCTCATCACGTTCGCGTCGAACCAGCGGTCCGCGCGGTCCCGGTCGCTCGGCGGCGTGCTCGACCCGCACACCCCGGAGGCGGTGTTCGAGTCGCCCTACGCGCCGCTGTACCCAATCTCGTACTACGCGATGGCGGCGCAGCGGTACCTGCACGCCTACGGCGCCACCCGCGAGCAGCTCGCCGAGGTCGCCGTCGCCGCCCGCGAATGGGCGCTGCTCAACCCCCAGGCGTTCCGGTACGGCAAGGGCCCGCTGACCGCGCCGGACGTCCTCGGCGCGCCGCCGGTGTCCACGCCGCTGACCACCGCCGACTGCTGCCTGGTCACCGACGGCGGCGGCGCGGTCGTGCTCACCTCCCTGGAGCGGGCCCGCGACCTGCGCAGGCCCCCGGCGATCGTGCTCGGCTACGGGGAGTCGACGACCAACACCAGCATGACCTCGGCCGGCGACCTGCTGCGCCCCGGCTCGTTCGACTCCGGGCGGCGGGCGTTCGCGATGGCCGGGCTCACCCCGTCGGACGTCGACGTCGCCGAGGTCTACGACTCGTTCACCATCACCGTGCTGCTGACCCTGGAGGGCCTCGGCTTCTGCGCGCCGGGCGAGGCCGCCGGGTTCGTCGCGGACGGCCGGATCCGCCCCGGCGGCGGCCTCCCGCTCAACACCAACGGCGGCGGCCTGTCCTACTGCCATCCCGGCCAGTACGGGCTGCTGCTGCTCGTCGAGGCCGTCCGGCAGCTGCGCGGCGAGTGCGGGGACCGGCAGGTCGCCGGCGCCGAGATCGCGCTCGCGCACGGCACCGGCGGCATCCTGTCCAGCCACGCCACCGTCCTGCTGGGAGCGGACCGATGATCGAGGACGAATGGTGGGACGCGACCCGCGAGCGGCGCCTGGTCGTCCAGCGCTGCGCGTGCGGGCACGCCCAGCACTACCCGCGCGAACTCTGCACGGCCTGCGGCGGCACGGCGCTGGAGTTCGCGGAGGCGTCCGGGCGCGGCACCGTCGACTCCTTCACCGTCGTGCACCGCGCGCCCGCCCCCGACGTCGAGGTCCCGTACACGGTCGCGCGGGTCCGGCTCGCCGAGGGCCCGATCATCCTCAGCCATTTGGACGGCCCGGGGCCGTGGGCGTGCGACGAGCCGGTGCGGCTCGGCTGGCGGCCGCTGCCCGACGGCCGCAACCTCCCCATCTTCACCAAGGACGCCTGATGGACTTCGAACTGACCGAAGAGCAGCGGCTCTTCCGCGACACGCTCCGCGACTTCGTGGACCGCGAGATCCGCCCCGTGGTCCAGGAGTGGGAGGCGGCCGACCGGTACCCGGCCGAGATCGTCGAGACGATGAAGGGCCTCGGCCTGTTCGGGCTGACCGTCCCGGAGGAGTACGGCGGGCTCGGCGCCGACATGGTCTCCTTCGCCCTGGTCTTCGAGGAGATCTCCAAGGGCTGGATGGGCATCGCCGGCATCCTCGGCAGCCACTCGCTGTCCTGCTGGATGATCGCCCGGCACGGCACGCCGGAGCAGCGGGAGCGCTTCCTGCCCGACCTCGCCGCCGGGCGGCGCCGCACCGGCATCGGCCTCACCGAGCCGGGCGCCGGCACCGACCTGCAGGGCATCGCCACCACCGCGCGCCGCGACGGCGACCACTACGTCGTCGACGGGCGCAAGACGTGGATCACCAACGCCCGGCACGCGAGCCCGCTGCCCGTCCTGGTCAAGACCGACCCCGCCGCGTCCCCGGCGCACCGGGGCATGTCCGTCCTGCTGGTGGAGGACGGCTTCGAGGTGCTGCGGGACCTGCCCAAGCTCGGGTACAAGGGCACCGAGTCCTGCGAGATCGTGTTCGACGGCGTGCGCGTCCCGGCCGCGAACCTGCTCGGCGGCGTCGAGGGGCGCGGCATGCAGCAGGTGCTGTCCGGGCTGGAGACCGGCCGCATCAACGTCGCCGCCCGGTCGCTCGGCATCGCCCAGGCCGCCTACGACGAGGCGCTGCGGTACGCGGCGCAGCGGGAGGCGTTCGGCCGGCCCATCCAGGACTTTCAGGCGGTCCAGCTGAAGCTCGCGGACATGGCGATCAAGGTGCAGGCCGCGCGCCTGCTGGTCTACTGGGCCGCGTCCCGCGCCGACGCGGGCGACCGCGTCGACATGCAGGCGGGGATGGCCAAGACGTTCGCCAGCGAGGCCGCGATGGAGTGCGCGCTCGCCTCGATGCAGGTCCACGGCGGGTACGGCTACTCCAAGGAGTTCGCCGTCGAGCGCCTTTACCGGGACGCGCCGCTGATGAGCATCGGCGAGGGCACCAACGACATCATGCGGACCGTCATCGCCAAGGCCCTGACCTCGGGCAAGGAGACCGTCGGATGAGGACCACCGCGCTGTACGTGCCGGGCGACCGCCCCGACCGTCTCGCGAAGGCCCTGCGCAGCGGCGCGGGCGAGCTGATCGTCGACCTGGAGGACGCGGTGCCGGTCGCCGCGAAGGAGCGCACCCGCGCCGAGGTCGCCGCCTGGCTGCGGACGCTGCCCGCGGACCGGCCGGCGGTGACCGTCCGGATCAACCCCGGCGAGCACGGCCTCGCCGACGCCCGCGCGGTCGCCGGGCCGGGGCTGGACGGCCTGTGCGCCGCCAAGACCGAGAGCGCCGCCGGGTTGCGCGCCCTGGACGCGGTCCTCACCGGCGCGGGCCTGCCCGAGCTGCCGGTCGTCCCGCTGCTGGAGTCGGCGGCGGCGGTGTTCGCGGCGCGGGAGATCGCGTCCGCGCCCCGCGTCGCGGGCCTCCAGCTCGGCGAGGCGGACCTGGCCGCCGATCTCGGCGCCGCGCCGGGGCCGGACGAGTCGGAGCTGCTGTGGGCGCGGTCCCAGGTCGTCGCGGCGTCCGCCGCCGCCGGCCTGCCCGCGCCCATCGCCCCCGTGTCCACCGAGTTCCGGGACCTGGACGCCTTCCGGGCGACGACGCTGCGGCTCAAGCGGCTCGGCTTCCACGGCCGCGCCTGCATCCATCCCGCCCAGCTGCCGGTCGCCGACGAGGTCTTCACCCCGTCGCCGGAGGAGGTCGAGCGGGCCCGCGCGCTGCTCGCGGGCTACGAGGCGTCGCTCGCCTCCGGCTCGGCCGTCTTCACCGACGCCGACGGCCGTCTCGTGGACGAGGCCGTCGTCCGCGCCGCCCGCCGCCTGCTGTCCTGACCCGGCGGGCGCTCAGCCGGTGACGCGGTGCGGGACCATGCAGACCGGGACGTCCGGAACGTGCTCGCGCACCGCCTCCGCGAGGAGCAGGCTCCGCTGGTCGTAGAGGAACCGGTACCGGGGCCGGCTCGACTCGACGATCGGGATGAGCACCATGGACGGGCCGCCGTCCGCCGCCACCCGCCGGACATGGTCGACGACGGGGCGGATCCTCGCGTCCTGCGGGCTGTCGAGGACGGTCAGCCGCACCCCGGGGTCCCAGCGGTCCCACCGCTCCCGGAGGGCGCGGGCGTCCTCCTCGCCGGTGCGCACCGCGACCGCGGCGACGTCGGCGCCGATGCTGAGCGCGGTGCTCAGGGCCCGTTCCGCCACCGTGCCGATGTCGTCCACCGGCACGATGATCTGCCACGCGGCGGGGGCCGCGTCCGGCCGGTGCGCCGGGACGCGGCCGAGCCGGAGCTCGGCGCCGACGCGGTCGTAGTAGCGGCGGATCCGCGCGAACAGCAGTATCAGCAGCGGCACCGCGACGACGACCGCCCACGCGCCCTCGGCGAACTTGGTGACGAGCAGGACCGCGGTCGCGACCGCGGTGAGGACGGCGCCGGTGCCGTTCAGCAGCGCCTTGCCCGCCCACTGGGGCGGGCGGAGCCGCGCCCAGTGCAGGACGAGCCCCGCCTGGCTGATGGTGAACCCGGTGAACACCCCGATCGCGAACAGCGGGAGCAGCCGGTGCGTCCGGGCGTCCACGGCGATCAGCAGCACGGCGGCGGCCGCCGCCACGGCGAGGACGCCGTACCGGTGCACCGGCCGCTCGCCGCGCAGCGTGAACAGGTGCGGCAGCCTGTGGTCCTTGGCGAGCAGGCTGAGCAGGACGGGCAGGCCGCCGAAGCTGGTGTTGGCGGCGAGCGTCAGCGCGACCGCGACGATCAGCCCGGCCGCCTGGTAGAGCCAGCCGGTGCCGTAGGCGCCCGCGGTGAGCTGGGCGAGCAGCGTCACGCCGGCGCGCGGGGCGAGGACGTCCCGCCGGATCAGCAGCGCCAGCCCGATGAGCATCACGCCGAGCAGCGCGCCCAGCATCAGCTCGGTGCGCTGCGCCCGCGCGACGCGCGGCCGGCGGAACATCGGCACCCCGTTGGCGATGGCCTCCACCCCGGTCAGCGCGGCGCATCCGGCCGAGAACGCCTTGAGGATGAGCAGCGCGCCCAGCGCCTCGTGCGGCTGCGGGAGGACCGCGCCGCCGACGGACGCGACCGGGTGCCCCCGGATCAGGCCGACCACGATGATGCCGAGGACGGTGGCGATGAACAGCAGGGTCGGCGCCATCAGGAAGCGGGCGCTGTCGGTGATCCCGTAGAGGTTCACCGCCGTGAGCACCAGCAGCACCGCCAGCGCCACCGCCAGCGTGTGCGGGCGCAGCGCCGGGAACGCCGAGGCGAGGGTGGCGGCGCCCGACGCGAGGCTGACCGCCACGGTGAGGACGTAGTCCACGATCAGCGCGGCGGCGGCGAGCATGCCCATCCGCGGCCCCATGTCCGTCTTCGCCACCGCGTAGGACCCGCCGCCGTCGGGGTGCACGGCGATCACCTGCCGGTACGACACCACCAGCACGATGAGCAGCGCGACGATGGCCAGGGTCACCGGAAGGGTGCGGCGCACCTCGGTGAGGCCCGCGGTGACCAGCACCAGCGCGATCGCCTCCGGCCCGTAGGCGACGGAGCTGAGCGCGTCCAGCGACAGCGCGACCAGTCCCTGCGGGCTGGTGAGGTGGCTCTTGTCGCCCTCCCCGTGCCGCCGCTGGAGCTTCGGCCGCCGCGGGCCCGAGAACGGCCCGCGCGCGTGGACGAGCGCCCGGCCGGGGTCAGTCATCGGCGAACGCGGCGTCCATGCCCCGCGCCTGCTCCTCCTCGGTCGTCCGCATCCGGAACAGCCGGTCGATGATCTTGCCGATGAGGTAGGTGGCGAGGAAGGCGTAGGCGGCGACGGCGAGCACCGCGACGACCTGCTTGCCGAGCACCGAGGCCGGGCCGCCGTAGAACAGCCCCGGCGTGCCGCGCTCCCAGCCGGTGGACAGGAAGCCGAGCGCCACCACCCCGACGATCCCGCCGGCGCCGTGGATCCCGACGACGTCGAGGGTGTCGTCGTACCCGGCGACGAGCTTCAGCTCCACCGCGTAGCTGCACACCAGCGCGGCCAGCACGCCGACCGCGAACGCGCCCTCGACGCTGACGAAGGCGCAGGACGGGGTGATGGCGACCAGCCCGGCCAGCGCGCCGCTGGTGGAGCCGAGCTTGGTCAGCTGCCGGAAGCGGAGCCATTCCAGCGTCCGCCAGGCCAGCATCCCGGCGCAGCCCGCGATCATCGTGCTGACGAAGGCCCGGGTCGCCAGCGCGCCGTCGGTCAGCGCCGATCCGGCGTTGAAGCCGAACCAGCCGAACCACAGCAGGCCGAGGCCGAGCAGCACGAACGGGATGTTGCCCGGGCGGGGGCCCTCGCCGCGCCGGAACGCGATGCCCGGCCCCAGGACGATCGCCATCGCGAGCCCCGAGATGCCGGAGTTCAGTTCGACGACGAGCCCGCCCGCGAAGTCCATGACGCCCCATTTGCTGAGCCATCCCGAGTCGGCGAAGACCCAGTGCGCGATGGGGAGGTAGACCACGGTCACCCACACGATGACGAACAGGACCCACGGCCCGAACCGGGCGCGCCCCGCGATCGAGCCGCTGATCAGCGCGACCGTGATGATCGCGAACGTGAGCTGGAAGCAGACGTAGATCTGCTTCGGGATGGCGCCCTGCAGCGCGGTGGGGGCGATGTGCCCGAGCCGCCAGTCGCCCCAGCCGATGAGCCCGAGGCCGCCCGCGTCCTCGCCGAACGCGATCCCGTACCCGTAGAGGAACCACAGGATCGTGACGAGGCTGATCGAGATGAAGCTCATGTAGAGCATCGTCAGCATGTTCTTCGAGCGGACCATGCCGCCGTAGAAATAGGCGAGGCCGGGAGTCATGAGGAGCACCATCGCGGTGCTCACCATCAGCCAGGCGGAATCCCCCGTATTGAGGCCCGTCGACATATGCGAACCAATCGTCGATCCGTCTCGACCCGAGAGCGCGGCGGGTGAGCTTCCGCTTTTATGGTTCGCGTCCGGACGGTCCGGCAAACTCGACATTCCATGCCTTGACCAATGATTTGCCGCCAACGGTTTTTCTCGGTGCGGAAACGTGGGAAGCGTCCTGGTTGTCGTGCACGTTGTTGAACGCGGGCCGTTGGGGCGACGCGGATCCGGGCCGTCCGAAGGAGCATCCATGGCGTCATCGCCGCCGTCCGAGGACGCGCCCGGCGAGCAGCACGGCGAGGACGCGGCCCCCGCGGCGGAGCGGGCGCGGAACGCCCTCCTGACGATCCCGCGGGGCATCGCGCAGGTCGAGTTCCAGCCCAATGTCTGGACCGGCCTGATCTTTCTCATCGCGCTGTTCGTCGGCGGCTGGCAGTTCGGGGCGTTCGCGCTGCTCGGCGTCGGTACGGCCACCGCGACCGCGTACCTGCTCGGGGTCGACCGGAACCGCGTCTCGCTCGGCCTCGAAGGCTTCAACGGGACGCTGATCGGCGTCGCGCTGGTGCTCTACCTGGGCACGGACTGGTCGACGGTCCCGCTGGTCGTCGGCGGGGCGGTCGCGGGCAGCGTGCTCACGGCGGCGCTGAACTCCGTGCTGACGCCGTACAAACTGCCCACCTTCACCGCGCCGTTCTGCGTGGTGGCCCTGGTGATGGCGATCGGCGCGCCGTCCTACGCCCGGGTGTGGGCCGGGCACAACAACTCCGCCCCGCCGTCGGCCGCCGACCCCGGCACGGCGATGACCTGGACCGACTTCTGGCACGGGTTCTTCAACGGGATCGGGCAGGTCTTCTTCCAGGACAAGTGGTACGTGGGGCTGATCTTCCTGATCGGCCTCGCGGTGTCGAGCCGGCTGGTCGCCGCGGCCGCGGCCGTGTCCAGCCTGATCGGCCTGCTCACCGGCTGGTGGCTCGGCGCGCAGGCGGCCGACCTCGGCGCCGGCCTGTACGGCTACAACGCGGTGCTGACCGGGATCGCGCTGACCGGGACGTTCGTCGTGCTCAGCCCGGCCGGCGTGGTCTACGCGGTGGTCGGGGCGGCGACCGCGGCGGGCCTGACCGCCGGTCTCACCAACCTGTTCAACGTGGTCGGCGGCCACACCCTGACCTGGCCGTTCGTGCTGGTCACCTGGGTGTTCCTGGCCGCCGTCCCGATCTTCTCCAGGATCCGGCGGGCCGCATGAGGGGTGCGCCGCCGTCCGCGTCCCGGCGGAGTCCGGGCAGAAAGGGGCATCGATGAACCTGTCACCACGAGAGATCGACAAGGCGCTCATCTTCACCGTCGCGCAGATGGCGGAGCACCGCCGGCAGCGCGGCCTGAAGCTCAACCACGGCGAGACGGTCGCGCTGATCAGCTCCGCGATCGTGGAGGCCGCGCGGGACGGCAAGACCGTCTCCGACTGCATGGAGCTCGGCAAGAAGGTCGTCGGACCGGACGACGTGATGCCGGGCGTGCGCGGCATGCTGTCGCTGATCCAGGTCGAGGCCGCGTTCGACGACGGCACCAAGCTCGTCTCCTGCCACGACCCCGTCGGCGGCGGCAAGTGACGGGAGCCCCCGGCCGCGCGGTCCTGCCGGTCGGCGGACACGAGAGCGCCCCCGCGGCCGGGGTGCACGGCCCCGGGCGGGGGCTGCGGACCGCGCTGCGCGGCCTGCCGCGCGCCGTCGCGGTCCCGATGACGCTGGGCCGCGACCCGGACCTCGCGCCCGCGGCCGCGCAGACCCTGGCCTGGGCGGCGCGGGACCGGGCGCCGGGGGATCTGCTGCTCGCCGAACCGCTCGGCACGGTGACGCATCTCGTGGGATGGATCCGCGCGGTCGCCACACGGGTCGCGCGGACGGCGGACGGGCCGGACGCCGTGCTGCTGGTGGCGCCGGCCGCGGGGCCCGACGCCGATGCGGAGCTGTTCAAGGTCGCGCGGCTCGTCTGGCACGGCCTGCCGGTCCGCCGGGTGGAGGTCGCCTTCGACGGCGGCGAGCCCGGCGTGGCCGAGGGCGTGGAGCGCTGCCGCCTGCTGGGGGCCCGCGGCGTCGCGGTGGTGCCCGCCTCGCTCGTCCCGCCCCCGCCGTGCCCCGGCGCGGTCGCCGCCGGGCCGCTGCTCGCGCCGGCGGCCGTCGCGGCCCTGGTCCGCGAGCGCGCCGCCGAAGCGGAGCGGCGCTGGGCGCACGCCCGCGACGACGGCCTCGGCATCGCCGCGGGGCACGGCCACGGGCACGGGCATGGCCACGGCCACGGCGACGCGAATTACCACGCTTTTTCTGAGAACACCGAGACGACCCTGGAGGGGATGGCCGCTCATGGCTGACGAGATCTATATGTTCGGCGACGGAGAAATAGAACTGAACAGCGGCCAGCGCCGGGAGACGCTGACCGTCGAGAATACCGGGGACCGGGCCGTCCAGATCGGCTCGCATTTCCATTTCTTCGAGGTCAACCGGGCGCTGAGCTTCGACCGGGAGAAGACCTTCGGGATGCGGCTCGACATTCCCGCGGGAACGGCCGTCCGGTTCGAGGCGGGCGACACCAAGAAGATCCGGCTCGTCGAGTACGGCGGCGGAATGCGCATCGTCGGGTTCGGCGGGCTGCTCAACGGCAGCGTCCGGTCCAAGTCCGCGCGCGAGGCCGCGTTCACCCGGATGCACGAGTGGGGCTACCTGGACACCGAGGTGCCGAGCGGCGACGGGTCGGGCAACGGGCACCGGGCCCCCGCCAAGCGGGGCGCCCGCGCGAAGGCCGGCGCGGGCCGGTCGAGGAAGGGCTGACGATGGCGACCACGATCTCCCGCGAGAAGTACGCGAGCATGTACGGCCCCACCGTGGGCGACCGCATCCGCCTCGCCGACACCAACCTGGTGGTGGAGGTGGAGAAGGACTTCAACGAGGGCCACTACGGCGACGAGACCCAGTACGGGGGCGGCAAGACCGCCCGGGACGGCATGTCCGCCGACCCGGCCTCGCTGAGCGCGACGACCACCCTGGACACGGTCATCACCAACGCGGTGATCATCGATCCGCTGCTCGGCGTCGTCAAGGGCGACATCGGCATCAAGAACGGGCGGATCGCGGGGGTCGGCAAGTCCGGCAACCCGCACACCCAGAACGGGGTGGACCGGCGGCTGATCGTCGGGGTGGGCACCGAGGTGATCTCGGGGGAGAACCTCATCGCGACCGCCGGCGCGATCGACTCCCACGTCCACTTCCTCGCGCCGCAGCAGGCGCAGCACGCGCTGAGCAACGGCATCACCACCCTGCTCGGCGGCGGCACCGGGCCAGCGGACGGCAGCCGCGGCACCACCTGCACGCCGGGACCGTGGAACATCTCCCGCATCCTGCAGGCGTACGAGGACATCCCGATCAACATCGCCGTCTACGGGAAGGGGAACGGCAGCCTGCCCGGCCCGCTGGACGAGCAGCTGCGCGCCGGCGCCTGCGGGCTGAAGGTGCACGAGGACTGGGGCACCACGCCCTCGGTCATCGACTGCGCGCTGCGCGTCGCCGACGACCACGACGTGCAGATCTCCATCCACACCGACACGCTGAACGAGGCCGGGTTCGTGGAGGACACGATCAGCGCGATCGACGGCCGCGCGATCCACACCTACCACTCCGAGGGGGCCGGCGGCGGGCACGCGCCCGACATCCTGCAGATCACCTCCGAGCCGAACGTCCTGCCCGCCTCGACCAACCCGACGCTGCCCTACACGGTCAACTCGGCGGACGAGCTGCTGGACATGACGATGGTCTGCCACCACCTCAGCTACGACGTCCCGGAGGACCTGGCGTTCGCCGAGAGCCGCGTCCGCCCGGAGACCATCGCGGCGGAGACGGTGCTGCACGACCTCGGCATCATCAGCATCATCGGGTCGGACTCGCAGGCGATGGGCCGGGTCGGCGAGTCGGTCACCCGCGCCTTCCAGGTCGCGCACCACTGCAAGGACAAGCGCGGCCCGCTGCCCGAGGACTCCGCGCGCAACGACAACACCCGCGTGCTGCGCTTCCTGTCCAAGGTCACCATCAACCCGGCCCGCACCTGCGGCATGGCGAACGAGATCGGGTCGCTGGAGGACGGCAAGCTCGCCGACATCGTGCTGTGGCCGGTCCGCTCGTTCGGCGCGAAGCCGGCCATGGTCATCAAGGGCGGGCTGATCAGCTGGGCGGAGATGGGCGACCCGAACGCCTCGCTGCCCACCCCGCAGCCGGTCTACTTCCGGCCGACCTTCGGCGCCTACGGCAGGGCGCTGCGCGAGACCTGCGTGACGTTCATGTCGGACGCGGCGATCTCCGAGGGCGTCCCGGAGAAGCTCGGGCTGGAGCGGATCATCCGGCCGGTGCAGCAGTGCCGCACCGTCGACAAGCGGCACATGATGTACAACTCGACGCTCGCCGAGGTCAGGGTGGACCCGGAGACGTACCGAGTGACGGTGGACGGGGAGCGCGTCACCATCGACCCGGCCCGCTCGCTGCCGCTGAACCGGCTGCACTACATCGCATGACCGACGTCCGGGCGGAGGGGAGGCCGGAGGCCGGCGGGCTGGAGACGCTGCTCGCGCAGCTGCAGCTCACCGACTCCGGCTTCCCCAGCGGGCTCTACACGCTGTCGCACGGGCTGGAGGGCCACGCCCAGCTCGGCCTGGCGGGCGCGGACGACCTGCCGGCGCTGGTGTCGGACCTGGTGCGGGCGGCGGGCACCGGCGACGCGGCGGCGCTGGCGCTGGCGCACCGGGCGGTGACCGGCGGCGACTGGGACCTGCTGGTGGAGACCGACCGCAGGCTGCACGCGCTGAAGCTCGGCCGCGAGCAGCGGACGGCGTCGGTGCGCACCGGCCGGCAGGTGCTGGAGAACGCCGGGCCCGCGTTCGGCTCGGGCCCGGCGGCGCGGCTCGCGGGCCTCGTCGCGGACGGCGTCGCGCCCGGCACCCACCCGGTCGCCGTGGGCGCGATCCACGCGGGGCTCGGCGTGCCCGTCCGGGACGCGGTGGCGAGCGACCTGTACGCGTTCGCGGCGAGCTGCGCGGCGGCGGCGGTCCGGCTCGCCCGGGTCGACTTCCGGCGGGCGCAGGCGCTGCTGCGGGAGCTGCGGCCGGAGCTGGCCCGCGCGGCGGAGACCGCGCTGGCCGCCCGGGACCCCCGCGACCTGCACGCCTCGACGCCCGCGGCCGACGCGGTCGCGGCCCTGCACGAGCGGGCGGAGGCCCGCCTGTTCATCACCTGAGAGAGCGGAGGACGGACGCCATGGAACTGGACCAGGTGTACAAGGTCGGCATCGGCGGGCCGGTGGGGTCGGGTAAGACGGCCCTCATCGAGGCGCTGGTGCCGATCCTGGTGGAGCGCGGGCACCGGCCCGGCGTGATCACCAACGACATCTACACGCAGGAGGACGCCCAGCACGTCCGCCGCACGCTGGCGGGCACGCTCGACGCCGAGCGCGTCGTCGGCGTCGAGACGGGGGCGTGCCCGCACACCGCCGTACGGGACGACCCCACGATGAACCTCGCGGCGGCGTCGGAGCTGCTCGACCGGTTCCCCGACATCGACGTGCTGCTGTTCGAGAGCGGCGGCGACAACCTGACGCTCACCTTCAGCCCGGCGCTCGCGGACGTGTACGTGTTCGTCCTGGACACCGCCGAGGGGGAGAAGATGCCGCGCAAGCGCGGGCCGGGCACCACCGACTCCGACCTGCTGGTCATCAACAAGATCGACATCGCCCCGTACGTGCGCACCGACCTCGCGGTGATGGAGGGCGACGCGCGGAGGGTGCGCGGGACGCGCCCGGTCGCGCTGACCGACTGCCTCACCGGGACCGGGGTCGCCGAGGTGGCCGACTTCGTCCTGGAGCGCCGGGAGGCGCTGTGCTCACCGGCGTGACGGCTCCGCCGGACGGCGTCTCCGGCGACCTCGCCCGGGCGGCGCCGGAGCGGTGCGCCCCGGCGTGGCTGCCCCCGGGGGTGGCGCGGTACGCCGCGGCGCCGGACACGCTGCCGGTCGGCTCGCCGGGCAAGGTCGGCGTGCTGGAGCTGGGCTTCGCGACGGCCGGCGGCCGGACGGAGCTGACCGGCTGCTTCCAGAAGGCGCCGCTGCACACCACCCGTCCGCTGTACCCGGACTCCGCCCGGCCCGACATGCCGTACGTGCTGTTCATGACGGCCGGCGCCGGGGTGCTGCAGGGCGACCGGTACCGTCTCGCCCTCGACTGCGGGCCGGGGACGGCCGTGCACTTCACCACCCAGACCGCCACGCGGATCTACCGGATGGAGCACGACTACGCCACCCAGGTCGTCGACCTCGCCGCCGGGCCGGGCAGCCACGTCGAGTACCTGCCCGCGACCACGATCCCGTTCGGGGAGTCGCGGTTCTACCAGCGCATGAGCGTCACCGCCGACCCGGAGGCGACCGTCGTCGTCGGCGAGAAGCTGATGGCCGGGCGGCTCGCCCGCGGCGAGTGGCACGCCTACGACGCCTACTGCACCGACCTGGAGGTCCGCGACCCCGGCGGCCGGCTGCTGTTCGCCGACCCGCTCCGGCTCGTCCCGGCCGAGCACGGACCCGCCGGCCCCGCGGTCATGGACGGCTTCGGACTCATGGCGTCCCTCTACGTCATCACCGGGGCGAAGCCCGCGCGGGAGGTCGCCGACGCCCTGCACGAGGCGCTCGCCGGGACGGGGCTGCGCGGCGGGGCGAGCGTCCTTCCCGGCGGCTGCGGGGCGTGGGCGCGGATGCTCGGCGACCGCTCCCCGGAGGTGGACGCCGGGTTCCACCGCACCTGGGACGCCGCACGCCGGCTGCTGCTCGGCGTCCCCGCGACGCCGCCGGGGGCCGGTGCGTGAAGGAACCGCTGTGGGGGCGCCTGCACAACCGCGAGCGGGCCGAGGCGCGCGTCCTGCACCCGCACAAGGGGCCGCCGCCCCTGCCGGGGCTGAAACCGAGGGTCATCGCGGACATCGCGATGGGGGGCGCGCTCGGCGCGCTCGCCCGTTACGGGCTCACCCAGGCGATCCCGACGGCGAAGCTCGGCTTCCCCTGGAACACCTTCACCGTCAACATCCTCGGCTGCCTCATCATGGGCGTCCTGACCAGCTACCTGCTCGGCGGCCGCGCGCACCCCTACGTGCGGCCGCTCGCCGTGACGGGCTATCTGGGCGGGTTCACGACCTTCTCGCACCTGATCGACGGCGTCTACACCCTCGGCGACGGCGGCCAGCCGGCCCTGGCCATCGGCTACGCGCTGATCAGCGTCGCCGTCGGCTGGGCCGCGATCGCCGTGGGCCTGGCGATCGGCCGCCGGATCCCGCACCACGACCCCGGGAGCGCGCCGTGACGACGTTCGTCGTGGTGCTCCTCGTCCTCGCCGGCGGCGCCGTGGGCGCCTCGATGCGCTACGTCCTGGACGGCTACGTCAAGGCCACCGCCGGCAAGTCCATGCCGTGGGGGACGCTCGCGGTGAACCTGCTCGGCGCGGGCGCGCTCGGCGCCCTGCACGGGGCCGGGACCGGAACCTACGTCGAGGCGCTGATGGGCACCGGCCTGTGCGGTGCGCTGACCACGTTCAGCACCTTCGAACTCGACACCGTCCACCTGATCCAGGACGGCGCGTACACCAGGGCGGCCGTCAACGCCGCGGGCAGCCTGATCCTCGGGTTCGCCGCGTTCATCGCCCTGCACGCCGCCTTCGCGCAGCTGGCCTGACGCCGGCGCGCCGAAGCCGCCCGGCGGGTCCGGGGGGACCGGACCCGCCGGGCGGCGGGCGGGGGGCGGGACCGGGCCGCTATCCGGCGTAGGTCTCGAACTCGGCGACCCGCGGCGTTCCGGACGCGCTGACGATCTTGAAGGTGATCTTGCGCAGTGCGGTGCGCGCGAACGAGACGGCGCCCGCGCCGCTGCCGGAGGCCAGCACGGCGCCGGTGTCATGGTCGATGAGCTGCCAGGAGCCGATGGTGCCGGCGGTGCCCGCCGCCTCCCGGACGTTGACCGCGGACACCGCCGTGGCGGAGCCCCACTTGATCGAGACGGACCCGGTCGTGCCGGCCGGCGACCAGTAGGTGCCCATGTCGCCGTCGCGGACGTCGCCGTAGCTCGTCCCGTCGGCCTTGCTGGAGCCGTCGGAGCCCGCCCCGATGCTGAGGTTGGTCCCGCTCGGCACCGTCGGCGTCGGCGTGGGGTCGGTGGGCGTGGGGGTGGGGTCGGTCGGCGTCGGGGTCGGCGACTGCGGCGTGCAGTCGCCGTCCGACACCCGCAGGCCTTTGTTCGCGCCCGCCGTCTGGCTCACGACGTCCGGCACACAGGCGGCGTCGTCGAGGCTGTAGGAGTAGGGGATGCTGACGGAGGTGTTGGACTGGGGGTTCGGGCCGGCGGGGTGGTTCTCCTCGCCCTCGCTCGTCCAGGTGACGTTGTCGTAGATGTTGCCGGCGACCTGCCAGTAGCCGAGTTCGTCGGTGTAGAAGGTGCCGAGGACGTCCTTGGAGTCCTCGAAGTAGTTGTTCTCGACCTTGATGTGCGCCCCGGCCCGTGAGTTGATGCCGGACTTGGCGAGCCCCACGAAGTGGTTGTCGTAGCTGTGGGCGGTTCCGCCGCGCAGCAGGGGCGTGCGGGAGTCGATGTTCTGGTACAGGTTGTGGTGGAACGTGACGAACCCGTTCGAGGTGTCGCTCTCGCTGGACCCGATCAGTCCGCCGCGCCCGGAGTTGCGCAGGACGCTGTAGGACAGGGTCACGTACCGGGTGTTGTCCTTCATGTCGAAGAGCGCGTCGTAGCCCTCGTCCTCGCCGCCGGACGCCTCCAGCGTGGCGTGGTCGACCCAGACGTTGCGGACGTCGCTCTCCATGCCGATCGCGTCGCCGCCGTTGGACGTGGGGGAGCCCGACTTCTTGACGTTCCGGACGCTCACGTTCTGGATGATGATGTTGCTGGAGTCGCGGATGTGGATGCCCAGCTGGTCGAAGACGGCGCCGCCGCCGACCCCGACGATGGTGACGTTGCTGATCCCCTTCAGCTCGATCCTGTCGTCGGCGGTGTCGCAGCTGCCGCCCGACACCTTGCCGGTGTTGCCGTGGTCGATCGTCCCCTCGACCTGGATGGTGATCGGCGTGCTCGTGCTCGCCCGGTCGCACAGGGCCGCGTGGATCGCGGTCCCGGTCGTGGCGCGCACGGTCTGCCCGCCCGCGCCGCCGGTGGTGCCGCCGTTCTGCGTCGCGTAGCCGGTCGCGCCGCCCGCGGCCGCCGCCACGTCGTGCGCCGACAGGGCCGCGCCGGTCGCGGCCGCGACGGCCGCCGCCGCCAGCGCCGCCGAGATCCGCACTGCGACTGCTCGTCTCATCTCGTCCTCGCCTCTTCTCTCGATCCGGATCCGGGTGCGCCGCTCACGGCGTCGCGGGGCTGCCGCCGAAGGTGACGGCGAGATGGCCGTCCGAGCCGAAGTACCAGCCGAGGGCGCCGGCGTAGGAGGAGCAGCGGGACCCGTTGGAGCCGGTCCAGAACTGGTTCGAGCCGTCGGCGTCGCCCACCGTCTTGTCGTTGGAGCCGTCGCCGTCGAAGCGGCACGAGGTGTTGTTCCGGAACACCGAACTGCCCTTGTCGAAGGAGAAGTTGCGCTCGGCGTTGTCGATGGCGACGTTGTAGGAGATCGTCATCGAGCCGGGGTTGCTGTTGTAGGTGAACCCGTGGTGGCCGTTGCCGTAGGCGATGCTGCGGCGCACCACGTGGTTGACCGCGATGCCGTCGCCGCCGAGCTTGAAGCCGTTGCGGTCGCCGTTGCCTGCCTGGCCGCCGTTGCTGAGGGTGCCGTTGCCGTAGGCGAGGGAGTCCTCGATGGTGACCGCGCCGATCGGGCCCGTCTCGTTCTTGGTGTAGAGGTCCCAGCCATCGTCGATGTTGTTGTGGGACACGTCGTAGCGGAAGACGTTGCCGGGCCCGGAGGTGAGCTTGGCGGCGAACCCGTCGGCGTCCTCGCCGTCGGAGTCGGCGTTGTCGTGGGACTCCGAGCTGATGACGAGATTGTTGGACGGCCACTGGCTCTCGGGGGTGTCGGACGCCGTCCGCGAGATCTGCAGCCCGGTGTCCCGGTTGAAGCGCGTCACCGCGCGCTCGATGACGTTGCCGCTGCCGCCGACGAAGATCCCGTTGTCGCCGGCGTGCTCGACGACGAGGCCGTACAGGTGCCAGTACGACCCGTTCAGCGCGAGCCCGCGGTTGGCGGAGTTCTCGCTCATCGCCGAGAAGTTGAGGACGGGGGTCTCGCCCGGGTAGGCGGACAGCAGCGTCCGGTCGCCGGCGCTGCCGTTGTCGCCGGTCGGGATGGTGACCGTCTGCGAGTAGCGGTAGGTGCCGCCGCGCATGTAGATCGTCCCGCCGGGGGCGATGCGGTCGATCGCGGAGGTGAGCGTCGTCGGGTCCGACTCGGTCCCGGACGCGCCGTCGGCACCGTTCGGCGCGACGTACAGCGCGTCGGCGTCGGACGGCGGCGGGGTGTCGTCGCCGTCCGTCTCGACCTCGATGTAGTCGATGTTGGCCAGGCCGTTGGAGGTGGTGGCGGTCAGCCGGACGGTGTTCGCGCCCGCGTTGAGCGGCACGGTGAGGGTGGCGGTCGTCCAGCCGTCCCACGAGCCGGTGCCGGCGAACTGCGCCGACGCGGCCGCCGCGCCGTTGACCGTGATGTTCGCGGGCCGGGCGGTGGACGTCCCGTTGGCGTAGCGGACGCGCAGCGTCGCCGTGCCGGCGGCGGGGGCGTTCACGGTGAGCTGCGCGTAGGCGCCGGTCTCGTTGTCGGTGTTGCAGAAGCCGCCGCCGGAGTAGCCGCCGTGGTCGGAGTCGATGGATCCCGTGCACACCGCCGGGGAGTTCTCGGCCTCGTACCGGGTCGTGGCGGCCTGCGCCGCGGTGCCGGGCAGCGTCACGAGCGCGCCGGCCAGTAACGTTCCGCAGGCGATCGCTGGTTTGAGCTGTATGGCGGGTTTGAGTTGCATCGTTCGTCTCCAGAGGGGGGAGCTTGGCGGATCGGGGGTGGGAAGGGGTTCGGGAGATCGCGCGGCGGTTCCGGGGGTGATCGGGCCTGGGGAGCGGGGGGTGGTCGCATGGGCCGGCCTCTCAGCGGGAGTCTGAAAGCGCTTTCTCGATGCCGCCGGCCGTGCCCGCGAGCCAGTCGAAGGCCGCGTCCTGCATGGTCCGGTCGAACTCGTGGCCGGCGTCGAAGAACGCGCCGGTGTAGCGGCCGGGCGCGTCCCGGTAGGCGCCGGTGATCTGGCGGTGCGCGCGCCGCACGCCCTCGGCGGGGAAGAGCGGGTCGGCGGTGGGGTAGAGGACCATCAGCGGGGCCGGGGCGCGGGCGGCGACCACGCAGGGCCAGTCGGCCAGGCGGGTCAGCCCCGGCGGGAACAGCAGCCAGGAGTGCGCGGCCACGTGCTCCTCGCGGAAGTCGCGGAACGAGGCGACCATCGCGGCCACCACGACCGCGCTCACCTCCGGGTCGAGCACGCCGAGGAGGGCGGCGCGGGCGCCGCCGCCCGACAGGCCGATCGCGGCGACGGACGCGACGTCGGGCCGCGAGCGCAGGTACGCCGCCGCCGCGAGGTCCTCGGCGGCGAGGACGCCCGCGAACGAGGTGCCGAGCAGCGTGCACGCCTTCGCCAGGACGTGCTCGTGGTCGCGGGCGGCGCGGTCGTAGCGGTCGGCCTCGCTCGCGCCCGGGTCCGGCGGGAGGGGCAGCGGGAGGCGGCGGCTGCCCCAGGCGAACACGTCGTGGGCGAGGACGGCGAAGCCGCGGCGGGCCAACTCGCCCGCGTAGCCGCGGCGGCCGTAGAGCCGGGCGCGCAGCCGGACGATCTCGGCGGCGGGCGGGTCCGGGCCGTCGGCGATCTTGTCCTTGCCCGCCCACTTCACGCCCGCGTGGCAGTGCATCGCGACGACGCCCGGCAGCGGGCCCGCGGCGCCGCGCGGGCGCAGCAGGTAGGCGCGGGTGCGCGGGCCGAACCCGACCGTCCACGACAGCTCTTCACCGGCCAGGTCGCCGTCGGTCCAGCGGCGCTCGACGCGGACGTCCGCCGCGCTCAGCGCCAGCACCCCGAGCGCGTCGCGGAGGCGCTCGGGCAGGTCGGAGCCGGGCGGCGGGAAAAGGCCGCGCTGGCGGGCGGCGATGCCGGCCAGGCCCGCGAAGCCGCCGGGCATCAGTCCGCCACCCGGGTGCCGCCGGCAGTGAGGGCGACGGGCGTGCCGGTCGCCGCGGACCGGTCGGCGGACACCCCGATCAGCACGCTCGCGACGCCCGCGCGGTACCCGGCCTGCCGGGCGAGCGGATCGTCCGACGCGCCGCGGAACACGTCGTCGAGGAGCAGGGCGTCGCCGCCGCCGTGCGCGCCCGCGCCGCCCCCGATCGCGATCTCCTCCGGCTCCCGCCAGTGCCGGTGCAGGACGAGCCGCTCGGACGCCCCGGCGGCGTGCTCCTTCCCGGACGCGGTCGGGTCGATCGCGGCGTGCGGCGGCGTCCACGCCCGCTCGACGACGTCCAGTTCCAGCCGCCCGGCGGTGCCGTTGACGACGGCGCGGTAGCCCTCCGCGGGCGCGTGCGCGTTGAGGGAGTAGGTGAGCAGCGCCCCGCTCTCGTAGCGGACGAGGACGGCCATGTTGTCGTCGATCGTCACGCCCTCGCCGAACACGTCCTGGTCGCGGATGTAGCCGTCCTCGTGCTCGGCGTCCAGGTACAGGCGCGTCAGCCTGGGGTCGGCGGACAGGTCGAGCAGGAAGGGGTCGGTGCCGAGGCGCGGCGCGTTGCGCGCCCGCGCGGGACGGTCGGCGAGGCCGCGCGCGCGGGCGTTGGCGGCGCCGTAGAAGCGCAGCGAGGTCTGCGCGTAGACCGACGCCGGGGCGTCGGCGATCCACCAGTTCACGAGGTCGAAGTGGTGGGTGGACTTGTGCACCAGCAGGCCGCCGGAGTTCGCCTTGTCCCGGTGCCAGCGGCGGAAGTAGTCGGCGCCGTGGATGGTGTCGAGCGACCAGTCGAAGTGGACGGAGGTGACGTCGCCGATCGCGCCGTCGGCGATCAGCCGGCGGACGGCGCTGTTGCGCGGCGAGTAGCGGTAGTTGAAGGTCACGATGAGCCGGCCGGTGCTCCGCTCGGCCGCGTCGGCGATGGCCGCGCAGTCCTCGGCGGTGGTGCACAGCGGCTTCTCCACGACGACGTCCTTGCCGGCGTCGAGGGCGGCGACCACGTAGCGGGCGTGGGCGGCGTCGACCGTGGCGACCACCACGGCGTCGGCGAGCCCGAGCATCGCGCCGAACTCCTCGGGCGCGAAGCACGGCAGGTCGCGGCCGATGCGGTCGAGGTGGTAGCGCAGGCGGGTGCGGTTGGGGTCGCAGAGCGCGGCGATCTCGCCGGTGTCGCTCCACGCGCCGAGCAGCGCGTCCACGTACATCTGCGCGCGGTGGCCGAGCCCGACGAAGGCGTATCGCATGGTGCGGAGACTCCCGGATCAGGTGGCGCCGCCGGGGCGCCGAGCGGCGGGGCGGCGCCGTGAGGCCCGGCCCGTTCGCACGGGCCGCACGGCGCGTCATGGGTGTTCCCGGACTCCCGCCCGCTACTGGGACAGGGCGGTGTTGGCCTCGGTGAGGAAGGTCTTGGCGGCCGCGTCCGGCTCGGCCTTGCCGAACAGCACCGAGTCGGTGGCGCGCTTGAGGATGTCCTCCATCTCCATCGCGCCCTTGGGCGGGACGACGATCGGGCTGAGGTCGTTCTTGATCGAGTCCATGAAGGCCAGCACCTTCTGGTCGGCCGGCGACAGCTTGGCCTTGATCGCCTCGATGACCTCGGCGTTGGTCGGCAGGCCGCGGTCGCTGAGCAGGATCGCCCCGGCGGCCGGGTCGTTGACCAGGAAGTCCACGAACTTCTGCGCGGCGGCGGCCTCCTCGGACCGGGCCGAGATCGTGTAGTACATCGCCGGCTGCAGGAACATGCCCGAGGCGGTGGCGCCCGGCGACTTCGGCATGCGCATCAGGTCCAGCTCCTGGCCGGAGCCCTTGGTCAGCGCGTCGAGCTGGTTGCTCCACCAGCTTCCGAAAGCGCTTTCGTTGGTGGCGAGCAGCGCCTGGTCGACCTTTGTGCCGGTCTCCAGCATCTCGGCGGCGCCCGGCCCCGCCTTCGCAGCGATGATCTTCTGCAGCAGCGCCCACCAGTCCTTGATGGTCTGCTCGGACAGGGCGACCTTGCCGCCGGCGTAGAACTGCTCGCCGCGCTGCGCGGCGAAGATCTGCAGGAACGCCGGGTTCTCGTTGTACTCGGTGCCCCAGACCTTGCCGCCGCTCTTCTCGGTCACCCGCTGGGAGAGCGAGATGTAGTCGTCCCAGGTCCAGGTCTTGTCGTCGGGGGCCTGCTGGCCGTACTTCTTCAGCGTCGCCTTGTTGACGACCATCGGGAACGCGTTGACGCCCGTCGGGATCGCGTACTGCTTGCCCTCGACCTGCCCGGCCTTGAGGACGCCCTGGTCGAGGCCCGCGGTGTCGACCTTCCCGGACACGTCGGCGAGGATGCCGCGGCCCGCGTACTCCGCCAGGCCGCGGATCTCGATCGACATCACGTCGGGGGCGTCGCCGGCCGCGGTCTTGGTGGCCAGCTTCTCGTAGTAGCTGTCCCAGTCGGAGAAGTCGCCCTCGACGTCGATCGCCGGGTTCTTCTTCTCGAACTCGGCGATGGCCGCCTCGGTCAGCTTCTGCCGGGAGTCGCTTCCCCAGTAGGAGAAGACGACCTTCGTCCTGCCGCTCGACCCGTCATCGCCGCTGCCGCAGGCGGTGGCCGATATCGCGACGGCGGCGACGGCGGCGGCCGCCAGGATGCGTTTCATTTCTCGTGTACCTCCGGGGGGACGGAAGGGAGGGAGGGCTATTTGAGCCCTGTGGTGGCCATGCCTCGGACGAGGTACTTCTGGCCGGCCAGGAAGAAGCCGAAGATCGGCCCGAGCGAGACGATCGACATCGCGAACATCGGCCCCCACGAGGAGTCGCCGCTGGAGTCCAGGAACTGGCGCAGCGCCACCGGGGCCGTGAGGTTGTCGGAGTTGGTCAGGTAGAGGTTCTGGGTGAAGAAGTCGTTCCACGTCCAGATGAAGGTGAAGATCGCCGTGGTGGCCAGCGCGGGCACGCACAGCGGCATCACCACCTGCAGGAACGTGCGGAAGTGCCCGGCGCCGTCGATCGCCGCCGCCTCGTCCAGCTCCCGGGGGAGGGTGCGGATGAACTGCACCATCAGGAAGATGAAGAACGCGTCGGTGGCGAGGAACTTGGGCACCACGATCGGCCAGATCGTATTGATCCAGTCGATCTTGCTGAACACGATGTACTGCGGCACGACCGTGACGTGGTGCGGCAGCATGATCGAGACCAGCATGATCGCGAACCACAGCCTCTTGAGCGGGAACTCCAGCCGGGCGAACGCGTAGGCCGCCAGCGAGCAGGCGAGCAGGTTGCCGACCACCGCGAGGCCGGTGATGACCGCCGAGTTCCACAGGTAGTAGCCGAAGGAGTGCTTCAGCGCGTCCCAGCCGCCGGCGTAGTTCTCGCCGGTGACCTCGGTGGGGACCAGTCCGGGCTCCCGGAAGATCAGCTCCTCGGGCTTGACCGAGCTGGAGATCATCCAGAGCAGCGGGTAGAGCATGAACAGCCCGAACACGATCAGCAGCAGGTGCTTGGTCAGCCGAGAGGCGGGCCGGAACAGCACCGGCGTGCGGGCGCCCGGCGCGCGCTTACTTGTCGTCGCCATAGAAGACCCAGAATCGAGACATGAGGAAGTTGACGGCGGTCAGGGCCCCGATGATGAGCAGCAGCACCCAGGCCATGGCCGCCGCGTAGCCCATCTCGTAGTTCTTGAAGCCCTTGATGTAGAGGTAGAGCGTGTAGAAGAGGGTCGAGTCGACCGGCCCGCCGTTGCCGCCGCTGACGACGAACGACTGCGTGAACGACTGGAACGACTTGATCACTTCGAGCACGGCGTTGAAGAAGATGATCGGCGTGAGCAGCGGCAGCGTGATCGAGCGGAACTGCCGGACCCGGCCGGCGCCGTCGACGCGGGCGGCCTCGTAGAGGTTCTGCGGGATCTGCCGCAGCCCGGCGAGGAAGATGACCATCGGGGCGCCGAACGTCCAGACGTGCAGGATGATCAGCGTCCAGAGCGCGGTGTCCGGGCTCGTGACCCAGCCCTGGCCGTGGTAGCCGAACCAGCCGAGGAAGGTGTTGACGATCCCGTCCGTGCCGAAGATCTTCCGCCACAGGATCGAGATCGCCACGCTGCCGCCGAGCAGCGACGGCAGGTAGAAGACCGACCGGTAGAACGACAGCCCGCGCAGCCCCTTGTCCAGCGCCATCGCCAGCCCGAGGGCGAAGGCGAGCTGGAGCGGGACGGACACGACGACGTAGGTGGTCGTGACCTTGAGGGAGTTGATGTAGCGGTCGTCGGCCGTGAACATCTTGTCGTAGTTGTCCAGGCCGACCCAGTGGGCCTGGCTCAGCAGGCTGTAGTCGGTGAAGGACAGGTACAGCGAGGCGATCATCGGGCCGAGCGTGATCGCGAACAGCCCGAGGAACCAGGGCGCCAGGAACAGGTAGGCGGCCCATGCCTGCGAGCGGGCGCGGGAGCTCTTGCGGCGGCGGGTCCGGGGGCGGCGCGGGCCCGCCGGCGCGGCGGGCGCGACCGCGGGCTCGGCCGTCCCCGGCGCCTTGGCGGCCGCAGCGGGCCTCAGCGTCATCACTGGCCCTTCGGTGAGTCGGAAGTGGTTGAGATAGCGCTTTCTTAGCGCGTGGCCGGAGATGACGTCAACCCTTTGCAGTGACCTTCCTCACGCGTGATCGCGACCGCTTTTAGATAAGCCCAGTTCAGAGGCATATCCACTGTCGCGCCACATGCGCGGCTGCTAGAAGTTCTGCGCTTGTTGCTACAACCGTTTGCAGTCTCACGGCGCGTGGAACCGGTAGGTCGTGGTCGACGCGCGCTCCTCGCCGGGCCGCAGCACGGCGGAGGGGAACGCCGGCCGGTTCGGCGCGTCCGGGAAGCGCTGGGTCTCCAGGCACAGGCCCGCGAACGGGCCGTACGGGGTGGCGTCGCCGTCCAGCATGTGGCCGGTGTAGAACTGGACGCCCGGCTCGGTCGTGGCGACCTCCATCGACCGGCCGCTCACCGGGTCGGTGACCGCGATCCGGCCCTGGAGGACGTAGCAGTGGTCGTAGCGGCCGCCGCGCCGCGCGTCCACCCGGGTGGGCGCGGTGAAGTCGAACGGCGTCCCCGCCACCGGGGCCTGCTCGCCGGTCGGGATCTTGCCCTCGTCCACCGGCAGGTACCGGTCGGCCTCCATCGCCACGACGTGCCCCCGCACGTCGCCCGACCCCGCCAGGTTGAAGTAGGAGTGGTTGGTCAGGTTCACCACCGTGGGGGCGTCGGTCGTGGCCCGGTACTCCAGGCGCAGCGCGTCGCCGTCCAGGACGTACCGGACGCGGGCCGTGAGCTCGCCCGGGTACCCCTCCTCGCCGTCGGGGCTCACCAGGGAGAGCACCAGTTCCGCGGGCCCCGCCGACTCGGCCCGCCACACCCGCTTGTCGAAGCCGCGGACGCCGCCGTGCAGGCTGTGCGCGCCGTTGTTGGCCGCGAGCCGGTACTCCCTGCCGTCGAGGGTGAACCGCGCGCGGGCGATGCGGTTGCCGTACCGGCCGACGACCGCGCCGAAGTAGCGGCTGCGGTGGAGGTAGTCCTCCAGCGTGTCGAGGCCGAGCACGACGTCGGTGCCGTCCGCCACCTGGAGCCGCTGCACGATCGCGCCGTAGGTGAGGACCGCGACGCGCAGCCGCCCGTTGTCCAGCACGTACCGGTCGACCCGCTCGCCGTCCGGGGTCGTGCCGAAGCACTCGGCGGCGGCGGCGGGGGCGGGGGCGGCGTCGTTGGATCTCACGAGATTCCTTTCGGGGGAGCGGTGGTCTCGCGGACCACGAGATGGGTCTCCAGGAGGGTCGCGGCGCTCATCGAGGTGATGAGCAGGTCGACGGCCATGCGCCCGGCGTCGGCCGTGGGCATGGCGACCGTGGTGAGCTTGGGCCGGTACAGGCGGCCGGTGATGCTGTCGTCGATGCCGATCACGCTGACGTCGCCGGGCACGCTCACACCCAGCTCGTCGAGCCCCTCGATGAGGCCGATCGCGACGAGGTCGTTGTAGGCGAGCACGCCCGTCACCCCCGCCGCCGCGACCTGGGCGGCGACGGCGGTGCCGCCCTCCTCGGTGGGCGCGTTGGGGCCGATGACGACGGTGTCGAGGCCGGGCACGTCCGCGACCGCCTTGCGGATCTCGCCGCTGGTCCACGAGCCGGCCGGCCCCGCGACCAGGGCGACGCGCCGGTGGCCGAGCTCCGCGAGGTGCTCCATGGCGGTGCGGGCGCCGCGGGCGACGTCCATGAGGACGGTCGTCACGCCGCGCAGCCTCCGGTTGACCAGCACGGACGGGATCGTCCCGACCAGCTTCTCCAGGGCCTTGTTCGACGCGCGGGGGCTGCACAGCACGACGCCGTCGACCTGCTTGGAGAAGGCCAGGACGAGCTCCTCCTCCTTGGCGGGGTCCTCGTCGGTGTCGGCGACGAACAGGTGGTAGTCCCGGGCGCGGGCGGCGGCCTGCGCGGCCTTGATGAGCGGGGGGAAGAACGGGTTCGCCAGGTCGGCCACGATCAGCCCGAGGTTGCCGGTCCGACCCGTGGTGAGCGACCGCGCCGCCCGGTTCGGCCGGTAGCCCAGCTCCTCCGCCGCCGAGAGGACGCGCGTCCGCGTCTCGGCGTTCACCATGTGCGGCGCGGAGAAGGTCCGCGACACCGTCGACACGTGTACGCCGCATGCGCGGGCGACGTCCCGGATAGTCACTGCCATGGCGCCCACTCTAACGCAACCGTTTGCAAGGAGGCGATGATCAATAGTGTCGTTTGCGCTGGTCGCACGATGGGCGCTTGACGGCTCGGCGGTGTTGGCGCGATCGTTACTGCAACTGGTTGCAGACCCTCCGAAGGAGTCCATGCGGTGAGC
The DNA here is from genome assembly GCF_043197915.1 of Actinomadura geliboluensis. NCBI lineage: Bacteria > Bacillati > Actinomycetota > Actinomycetes > Streptosporangiales > Thermomonosporaceae > Actinomadura > Actinomadura geliboluensis. The sequence continues at coordinate 71,462 of NZ_JBICUA010000007.1, read as the reverse complement.
AGAGTGCTCGTCACCGGAAGCGCGGGCCGACTGGGCCGCAGCGTCGTCACCACGCTGGCGGCGGCCGGCCACGAGGTGATCGGCGTCGACACCGCCCCCGGCACGCCCCGGGACGCCGCCGAGACACTACCGGCCGACCTCACCGACCTCGGCGAGGCCCACTCGGTGATCGCCCGGTTCCGGCCGGACGCGGTCGTCCACCTCGCCGCGATCGCCGTCCCCTTCGGCCGGACCGACGCCACCACGTTCCGCGTCAACACCCAGCTCGCGTTCAACGTCTGCGCGGCGTCGGTGGCGCTCGGCGTGGCGCGGCTCGCCGTCGCGAGCAGCCCGACCGTGATGGGCTACGGCGCGCCCGGCGGCTGGACCCCCGACTACCTGCCGCTCGACGAGGAGCACCCGGCGCGGCCCTGGAACGTCTACAGCCTGTCCAAGCTCGTCGCCGAGCAGACCATGCGGACGTTCGCGCGCTCCGGCACCGGCACGCGGATGGCCGCGTTCCGCCCCTGCTTCGTCATCGCGCCCGAGGAGTGGGAGGGCGCGCCGACCCAGTCCGGGCACACGCTCCGCGAGCGGCTCGACCGGCCCGAGATCGGCGGCGTCTCGCTGTTCAACTACCTCGACGCCCGCGACGCCGGCGAGTTCATCGGCGTCCTCCTCGACCGGCTGCCCCACCTGGAGCGCAACGGCGAGGTGTTCTTCGCGGGCGCCGGCGACGCGCTCGCCCGCGAACCGCTCGCCGAGCTGCTGCCCCGCCTCCACCCGGAGACCAAGGAGGCCGCGGGCGCGCTCACCGGCACGTCCCCGGCCTTCTCCGCCGCCAAGGCCGAGCGGCTGCTCGGCTGGTCCGCCAAGCGCAGCTGGCGCACCGAACTCGTCTGAGAGGGACCGGCATGATCAAGGATCTGGCCGTCGAGCTGCGGACGGTGCCGCTGGCCCGGCCGTGGGGCGCGGACGTCCCGAGCAACCACGTCCTCTTCGTCACGCTCACGCTGGACGACGGCCGCTCGGGGACCGGGATCTCCTGGACCCCGCAGATCGGGGCGCACGCGGTCAAGGCGCTGCTGGAGCACGACGTCCGCGACGCGGTGATCGGGCTCCCGCCGCATCCGGGCCTCGTGTGGGACCGGCTGTCGGCCCGCCTCGGCGAGGCGGGGCGGTCGGGGATCGTCCCCATCGCCCTCGCCGGGGTCGACCTCGCGCTGTGGGACCTGGAGTGCGGGGACCGCTCCCTCGCGGACGTCCTCGGGCCGCGCCGCGAGACCGTCCCGGTGTACGGCAGCGGCATCAACCGCCACTATTCGCTGGACGAGCTGACCGCGCAGGCCGCCCGGTGGGCCGCCGCCGGGCACCCCGCCGTCAAGATCAAGGTCGGGCTGCCCGCGCTCGCCGACGACGTCGCGCGGGTCGCCGCCGTCCGCGAGGTCATCGGCCCGGACACCGCGCTGATGATCGACGCGAACCAGCGCTGGGACCTGCACCGGGCCAGGACGGCGCTGCGCGCGCTGGAGCGGTTCGACCTGATCTGGGTCGAGGAGCCGCTGCCCGCCGACGACCTCGCCGCCCATGTGGAGCTGCGCCGCAGTGTGGGCACGCCGATCGCGGTGGGCGAGAACATCGCCACCGCGCACGGCTTCCGCGACCTGCTGACCGCCGGCGCCTGCGACGTCGTCCAGCCGAACGCGGTCCGGGTCGGCGGCATCACCCCGTTCCTGCGCATCGCCGACCTCGCCCGCGTCTTCGACGTGCCGGTCTACCCGCACCTGCTCACCGAGCTGTCCGGGCAGCTGGCGCTCGCCCTGCACCACCCCGCGATGGTGGAGCTGCCGGAGGACGCCACGCTCACCGACCTGGGGCTGCTCGCAGACCCGCCCCCGGTGGAGATCACCGGCAGCAAGCTGCGTGCGACGGGCGCGCCCACGCGGTGGACGGCGGAGGCGGCGCGATGAGGCCGGTGCGGGTCGTCGTGGCCGGGGTCAACGGCTACGGCCGCCACCACCTGGAGAACGTCCGGCGGCTGTCCGCCGCGGGCCGGGCCGAGCTGGCCGGGGTGTGCGACGTCCGGCCGCCGTCCGGCCTCGGCGTGCCCGTCTCGGCCGACCTTCCGGCGCTGATCCGGGAGACCGGGGCGGAGGCGGCGGTGATCGCCACCCCGATCCACACCCACGCCCCGCTGGCGGTGGCCGCGCTCCGCGCCGGAGCGCACGTGCTGCTGGAGAAGCCGCCCGCGCCCTCGGTCGCCGAGTTCGAGGCGATCTCCGCCGCGGTGGCCGAGACGGGGCTCGGCTGCCAGGTCGGGTTCCAGTCGCTCGGCTCGGCGGCGGTCCCGGCGGCGCGGGACGCGCTCGGCGAGCCGGTCCGCGCGATCGGGGTGGCCGGGGCGTGGACGCGGCCGTTCGGCTACTACACCCGGTCGCCGTGGGCGGGCCGCCGCCGGCTGGACGGCGTCGACGTCATGGACGGGGCGCTCACCAACCCCTTCGCCCACGCCGTCGCGTCCGCCCTCGCCGTCGCCGGGGCCGACACGCTCGGCTCCGTCGCCGGGATCGAGCTGGAGCTGCACCGCGCCAACGCCATCGAGTCCGACGACACCTCCAGCGCCCGGCTGCGGCTCGCCGACGGCACCGTCATCGCGATCACCGTCTCGCTGTGCTCCGGCGGGCGCACCGAGCCCTACCTGCACCTGCACGGCGAGCACCGGTCGGCGCGCTTCTTCTACACCCTCGACGAGATCGAGTCCGGCGGGGCCCGCACCGGATACGGCCGCACGGACCTGCTCGGCAACCTCATCGCGCACATCCGGGACGGCGCCGAGCTGCTCGTCCCGCTCGCGCGCACCGGCGGCTTCACCCGGCTGCTCGACGAGATCCGGCGCGCCCCCGACCCGCGGCCGGTCGACGCGCGGTTCGTCCGCCGCGAGCCGTCCCGGCTGGTCCTGCCCGGCATCGAGGACCTCGCCGTGCGCGCGGCCGAGGACCTCGCCACCCTGTCCGAGCTGGGCTTCCCCGGCAGCCTCGGCGCGGTCGAGGCGCCGTGGCCGCGGCCGCGGCTGCGGGCGGGCGGGAAGGACGTCGCCGACTACGTCCAGCGCGGCGACCTGCAGGCCACCGACGCACCCCGGCCCCATCTGCACCCCGTCCGCACCCTCGGCGGGACGGTCGTCACCGAGACCCGGCCGGACGACCACGTCCACCACTTCGGGGCGGGCATCGCGGTCTCCGACGTCGACGGGGCCAACTTCTGGGGCGGCTCCACCTACGTGCCAGGCGAGGGCCCGCGGATGCTGCCCAACCACGGGCGGCAGCGGCGCCGCACGCTCCGGCCGGTCGACGGCGGCTACGCGGAGAGCCTCGACTGGGTCGGCCCGGACGGCACCGTCCTGGCCGCCGAGGAGCGCACCCTCACCGCCCGCCGCGTCTCGGGCGCGTGGGCGCTGGACGTCGCGTTCACGCTGACCGGCCGGACGGGGAAGCCGCTCGTCCTGCAGAGCTCCGCCTGCAAGGGCCGGACGGGCGCCGGCTACGGCGGGTTCTTCTGGCGCGCCCCCAAGGACTCCGCCGGCATCGCCGTCTTCACCGGCGAGGCGTCGGGGGAGGAGGCCGTGCACGGCAGCGTCACCCCCTGGCTGGCGCTGACCTCGGACGCGTGGAGCCTGGTGTTCGTCCAGACCACGGGGCTCGACCCCTGGTTCGTGCGCGTCGCCGAATACCCCGGCGTCGGCCCGGCCCTGGCCTGGGCCGCACCGCTGACCGTCCCGGACCGGCTCGACCGGGCGGTCACCGTGGTGGTCGCCGACGGACGGCTCACCCCCGGCCAGGCCCGCGACCTCGCCGCCGAGGGGACGGCCCGGTGAGGGTGTTCATCGCCGGAGACTCCACCGCCGCGGACTACCCGTCGGGGCAGGCGCCGCAGGCGGGCTGGGGGCAGGCGCTCGCGGCACTGCTGGACGTCCCGGTCGTCAACGCCGCCTACCCCGGTGCGAGCGCCCGCAGCTCGGTCGAGCGGCTCGGCATGCACGACCGCGTCATGGCCGAGATCGGGCCGGGCGACGTGCTGCTGATCTGCTTCGGCCACAACGACGGCAGGCACGACCAGGGCAGGTTCGGCGCCCCTTACGGCGCGTACACGGCCTTCCTGCTCCGCTACATCGAGAGCGCGCGGTCCCGGGGCGCCCGCCCGGTGCTGGTCACCTCGGTCGAGCGCCGCACCCCCGACGGCTCGCTCACCCACGGCGAGTACCCGGCGGCGATGAAGGCGCTGGCCGCCCGGGAGCGCGTCCCGCTGGTCGACCTCCAGGCCGCCAGCGCGCGCCGCTGGCGGGAGCTCGGCGCCGACGCCACCAGGGAGCTGTTCCTGTGGCTCGGCCCGCACCCCAACTACCCGCGCGGCAGCGCCGACGACACCCACTTCACGGCCGCCGGGGCGATCGAGGCCGCCCGGCTGCTGCTGGCGGAGGCCGGGCCGCTGCTGCCGCCCGCCGCCCGCACCCCCGCCGACCTGACCTGGAGATCCCCGATGCCGGTCCGGAGCATCGACGCGCGCTCGGGCCGCCTCCGCGCGGAGTACGCCGCGGCCACCCCGCAGGAGGCGGGCGCGGCCTGCCGCCGCGCCGCCGACCTGCTGCCCGTCCTCGACGAGGCCGGGCCGCGCGGGCGCGCCGCCCTGCTGGAGGCGATGGCCGACGCCCTCGCCGCCCGGACGCCCGCCCTAGTCGCCGCGGCCGACGCCGAGACGGCTCTGGGCGAGGCGCGGCTGACGCCAGCGGCGGCCCGCGCGGCCGAGCGGTTCCGGTTGCTGGCCGAGGTGCTCCGCGAGGGCTCCTTCCTCGACGCCCGCATCGACTCCGCCGCCCACGCGGACGTGCGCAGCATGAACGTCCCGCGCGGCGTCGCGGCCGTGTTCACCCCGCCGGACGCCCCGCTGGCGTCCGGCGACACCGCCGACGCGCTCGCCGCCGGATGCACCGTGGTCGTCAAGGCCCACGAACTCCATCCGGAGACAGCGGCCCTGACCTTCGGCGCACTCGGGGCGGGCGCAGCCGCAGCGGGGTTCCCCGAGGACGTCGTCCAGCTCGTCCACGGACCCGACGCGGGCACCGCCCTCCGCCGAGACGGCCGAGTGAAGGCGATCGCCGACCGGGGCAGCCCGCCCGGCGGCCTCGACCCGCTGGTGGTGACGCCCGGCGCCGCGAAGGCCCGGCGCGCCGAGATAGCCGCCGTCTGGTCCCGCACAGCACCGCGCCTGGTCCTCGCCCCCGCCGACGCGGGCCTGCCGGAGGCGATCGCGGCGCACATCGCGGACCTCGCCCCGCAGCCCCTCCCCGGCGACGCCGCCCGCACGGCTTTCGACCGGGCCGTGGCCGCACGCGCCGCCATCGACGGCCTGCACACCGTCGTGACCGCCCGCCTCATGGCGGGCCCCGCCTCGCTCCTCGGCGCGTCCGACGTGCTCCTCGACGATTACCACGGCCCGCTGACCGTCATCCTTGAATACACCGGCGAAGAGGAACTGGCCGACGCCCTCGCCGCCGTCCAGAGCGCGCCCACGATCACCCTGTACAGCGAGCCGCACGAGACCGACCTTGCAGCCCGCCTGGCAGCCCTGGCCCGCGACCGCACGAGCCACCTGGCCTTCGACTCCGCTCCGGCCCCGCCGGACGCGGCCGCCCTCGGCCGCTTCCTGCGCACAGTCACCTACGAGAACTGCCCGCCGCGCCTGCTCCCGCCGGCGCTCCGCGACGACAACCCCTGGCGCCTGCCCCGCCGCCACGACGGCGCCCTCGTCCTCCCCGCGACCTGAGCGGGGAGGACGAGGGCGCGCGCCGTCAGCCCAGCCGGAACTCGATGGCCTCGATGATGCGCGGACGCAGCTCGGCGGCCGGGATGACCGCGTCCACGGAGCCGACCTCGACCGCGCGGCGGATGTCGTGGACGCGGTCGAACTCCGCGGCGACCTCGCCGAGCTTCTCCGCCCGGACCGACGCGCGCAGCTCGTCCAGCTCCGCGATCAGCGCCGCGCGGTCGGCGCCGGTCGCGGCGGCGACGCGCGGCTCCAGCTCCCGGACGCGCGGGTCGGCGGCGGTGCGGGCGTCCACGTCGCGGGAGAACACCGCCGCGGCGGCGGGCGCGCCGCCGAGCACCGACGCGAACGAGCCCTCCAGCGCGAGGACGGTCATGTTCGGGTTCAGCGCCTTGGAGAACACCACGAACGCGCCCCCGTGGTAGCGGGAGATCACGCAGAACACGATCGGGCCGCGGAAGTTCACGATCGCGCGGCCGATCTCCGCGCCGTACTCCAGCTGGAGCTTGCGCAGCGACTCCGGCGAGCCGTCGAAGCCCGACAGGTTCGCCAGCACCACCAGCGGCCGGTTGCCGCTGGCCGCGTTGATCGCCCGCGCGGCCTTCTTCGACGACTGCGGGAACAGCGTGCCCGCGGTGTAGGAGTCGGGGCCGTCGGTCGGCGGGAACCCGCGCCGCGGCACCGCGTGCGACTCGATGCCGAGCAGGCACACCGGGATGCCGCCGAGGTGGACGTCCTGCACGACGGCGGTGTCGGCGTCGGCCATGCCCGCCCACCGCTCCAGGACCGGGTGGTCCTGGTCGGACAGCGCCCGCATCACGGTCCGGATGTCGAACGGCTTCTTGCGGTCCGGGTTGGCCGCGGCGGAGAAGATCTCGCCGACGGTGGTGAAGTCGCTGCCCTCCACGATGTGCGGGAAGTCGGAGACGTCGCGGTCGGCGGGGTCGGTGGTGGCGGCGCGGCGCGGCGCGTCCTCGCCGGGGACGACGTAGGTGTGGTCGTAGTGCGCCATCAGCACGTCCCGCGCGGCGACCAGGTTCGGCGCCCAGTACTGCGCCTGCCCGTTCGGCCCCATCACCCGGTCGTAGCCGCCGATGCCGAAGTTGTCCTCGGCCGAGACGCCGCCGGAGAAGTCGAGCGCCTGCTTGCCGGTCAGCACCATCGCCGACTCCGGCGTCATCACGAGGACGCCCTTGGTGTGCATGAGCATCGTCGCCTCGGCGTTCCAGTACGGCTGCGCGCCGACGTTGATGCCCGCGACGACGACGTTGATCTCGCCGCCGTCCTGGGTGAACTCGACGATCCGCTTCAGCGCCGCCGCCACCCAGTCCATGTTCTCGGTGCCCGACTCCATGGAGATCCGGGCGCCGGCCGACAGCGCGTACCACTCCACCGGCACCCGCATCCGCTCGGCCAGGTCGAGCGCGGCGATCACGCGGCGGCACTCCGGCTCCGACAGGGCGCCGAGCGCCTTCGTCGGGTCGCCGAGCAGCACCACCCGGGTGACGCCCTCCGGGTGGCGGGGGGTCGGGGTGGTGACGACGCCCGCGACGATCGCGGCGGTGTTGCGGCCCGCCGGCCGGTCGACCGGCACCAGCGCGTGCGCGTCGTCGAGGTCGTGCTCGGCGAAGTCGCCGAGCATCCCGGTCAGCTCGTACGGGTACACGGTGTTGCGGCTGCGGGCGCGCAGCACCTTCTGCCGGTAGCCGTCGACCGGCACGACCGGGTCGTCGGACGGCTCGCCCACGGTCAGGGTCGTGCCGCCGGCGGCGTCGAACGCGATCCGGACGGTCCGCTTGAGCAGCTCGCCGGTCTCCGGGTCGCGGCGCCGCCCGATGATCTCGATCTCCTCCAGCCCGGCGCCGGCGGCGGTCGGCAGCATCCGGTCGACGAGCATCTCCAGCTCGGCGCGGGTGAGGTCGCTCGGCGGCCAGACGTAGATCACGATCCGGTTGGTGGGCAGCCGCTTCTTGGACGGGCGCCGCTCCTGCGCGCGCCGGATCGAGTCGAGGCAGGTGGCGATGATGAACTCGGCGGTCGGCAGCGACAGCAGCCGGCCGTCGTGGTCGCGCAGCCCGGACAGGTCCCGCACCTGCGCGAACGCCACCAGCCGGTCGTCGGAGGGGTTCTCCCGCGCCACGCACTGGAACAGGTAGACCTCCTCGTCGGAGGACGGGAGCCGGGTGAGGTCGAACCCGCTCAGCCGCTCCATCCGCATCCGCTGCGCGATGTGCGGGTGCAGGCCGCGGATCAGCCGCTCCTCGGCCATCCCGGAACCGGACGGGCGGAAGGTGAAGTGGTGGTGCATGACCGCGCCGCTGCTGCCCGCGACGGTGGCGGTGATGCGGCGGACGCGGTCCGGCAGCGGATGCGCGGCGAGGACGTCGCCCAGCGCGGCCGCCATCGCGTCGAAGTCCTCCGGCTGGTTCTCCCAGGAGAGGTAGATGTCGGCGTCGACGGCGTCCTCGCCGGCCGCGAGACCGGCGAGGCCGGCCAGCGCGCCGCCGAGGGCGTCGAAGCTCACCGCCGCGGAGACCAGGCACGAGCCCGCCCGCTCGGCGACGACGAACGCGCAGCCCCCGGCCTCGGCGGTGCGGACGCCGGTCAGGCCCTTGTTGCCGTAGTAGCGCCGGGTCAGCACCTCCAGCATGACCGTGTTGTCGCGGTCGCCGCGGCGGAGCCGGCGGCCGAGCAGCCGCACCAGCGGCTCGGTGCTGCGCACCATCTCGGCGATGCGGTCGGCGCGGTCCGGCGCGTCCGGGCGGGCGTCCAGGTGGCGCAGGTGCCGGCGGACGTCGGCGTAGACGCGGGCGCGGTCGCGGCGCAGCATCGGCTGGGCGTACCAGGCGAACACGACGCCGCACGCGAGGTCGTAGACCACCGGGAACCGCACCTGCGCGGCGGTGATCAGCCGCTGCAGCGCGAGACCGGCGGGCTCGCGCAGCGCCTCCACCGGCGGCGGCTCGCGCAGCCAGGCGCGTAGCAGCGCGCTGACGACCGCGGCGTCCGCGGACGCCCGCTGCCGGGACAGGAAGATCCGGAACACCGCCGCCTCGAGGTCGGGGGTGCGGTCCAGGTCGGTGACGCCGTAGTGGCCGAGCGCCTTGGCGAGCCGCTCCTGGAACGCCGCCGGCAGCCCGGCCCGCTCCACGTCGAGGCTCTGCAGGTAGGTGTGGAAGTACTCGCGGGCGCTGTGCACGTGCCCGTCCGCGCCGTCCCCGCCGGCGGGCCGGTCGCGGGTCAGCTCGGCGAGGTCGGCGAACACGTCCAGCAGCGCGATCTCCTCGGCCAGCGGCCGGTGGCCGTCCGCGGCGGCGGCCTGGCGCGCGGCGAGGTAGTCGGCGAGGGCGCGGCGCTCGTCGTGCGGGTCGACGTCGAAGCCGAGCAGCAGGCTGCGCAGGTCCTCCCGGCCGCGGGCGGCGCGCTCGCGGGCCGGCACCGCGGCGGGCGCGGCGGGCAGGTCCAGCTCGGCGGACGCGGTGGCCGCGGCCTCCCCGGCCTCGGCGGCGTCGGCGAGCGGCTCCAGCCGCAGCAGCGGCGCGCCGGTCTCCACCTGGCTGCCGACCGAGACGACGCATTCCTTCAGCCGCGCCTTGAACGGCGCCCGCAGCACCGTCTCCATCTTCATGCTCTCCAGCACCAGGACGGGCGCGCCCGCCTCGACCTCGGCGCCGGGCTCCAGCGGGGTCGCGACGACCAGCGCGGGCGCGGGGGAGCGGACGACGCCGCCCTCGTCCCGGCTGACCCGGTGCGTCACGCCGTCCACCTCGACGAGGTGGACGGGGCCGTGCGTGCCGGTGAGCAGCCGGTACCGGGTGCCGTTGACGGTGATCTGCGCGGTGTGCCGGTCGAAGCGGTCGAGTTCGACGTCGGCGGTGCGGACGTCGTCGCCGGCCTCGACGGCGACGCGGAACCGGTCCGCGCCGACCCGCGCGACCCGCACCCGGTAGCCGGCGCCGCGCAGCTTGAGGTCGAGCGGCCGGCCGCTCTCGTGCCGCACCTGCGGGCGCCCGCCGGACGCGGTGGACAGCAGCCGGCTGCGCGCGGCGCGCTCGTCCTCCTCGTACGCCTCGATGGCGGCGGCGGCGAGCGCGACCGCGGAGTGCCGGCCGCTGACGAGGTCGCCCTCGGCGCGCACCCGGTCGATCCAGCCGGTGTCGGCGCTCGCGCCGACGACCTCGGGCCGGTCGAGCAGGTCGAGCACGAAGCTCTTGTTCGTCGCGCCGCCCTCGATGATCACGGTGGTCTGCGCCATCGCCCGGCGCAGCCGGCCGAGCGCCTCGTCGCGGTCCCGGCCGTAGGCGATGATCTTGGCGATCATCGAGTCGAAGTCGGCGGGGATGGTGTCGCCCTCCCGGACGCCGGTGTCGACCCGGACGCCGGGCCCGGCGGGCAGGTCGAGCCGCGCGATGCGGCCGGGCGCGGGGGCGAAGTCGCGGTCGGGGTCCTCGGCGTTCAGCCGGGCCTCGACGGCGTGCCCGCGCTCCGCCGGCGGCGCGCCCTCCAGCCGGCCCCCGGCGGCGACGTGCAGCTGCGCCCGCACCAGGTCGAACCCGGTGACGGCCTCGGTGATCGGGTGCTCGACCTGCAGCCGGGTGTTGACCTCCAGGAACGCGAACAGCTCGTCGCCGGGGTGGTAGAGGAACTCCACGGTCGCCGCGCCCCGGTAGCCGACCGCGACGGCGAGCCGCTCGGCGGACGCCTTCAGCTCCGCGGCCTGCTCGGCGCGCAGCACCGGCGACGCCGACTCCTCGATGACCTTCTGGTTGCGGCGCTGCACCGAGCAGTCGCGGACGCCGAGCGCCCACGCGGTCTCGCCGTCGGCGATCACCTGGACCTCGACGTGCCGGGCGCCGGTGACCAGCCGCTCCAGGAACACCACTCCGCTGCCGAACGCGCGCGCGGCCTCCTGGCTGGTGCGCTCGTAGGCGTCGGCCAGTTCCGCCTCGTCGTTGATGACGCGGATGCCGCGCCCGCCGCCGCCCGCGGTCGCCTTCAGCATCAGCGGGTAGCCGATCCCGGCCGCGGCCTCGCGCGCCGCGTCCAGCGTCGCGACGGCGCCGCGGCTCCACGGCGCGACCGGCACGCCGACCTCCTCGGCGATCAGCTTCGCGCCGATCTTGTCGCCGAGCCGGCGCATCGCCTCGGCGCTCGGGCCGACGAAGGTGACGCCGATCCGCTCGCACAGCTCCGCGAACGCCGGGTCCTCCGCGACGAAGCCCCAGCCGACCCACGCGGCGTCGGCGCCGGTCTCCACCAGGGCCCGCTCCAGCACCTCCAGGTTCAGGTACGGCCGCGCGGCCGCGGGCCCGAGGTCGTGGGCGAGGTCGGCCTCGCGGACGAACGTGGCGGCGCGGTCGACGTCGGTGTGCAGGGCGACCGTCTCGATCCTTGCCCCGGTCTCGGCGGCGAGGCCCCGGACGGCGTGGATGAGCCGCATGGCGGCCTCTCCGCGGTTGACGATGGCGACACGACTGAACACCCGACCGAGCCCTCCTGTAGACCACTGCGCACGCCGCGCGACGGCGCCCCCGACGGTGCCACCTTTCCGCCTACCGGCCCGTAGCGCCATGTCGCAGACATCGCACGCTGAGCGGCTGGAGTTGTGGGAATCGTGCAAAGCCGGGGCCCGGACGCCGCCTTACGGAGAGTCCGGAACGCGGGCGGCGATGACGGCGATGTCGTCGGTGCCGGTGGTCGGGAGGCCGGTGAGGATGCCGTCGCAGAAGGCGGGCAGGGGGGCCTCGCAGAGCTCGGCGGCCCGCCGGCGGAGCCGGCCCAGGCCCTGGTCGAGGTGCTCGTCGGGGTGCTCGATGAGGCCGTCGGTGTAGAGGAAGAAGGTGGAGCGGGGCGGCAGCGGCACGACGGCGCTGGTGCAGGGCTGGTCGACGAGCAGGCCCAGCAGCGGGTTGGCGGCGTCCTCCAGCAGCCGGGCGTCGCCGCCGGCGGTGACCAGGAGCGGCGGCGGGTGGCCGGCGACCGCGTAGTTGAGCTGCAGACCGCCCGCGGGCGACTCCTCGATCCGGGCCAGCACGCAGGTGGCGGTGCCCTCGGGCGCGAGCGTGGCCATCGCGATGTTCAGCCGGCGCAGGATGTCGCCCGGGGGCTCCTCGCGGTCGACCGCGAGCCCCCGCAGCATGTTGCGGAGCTGGCTCATCGCGACGACGGCGCCGAGGTCGTGCCCGGCCACGTCGCCGATGACGAGGGCGGTGGCGCCGTCGCGGAGCACGAACGAGTCGTACCAGTCGCCGCCCACCTCGGCGGCGGCGGGGCTCGCCCGGTACCTGGCGACGATGTCCAGGCCGGGGACCTCGGGCGGCTGCGCGAGGAGGCCGTGCTGGAGGGCGAGGGCGACCCGCTGCGTGCGCTGGAACAGCATGGCGCTGCTCAGCGCGTCGTGCGCGTGGTCGAACATCTGCCCCATCAGCGCGACGTCGTCCGCGCCCATCGGGGGGCGGTCGCCGCAGGCGGACGCGGTCACCACGGCCGCGACCGCGCCGTCCACGACCACCGGCAGCACCACCACGCTGTGGGCCTTGGCGTCGGTGAGCCACGACACGGTGCTCGCGGGCAGCAGGTCCTCCGGCGGCTCCCCGGGCGGGAAGCTGCGGCGGACCGGGCGGCGCCGCCGGATCGCCTGGACGAACCCGCTGTCGGCCGCGAACCACTCCTCCCCGGCCGGGAGCCGCCTGGGCAGCCCGTCCCGGGCGGCGGTGGCGATGCGCCGGGACAGGACGGGGGCGCTCGCCGGCCGCTCGGCGAACTCGGGCAGCAGGTGCACGCCGCAGCCGTCGGCGAGCGCCGGGACGAGGACGTCCGCCAGCGCGCCGAGCATGTCGTGCAGGTCGGCGTGCTCGGCGGTCGCGACGGCGGCGCGGCCGAGCAGCTCCTGGCGGCGCTGCCGCTGCCAGCGCTGCTCGACGTCGGCGCAGGTGCCCACCCACTCCACGACGGCGCCGCCCTCGTACACCGGCGCGGCGTGCACCTCGAAGTGCCGGTACTCGCCGTCCACGGTCCGCAGCCGGTAGACGTGCCGCCAGGGGGTCGCCTCGCGCAGCGCCGCGTGCCAGGAGCGCAGCGTCGGCAGGCGGTCGTCGGGGTGCAGCGCCCGCAGCCAGCCCTCGCCGCGGAACTCCTCCCAGTCCTGCCCCGTCACCCGCTCCCAGCCGGGGCTCGGCTCGATGATCCCGCCGTGCGGCCCGGAGACCCAGACGATCTCGGCGCTCACCCGGATCAGGCTCTGGAACCGGTGCAGCAGCCGGCGCCGCGTCTCGGCCATCTGCCGCGCGCGCCGGGCCGTGGTCACCTGCTCGGTGACGTCCGCGGCGACGGCGAGGACGCCGGGCTCGCCGTCCTCGAACCGGGAGAGGCTGAAGGAGAAGAACCGCCGCTCGCGGCCGGAGCCGAAGTGCAGGGTCACCGGCGCGTCCGCGACGTCGACGGGCTCCCCGGTGGCGAGCACCCGGTCGAACAGTTCGAAGTAGTCCTGTTCGAGGAGCTCGCCGAACGCCTCGCGGATCGGCCGCCCGATCGGGCGCGCCCCGAAGCTCGCCCGGTAGGCGATGTTGGTGTAGACGAGGCGGTGGTCGGGACCGGTCGTCACGGCCACGCCCACCGGCGCGAGGTCGAAGACCTCCAGCGTGAGCTTGCGGTGCCGTTCCGTCCCGGCGTCGTCCATCGTCCCCCCGTCGGCCGGCCGTCCTCGTGATCGCCGTACCCCGGGAACCGGGCGAATATGGGGATCTTGACTGCGGTTGCGGAGAGGTTTACCGTCCGCGGCGGGTTCATACGCCGAGCCCAGGCGTCCGGAGGCCGCGCGCATGACAGATGGGGTCAGCACGGGTGGGGCCGGCGTCCGCGCCGCTCCGGCGCTCGGCAGGGAGAACGTGCTCGGCGGCGTCCGCGCGCACCTCGCCGCCGGCGGCGGCGTCCTGCTGGAGGGCCCGGTCGGGATCGGGAAGTCCACCCTGTTCGCGACGCTGGCGGCCGAGCACGCCGCGGCCGGCCACCGGGTGTTCTCCTGCTGCCCGGCCGAGGCCGAGCACCAGCTGCCCTTCCTCGGCCTGAACGACCTGATCGCGCAGGTGGTGGACGAGGTCATCGACCGGCTGCCGCCTCCCGAGCGCCGGGTCCTGCGCTCGGTGCTGCTGCTCCAGGACGTCCCGACGGGGGAGCGCGACCTGCTGTGCCTGCGGCTCGGGGTGCTGCACGCCTTCCGGCTGCTGTGCTCCGACCGGCCGGGGCTGGTGCTGGTCGACGACGCGCAGTGGCTGGACCGCCCGACCGGGGAGCTGCTGGCGTTCGTGGCGCGGCGGGCGGCCCGGCTCGCGCCGCCGCTGCGGATGGCGGCCTCGGTCCGGCCGGAGCCCGCGCCCGGCGAGCCGGGGGCGGGCGGCCGGTGGCGGGACGCGGCGGGCCTGTGCCCGGCGCCGGTGCTGGCGGTCCGGGTGCCGCCGATGTCGGCGGCGGAGCTGGCGGTGCTGCTCGGCGGCCGGTTCGGCCGGTCCTGGCCGCGCGCGCAGCTCGCCCGGATCCACGAGGTGAGCGGCGGCAACCCGTTCTTCGCGGTGGAGCTGGCGCGCAGCGTGCTGGAGCATCCGAGCGCCGCCGACCCGCCCATCCCGCAGAGCCTGTCGGTGCTGATCCGCAAGCGGCTGGCGGCGCTGTCCCCGGCCGTCCGGGAGGCGCTGCTGGTGGCGAGCGCGGCGAGCCGCCCGTCGGTGGAGCTGCTGCGCCGGACGGGCCGCGGCGACCTCGCGGAGGCCGAGCGGCGCGGCATCGTGGCGGTGGACGAGGCCGGGCAGATCCGCTTCACCCATCCGCTGCTGTCCGCCGCGATCTACGCCGAGGCCGAGCCCGTCGAGCGGAAGGCGGCGCACCGGGCGCTGTCCCAGGCGGTGCACGACCCGGTGGAGCGCGCCCTGCACCTGGCCCGGCTCACGTCCGGCCGGAACCGGCGCATCGCGGCGACGCTGGCGGAGGCCGCGGCGGTGGCGCGCCGCCGCGGCGGGCTGTCCACGGCCGCGCATCTCGGCGAGCTGGCCGCCGACCGCACCCCCGAGTCGGCGCGGGACGCCGCGGTCGGCCGGCGGCTCGGCGCCGCCGAGGACGCGGTCGCCGCGGGCGACTACCCGCTGGCCCGGCGGCTGGCCCGGCGCGTCCTGGAGACGACGGCCCGGCCGGACGAGCGGGTCCGGGCGTGGATCGTGGTGCTGGACTCCTCCGGGCAGGCGCTCGCCGAGGTGGAGGAGGTCTTCCCCAAGGCGATGGAGGACGCGCGCGGCGAGCCGCTGCTGCTCGCGCCGCTGCACTACCGGCTGAGCTGGCGGGCGTGGCTGGTGCGGGGCTCGGCGACGGCCGCGCACGTGCACGCCCGCCGGTCGGCCGAGCTGGCCGCCCTGGCGGGGGACCGCGGGACGGAGCTGTTCGCGCTGTCCAAGCAGGCGAGCATCGAGCTGTTCCTCGGGCACCCGGACGCCGAGCGGACGCTCCGCAGGGCGCTGGCGGAGCCGCAGGACCCGCGGGTGATGTGGCACCACAACGGGCCCGTCTACGTCAAGCACCGCCACCATCTGATGCACGACCGGGTCAGCGAGGCTCGCGCGGAGTTACGGGCGCTGATGTACAGCGTCCGCCAGCGCGGCGTGGTGGAGAGCCTGTGCCTGTGCCTGTACTGCATGACGCAGGTGGAGATCTACCAGGGGCGCTGCCGCCGGGCGCTCCGCCTAGCCGGGCAGAGCCTGGACCTCGCCGAGGACTCCGGGCTGAGCCAGGGGCCGTCCTGGTACGCGCTGGCGCTGGCGGAGGCCGCGGGCGGCGACCTCGGCCGGGCGCTGTCGGCGGCGGAGCAGGCGGTGCAGCCCAGCGCCGACGACGGCGACCAGCTGTTCCTGCCGCGCGCCCTGCACGCGGAGGGGCTGGTCCGGCTGCAGCTCGGCGACGCGGGCGCGGCGGTGCGGGTGCTGGACCAGGTCCGCGCGCTGGAGACCGGGCAGGGGCTCGGCGACCCCGCGATGCGCCGCTGGCACGCCGACCTCGCCGACGCCCTCGTGGCCGCCGGCCGCGCCGGGGAGGCGGCCGAGCTGGTCGCCGGGACGCGGGCGCGGGCCGCCCGGCTGGGACGGCGCGGCGTGCTCGCCGTGCTGGAGCGTTCCGCGGCGCTCGTCCGCGCGGCCCAGGGCGATCTCGGCGCGGCCGAGGAGGGGCTGGAGCACGCGGCGGAGCTGCTCCAGGCCCTGCCCTACCGGCTGGAGGAGGGCCGCGCGTGGCTGGAGCTGGGCGTGCTGCGGACCCGGCGGGACGACCCGGAGCGCGGCCGCGCGGCGCTGCTGCGGGCGCGCGGCGTTTTCGCCAAGGCCGAGGCGCGGCCCTGGCTGGCCCGCACCCAGGCCGAGTTGCAGCGGCTCGCCGCCGCCGGGCCGGTCCGGCGGGCGTCGGGGGACGACCCGCTCGGCGTGCTCACCGACGTCGAGCGCAGGGTGGCGGTCCTGGTGGCGGAGGGGGCCACGAACCGGGAGATCGCCGCCCGGCTGTTCCTCAGCATCAAGACGGTCGAGGCCGCGCTCACCCGGACGTTCCGCAAGCTCGGCGTCCGCTCCCGGGTCGACGTCGCGCGGCTCACCGTCTCCGGCCGCTGATCCCCGGCCGCTGATCCCCGGCCGCGGGCCCGCCGGCTCCCGCACATAGGGATATCCCTATGCATTCTTCGCCAGGCTTACTAATGCGGACGAAGCTGCTCACACTCGCGCTTGTCAACCCCCCGTCACCACGGGCTCCCTTCAGTGGTGAAAGGACGTCCATCCCATGTCCCAACGGACAATCGCGATCGCCGCGTCGGCGGCGGCGCTGGTCGCCCTGACCGGCGTCGCCGTGGCCTCGCCGGCCGCGGCCACCCCGCAGGCCCCGCCCCGTCCGCACCAGCCCGCCGGGCCGTCCGCGTTCGCGGACGCGCCCTTCACGCTCAACCCGTCCCCGTCCGTCCGCAAGCGCGCCATCGCCAGGGCGCGGAAGGCCATCGCGGCGCACCCCGGCCGCGCGCACCGCGCCGGCGGGCACGAGTTCACCGCCCGGTCGGTCGTCGTCGACCGCGACGGGTCGGCCGACGTCCGGTTCGACCGCACCTACCGCGGGCTCCCCGTCTACGGCGGGGACCTCGTCGTGCACCTCAGGCCGGACGGCTCCTACGGCGCGCTGGAGACGGCGTCCGACACCGCCGGCGCGATCCTGACGACGCCCAAGGTGCGCGCCTCGGCCGCCGCCGGGATCGCCCGCACGCAGCTCAAGGGCACGGTCTCGGCGGTCTCGAAGCCGAAGCTGGCGATCAAGATGGAGGGCCGGTCCGCGGCGCTGGTCTGGCAGACCGTCGTGACCGGCGTCCGCGCCGACCGCACGCCCAGCAAGCTGCACGTGCTGGTGGACGCCCAGAAGGGCGGCGTCGTCCAGAGCGACGACGAGGTCTCCACGTTCGTGCCGTCCGGCGTGCGGACCGCCCCGGCCGCCTCCACCCCGGCCGCCGCCCCCGCCACAGCCCTGACCCAGGGCACGGGCCACGGCATCTACGTCGGCACCGTCAACCTCGACCTGACACAGTCCGGCAGCACCTGGACGATGCGGGACCCCTCCCACGGCAACGGATACACCACCAACCTGAACCACGCCACGTCCGGGACCGGCACCGTCTTCAGCAACTCCACCGGCGAGTTCGGCAACGGCAGCAACAGCGACCCCTCGTCGGCCGGAGTGGACGCGCACTACGGCGCCGCCATGACCTACGACTACTTCAAGAACGTCCACGACCGGAACGGCATCTTCGGCGACGGCAGCGGCGTCCCGTCCCGCACCCACTACGGCAACGCCTACGTCAACGCGTTCTGGGACGGCTCCCAGATGACCTACGGCGACGGTGAGGGCAACGCCAGGCCGCTGGTCGAGATCGACGTCGCCGGGCACGAGATGAGCCACGGCGTGAGCGGCGCCATCGTCGGCTGGGGCGAGAACGGCGAGACCGGCGGGATGAACGAGGGCACCAGCGACATCTTCGGGACGATGGTGGAGTTCTACGCCAACAACCCCGTGGACAAGCCCGACTACACCATGGGCGAGCTGATCGACATCTTCGGCAACGGCGACCCGCTGCGCTACATGTACAACCCGGCGCTGGACGGCCAGTCGCCGAACTGCTGGGACAGCGGCAACGGCGGGCTCGACCCGCACTACTCCATGGGCCCGCTGAACCACTGGTTCTTCCTTACCGCCGTGGGCAGCGGCGACCACGGCTACGGCAACAGCCCGACGTGCAACAACTCCACCGTCACCGGGATCGGCAACGACAAGGCCGCCAAGATCTGGTTCAAGGCCCTCGCGTCCTACGCCAACAGCAACGAGAACTACGCCGACGCCCGCGTCGACTCGCTGAAGGCCGCGGCCGACCTGTACGGCACGCACTGCACCGAGTACAACACCGTGATGGCCGCCTGGGCGGCGGTCAGCGTCACCGGCTCCGACCCGGTTCCCGGCGAGTGCCCCGGCCAGGGCGGCAACCCGAAGGTCACCAACCCCGGGAACCAGACCGGCACGGTCGGCACGGCGGTCAACCTCGCCGTGCAGGCCAGCGACCCGAACGGCGAGACGCTGAGCTACAGCGCGACCGGGCTGCCGGCCGGGCTGTCGATCAACGCCTCCAGCGGCGTGATCTCCGGGACTCCGACCACGGCGGGCTCCAGCACCGTCACGGTCACCGCGAAGAACACCTCGGGCCTCACCGGCACCGCGTCCTTCACCTGGACGGTCAACCCGCCCGGCGGAGGCTGCTCCGCGCCGGGCGACAAGGTGTCCAACGGCGGGTTCGAGAGCGGGACGTCGCCCTGGACCACCACCTCGGGCGTCGTGTCGTCCAACAGCGACGGTGAGACCGCCCACTCCGGCACGCACTACGCCTGGCTCGACGGCTACGGCCGCACCCACACCGACTCGGCGACGCAGTCGGTGACGATCCCGGCCGGGTGCAAGGCGACGCTGACGTACTACGTGCACATCGACACCGCGGAGACCACCGGCGTCACGGCCTATGACAACCTCACGGTGAAGGTCGGCGGCACCACCGTCGCCGCCTACTCCAACCTCGACGCCAACTCGGGCTACGTCCAGAAGAGCATCGACGTGTCCGCCTACGCGGGCCGGACCGTCACGCTCTCGTTCTCCGGCACGGAGGACGCCGCCCTGTACACGAGCTTCGTCATCGACGACGTGGCCGTGAACGCGAGCTGACGAACGCGTTCCCGCCGCCGGCCCTCACCAGGGGGCCGGCGGCGATCGAGAGCGGCCCGGACGCCCCGATGCGGCCGGCGGGGGTGTCCCGCCGGCCGCATCGGGCAGCCTGATGGCGTGGAACCGCTGCTGACGTTCGGGCACGGCACCGCGGGGCGCGCGGAGCTGGCGCCCCTGCTGCGCGGAGCCGGGGTGCGGTCCGTCGTGGACGTCCGCACCGCGCCCGGCAGCCGCCGCAACCCCGACGTGCAGCGCGACGCCCTCGCGGAGTGGCTGCCCGCCGAGGGCGTCGGCTACCGCTGGGACAAGCGCCTCGGCGGCTTCCGCCGCGCCGCGCCCGACAGCCCCGACACGTTCTGGCGCAACGACTCCTTCCGCGGGTACGCCGGGCACACCCGCAGCCCCGAGTTCCTGGACGCGATGGACGAGCTGCTGCGCGAGGCCGGGCAGGCGCGCACGGCCGTCATGTGCAGCGAGTCGGTGTGGTGGCGCTGCCACCGCCGGCTCATCGCCGACTTCGCCGTCCTGGCGCGCGGCCGCCCCGTCCTGCACCTGGCCCACGACGGCCGCCTCACCGAGCATCCGCCGACGTCGGGCGCGCGCCTGCGGGAGGACGGCCGGCTCGTCTACGACGGGGAATGACCGGCCCCGGGCCCCCGCGCGCCCGGGACCCCCGTGAGGCGGCCAGTGTCCCACCCTGGTGCCCCTGCCGGAGGCGGCGATGACAGTTGTCGGTGTCGGCCCGCCGGTCGCATGACCAGCGGGTCATACGGGACGGGACCTCCCGCATCGGAAAAAAGTTCGCGGGAACTGTCACGGGTGAGGGGTCCGCCTTGTCCTAGATGGCGGCCGGGCGGCGACCGTCGCCGCCCGGCGAACTGGAGGGGATCAACATGAAGATCGTGGTCATCGGAGGCACCGGCCTGATCGGGTCGAAGGTCGTGGAGAGGCTGAGCGCGCGGGGGCACGAGGCGGTGGCGGCGGCGCCGAACACCGGGGTGAACACGCTGACCGGCGAGGGCCTGGCGGACGTGCTGGCCGGGGCGTCGGTGGTGGTCGACGTGGCGAACTCGCCGTCGTTCGAGGACAAGGCCGTGCTGGAGTTCTTCGAGACCTCGACCGGCAACCTGCTGGCCGCCGAGCAGGGCGCGGGCGTCGGCCACCACGTCGGGCTGTCGATCGTGGGCACCGAGCGGGAGCCGTCCCGCGGCTACTTCCGCGCGAAGCAGGCCCAGGAGGACCTGATCCGCAAGTCGCCGATCCCGTACTCGATCGTGCACGCCACGCAGTTCTTCGAGTTCACCCGGGGCATCGCCGACGACGCCACCGACGGCGGCACCGTGCGGATCGCGCCCGTGCAGTACCAGCCCATGGCCGGCGACGACGTCGCCGCGCGCGTCGCCGAGGTCGCGATGGGCGCCCCGCTGAACGGCCGGATCGAGACCGCCGGGCCGGAGCGGTTCCGGATGGACGAGTTCATCCGCGACGCCCTCGCCTACTGGAACGACCCGCGCGAGGTCGTCGCCGACCCGCACGCGCACTACTTCGGGGCCGAGGTCGAGGAGCGGAGCCTGGTCCCGCTCGGCGACGCCGTCCTCGGCTCGATCCGCTACGCCGACTGGCCCGGCCGCGACGCGGTGGCGAAGTAGGCCCCGCCGGACGATCGGGGGAGTGCCATGACCGCAGCGGCGATGGTCGCCGAGTTCGATGACGTGGCGGAATGGACGGCCGAGGCGGTCGAGCTGCTCGGGGACCGGTACGCGATCCCGGCCGCCTGCCGCGGCAGCGCGAACCCGGCGGCGCTGGCCTGGCTCGCCGAGGCGTGCGAGCTGGCGCCCGGGACGACGCTGCTGGACGTCGGCGCCGGCGCGGGCGGCCCGGCGGCCTGGGCGGCCGAGCGGTTCGGTGTCCGGCCGGTGCTGCTGGAGCGGATGCCGGCCGCGTGCCGGGCGGCGGCCCGGCTGTTCGGGCTGCCGGTCGTGACCGCCGACGCGGCGCGGATCCCGCTGCGGACCGGGTCCGCCGACGCCGCCTGGTGCCTGGGCGTCCTGTGCACCGTCCAGGACAAGGCCGCGCTGCTCGGCGAGATCCACCGGGTGCTGGCCCCCGGCGCGTCGCTGGGGCTGCTGGTGACGGTCGCCCGCGGCCCGGTGCTCGGCGCGGTCCCGGACGGCAACCACTTCCCCACTCAGCCGGAGCTCGCCGGACTGCTCGACGGCGCCGGGTTCGACCTCGTCGAGCAGATCGAGCGGCCCGGGTACGCGCCGCTGGCCTGGTCGCGCAGCGCCGCGGAGGTCGCCGCGCTCGTCGCCGCCCGGCACCGCGAGGACCGGGCGTACGCGCTGGCCGCCCACCAGGGCGAGCGCTTCTCCCGCCTGCTCGCCTCCGGGCGGCTCTCCATGCAGCTCGTTCACGCCGTCGCCCGGCCCCGTGCGGCGCGGCCCCCCAAGGAGGACACGTGACCTCAGCGAATGAGGACAAGAGTTTCGAGATCGAACTGGAGATCGAGATCGAGGAGGAGCTGACCCTGGTCGAGTCGAGCCGCCCGGAGGAGGCGGCGGCCGCCCCCGTCGGCGAGTGGCTGTTCGACCCGGCCGACGCCGAGCGCGACGAGGTCGGCCTGCGCAACCTCCTCGGCGCAGTGGAGAAGTTGGAAGGCGACTCATGAGCCAGACGACCGCCCGCCCGGCGCGGATCGCGACCCTGGAGAGCCTCCGCGAGCACCTGCAGTGGGCGATCGAGCTGGAGCACGCGACGCTGCCGCCGTACCTGTGCGCGCTGTACTCGCTCGACCCGGAGCGCAACCCCGAGGCCGTCCAGGTGGTGGCGAGCGTGTTCGCCGAGGAGATGCTCCACTTGGCGCTCGCGGCGAACCTGCTCAACGCGGTCGGTGGCCGGCCTCGGCTGGACGTCCCGGAGATGCTCCCGCCGCACCCCCGGCCCCTGCCGCACGGCGACCGCTCCCTGCAGCTGTCCCTGGTGCCGTTCGGCCCGGAGGCGATCGAGGCGTTCCTGCGGATCGAGAGGCCCGCACCGCCCGGTGCGCCGCCGGAGGACGACGCCTACGAGACGATCGGGCAGTTCTACGACGCGGTCGAGGAGGGGCTGCGCGGGCTGTGCGACCGACTCGGCGAGGACGCGGTGTTCTCCGGCGACCCGGCCCGCCAGGTGACGTCCGCCCACTTCCGCAACAGCGCCGGGCGGCTGTTCGCGGTCACCGGCCTGACCTCGGCGCTGGCCGCGCTGGAGGAGATCGTCGAGCAGGGCGAGGGCACCGCGCGCGGCGAGGTCTGGGACGGCGACCGGGACGTCTTCCACCCCGAGCGGGACGAGGTCGCGCACTACTACCGGTTCCAGGAGCTGAAGGCGGGCCGGCGCTACCGGCGCGGCGACACCCCCGAGTCGGGGCCGACCGGCGAACCGGTCGCCGTGGACTTCGGCGGCGTCCGGCCGATGCGGCGCAATCCGCGCCTGGCCGACCATCCGCCGGGCAGCGAGATCCGCGCCGCCCAGGAGGAGTTCAACCGCACCTACTGCGGCATCCTGCACCTGCTCGAACTGGCCTTCGACGGCAGTCCGGGGATGCTGCCGGTCGCGGTCGGCACCATGTACGCGCTGAAGGCGCAGGCCGAGGCCCTGATGAGCATGCCGGACGAGGGCGGCACCACCGCCGGCCCCACCTTCGAGTACGTGCCGAAGGAGGCGCGTGGCTGGAGCAAAGGGGAGGAGCGGCGCGTCGTCGTGCTCCGCGACGGCCCGTACGTCGTGTACGGCGGGATCCCGCTCCGCCGCAAGCGCAAGATCGTCTCGTCGGAGGGCGCCGCGCTGACCTGGCAGACGGGCGAGGACCTGCCCACCGAGGACGTGTACGCGCTGTGCCGCTGCGGCCGGTCGGGGTCCAAGCCGTTCTGCGACGGGACGCACGCCCTCGCCGGGTTCGACGGGACCGAGAGCGCCGGCCTCCGCCCCTACGCGGAGCTGCAGCACGTCCACGACGGGGTGGGCATCTCGGCGCAGCGGGTCGGGGAGCTGTGCATCCACGCGGCGTTCTGCATCGGCCGCACCAGGCCGATCGCCGAGATGCTCGCCGACACCGACGACAGCGACGTCCGCGCCGAGATCATGGGGCGGATCGACCACTGCCCGTCCGGCTCCTACAGCTACGCCCTGCGGCGCGGCGGCGAGACGATCGAGGCCGACCTGCCGCAGGCGGTCTCCGTCCTCGCCGAGGAGGACGGCCTGGCGAGCGCGCTGTGGGTCACCGGCCGGGTGCCGGTCATGCGGTCGGACGGCCTGCCGCTGGAGACCCGCAACCGGGTGACGCTGTGCCGCTGCGGCCACTCGGAGAACAAGCCGCTGTGCGACGGCACCCACCGGGAGATCGGCTTCCGCGATGAGAACGCGCCGTGACTCCGCCGCACCGTGACGCGGCCGCGCCGCACCCGGAGTCCGGGATCCGGATCCGGGTGCGGATGCGGGCGCGCCCGATCGACGAGCCGCACCGGGCCGCGAGCCCGCTGGAGCTGCTGTTCGACCTGACGTTCGTGGTCGCGGTCGCGGCGGTCACCGCGCAGCTGGCGCACGAGATCGCGGCGGGGCGCGCCGCCGCCGGGGTGGTCCCGTTCCTCCTGGTCTTCTTCGCGATCTGGTGGGCGTGGATGAACTTCACCTGGTTCGCCTCGTCCTACGACACCGACGACGTGGCCTACCGGCTGCTGACCATGGTGCAGATGGCGGGCGTGCTGGTGCTCGCCGCCGGGGTGCCGGCGGCGGCGGACCACGACGACTGGCGCGGCGTCACGCTCGGCTACTTCATCATGCGGATCGGGCTCGTCACGCAATGGGTGCGGGCCGGGATCGAGGACCCGGACGGCCGCCGCACCGCGTTCCGGTACGCGGGCGGCATGATCGCGCTGCAGGTGGGCTGGATCGTGCGCCAGGCGGCCGCGGAGACCGGCGCGCTGCCGCCGTCCGCGCACGTCCCGGTCTTCCTGGTGCTGGCCGCGCTGGAGCTGGCCGTGCCGGCGTGGGCGGAGCGGGCCGCGCCCACCACCTGGCATCCGCACCACATCGCCGAGCGCTACGGGCTCTTCACGATCATCCTGCTGGGGGAGAGCGTCCTCGCCGCGACCCGGGGCGTCGCGGGGGCGCTGGCGGAGTCGGAGGTCAGCAGCCCGTTCCTGGTGATCGCGGTGTCCGGCCTGGTGGTGCTGTTCGCCCTGTGGTGGCTGTACTTCCTCGCCCCGGCGGGCGCGGGGCTGCGCGACCGGCGGCACCGCTCCTTCCTGTGGGGCTACGGCCACTACGGGATCTTCGCCGCGCTCGCGGCGCTCGGCGCCGGGCTGGAGGTCGCGGTCGAGCAGACCGGGCACCACGTGGCGGCGTCGCCGATGGCGATCTGCTACGCGGTCGCCGTCCCGGTGGGGGTGTTCCTCGCCCTGCTGTGGCTGGTGCACGCGCTGATCGCGTCGCCGCCGCTGGCCCACCCGGGCGCGGTGGCGGGGTGCGCCGCGGCCGTGCTGCTGCTCCCGCTGGCGGCGCCGCAGGTCGGCGTGGCCGCCGTGGTCGCCGGGATCGCGGTGCTGTGCGTGCTGCTGACCGCCGTCACGATCGCGTCCCGCTGACCGGCGAGGGGAGGGTCAGTCCTCGCTCCAGCCGTGCTTGCGGGCGAAGGTCAGCAGGCTCTCGCGCAGCCGGACCAG
Source organism: Actinomadura geliboluensis (assembly GCF_043197915.1). Lineage (NCBI taxonomy): Bacteria > Bacillati > Actinomycetota > Actinomycetes > Streptosporangiales > Thermomonosporaceae > Actinomadura > Actinomadura geliboluensis. Next base: position 46,695 of record NZ_JBICUA010000007.1, on the reverse strand, counting down.
GTGGGCGCCGGTCAGCTCGGGCACGCTGTCGAGGATCAGCTCGGTCAGCTCGATGCGCAGTTCCGTCGTGGTGAGGACGTCGCAGAGGACCTCGTCGTCGGACGGGACGATCCGCCCGCCGCCGCCGGCCGCGGGCGCGCGGTCGCCGATGACGCTGACGTCGAACGCCTTCAGCCCCCGCTCGCCGTCGATGAGCTCGTATTCGACCGAGGTCCCGGTGGCGATCAGCGTTTTGTCGTCGTTCAGATCATTCACATGGACGAAGACATCGGGACCGCCCTCGTCGGGTGTGATGAATCCGTAGCCGCGAACCTCATCGAACCGCGCGATCTTTCCCACATGCACCACGACAGCATCCTTCACCGAACGCACCTGCACCATCGTCCACCGAAATGCGCGGAGGGATCTCCATCGCGCCGCGTCGTCCCGGCCTTCGCCTCCAGGGTATCCAACGCGCCCCCCGCCGCGTGCGGAAGCGAAATCGCGCGATCCCGCGCTTACCGGGCCGCCGTCGGGGCGGCGCGGTCCGGGCGGTAGGGGGCGAGGGCGGGTTCGCCGCCGCGCAGGTCCGCGGCGATCAGGTCGGCGAGGTGCGGGCCCAGGGTCATGCCGCTGTGGGTGACGGCGGTGTAGAGGCCGGGCAGGTGCGGGCCGACGAGCGGGTACCCGTCGGCGGGCAGCGGCCGGACGCACCGGTGGACCGTCTCCACGCGGGCGGTGAGCGCGGGGATCAGCGCGCGGGCGCGGTCGAGGAGTTCGGCGGCCCGGCGGTCGAGGTCGGCCGCGGGGGTGCCGAGGTCGGTGGCGTCGTCCAGGTCGGCGGCCTCCAGCACCAGCCCGCCGCCGGGGACGGGGCGCAGGTCGACGCCGGGGGAGTGGACGACGCCGTTGAGCAGGCCGGGGGCGGGGCCGGTTACGGCGGTGAGGCCGGGCGCCGCGGACCCGGGCGCCTCGGCGTCGACCAGGGGGAGGGCGAGGCCGGCGGTCGCGAGCAGCGCGGGGGAGTGCCGCCCCGCCGCACAGACCGTGAAATCGGCGTCCAGGTCGTCGCCGGTGCCGAGGCGGACGCCGGTGACCCGGTCGCCGCGCAGGTTGAGGCGGGTGGCGGCCGTCCCGGTGATCAGCTGCGCGCCGGCGGAGCGGGCGCGGGCGGCGAGGGCCGCCACCGCGTCCGGGCCGTGCACGTGGCCCTCGCCGGGGTAGTGCGCGATGACCGCGCCGGCGGCGGGCGGGCGCAGGGCCGGTTCGAGTTCGCGCAGCCGGCCGGCGGTGATCGGCGCGGCCGGGTAGCCGAGCGCGGCCAGCCGCGCGACCCGGTCGGCCAGCCGCTCCTTGGCGGGGTCGTCGGTGGCCCAGGCGGTGTTGCCCGCGATGCGGAACCAGTCGGGGTCGCCGAACTCCCCGGCGAGCCGCCGCCAGGCGCCGAGGGCCGCGACGCGCAGGGAGTGGTAGGCGGGGTCGCCGGGGTCGTTGGCGTTGAGCCAGGCGAAGCTCGCGCCCGAGGTGCCCGCGCCGGGCCGGTCCCGCTCGACCAGCGTCACCTCGGCGGCGCCCGCCCCGCGGGTCAGCCGGTCGGCCAGCGCGGCGCCGATGATCCCGCCGCCGACGATGACGATGCGCATGCGTCAAGGATCTCAGGCTCCGCCGCGGACGGCCAGGCCCCGAAGACCATTCCGCGGCCTGTGTCCCGGCGGGCGGGACAAAGCCGCAGAAACGCCAATGGAGATGTATTGGTCCCGCCTACGGCATGCCATACGCATTTGCTGCTTCGGAGGCGCATAAGACATCGCTGAACCGCTTTGTAAGCTTAACCGCCATTTCCGTAAGCAGTGTGGCATGCGCGGCCGGAGGACCGCGTCCGCATTTCTACTGATCGGTCGATTTACGGACGTTCCCGGGAACGTTTGCGGGCGCGCGGCAGCGGGACGGGCGGCCGCCCTTGGACGACGGTGTTGGAGACGGCGCCGATCCCCTCGACCGTGAGGGTGACGACGTCGCCGGGCGTGAGCGGCGGCGGGTCCTGGGCGCCGGCCCGGCCCCACAGCTCGGCGAGGCAGCCGCCGTTGCCGCACGTCCCGGAGCCGAGGACGTCGCCGGGCCGCAGCTCGGCGCCCCGCGACGCGTAGGCGGCGAGCTCCTCGAACGTCCATCCCATGTTGGACAGCAGGTCCCGCCCGACGGGCCCCGGACGGCACAAGGCCGGGGACAACACCTTCTCCTACTTCCCGCCTGGTACGACGCACCGACCTTCTACTTCTCCAACCCCCAGATCATGCGGACGCCGGCGCGCGTGTCGGACAGCGCGAAGCCCAGGTGCCGCTCGTACCAGGCCCGGGTCGCGTCCAGGCCGGGGGAGTTGAGCACGACGTGCGACAGCCGCACCGGCACCGCCTCCCCCTCCTCCAGCCTGCGGTGCGGGCGGACGGCGACGTCGGCCGACACCTCGACCGTGCGGCCGTCGATGTCGAAGAACCGGAACCCGTACCCGCCGCCGGGGGTGGCGAGGGCGCCGGGCTCGGTGACGATCCGCACGCCCGCGGTCCCGAGCCGCGCGGCGAGCCCCCCACACGCCGGCGTAGAACGCGCGTGGCCCGCGCCCTGCACGCCGAGGCGCCCGGCGCCACCCTGGTCTTCGAGCAGGTCGGCCCCGGCATCGCCGACGACACCGGGGCCGTGCTCAGCGCCGTCGACGGCCTGCTCATGCCGCACGGCATCATCAGCGGCTTCCCCACGGTCGAGCTGTACCGGGACGAGTGGGTCTGCGTCATCGCGGACGGCCACCCCGAGGTCGGCGAGACCATCACCATGGACGACCTGGCCCGCCTGCCCTGGGCCGTCTACCAGCGCCCCTACGATGCGCCCGCCGCCCGCCAGCTGTCCATGCTCGGCCTGGAACCCCGAGTGGAAGTCTCGGTCCAGAGCTTCCACCTCCTGCCCGCCCTCGTCGCGGGGACCCGCCGGGTCGCCCTCGTCCAGCGCCGCCTCGCCGAACTGATGGCCCCGGTCGCGGACGTCCGCGTCCTGCCGTGCCCGTTCGAGGCGGTGCCCGTCCAGGAGGCGCTGTGGTGGCACCCGGTGCACACCCAGGACGCCGCCCACATCTGGCTCCGGGAGACCGCCGCCCGCGTCGCCGCCGACCTCGGCGTATCCCGGGCGGATGATCGTGATGCGGGCTAGCATGTCGGCAAAGATCGGTTAAGTCGGATACACGTGAATTAGGTGGGGTTCTGGTGGCGGAGAACGAACCGCGTTCGGACTGGCCGGGCGAGCGCGCACCGTCCATGGACCTGCGGACCGACGTCCCCCACTCGGCCCGCATGTACGACTACTACCTGGGCGGCAAGGACAACTTCGCGGCCGACCGCGACGCCGCCGCCAAGGTCCTGCAGATCTTCCCCGACGTCGCCACCGGCGCCCGCGCCAACCGCCGCTTCCTCGGCCGCGCGGTCCGGCTCGCGGCGGACCTCGGCATCCGCCAGTACCTCGACATCGGCACCGGCATCCCGGCGTCCGACAACACCCACGAGGTCGCCCAGTCCGTCGCCCCCGACTCCCGCGTGGTCTACGTCGACAACGACCCCATCGTCCTGACCCACGCGCGCGCCCTGCTCGCCGGCAGCCCCGAGGGCCGCACCGCCTACCTGGACGCCGACTTCCGCGACCACGAGAAGATCCTCGGCGCCGCCGAGACCCGCGCCCTGATCGACTTCACGCAGCCCGTGGCCCTGCTCACCGTCGCCCTGCTGCACTTCATCCCGGACGAGGACGGACCGGGCGACATCCTGGAGCGCTACAAGGCCGCAATGCCGCCCGGCAGCGTGATGATCTTCTCCCACTCCACCACCGACCTCGTGGAGGACCCGGACGAGGCCGCGGCCGTGGTCCGCACCTACCGCGCCGGGGGCGTCAACCTGACCCCGCGCTCCCGCGACCGCGTCACCGAGTTCTTCACCGGCTGGGACCTTCTCGACCCGGGCGTCGTCCCCGTCACCGACTGGCGCCCCGACGGCAACCCCCACGACGCGGCCCTGACCCAGGCCCAGGCCGGCGCCTTCGGCGGCGTGGCCGTCAAACCCGCCTGACCGCACCCGTCCTCACCTCGGGCATGGAAGCGGCCCGGTGCACCGCGAGGGTGCACCAGGCCGCTTTTTCACGGCCGGGTAGGCGGGCGAGATCTTCGCCGCCCGCGCGACGTCCGCGATCGGCGGTCAGCGCCCTGCTCGCCGTCGAAGCGTCAGCCGGGGAGGTCTGCTTTGCGCGCGGGGCGCTCCGACTCGCGCCGGGTGAGGACGAGGGGGCCGTCCTCGGTGATGGCCACCGTGTGCTCGGAGTGGGCCGTGCGCGAGCCGTCGGCCGACCGGATGGTCCAGCCGTCGGGGTCGTAGACGATCCGGTCGGTGGTGCGGGCGAACCACGGTTCGAGCGCCAGGGTCAGGCCCGGCCGGAGCGTGAGGCCGCGACCGGCCTTGCCCTTGTTCGACACGTGCGGGCCCTCGTGCATCGTCCGGCCGAGGCCGTGGCCGCCGAACTCGTCGTTCACCGGGTAGCCGTAGGCGCCGGCCACCGCCGAGATCGCCGCCGAGATGTCGCCCAGGCGGTTGCCCGGCCGCGCGGTCTCGATCGCCGCCTCCAGGGCCTCCTCGGTGGCGCGGATGAGGCGCAGGTCCTCGTCGGCGGGGGTCCCGACGATGACCGTGCACGCCGAGTCGGCCACCCAGCCGTCGATGCTGACCGCGATGTCCGCGCTGAGGACGTCCCCGTCGCGCAGCGTGTAGTCATGGGGGAGGCCGTGCAGGACGGCGTCGTTGACCGACAGGCAGATGACGTTGCGGAACGGGCCGTTGCCGAAGGAGGGCGCGTAGTCCCAGTAGCACGACTCGGCGCCGCGCTGCTTGATCATGGCGCGCGCGTGGTGCTCCAGGTCCAGCAGGTTGACGTCCACCGCGGCGAGCCGGCTGACCTCCGAGAGCACCTCGGCGACGAAGCGGCCGGTCACGTGCATGCGCTCGATCTCCGCGGGCGTCTTCAGTTCGATCACGAGTACCTCACGTCCAGGGAGTTCCGGTATTACTATACCGCGCGACTGTAGCGCTTGACGGTATAGAAATACCACTCCTATCCTGGGGCCATGGTCCGCCAACCGCTCACGCCCGAACAGATCGAAGCAGGCAGGCGCCTCGGCGCCCTGCTGCGCAAGGCGCGGGCCGGACGCGACCTCACCGACGTCGCGCTCGCGGCCGGCATCTCGCCGGAGACCCTGCGCAAGATCGAGACCGGCCGCCTGCCCACCCCCGGCTTCGGCACGATCGTCCGCCTCGGCGAGGCCCTCGACATCCCGGTGCAGGACCTGGCCGCCACCTGGCGCGGCACCGACCTCCCCCTGGAAGCCGTCTCCTAGCCGCCTGATTCCCCCGTGCGCCGAGCCCGTGAACATGCGGAAGCCGCGCGGCGGGGGAGGGACGGGAGGAACCTCCACCGCCGCGCGGCGGCTTGGGGGTCAGCGACGGGCGCGGGCGATGGCGATGGTCTCGATGAGGGATTCGGGGTCAGGGGCGCTGACGATCTGCCATTGCGTCCCGCCGGGGACGAGCGCCCACCACTCCTCCGTGTGAGAGCCCCACCAGCAGATGACGCCGGAGCGGTCTTGCAGGTCCGCGATGGTCTTCGCGGGAGGTTGGTCCGGGTGGGGGCGGGGGAGGGGGAGGGGGCGCTGCTCGCCGGTGGTCTCACGCCGGTGGGTCTTGGCCGCGAGGACGGCGGCCACGTACGGGGTGAGGATCCGGGTGATCTGCTCGGCCGCGTGGACCGGCCTGGTGTGCGGGCAAGGTCCTCGCCCGCGCTCGACCGGTACCCGCAGTCGTTGGCGAAGTCTTCGGAGGGCGCACCCTGAGCCCCGAAAGAGCCTGAGCCCTCGGCCCGACTGGAAGTCACGGGCCGGGGGCTTCGTGCGTGAGACCTCCGCACGGGCTCGCTCGCTTTTCTAGATCATTGACCAGCGTGAAGTCGTCGGGCCTGCGCGCCGCGACGGCTTTGCCGACGCGGCACTCGACGGTCGGGTCAGAGGCCGTCCTCGACCGCCGCCGCCAGGTGTGCGGCGTCCTTGTCGTCGTGGTCGCCCATGGTGAGCGGGCGCCTCTTCGCACCGCGGAAGGCGGCCCTTCCCGGGGACGGGGCGTCGATGATGCCGATGATCGGGCGGACGGCGGCATCGGGGCGCTGGCCGAGCAGCTTCCCGAGGACCGCGGCGCCGACCTTCATGGCCGTCCCGACGTCGCCCGCGAAGCTGGACCGGACGATCCGCGCGGGACCCCACGTCACGTAGGCCAGGTCCGGGTTCGCGTCGGTCGCGAGGATGCCGAGCAGTTCGTTGGCCCGGCGCTGCTGCGCGTTGGACCGCGCGAACGTGAACCCCTCCGTCATCTCAAGGTCGTCGAAGTCGATGGCGTCCGCCCGCGCGCCGGGCACGGCGGTGTTCACGATGACCGGACGGTCGGCCGCGCCGAGCTGCGCGGCGAGACCGGTCACGAACACGAACTTGGACACGAAGAACAGCGCCCACGACGCCTCGCGCCCCTCGGCCGTGGTGTGCCGGCGCTGGACGAACGAGGCCGCGAGGACCAGCGCGTCGATCCGCTCGTAACCGGCCCGCAGGTGCTCGACCACGCGGCGACTCTCGGCGACCGACGACAGGTCGGCCGCGACGAACTCCGCCCGCGCCGCGAGGTCGCCGCCCGCCGCGCCGGTGACCAGCGCGTCGAACTTGGCGCGGCTCTGCCCGACCACCACGACGCGGTCGCCCGCCTCCAGGTAGTGGCGCGCCAGGGCCGCTCCCATGCCGTCGGTGCCGCCCGTGATCACGATCGTCCGCACTGCCCGCCTCCACTGTTCCGGAACACGTGTTCCGGAATAGGCTAGCACTAACCAGAACACGTGTTCCGGATCGCTAGGGTGTGGGGGTGGCAGCGGATCGGAGGCGGCGGCGGGACGCCGTCGAGAACAGGGAGCGGATCCTGGCGGCGGCGGAGCACGCCTTCCGGGAGCGCGGCATGGCCGTGGACATGCGCGCCGTCGCGGCGGCGGCCGGGGTCGGCGTCGGCACCCTCTACCGGCATTTCCCCACCCGCGAGCACCTCGTCCACGCCGTGACGGGCACCGATCTCGCCGACCTCGCCGAGGCGTCCCTCCCCGCGGGCATGCCCGCGATCGCCGCGCTCCGCGCGTTCTTCACCGCGGTGATGGCCCGGCTCACCGGCAACCAGGCGATGCTCGACCTGCTCACCGCCGGGTCGCCGGCGGACGAGGAGCTCCGGCGGTGCATCGAGCACCTCACCAGGGTCGGTCAGGAGGCCGTCGACCGCTCCCGCACCGATCACACCCTCGCCCCCGACGTGACCGCCCGCGACATCGCCTACCAACTGCTCGGGCTCGTCCGCATCGCGCCGCTGATCCCCGACTCCGAACCCGACGCGGTCGGGCATCACGTGGAACTCGCGCTGCGCGGCCTCGCGGCGCGGTAGGGGCGCCGGGACGTCAGTACGCGACGCGGTACCAGTGCGCGGACTCGCCCGCGAGCGGCTCCAGCCGCACCTGCTCGCCGCCGGGGTTGTCGAACAGCGGCACCCCGTCCCCGAGGAGCACCGGGGCGACGAAGACGAGCACCTCGTCCAGCACCTTCGCCTCGATGCACTGCCTGGCGACGTCCGCGCCCAGGACGTTGACGTAGCGGTCCCCGGCGGCGGCCTTGGCCTCCGCGACCGCCGTCCCGAGGTCGCCGGCGAACGTGACCCCCGGCACGGGCTGGGCAGGCGGCCGGTGCGTCAGGACGACCACCGGCCCCTCGTACTGGCCGCCGAACGCGCCTTCCTTGTCGGTGCCCTTGTTCGGGTCGTCGCCGCCGAACGTGCGGTTGCCGACGAGAAGGGCGCCGATCTGCTCGAGCAGGCGCTCGGCGGTCGGGTTCGGTTCGCCCAAGTGCTCGGTCAGCCAGGACATGTCCCCGCCCGGCCCGGCGATGAAGCCGTCGAGCGACATCGTCGCCGAGTACAGCAGCTTGGCCACAGCTCTTCCTTCCGTCGCGTCCTGGAGAGGAGACTTTCCCCGAACCCGGGAATCATCGGGATCAGGACACCGTCGGCGCGACGGCGCGCCGTGCGAGGGGCGGTGCGGGAACGGGGGCCGCTGTGGCGGTGCGGCGCTGGACGCCCGTGTACTGGGCACTCGACCGCGTCCGGCACTCCTCGGCGCGACGGGTGGACGTGGCGCAGGCGTCCCGCTTCGCGGGGCTGCGCGGGCACGGGACCGTCCTGGTCGTGACGTTCCGCCGCGACGGGACCGCGGTGCCCACCCCGCTGTCGTGCGTCATGGAGGACGGGCGCCTGCTGGCGAGCACCGCGCCCGACTCCGGGAAGGTCAAGCGGATCCGCCGCGACCCCCGCGCCCTCCTGGCACCGGCGACCGTGCGCGGCAGGCCCGTCGGCCCGGCCGTGGCGGCGGCCGCGCGGATCCTGGAGGGCGGCGACGCCGAGCGCGCCGAGCGGATCCTCGCCGGACGGTTCGGCATGGCACGTCGCCTCTACCGGCGGGTCATCGGCGTGCGTCCCGGCGAGACCGCCTACCTGGAGTTCACGCCCGGCGACCGCCGCCCGTGAACGTCAGTGCACCAGGACGATCTTGCCGCGGGCGTGGCGGGTCTCGCTCAGCGCATGCGCGGCCGCGGCCTCGGCGAGCGGGAACGCCGCCGCGACCGGAATCCGCAGCCGCCCCTCGCCGGCGAGCGCGACCGCGATCCGCAGGCCGTGCACCGCCATCGGATCCGCCGAGGCGCCCAGCGCCGCGTGCGTCTCGGCGGCCGGTACGCCGTGGGACATGTGCACCCCGTGCGCCGCCGCGTCGAAATCGGCGATCGTCACCACGCGCGCCGCGTCCCCGGCAATGGCGATCAGGTCGGGCAGGGCTCCTCCGGCGCAGTCGAACACCGCGTCCACCCCGTCCGGCGCAAGCGCGCGGACGCGTTCGACCAGGCCCGTCCCATACGTCGTCGGCTCCGCGCCGAGGGAGCGCAGGAACCCGTGGTTGTGCTCGCCGGCGGTCCCGATCACGCGGGCGCCGCGTGCGGCCGCCATCTGCACCGCGACCGTGCCGACGGCCCCGGCCGCGCCCTGCACCAGTACCGTGTGCCCGGCGCCGGCCCCCAGCCGGTCGAGCACCCGGGTGGACGTCTCGGCGGCGCCACCGGCGCCGCCCGCCTCCTCCCAGCTCCACGCCGCCGGTTTGGGCGCCCAGACGGCCAGGACGGCATGGTCGGCGTTGGCGCCGCGCGCGGTCATGGTGGTCATGCCGAACACCTCGTCACCGGCGCTGACGCCCGTGACCCCGGCGCCGACCTCGTCGACGACGCCCGCGGCCTCGAGTCCCGTCCGGTAGGGGAGCGCGGCGGGCACGATGTCGCGCATCCGGCCGGAGCGGACGAGGACCTCTCCCGCCGAGACACCGGACGCGCGCACGGCGACGCGGATCTCCCCCGGCCCGGCGTGCGGCGCGTCGGCCTCGGTGACGTGGACGACGCCCGGCGGCCCGTACTCGGTGAATTGAACAGCTCTCATGCCGTGGACCGTAAAGGGCGACCGGTTCCGGCTGGCTAAAGTGAGAACGGTGACGGCCGAAGTGGGAACGAGTCGCCGGTCGGACGCCCGAGACAACCGCGCGCGCATCGTCCTGGCCGCCCGCACGGCCTTCGCCGCCGGCGGCGCCGACGTGCCGATCCGCGAGATCGCCCGGCGCGCCGAGGTGGGCGTCGCGACCCTCTACCGGCACTTCCCGTCCAAGGAGGCGCTGCTCACCGCGGCGTTCGCCGAGCAGACGGAACTCTGCTCGGCGGTCGTGGCCGAGGGCCTGGCGGCGCCCGACCCGTGGCGCGGCTTCCGCCTGGTGATCGAGAGGCTGCTGGAGGCGCACGCCCGCGACCGGGAGTTCCGCTCCTACATCGCGCGGCTGCCCCGGACGTCCCCGCTCACCGCAGACCGCGACCGCGCGCTGCGCCTGCTGCTCGAACTCGTCCGGCGCGCGAAGGAGTCCGGCGACCTGCGCCCCGACATCGTGGTGGAGGACATCGCCCTCGCGCTGATGGCGAGCGACGGCATCCGCGCCGAGTCGCCCGAGATGCGGGCGGCGGCCTCCCGCCGCCTCGCCGCCCTGATGCTCGACTCCTTCCGCGCGAGCCCGGCCTCGTCCCCGCTGCCCCCGGCCGTCCGCCTCCCCCTCACAGCTCAGGTCCACTCTGGCGCCGCGGCCGGAGGCCGCCGGCAGCGGACGACCCAGGGGGCGCACACCGAGGACCACGGCCGCCGTCCACGAGCGGGAGAAGCTTGAGGTCCGCGGTGCCGGGGCCGCCGCCGTGTCGAGGTGCCCGCGCGGCTCCTCGTGCGACCCGTCGACGGCCGCGTCCGCGGGGCGCCTCCGGTCGTACCGGCGGCTGCGGCTCCGTTCCGGGCGACGCCGGCGGTGCGGGACGGCCTTGAGCGGCTCCGGGGCCGCGCTGACCCGGGGCTGTCGTGAGGCCCGTCCGGAGGACGGGTCAGAGCTTGAAGAGCTTGGCGAAGGGAGCCAGGATCTTCACCTTCTGCGTCCCGAAGTCGACGAGGACCGAGCGGCCGTCGTGGACTTCCAGGATGGTGCCGAGGCCGTACTTGTCGTGCGTCACCCGGTCGTCAGGAGCGAAGACCTTCGCGGGCGGCGCGGCGGGCGGGGGCTTGAAGGGACTGGTGGGCAGGTGTCGCCGTCTGGCTGGTTCGGTGGGTTTCATCACCTGCAATTATGCGCTCGCCAGGACGATGACGGGGGGCTGTTCGTAAGCTGATATCGAAATCACAGTGAATCCTTGATTCAGGAGACGCCCTCCGGGCATGTGGTACGGTCGGTGTAGTTGCGGTTCCCAAGACATGTGCATGCGCCTGCGGATCAACTTCAGCAGGCGCATTTTTTGTTGTTCTGGATCTTCCGGATGGGCCATCGCGACGCCCCGCTCGCGCACGGTGCGCGAGCGGGACCGAGCAGAGGAGATCGACATGGCCACCGGTACCGTCAAGTGGTTCAACGCGGAAAAGGGCTTCGGCTTCATCGAGCAGGACGGCGGCGGCGCCGACGTCTTCGCCCACTACTCCAACATCGCGGCCCAGGGCTTCCGTGAGCTGCAGGAGGGCCAGAAGGTGTCCTTCGACGTCACGCAGGGCCAGAAGGGCCTGCAGGCCGAGAACATCGTCCCGGCCTGACCGCCGGCCGCGCGGCGGACGGCCTCCCGGGGCCCGTCCGCCGCGCGAGGCGCCCCTTCGGGGGCGCCACCCCGGAGGGGCTCCCTCCGGTCCCGCCCGCGGCACCGCGGGTTCCACCAGGTTCGTCTTGAGAGCTGTTCGTCCGGCCCCTGGCCGCGCTTCCGCGCGGCGGAGGACTTCCTCGACACGCACCGTCTTCGAGGAAGGCCCTCCCATGTCACCCGCGCCCCGAGAACGCTCCGCCTCCCGGCCCCGCCGCGGCGGCGGCCGGCGCCGTCCGGCCCAGCGGCAGGACGCCGCGCCCGCGCCGAAGACCGCGCCCGCGCCGAAGCCCTCGACTCCGCCGCTTCCCGCGGTCGAGTCGTTCGCCGACCTTCCGCTCCCGGCGCCGCTCCTGGCGGAGCTGGCGCGCCAGGGAGTGACGGCGCCGTTCCCCATCCAGGCCGCGAGCCTGCCGAACGCCCTCGCCGGACGGGACGTCCTCGGCCGGGGCCGCACCGGCTCCGGCAAGACCCTCGCGTTCGGGCTGGCCGTGCTCGCCCGCACCGCCGGGCACCGCGCCCGGCCGCGCGCGCCGCTCGCCCTGGTCCTGGTCCCCACGCGGGAACTCGCGCAGCAGGTCACCGCCGCGCTCACCCCGTACGCCGACGCCGTGGGGCTGCGGCTCGCGACCGTCGTGGGAGGTCTCGGGATCACCCGCCAGGCGCAGGCCCTCGCCGCCGGCGTGGACGTCCTGATCGCCACGCCCGGACGGCTCGCCGACCTGATCGAGCGCGGCGACTGCCGGCTCGGCGAGGTGGCGGCGACCGTGCTGGACGAGGCCGACCAGATGACCGACATGGGGTTCCTGCCGCAGGTCACGCGGCTGCTGGAGCAGACCCCGCCCGGCGGCCAGCGGATGCTGTTCTCCGCGACGCTCGACGGCGACGTGGACCGGCTCGTCCGCCGGTTCCTCGCCGACCCGGTGACCCACTCGGTCGACCCGTCCGCCGCCGCGGTCACCGCGATGGAGCACCACCTGCTGCACGTCGCCGACACCGACAAGCACGAGACGACCGCGCACATCGCCTCCCGCGCCGAACGCGTGATCATGTTCGTGGGCAAGAAGCACGTCGCCGACCGGCTCGTCCGCAAGCTGACCACCCGCGGCGTCCGCGCCGCCGCCCTGCACGGCGGCAAGACGCAGTCGCAGCGCAACCGGGCGCTGGACGCCTTCCACGCCTCGGACGTCACCGTGCTCGTGGCCACCAACGTCGCCGCCCGCGGCATCCACATCGACGACCTCGACCTCGTCGTGAACGTCGACCCGCCCGCCGACCACAAGGACTACCTGCACCGGGGCGGACGCACCGCCCGCGCCGGGCGCACCGGCACGGTGGTCACGCTCGTCCTGCCCGACCAGCGGCGCGAGATGGACGCCCTGATGGCCAAGGCCGGCATCACCCCGGTGACGACCAGCGTCCGGCCCGGCGACTCCGAACTGTCCCGGATCACCGGCGCGCGCACCCCGGCGCCCGCCCCCGCACCGGCGGCGGCGCCCGCGCGCAAGCCGCGCGACCGCGCCCAGAACGGCACCGCCCGGGCCACCGGCCAGAGCCAGGCGCGCGGCCAGGGACGCGGTCAGCGGCAGGAGCACGGTCAGGGCCAGGGACGCGGCCAGGGTCGCAGGCCCCGCCGCCGCGCGTCCTGACCGCCGCCCTTGATTGTGGACAGCTGTCCAGACTAGATTCCGGGGCGTGCAGCGCGCCGATCTTCCCGAACTGGGCTTCTACGGGCTCGCCGGCCACTCGGCGAGCCCCCGCGACCTGCTCGCCGAGGTGGCCGAGGGGGAGCGGCTGGGCCTCGGCTCGGTGTTCCTGTCCGAGCGCTTCGCGACCAAGGAGGCCGCCGCGCTCGCCGGCGCCGCCGCGGCCGTGAGCGAGCGGATCGGCATCGCCACCGCCGCCACCAACCACAACACCCGGCACCCCCTGCTGACCGCGACCTTCGCGACGACCATGCACCGGCTGTCGGACGGGCGGTTCGCGCTCGGCCTCGGCCGCGGCTTCGACATGCTCTTCGACGTCATGGGCCTGCCCCGGGTCACCATGGCCCAGCTCGAGGACGTCATCGGCATCCTGCGCCGCCTCTGGCACGGCGAGGCCGTCGCCGGGCACGACGGGCCCGCCGGGACCTTCCCCTACCTCAGCCAGGACCCGTCCTTCGACGAGGACGTCCCGGTCATCCTCACCGCGATGGGGGAGCGGACGCTGGAGTTCGCCGGGCGGGTCGCCGACGGCGTCGTCCTGCACACCTTCTTCACCGACGAGACCCTCGCCGAGGCCGTCGCGGCGGTGCGGCGCGGCGCCGACCAGGCCGGGCGCGACCCCGCGTCCGTCCGCGTGTGGTCGGTGCTGGCCACGGTCGGCGACCACCTGGACGAGGAGGCGCGGCTGCGCAAGCTCGTCGGCCGCCTCGCCACCTACCTGCAGGGCTACGGCGACCTGCTGGTCCGGGTCAACGGCTGGGACCCGGCGGCGCTGGCCCGCTTCCGCGCCGACGACCTCGTCTCCGGCTACCCCGGCGCGTTCGACGCGATCGGCACGCCCGACCAGCTCCGGCACGTCGCCGGGCTCCTCCCGGACGAGTGGCTCGCCGCGTCCGCCACCGGGTCGCCCGCGGCGTGCGCGGCCCGCGTCCTCGACCAGTTCGCCGCGGGCGCCGACGGCGTGATCCTGCACGGCGCCACCCCCGCCGAGCTCGCGCCCGTGCTGGACGCCTACCGCGCCGTCCGGCCGGACGGGTTCGACGGGCTGCCCCGCAACCCGGGCCGCAGCCGGTGATCACCGCGTCCTGGCTCGGCGAGGTGCTGGGCGGGCGGGTCGACGACGTCGCGATGGAGGCGATCGGCACCGGGCAGATCGGCTCGGTGCACCGGCTGCGGCTGGCCGGCGACGGCGTCCCGCCCCGGCTGGTGGCGAAGCTGCCGCCGGCGGACCCGGCGGCCCGCGCCCTGCTCGGCGGCACCTACCGCACCGAGGTGCTGTTCTACCGCGACATCGCCGGCACCGTCGCCATCCGCACCCCGCACTGCCACCACGCCGAGATCGACCCGGACACCTTCGAGTTCGTCCTGCTGCTGGAGGACCTCGACCCGGCCGTGCAGGGCGACCAGCTCGCCGGCTGCCCGCCGCGGCTCGCGCGCGAATGCGTCGCGGGGCTCGCCGGGCTGCACGGCCCCCGCTGGTGCGACGCGTCGCTGCTGGACGCCGGAGGGCCCGCCCGCCCGACCGAGGCGGACGCCGACGCCCTCGCCGAGGTGTACGCCCCGGCCGTCGAGACGTTCATCGACCGCTTCCCCGACCGGCTCAGCGCCGCGGACAAGGACACGCTGCGCGGCACGGTCGAGGGCATCGGCCCGTGGCTGGTCGCCCGCCCCGAGCGGTTCGGGCTCGTCCACGGCGACTACCGGCTGGACAACCTGCTCTTCCCGCCGGACGGCGCGGGCGCGCCCGTCACCGTCGACTGGCAGACCCTCACGGTCGGGCTGCCCGCACGCGACCTGTCCTACTTCCTGGCCACCAGCCTCGGCGCCGCCGACCGCCGCGCCCATGAACGCGACCTCGTCGCCCGCTACCACGAGGCGCTCCTCGGCCACGGCGTGCGCGACTACCCCCTCGACCTGTGCTGGGACGACTACCGCTTCGCCCTCCCGCAGGCCCCGCTCATCATCGTGCTGGGCTGCGCCTACGGGACGCCCACCGAGCGCGGCGACGCGATGTTCCTCGCCATGGCGGCCCGCGCCTGCGCCGCGATCCGGGACCACGCGGCCGGCGCGTGACGGGTAGGGTCGCCCGGTGACCCCCGAACTCCGCACGGACCGCCTCGTCCTGCGCCGCTGGAGGGAGAGCGACCGCGGGCCGTTCGCCGAGCTGAACGCCGACCCGGCCGTCATGGAGCACTTCCCGGCGCCCCTCACGCGCGCGGAGAGCGACGCGATGATCGACCGCGTCGACGCGGCCATCGAGGAGCGCGGCTTCGGGTTCTGGGCGCTGGAGACCGCCGGGACGGGCGAGTTCGTCGGCTTCACCGGCCTGTCGGTGCCGCGCTTCGAGGCCCACTTCACCCCGGCGGTGGAGATCGGCTGGCGGCTCGCCCGATCCGCCTGGGGCCGCGGCTACGCGTCCGAGGCCGCCCGCCGCGCGCTGCGGTTCGCCTTCGACGACCTGGGGCTGGACGAGGTGGTGTCGTTCACCGCCACCGCCAACGTCCGGTCCCAGGCGGTCATGGAGCGCATCGGCATGACCAGGGACGCGTCCGGCGACTTCGACCACCCGCTCGTGCCGGACGGGCACCGGCTGAAGCGCCATGTCCTGTACCGCGTCACGGCGGCGGACCTCCCCGCCGGAGCGTAACGGCCCTACCGGTCATTGCCGGGCAAAATATCCGCCTGCTCCCAAGAATCGGGGCCGGGGGACCTTCGTCCTCTTCTGCTGGCGCCGGGCCGCGCGCAGACTGGCAGGAGGGAGGCAGGCATGAACGGCGAGGAGAGGAAACACTGGCCGCACGTCCTGTTCGGATACGACGGGACGGCGGAGAACGACGCGGCCCTGCGCTGGGCGGTCGAGGAGGCCCGGCTCCGCGGCATCGGGCTGCTGATGTGCCACTGCTGGCACTGGCCCTACCCGGCCGGCCACACCGACCCCGAGATCGAGACGATCATGAAGCGGGCGGGGGAGAACCTGCTCGACAGCGGCGTGCGCCGGGCCTACGAGCTGGGCGTGCCCGGCGCCGTCCGCAAGCGGCTGCGGCGCGGCCCGGCCCTGGAGGCGCTGCTGCGCGGCGCCGCCGGCGCCGAACTGGTCGTGATCGGCGCGGCCGGCGACCCGGTGGGCGTCGCGATGGCGCTGGAGCTGCCCGCCCGCTCCCCGCGCCCGGTGATCGCGGTCCGGGACGGCGGCGGCCCCCCGCCGCGCCGGGTCGTCGTCGGCACCGACGGGTCGGCGGGCTGCCGCGCCGCCCTCGGCTTCGCCGCCGAGGAGGCGGCGCTGCGCGGCTGGGACCTGCACGTCGTCTACGGCTGCTGGGAGCCCGGCGCCGTCGCCGAGTCCGAACTCCCCCTGTTCCACGACCGCGAGCTGCTCGCGAGGACCCGCGCGGCGGAGCTGGCGGAGGTCGTGGAGCCGGTGCGCCGCCGCTACCCGGAACTGCGCGTCGAGGCGTCGCCGCTGCTGGAGCGCCCCCTCGACGCCCTGCGGGAGGCCGCGGACGGCGCCGGCCTCGTGGTGCTCGGGGAGCGGAGCGCCGGCCCCGGCCTCGGCGCGATCGCCACCGGCATGCTGCGCCGCGACAGCCGCACCCTCGCGATCGTCCCGGCCGGGCGGGCGGCCGAAACGCGCGCGCACGGCCCCGGCCCCCGCGTCCCCGCCCGGCACGCCTAGCGGGCGCGCCCGTCAGGGGTCGGTGACCAGGGCCTCGGTGGCGTGCAGCGCCGGGCCCGTCGGCAGGTCGGGGTCGAGGATCAGCTGGAGCAGCAGGCCGTCCAGCATGGCGGTGAACAGCATCGCGGTGCCCTCGTGCCGCTCGGCCGGCCAGTCCGGGCACAGGTGCGCCAGCCGCGCCGTGATCCGGGCCCGGACGGTGCGCGACCAGTCCCGCCGCTCGGCGCCCATCCGCGGATCGCGCAGCGCCCTGACCAGCAGCTCGGCCGCGAGCCGCAGGTTGCGCTCGCCGGCCGCCATGCGCGGCACGAGATCGCGCAGCGTGCGCAGCGCCGCCGGGGTGTCGGGCGCGGCGATCAGCGCGTCCACCACCGGATCGATGATCATCTCGCTGGCGCGCTGCGCCACCGCGATGTGCAGGCCCGGCAGCCCGTTGAAGTAGTGGTGCAGCAGCCCCGGCCGGGTCCGCGCGCGGTCGGTCACGGCGCGCGCCGTCACCGCCGGCCAGCCGCCCTCGGCGAGCAGGTCGAGGCCGATTCCCACCAGCTGGTCCCTGCGCGCCCGCCCGCGAGGAGTCGACGCTTCCCCCGCGCCGGAAGGGTCCTCGTGGGTCATGCCGCCCAAGCTATCCCAACCCTTGCACCGTGCAAAGATCATCACCGGCGGGAACGCCCTTCCCCGGCTTCCTTGCACTGTGCAAGGATGAGCCCCCCAGGACGAGGCGCCGTGGTCGCTCGGAGGCAGGACGTGACCGGATACACCGCCCCCGTCCGGCCGCTGTCCATCGACATCACCGTCGAGCGCCGCTGCATCGTGCTGCGGCTGGGCGGCCACCTCGTCACCGACAACGTGCCCCGGCTGAGCCGCTGGCTCGACCGCATCGGGCGGCTGGAGGACGGCGTCCTCGTCGCCATGGACCTGCAGGGCGTCGTCGGCTGCGACTCCGTCGGCGTCGACGCGCTCGTCGACGGCGCGGGCCGCATCCGCCGGGCCGGCGGCCTCCTCATCGCCGCGCACTACCCCGACGCCTGCGCGGCCCACCGCGCCCGCGCCGCCCTGGAGACGCGCCCCACCGTCCACGACGCCATCGACGAGCTCCGCGACCGGCACGGCTGACCCCCACCGCGACGCGGAAGGGCGCGGCGGCCGGTGCGACCGGCCACCGCGCCCCCGCGCCCGTACGGTCAGGACTCCGCGCGCTCGCGCTCCGCGCGCAGCTGGAGCGCCACGTCGATGATCATGTCCTCCTGGCCGCCGACGTAGCCGGCCTCGCCGACCTTCTGCAGGATCTCGTGCACCGGGACCTCGTACCGCTTCCCGGCCCGCTCGGCGTGCAGCAGGAAGCTGGAGTACACGCCCGCGTACCCCTGCGTGATCGCGCCCCGGTCGGCGAACGGCAGCCGGTGCAGGAACGGCTTCACCACGTCGTCCGCGGCGGCCATCACGCCCTGCACGTCCACGCCCGTCGGGACGCCGAGCCGCTCGAACGTCGGCACCAGCACCTCGGTGGGGGAGTTGCCCGCCCCCGCGCCGAGCGCGCACAGCGCCCCGTCGATCTGCAGCGCGCCGTTCTGCTGCGCCAGCACCGAGTTCGCGACGCCCAGCGACAGGTTCTGGTGGCCGTGGAAGCCGACCTGCGCCTCGTGCCCGATCTCCTTGACGACCGCGCTGATGCGCTCCTGCGCCTCGCCGAGCACGAGCGCGCCCGCCGAGTCGACGACGTACACGCACTGCGCGCCGCCGTCCACCATGATCCGGGCCTGCTGCGCCAGCACGTCCGGCCGCACCCGGTGCGACATCATCAGGAACCCGACGGTCTCCATGCCGAGGCCGCGGGCGGCGGCGAAATGCTGCAGCGAGACGTCCGCCTCGGTGCAGTGCGTCGCGATGCGGGCGACCGACGCGCCCGCGTCGTGCGCCAGCTTCAGGTCCTCGACCGTGCCGACGCCCGGCAGCATCAGCACCGCGATCTTCGCGCGGGTCGCCTCGTCCACCGCGGCGGCGACGAGCTTGACGTCGTCCTCCAGCGAGAAGCCGTAGTTGAACGACGAGCCGCCGAGGCCGTCGCCGTGCGTGACCTCGATGACCTCCACGCCGGCCGCGTCCAGCGCGTGCACGACCCCGCGGACCTGCTCCTCGGTGAAGCGGTGCGCCATCGCGTGGCTGCCGTCCCGCAGCGTCGAGTCGGTGATCCGGATCTTCGCCGGGGTATCCTGCGCGGCGCTCATGATGCCACCTTCCTACGCGCGATCTGCTCGCCCACCCGGGCCGCGGCCGCGGTCATGATGTCGAGGTTGCCGGCCCACGGCGGCAGGTAGTCGCCGTTCCCGCGGACCTCCAGGAACACCGCGACGCGGGCCATCCCGTTCCAGATGTCGCGGGGCTCGTCGAACTGCGGCTCGGCGCGCAGCGTGTAGCCGGGCACGTACACCGCGACCTCGGCCACCATCTTCTCGATCGAGTCCTGGATCGCCTTGGTGTCGGCATCCGACGGGATCGCGCAGAACACCGTGTCCCGCATGATCATCGGCGGGTCCACCGGGTTCAGGATGATGATCGCCTTGCCCCGCCCGGCGCCGCCGACCTTCTCGATCGCGCGGGCCGTGGTCTGGGTGAACTCGTCGATGTTCGCGCGCGTGCCGGGCCCGGCCGACCGCGACGCGATGGACGCGACGATCTCCGCGTACGGCACCGGGACGACCGACGACACCGCGTGCACGATCGGGATCGTCGCCTGCCCGCCGCAGGTGATCATGTTGAGGTTCGGGGCGTCCGACAGCGTGTCCAGGTTCACCGGCGGGCACACGAGCGGGCCCGCCGCGGCGGGCGTCAGGTCGATCGCCGTGATCCCCGCCTCCTCGTAGCGGGGCGCGTTCGCCAGGTGCGCCTTCGCCGACGTCGCCTCGAACACGAGGTCGGGCAGCGTCGGCTGCTTCAGCAGCCAGTCCACGCCCTCCGCAGACGCCGGGACGCCGAGCTTGCGGGCGCGCTCCAGCCCGTCCGACTCCGGCACCACCCCGATCATCGAGTGGACGTCGATCAGCTCGCTGCGCATCAGCTTGACCAGCAGGTCGGTGCCGATGTTGCCCGGCCCGACGATGGCCGCCGTCAGCTTGCTCATGCCTTGTCCCTGCGAGGGGGCGACCCCCCGCGCCCCCCGGCTCGCTTCGCTCATTTCTGCTCCTTCCCGAACCGGGCGGTCACAGAACCGATCCCGGCGAACGTCGCCGTCAGGGTCTCGCCGGGCGCCACCGGGACGGCCGCGGTGATCGAGCCGGGCAGCACCACGTGCCCCGCCTCCAGGGACACGCCGCGCTCGCCGAGCACGTTCGCCAGCCACACCAGCGCGTTGATCGGCGAGCCCAGCACCGCGCCGCCGGCGCCGGTGTCGATCAGGTCGCCGTCGCGGCGCAGCAGGCAGCCCATCAGCGACAGGTCCAGGTCGTCCAGCCGGACCGGGCGGGTGCCGAGCACCACGCCGCCGCTGGAGGCGTTGTCGGCGATCGTGTCCGGCAGGGTGATCTTCCAGTCCGCGATGCGGGAGTCGATGACCTCCAGCGCCGGCAGCACGTACTCGACGGCGGCGACGGCGTCCGCCGCGGTCGCGCCGGGCCCGGCGAGCGGGCGGCCGAGCACGAACGCGATCTCCGGCTCGATCCGGGGCTGCAGGAACCGGCCGGCGTCGATCGGGGCGCTCTCCTGCAGGAACATCGTGTCCAGCAGGACGCCGAAGTCCGGCTGGTCGACGCCCATCTGGCGCTGCATCGCGGCCGAGGTCAGCCCGACCTTGTGCCCCTTGATCCGCGCCCCGGCGGCGGTCCACGCCTCGACCTGGGCGAGCTGGACCGCGTAGGCGTCGGCCACCGACATCTCCGGATGGTCCTTCGTCAGCGGCGAGATGGGAGTGCCGGTGGCGTACGCGTCCAGTAGCGCCGCCGCGGCCTTCTCCACGGAACCCGGGTCCATTGGGGCCGTCCTTTCGTTGTCTGCCGAGGCCGAGCCTCCCCCGTCCCGGTCGCGGCGGGCAATCCGCGCGTCCCGCGTGGTGGGACACATCTTCTACAGTGGCGGGCATGCCGCCCGACGACACGTTCCTGCGCCGCGCCGTCGCCGTGCTGACCGCGTTCCGGGCCGACGACGACGGCCTCGGCGCCGCCGAGCTGGCCCGCCGCAGCGGCCTGCCCAAGTCCACCGCGCACCGGATCGCGCTCGACCTCGCCGAGGCGGGCCTGCTGGAGCGCGACGGCACGCGGGTGCGGCTCGGGCTGAAGCTGTTCGAGATCGGGCAGCGGGTGCCGCGCCAGCGCGTGCTGCGGGACGCCGCCGCCCCCTACATGTCGGACCTGCGGGAGGCGACCCGGCAGACCGTCCACCTCGCGGTGCTGGAGGGGGCCGAGGTCGTCTACGTCGAGATCCTCGGCTCGTCCGGCGGGCCGCGGCTGCCGTCCCAGGTCGGCGGGCGGCTGCCCGCGCACGTCACCGGGGTCGGCAAGGCGATCCTGGCGTTCTCCCCGCCGGAGGCGGTGCAGGCCGTGCTGGACGCCGGGCTGGCCAAGCGGAGCGGGCGCAGCGTCACCGCGCCGGGGCTGCTGGCCAAGGAGCTGACGCGGATCCGCCGCGAGGGCGTCGCCTACGACCGGGAGGAGTCCGGCGCCGGGATCGTGTGCGCGGCCAGCCCCGTCCTCGGCGCCGACGGCCAGGCGCTCGGCGCGCTGTCGGTGTCGGGCTGGGCGACGAAGATGCGCCTCGCCGCGGTGGCCCCGGCCGTCCACACCGCCGCGCTCACCCTCTCCCGCACCCTATCGGCGGGAAAGGCGACGTCAGCGGGGAAGGTGGCGGGCCAGTAGCTGGGCCAGGTGCTCGCCGTCGCGGCCCGCCAGGTCGGCGAGCTGGGTGCGGCAGCTGAACCCGTCGGCGAGGACGACCTCGCCCTCGCCCGCCTTCCGGACGGCCGGGAGGAGCGACGTCTCGGCGACCGCCACCGAGACGTCGTGGTGGCCCTTCTCGACGCCGAAGTTCCCGGCGAGGCCGCAGCAGCCGCCGACCCTGCCGACGTCCGCGCCCGCCTCCGCCAGCAGGGCCGCGTCGGCCGTCCAGCCCATGACGGCGTGGTGGTGGCAGTGCGGCTGCGCGACGCCCGCCACGCCGGACAGGTCGGGCGGCGTCCAGCCGGGGGTCTCGGCGAGCAGCTCGGCGAGGGTGCGGGTCGCGGCGGCCACCTCCCGCGCGGCGGCGGCGTCCACGCCGCGCAGCAGCTCCGCCGCGTCCGAGCGCAGCACGCCCGTGCAGGACGGCTCCACCCCGACGACCCTCGCCCCGCGCCGGACGTGGGGGAGCAGCGCGCGGACGGTCTGCCGGGCCTGCGCGCGCGCCCCGTCGAGCTGGCCGGTGGAGATCCACGTGATGCCGCAGCACACCGGGCGCTCGGTCACGATCACCCGGTAGCCGGCGTGCTCCAGCACCTTCACCGTCGCCATGCCGACCTCGGGGGAGAACGCGTCGGTGAAGGTGTCCACGAACAGCACGACGTCGCCGTGCCGCCCCTCGGGGCTGCGGTGTGAGGTGAACCAGCGCCGGAACGTCACCGGGGCGAACTCGGGCAGCGAGCGCCGCCGGTCGATCCCCGCGCCCCACGCGAGCAGCGGCCTCAGCGCGCGCGACCGCATCACCGCGTTCACCGCCCTGACCGACGCGGGCGCCTTCGCCGCGAGGCGCGTCCAGCGCGGGAGCCAGCCGAGCGCGTAGTGGGAGCGGGGCCGGACCTTCCTCCGGTACCGCCGGTGCAGCGCCTCCGCCTTGTAGGACGCCATGTCGACCCCGGTCGGGCAGTCGGACGCGCAGCCCTTGCAGGACAGGCACAGGTCGAGGACGTCGTGCAGCGCGTCGGACTTCCAGCCGTCCGGGCCCAGCTTGCCGCTGACGACCTCCTGCAGGACGCGCGCCCGCCCGCGCGTGGAGTCCTTCTCCTCGCGGGTCGCGAGGTAGGACGGGCACATCACGCCGCCCGCCGCCGTGTTGTCGGCGCGGCACTTGCCGACGCCGGTGCACCGGTGCACGGCGCGCGACAGGTCGCCGCGGTCGTCCCGGTAGGCGAGACCGAGCCCGCGGTTCAGCGGGACGAGCTGCACCGCGCGCAGGTCGTCGTCCACCGGCGCCGGGCGGACGATCACCCCCGGGTTCAGCACGTCCCCGGGGTCGAACACGTCCTTGACGGCGGAGCACAGCGCCAGCGCCTCCGGCGAGTACATGTGCGGCAGCAGCTCGCTGCGGGCGCGGCCGTCGCCGTGCTCGCCCGACATGGTGCCGCCGTGCCGCGCCGCCAGCGCGGCCGCCTCGTTCAGGAAGTCGCGGAAGACCCGCGCGCCCTTCGCCCGGCCGAACGGGAAGTCGATCCGCACGTGGACGCAGCCGTCGCCGAAGTGCCCGTACGGGACGCCGAACAGCCGGTACTCCGCCAGCAGCGCCTCGAACTCCCGCAGGTAGGCGCCGAGCCGCTCGGGCGGGACGGCCGCGTCCTCCCAGCCGGCGTGGGCCTGCTCGCCGTCCGGCGTCCGCGCGACGAGCCCGGACCCGTCCTCGCGGATCCGCCACAGCGCGTCCGCGAGCGCCATGTCCTCCACGACCATGGAGCCGCGGCAGCCGGAGTCGCCGACGACCTTGCGGGCGATGCCGCGCAGCGCCCCGATCTCGGCCCCGGCCAGCTCCACCAGCAGCCATCCGGACCCGTCCGGCAGCGGCGGCACCGCGGCGGCGCCCCGCCGCTCCCGCACCACGCCCGTGATCCGCGAGTCGAGCCCCTCGCAGGCCACCGGCCCGTGCGGCAGGATCGCCGGGACGGCGTCGGCGGCCTCCGCCATCGACCCGTAGCCGAGCACGACCAGTACCCGGCAGGCGGGCTCGCGCACCATCCGCAGCCGCGCGGCCAGGGTCAGCGCGAGCGTCCCCTCGCTCCCGACCAGCGCCCGCGCGACGTCGAAGCCCCGCTCCGGCAGCAGGTGCTCCAGCGAGTAGCCCGACACCTGCCGCCCGAACCGGCCGAACTCCGTGCGGATCAGCGCCAGGTTCTCGCCCACCAGCCCGCGGAGGCCCTCCAGGAGGGGGCTCTCGGCCGGGCCGCCGGGGACGTCGCCGAGCCGGAGCCGCTCGCCGGAGCCGGTCACCACGTCGAGGCCGAGGACGTTGTCGCTCGTCCGGCCGTAGCCGAGCGCCCGCGACCCGCACGCGTTGTTGCCGATCATGCCGCCCAGCGTCGCCCGCGTCCGGGTGGACGGATCGGGCCCGAACCGCAGCCCGTGCCCGGCCGCCAGCTCGTGCAGCCGCGCCTGCACGATCCCGGGCTCGACCAGCGCCGTCCCCGCCTCGGGGTCGATCTCCAGCACCCGGTTCAGGTGGCGGCTCGCGTCCACGACGACGCCCGGCCCGACTGCGTTGCCCGCGATGGACGTCCCGGCGCCGCGCATCGTCAGCGGCACCCCGAGCCGGCGGCACACCTCCAGCACCGCGGGCAGCTCCGCGGTCTCCCGGGGCGTCACGACGACCGCGGGCGGCACCCGGTAGAGCGAGGCGTCGGAGGAGTACATGGCCCGCGCGAGCGCGGAGTCGTCCACGCCGCCGACCCCGGCGGCCCGCAGCGCCGCCGCCAGTTCGCCCTGCCCAGGATGCTCGGTCACGCCACCACGGTAGGACATCAGGCCCGCGCCGCGCCGTGCCGCCCGCCGCGATGCGCCTTTCGTCCACATAAATGCCGACAGGGCGGACGGCATCGCGGATCAATAAATGATCGACAAATGTCGCCGGTGGCGCCTCGGTTAGGAATGACTGCCCTTGTTGGCCGCTCGCGGGCCTGCCTAGACTCAACGCTGTCAGGGCCAATACATAAACGGTCATGAAAATCGGGGGAACGCGCAGTGGCGGACTCGCCAGGGAAATGTCATCCACCCGTGCCGCGACCGCGGCAGCCGGCCGGGGAATCGCTGGCCGCCGCATTCGATCCGCATCTTTTCCGCAGGAATTCCGAACTGGCCGCCCGGCGGCTGGAGACCTATCTGGCGGACCTGTCGGTCCGCGGCCTGGACCTCACCGACCCGGCGGTGCTGGCGCGGGCCGCGCGGTCGCTGATGGCGACCGGGCACGAGGGCGTCGCCGCGTTCGACGAGAAGCGCCTGGCCGGCATCATCGACCTCTACGTCCGGACCGGCATCCAGGTCCACTCGCCCGGCTACATGGGCCGCCAGTTCTCCGGGGCCGTCCCGCTGGCCGGCGTGATCGACTTCGTCAGCGCCGTCGTCGGCCAGCCGTCCTCCTTCTACGAGGCGGGGCAGCTCCCGCTCACGGCCGAGCGCATCATGGCCGACGAGCTCAACCGGTTCATCGGCTGGGAGCCGGGCCGCTTCGCGATGGTCACCACCTCGGGCGGTTCGCTGGCCAACCTCACCGCGCTGCTGGCCGCCCGCAACCGCGCCTTCCCCGGCATCTGGGCGCGCGGCCGGCACGGCGGCGGCCCGGCCCCGGCGGTCGCGGTCAGCGAGGACGTCCACTACAGCGTGACCCGGGCCGCCGGCGTGCTCGGCGTCGGGGAGGCGCGGCTGGTCCGGCTGCCGGTGAACCGGCGCGGGCAGATCATCGCCGAGCGGGTGCCGGCCGTGCTCGCCGCGGCCGAGCGGCGGGGCCTCGCGGTGTTCTGCCTGGTGGCCTCCGCCGGCACCACGGCGCTCGGCGCGTTCGACCCGATCGACCGGCTCGCCGCCATCGCCGCCGAGCGCGGCATCTGGCTGCACGTCGACGGCGCGCACGGCGCCAGCCTGCTGGTGTCGGACCGGCTGCGGCACCGGCTGCGCGGCATCGAGAAGGCCGACTCGCTGACCTGGGACGCGCACAAGATGATGTTCGTCCCCGCGCCCTGCACCCTGCTCTTCTACCGGAACGCCCAGGCCGCACTCGGCGCCTTCCGGCAGCGCGCCAGCTACGTATTCGACGAGGAACCCGATCCATTCTGCGAATTCGACAGCGGCGACAAGAACTTCGAATGCACGAAACGGCCGATGATCATGCCGTTGTGGACGCTGTGGGCCGTCTACGGCCGCGCCCTGTTCGCCGAGAAGATCGAGTACCTGTGCCGGCTCACCCGGGACGCGCACGGCATTCTGCGGAGCGAACCCGATTTCGAGACGCTGCACCTGCCGGAGGCGAACATCCTCTGCTTCCGCTACCGCCCGCCGGGCGTCGCCGCCGGCCGGGTGCACCGCCTCCAACTGCAGATCCGCGACCGGGTCCGGCGGTCGGGGCGCTTCTTCATCTCCAAGGTCGACGTGCGGGGCACCGCCGCGCTGCGCGTCGTGATGATGAACCACCAGGCCGGCACCGAGCACGTCCGGATGCTGCTCGCCGAGATCAGGGACACCGGCGAGCGGGTGCTCCGCGACGGGAACCCGTGACGAACAGGAGTGCGCGATGAGCGTTGTGCGACTGGACCGGGCGGCCGACGCCGCCGAGCTCGCCGCCCGGCTGATCCCCGACGAGGAGATGCAGCCGTGGTCGGTCGACACCGTCCCCGACCTGCCGTCGTTCGCGGGCAAGATGCGGGCGTGCGAGCGGCTGTGCGGCGTCCCGTACAGCGAGACGCCCCACGAGGTGCAGGACGCCCTCGTCCTGCGCCGCCTGCAGCAGATGGTCAACACGGTGCTGCTCAACCCGCTGTGGAAGGAGCGGCTCAGCGCCGCCGGGATCACCGGCCCGCCCCCCACCTACGCCGAGTGGGAGCAGATCCCGCTGTCGGACAAGGCCGTCCAGCGCGACATGGTGATGGGCGCGCGGCCCGGCGTGGTCGTGCCACTCAGCCGCGGCGGCTTCGAGGTCGTCGCCAGCGGCGGCACCGGCGACGGGCTCCCGCTGGAGATCGTCTACTCGCTGCGGGAGCTGCGCGACACCTACCGGGTCGCCGGCGCGTTCATGGGCACCTACCAGCTCCGCGGCCACCTGCGCGGCGGCGACCCGAAATGGCTGTTCACCAACCTCGCCGACTACCAGATGTGGAGCAGCGGCACGATGGTCGGCGGCGTGCTCCAGCAGGTGCCGGGCGTCAACTACATCGGCGCCGGCCCCGTCACCGGGCCCGTCCTGGAGCACATGTTCTCCTATCCGGGGCCGAAGGCGATGATGGGCATCTCCGCGGGCGTCGCCGTCCTCGCCGACCTCGGCGCCGGGCTCAGCCGCGAGGCGCGGGAGAACTTCCGCGTCGCCCTCTACGGCAGCGGCGTCCTGCCGCACCGCAAGCGGGCCGAGCTGCGCGCGCTGTACCCGAACGTCGCGATCCTCAGCTACTTCGCCGCGACCCAGGCCGAGACCATCGGCCTCCAGCTCCGCGACGACTCGCCCTGCCTGGCGGCGGTGCCCGGCCTGCACCTGGTCGAGATCGTGGACGAGGCGGGCCGCGCGGTCGCCGAGGGCGAGGAGGGCGAGCTCGTCGTCACCCGGCTGCACGCCCACGAGGCGCCGCTGCTGCGGCTCAAGCTCGGCGACCGGATGATCCGCCGCCCGTCCCTGGACGGCCCCGGGCTGAAGACCCGCCGGTTCGAGTTCGCCGGCCGCACCGGCGACGTGCTGCACCTCAACGACAGCCAGTACTCGGCCGCGCTGGCCTACGAGGCCCTGCGCGACGACCTGTGCACGGCCACCGGCATCGACCTGGACGAGGCCGCGCACGAGATCCAGTTCGTCAACCACCGCGAGGCCAGGACGATCACGCTGCTCGCGGCGGTCGACGACCCCGACGGGCTCGGCCGCGAGGTCGGCTCGGCGCTCGGCCACGCCGGTCTCCAGCGGCTGTTCACCGGTGCGATGCCCCGGTCGCTGTCGCTGTTCAACGACCGGGAGGCCACCCGGGCGGCGGTGGAGCGGTCCGGATACGGGTTCCGGGTCTCCTTCGTGCACCGGTCGTCCCCCGAGATAGAGCGGACGGCCGTCGGCAAGGTCCCCCTCGTACGCGACCGGGGGTGACGGGCAATGGTCAGGACAGGAGCGGAGAAATGAAACCGAACGTCAACATCGTCGTCCTCGTGGACGTCGTCGGAGCGCTGTCGGACGGGACCCTCCACAACGGGAACCTCTCGCTGATCGACGACGGGCAGTTCGACAGCGCCGGGCAGGGCACCACGGACCTGTGCACCGTCGTCGCACCGGGCCAGGTCGTCCAGTGGAGCGCCGTCGCCGTGGACGTGCAGACACCGGTCGAGATCCGGAGCATCTCGTTCCTCGGCGCCCCGGGCCCGCCGCCCGCCGGAGGCGGCGGGCAGGCGGGGGAGGCCGAGACCAAGACCCCGGACGTCCTGGTCTGGTCCGGGATCGTCCCCGCCCACCTCGTGCCCGGCGCGCGCTACGGGTACCGGCTCGAACTCCAGATGCACGAGGGCCGGAACAGCGTGCTGGGCCTCGAGACCGCCGCGCTCATGTGCGCGTGACCCCCGACCCGAAGGCGGACCCATGGCACAGCAGCAAGCCATCATCGTGATGGTCGACATCGCCGGCGCGCTCCAGGACCGGAACCTCAAGGGCAACATCTACCTCTTCGACAACATGAAGTTCCTCGGCTCCACCGGCGACGGGACCGAGGACCTCGTCACCGCGATCCCCGGCACGTACTGGAGCGACGGGTCGCAGGGCACCGAGCAGGTGCTGAACTGGGCGCTCGCCAGCCTCGGCTCCATCCCGCCGACCGTGCCGCGCAGCTACCACGCCGACCGGGCGGAGGCCATCGACCGGGAGGCGCTGGCGGAGATCGGCGCCGTCGCCGACCGGGCCCCGGACCCGTCCGTCGACACCACCGCCGACCTGGAGCACCTGCGCCGCCGCGTCGGCACGCACGCCCGCCGGCCGCGCGGCAGCCGCGGCCTGGCCGGCGCCAAGGTCCTCGACGTGACCGGCAACGCCGTCACCGGCGAGGACGCCGCCTACAACTACCCCCCGCCGATCATCACCGACCTCACCGGCGAGGCGGTGGACGAGAAGATCATCTACCCGGCGCAGTACGGCTCCCCGGACATGGTGTCCGACGGCTGGTACTGGTCGGCGACGGTCGATACCGCCCGTCCGGGGACCTACTCCTACACGATGCACATCCAGCTCCACGAGCTGGTGTACCGCAACGGGGAGCCCGTCTGGGAGTCGGTCGACATGACCTGGCGGTCGGCCATCCGGGTCACGGCCGAGCCGAAGCGCAACGCGTTCACCGGGGCGGGGCTCGGCCACCTGCCCATGCCGGCCGTCCCGCCGTCGTAGCCCGCGGCCCCCGGCCCCCGGCCCGCGCACCGCGCACCGCACCCGAAAACGGAGGAGCCCCATGCCCCCGAGGACAAGACCCGCCGACGCCAAGCCCGCGCGTCCCGTCACGATCGTCGCCGTGGTGGACCCGGTCGCGATCATCGCGTCCGGCTCGCTGGACCACAACGTCTACCTGTACGACACCAACAAGTCCGCCGGGTCGACCGGCTTCGGCACCGAGCGGCTGCGCACGACGGTGCGGGCCGGCGACCGGCTCATCTGGAACGTCGTCGTGCTGGAGTGCGAGACCTACGCCTCCCTCGACGACATCGTGATCGACGCGAAGGTCTGCGAGCCCGAGCGCAGGGTGTTCCCGGGCACCGACATCGTCTACTGGACCGGCACGGTGAAGAAGGCCGTCACCGAGCCGGTGGCCTACCGGCTGAAGTTCCGGCTCGGCACCCTCACCGAGCCGTTCGCCCTGTCGACGCCGGCGCTGGCCGGCCCGGCCCCCGCCGCCGGCCGGCCCGGCGCGGTGAAGGAGCGGTCATGAGCACCCCGCGGAGCGCCGAGCGCCCGGACGAGCGCGGCCAGCTGAACTCGGTCCAGCTCAACATCGTGACGCTGGTGAACATGGAGCGCGCGACCTCGACCGGCTCGCTCGACGGCGCCCTGTTCATGATGGACAACAGCCTCGGCGGCACCGGGCAGGGCACCGACCACCTGGAGACGATCTGCAAGCAGGGGCAGGTCATCAACTGGATCATCCGGCCGGTGGAGATGGAGAAGCGGCCGGACGGCACCTGGCCCCCGATGCCGAAGATCAGCAACCTGGTGTTCCTGGACACCGAGAAGGGCGACGAGGAGGACGTCGCCGAGCGCCGCATCACCACCGAGCTGAAGATCTACGGGGCGCCCGACCTCATGCGGTCGCCGTACACGCCCGTCTACTACTACTGGGCGGGGGCCGTCCAGAGCACCGCGCGGCCCGGCCTGTACCACTACCGGTTCGTGCTCGAACTGGAGCAGGACGGCTCCAAGCAGAAGGTCTACCTGAGCCCCAAGCGCCACGCGGCGCTGCGGGTCCTGGAGGTCTGACCGAGGGTCGCGCCCACCGCGCCGACCGGGCCCGCCGCACCGGCCCGGTCGGCGCGCCGTCGTCGCCGGGCGCGTCCTGACGAGACCATCGGCCTGACGGGACCGTCGGCGGGACGAAGGTCCCTTCAGCGCGCCGCCGCTCTCCGCGAGGGTGAGATCGGACCCGGCGGGTACCGATCATGGTTATCCGCCGGAGGTCCGGGAACGATCACGGGAACCTGGCGGGGAGCGATGGAAGCGGTGCGTGGGGTGGCCGAGCGAGACGAGAGCAAGCCCGGGCCGCCGGGGGCCTGGCGGCCCATGGTCATGCTGGCGATGGCCACACTGGGGTTCGCGGTCAACTTCTGGGCGTGGGCCCTGCTCAGCCCGCTCGGCCCGAGGTTCAAGGACTCGCTGGACCTGACGTCGTTCGAGCAGTCGCTGCTCGTGGCGGTGCCGGTGGTGGTGGGGTCGCTCGGGCGGATCCCGGTGGGGGCGCTGACCGACCGGTTCGGCGGGCGGGTGATGTTCCCCGCGGTGTCGCTGATCACGATCGTGCCCGTGCTGTACCTCGGGCTGGCCGGGCACTCGTCGCTGCCGGCGCTGCTGGTCGGCGGCTTCTTCCTCGGCATCGGCGGGACGGCGTTCGCGATCGGGGTGCCGTTCGTCAACGCGTGGTTCCCGCCGGAGCGGCGCGGGCTGGCGATCGGGATCTTCGGCGCCGGGATGGGCGGCACCGCCATCAGCGCGCTGACGACCGTCAAAGAGGTCGACAGGTACGGGATGGAGTTCCCGTTCGAGGTGATGGCGGCCCTGCTCGCGGTGTACGCGGTCGTCGCGTGGCTGGTGCTGCGGGAGGCCCCCGGCCGCACCGCCCCCACCGAGCCGCTGGCGAAGCGGCTGGCGGCGACCGTCCGGCTGAGCGTCACCTGGCAGATGTCGGCCCTGTACGCGGTCGCCTTCGGCGGCTACGTCGCGTTCTCGGTGTACCTGCCCACCTACCTGAAGGCCGAGTACGGGCTGTCGCAGGCGGACGCCGCGAACCGGATGGCGGGCTTCGTGCTGCTGGCCGTGGTGATGCGGCCGGTCGGCGGCTGGCTGTCGGACCGGATCGGCGCGGTGCGCGTGATGACCGCGGCGCTCGCGGTGACCGTGGCCGGCGCCGTCGCGCAGTCGTTCGCGCCCGCGCTCATGCCGGTCGGGACCATCGCGTTCCTGGCCATGGCCGCCGCGCTCGGCGCCGGAAGCGGCGCGACGTTCGCGCTGGTCGCCCGGCTCGCCCCGGCGAACAAGGTCGGCGCGGTCACGGGTGTGGTCGGCGCCGCCGGCGGGCTCGGCGGGTTCGTCCCCCCGCTGGTGATGGGAGCGCTCTGGGGCAGCCTCGGGGAGTACCGGATCGGCCTGCTGCTGCTCGCCCTCGTGGCGGGGGCGGCCGGGCTGTTCACCGCCACGACCGTCCGGCGCGCCGTGGCGGCGCGCGCGGAAGGCTGACACCGCGCCGTCCCGCCGGGGCCCCGGCGGGGCGGCGCACTCCCAGGGCGGTTTTGCCCGGTTGATTCGCAGAAGGGGGTACGAGTTTTGCTACACCGACCGGCGGGCCCGAAATGTCGG
>NZ_JBICUA010000007.1:0-15055 GCF_043197915.1 Actinomadura geliboluensis | reverse complement strand
GGGGGGGGGGGCGCGCGGCCCGCCCCCCCCCCCCCCCCGCGGGGGGCGGGGGGGGGCGGGCGGGGGGGCCCCCCCCCCCCCCGCCGGGCGGGGCCCCCCGCCCCCCCCCCCCACTCCGAGGGCGATTTGCCCCGGTTGATGCGAAGAAGGGGATCCGAGATGAGCTCCACCGACGGCCGTCCCCGAATGGACGGTCCGCTGGAAGACGCGCTGGTGAGCACCCGCAGGTACTTCACCCGCGCGCGCGTATCGCCCGACCTGCGGACGGTGACCAAGAAGGGCGGCCGGGAGGCCGACTCCTTCTACCGGGACCGCTGGTCGCACGACAAGGTGGTGCGCTCCACCCACGGCGTGAACTGCACCGGATCATGCTCCTGGAAGGTGTACGTCAAGGACGGCATCATCACCTGGGAGGCGCAGCAGACCGACTACCCGTCGGTCGGCCCGGACCGCCCCGAGTACGAGCCGCGCGGCTGCCCCCGCGGCGCGTCCTTCAGCTGGTACACCTACTCGCCCACACGGGTGCGCTACCCGTACGTGCGCGGCGTCCTGCTGGAGATGTACCGCGAGGCCAAGGCCCGCACCGGCGACCCGGTGGCGGCGTGGCGCGAGATCGTCTCCGACCCGGAGAAGTCCCGCACCTACAAGGACGCGCGCGGCCGCGGCGGCCTGGTGCGGGCGACCTGGGACGAGGCGACCGAGATGATCGCCGCCGCGCACGTGCACACCATCAAGGAGTTCGGGCCCGACCGCGTCGCCGGGTTCTCCCCGATCCCGGCGATGTCGATGGTGTCGCACGCGTCCGGCGCCCGGTTCGTGTCGCTGCTCGGCGGGACGATGCTGTCGTTCTACGACTGGTACGCCGACCTGCCCGTGGCGTCCCCGCAGGTGTTCGGCGACCAGACCGACGTCCCCGAGTCGGGCGACTGGTGGGACGCCGGGTACCTCATCATGTGGGGCTCCAACCTGCCGGTGACCCGCACCCCGGACGCGCACTGGATGACCGAGGCCCGCTACCGGGGCCAGAAGGTCGTCGCCGTGTCCCCGGACTACGCCGACAACGTCAAGTTCGCCGACGAGTGGCTGGCCGCCCAGCCCGGCACGGACGGCGCCCTGGCGATGGCCATGGGCCACGTCATCCTCAAGGAGTTCTTCGTCGACCGGCAGGTCCCGTACTTCACCGACTACGTGAAGCGCTACAGCGACCTGCCGTTCCTGGTGCGGCTCGAAGAGCGCGACGGGAAGTACGTCCCCGGCAAGTTCCTCACAGCGGCCGACCTGCCCGGCGCCGAGGCCGAGTCGGAGCACGCCGCGTTCAAGACCGTGATCATCGACGCGGCGACCGGGCGCCCGCTCGTCCCGAACGGGTCGCTCGGGTTCCGGTACGGCGAGGCCGGCGAGGGCCGGTGGAACCTCGACCTCGGCGACGCCGACCCGCTGCTGTCGGCGGCGGGCGGCGAGGCGGTCGAGATCGAGCTGGCCCGCTTCGACGGCATCGACGGCGCCCCCGGCACGCTGCGGCGCGGCGTCCCCGTCCGGACCGTCGGCGGCCACCTGGTCACGACCGTGTACGACCTGCTGCTCGCCCAGTACGGCGTCGCCCGGGACGGCCTCCCCGGCGCCTGGCCGACGGGGTACGACGACGCGTCCGAGCCGGGCACCCCGGCGTGGCAGGAGACCTTCACCGGCGTCCCCGCCCAGGCCGCCGAGCGGATCGGCCGCGAGTACGCCGCCAACGCCGAGGAGACCCGCGGACGCTCGATGATCATCATGGGCGCGGGCACCAACCACTGGTTCCACTCCGACACCATCTACCGGACGTTCCTCGCGCTGACCACGCTGACCGGCGGGCAGGGCGTGAACGGCGGCGGCTGGGCGCACTACGTCGGGCAGGAGAAGTGCCGCCCGGTCACCGGGTGGGCGCAGCTGGCGTTCGGGCTCGACTGGTCCCGCCCGCCCCGGCAGATGATCGGCACCGCGTTCTGGTACCTGCACACCGACCAGTTCCGCTACGACCCCTTCGACGCCGGCACCCTGTCGGCGGCGACCGCCGGCGGCGCGTTCGCGGGCCGGTCCACCGCCGACGTGATCGCGCAGGCGGCGCGGCTCGGCTGGATGCCGTCCTACCCGACCTTCGACCGCAACCCCCTCGTCCTCGCCGACGAGGCGGAGGCCGCCGGCAAGCAGGCCGGCGAGCACATCGTGGACGAGCTGAAGGCCGGCCGGCTCAAGTTCGCCTGCCAGGACCCCGACGCGCCGGAGAACTTCCCCCGCGTCCTGACGGTGTGGCGGTCCAACCTGCTCGGGTCGTCCGCCAAGGGCAACGAGTACTTCCTGCGGCACCTGCTCGGCGCCGCCGACGCCGTCCGCGCGCAGGAGGCGCCGCCGGACGCCCGGCCGGAGGAGGTCGTGTGGCGGGACGAGGCCCCCGCCGGCAAGCTCGACCTGCTGCTGTCGCTGGACTTCCGGATGACCAGCACCACCGTCTACTCCGACATCGTGCTGCCCGCGGCGACCTGGTACGAGAAGCACGACCTGAACACCACCGACATGCACCCGTTCGTGCACTCGTTCAACCCGGCGATCGGGCCGCCGTGGCAGACCCGCAGCGACTGGCGGGCCTTCCAGGACATCGCGAACGCCTTCAGCCGGCTCGCCGAGGGGCACCTCGGCGTCCGCAAGGACGTCGTCGCCGTGCCGCTGCTGCACGACACCCCCGACGAGATGGCGACCCCGCACGGCCGCGTCCTCGACTGGGCGAAGGGCGAGTGCGAGCCGGTCCCCGGCGTGACGATGCCGAAGCTCGTCACCGTCGAGCGCGACTACCCGGCCGTCGCCGCGAAGATGACCGCGCTCGGCCCGCTCGCCGAACGGCTCGGCGCCACCACCAAGGGCGTCACGTTCGACCTCGGGCGCGAGGTCGAGTACCTCAAGCACAAGAACGGCGTCGTGCGCGGCGGCCCCGCCGACGGGCGGCCCTCGCTGAAGCAGGACGTGCACGCCTGCGAGATGATCCTCGCCTTCTCCGGCACGACGAACGGGCACCTGGCCACCCAGGGCTTCAAGACCGTGGAGCGCCGCACCGGCACCCGGCTCGCCGACCTCGCCGCCGAGCACGAGGGCAAGCAGATCACCTTCGCCGACACCCAGGCCCGCCCCGTCCCCGTCATCACCTCCCCGGAATGGTCGGGGTCGGAGAGCGGCGGGCGCCGGTACTCGCCGTTCACCATCAACGTCGAGCGGCTCAAGCCCTGGCACACCCTCACCGGGCGCCAGCACTTCTACCTCGACCACGACTGGATGGCCGAGCTCGGGGAGCAGCTGCCGGTGTTCCGGCCGCCGCTCAACATGTCCGCCCTGTTCGGCGAGCCCGAACTGGGGGAGACGGGGGAGCTGGGGCTGACCGTCCGGTACCTCACCCCGCACAACAAGTGGTCGATCCACTCCGAGTACCAGGACAACCTGTTCATGCTGTCGCTGTCGCGCGGCGGCCCGGTGATCTGGATGAGCGGGATCGACGCCGCCAAGATCGGCGTCCGCGACAACGACTGGATCGAGGCGGTCAACCGCAACGGCGTCGTCGTCGCCCGCGCGATCGTCACGCACCGGATGCCCGAGGGCACCGTGTACATGCACCACGCGCAGGACAAGCTCATCGACGTCCCACGCGCGGAGACGTCCGGCCGCCGCGGCGGCATCCACAACTCCCTGACCCGGCTGCTGATCAAGCCGAGCCATCTCGTCGGCGGGTACGCGCAGCTGTCGTTCGCGTTCAACTACCTCGGGCCGACCGGCAACCAGCGCGACGAGATCACCGTCATCCGCCGCCGCTCCCAGGAGGTGCAGTACTGATGCGCGTCATGGCCCAGATGTCGATGGTCATGAACCTCGACAAGTGCATCGGATGCCATACCTGCTCGGTCACGTGCAAGCAGGCGTGGACGAACCGCAGCGGCGTCGAGTACGTCTGGTTCAACAACGTCGAGACCCGCCCCGGCCAGGGCTACCCCCGCCGCTACGAGGACCAGGAGAAGTGGCGCGGCGGCTGGATGCTGAACCGGCGCGGCCGGCTCGCGCTCAAGGGCGGCGGCCGGTGGCGCAAGCTGCTGACGATCTTCTCCAACCCGAAGCTGCCGGGCATCGACGACTACTACGAGCCCTGGACCTACGACTACGAGACCCTCACCAACGCGCCGCTGCAGGAGCACACGCCGGTCGCCCGGCCGAAGTCCCTGCTGTCGGGCAAGGACATGAAGGTCTCCTGGTCGGCGAACTGGGACGACGACCTCGGCGGCTCGATCGAGCATGGCGACAAGGACGTCCTGCTCAAGGAGATCTCCGACAAGGTGAAGATGGAGTTCGACAAGACCTTCATGTTCTACCTGCCGCGGATCTGCGAGCACTGCCTCAACCCGTCCTGCGCGGCGTCCTGCCCGTCCGGCGCGATCTACAAGCGCACCGAGGACGGCATCGTCCTCGTCGACCAGGACAAGTGCCGCGGGTGGCGGATGTGCGTGTCCGGCTGCCCGTACAAGAAGATGTACTTCAACCACCGGACCGGCAAGGCCGAGAAGTGCACGTTCTGCTTCCCGCGCATCGAGGTCGGCATCCCGACCGTGTGCTCGGAGACGTGCGTCGGGCGGCTCCGCTACATCGGCCTGATGCTCTACGACGCCGACAAGGTGCTGGAGGCCGCGTCCACCACCGACGACCAGGACCTGTACGAGGCGCAGCGCGGCGTGTTCCTCGACCCGCACGACCCGCAGGTCATCGCGGCGGCCGAGCGGGACGGCATCCCGCGGGACTGGATCGAGGCCGCGCAGCGGTCCCCGGTGTACGCGCTCATCAACACCTACAAGGTGGCGCTGCCGCTGCACCCGGAGTACCGGACGATGCCGATGGTCTGGTACATCCCGCCGCTGTCGCCGGTCGTGGACGTCGTCCGCGACACCGGGCACGACGCCGAGGACGACGGCAACCTGTTCGCGGCGATCGACGCGCTGCGCATCCCCGTCGAGTACCTGGCGGAGCTGTTCACCGCCGGGGACACCGCGGTCGTCGACGGCGTGCTGCGCCGGCTGGCGGCGATGCGGTCCTACATGCGCGACATCAACCTCGGCCGCGACGCCGACGACGCGATCCCCGCGGGCGTCGGGATGACCGGCGAGTCGATGTACGACATGTACCGGCTGCTGGCGCTCGCCAAGTACGAGGAGCGGTACGTCATCCCGACCGCGCACGCCGAGCAGGCGCACAGCCTGGAGGAGCTGGCCACCGAGTGCAGCCTGGACTACGAGGGCGGCCCCGGCATGGGCGGCGCCGGGCTCGGCGGCGGCTCGGGGCCGTTCGGCGAGGCGTCCGGGCGCCCGAACCCGATCGCGGTGGAGAACTTCCACATGCTGCGCGACCGGCAGACCTCCGACAACCCGGTCGACCCGGCCGACAAGCACAAGCGCGTCAACCTGCTCAACTGGGACGGCAAGGGCATGCCCTCCGGCCTGTTCCCCGAGCGCACGGACGACGCGGACGGAACGGAGCCGAAGCCATGAGGAGCAAGCCCCTGAAGAACTCCGGGTTCAGCGACGCGGAGCTGGCCACCGCGTGGCAGGCGGCCTCGCTGCTGCTCGGCTACCCCGACGAGGAGCTGCTGGCGCGGCGGCCGCTGCTGCGCCGCGCCGTCGCGGCCCTGCCGGCGCCCGCCGCGGAGCCGCTCGGCCGCGTCCTCGACCATCTGGACGCGACACCGCCCCAGAAGCTCGCCGCCGACTACGTCACCACGTTCGACCAGCGCAAGCGGTGCTGCCTGTACCTGACGTACTACGCCTGCGGCGACACCCGCAAGCGGGGGATGGCCCTGCTGCGGTTCCAGCAGGCGTACCGGGCGGCCGGGCTCGACCTGGACGGCGCCGAGCTGCCCGACCACCTGGCCGTCGTGCTGGAGTTCGCCGCGACCGGCGACCTCGCGGAGGGGCGGCGGCTGCTCGTCGAGCACCGCGCCGGGCTGGAGCTGCTGCGCCTCTCGCTCACCGAGGCCGGGTCGCCGTGGGCGCCCGTCCTGGACGCGGTGTCGGCGACGCTGCCGCCGCTCACCGGCCGCATCGAGGACGCCGTGGCCAAGCTCATCGCCCAGGGCCCGCCGGAGGAGACCGTCGGCCTCGCGCCCTACGGCATCGAGACGGCCGCCGTGGGCCCCGTCCTCCTGCCCGATCCCGTCGTTCCCGCCGTTGGAGCACGTTCATGAGCACCCTGCTGTGGGTCGTCCTGCCCTATGTCGCCATCGCGGTGTTCGTCCTCGGACACGTCTGGCGGTACCGCTACGACAAGTTCGGCTGGACGACCCGCTCGTCCCAGCTCTACGAGCGGCGCCTGCTGCGCATCGGCAGCCCGCTGTTCCACTTCGGCATCCTGGTCGTCGCGCTCGGCCACGTCGGCGGGCTGATCATCCCGGACAGCTGGACCGAGGCCGTGGGCATCACGGAGCACATGTACCACGTGGTCGCGGTCGTCCTCGGCACGGTCGCCGGGTTCTGCACCCTCGCGGGCCTCGCGATCCTGATCTACCGGCGCCGGACGGTCGGGCCCGTGTTCCTCGCCACGACCCGCAACGACAAGATGATGTACGCGGTGCTCGCCGGCACCATCGTGCTCGGGCTGGCCGCGACGGTCGCCGCGAACGTCATCGGCGGCGGCTACAACTACCGCGAGTCGGTGTCCCCGTGGTTCCGGTCGGTGTTCTACCTCCAGCCGAACCCCGACCTGATGACGGGCGTGCCGATCCTGTTCCAGCTGCACGCGCTGAGCGCGCTCGTGCTGTTCTGCATCTGGCCGTTCACGCGGCTGGTGCACATGCTCACGGCCCCGATCGGCTACGTGACGCGCCCCTACATCGTCTACCGCAGCCGTGACGAGCACCTGGGGATGCACGAGACGCGGCGCGGCTGGGACCGGGTCCAGTAGGCGGCCCTTCCCGCTCCCGAAACGATGACGCTCCCACCCCGGGCCGGGGTGGGAGCGCAGTCATGTCGGGGGAAGGTCAGCGGATCCAGAGGTCGGGCCCGAACACCTCGTAGTGGATGCGCTCGTCGGAGACGCTCGCGTCGAGCAGCCCCCGCCGGATCTCCCGCATGAACGGCAGCGGCCCACACATGAACACCCGGGCCTTGTCCGGCAGCGGCAGCGCCGCCACGTCGATCCGGCCCGCCCGGACGTCCTCGCCGAGCTCCGCGTCGCCGGGCTCCTCGTACCAGGTCAGCTGCCGGAACCCGGAGATCCGGCGGCCGGCCTCGGCGGTCTGCTCGCGCATCGGGTGGGTGCGCGGGCTCCGGTCGGCGTGGACGGCGAGGACCGGGCGGTCCGGGTCCGAGGCCGCCAGGTGGTCGAGGACGGCGGCGGCCGGGGTGATACCGATGCCCGCGCTGATCAGCACGAGCGGG
This sequence comes from Actinomadura geliboluensis, assembly GCF_043197915.1. Lineage (NCBI taxonomy): Bacteria > Bacillati > Actinomycetota > Actinomycetes > Streptosporangiales > Thermomonosporaceae > Actinomadura > Actinomadura geliboluensis. Next base: position 7,622 of record NZ_JBICUA010000007.1, on the reverse strand, counting down.
TCCTCCCCGTCGTCTACCACGACATCGCCGAAGGGTCGGGACACCTCCAGCACGTCGCCGGGCGCAGCGTGGTCGAACAGGTAGCCGGAGACGGCGCCGTCCGGAGCGCCGTCCTCGCCGCGCACCCGCCGGACCGTGATCTGGGCCGTGCCGGCCGCGGCCCGCGACAGCGTGTACTGGCGGGGCTGGCGCAGGCCGTCCGGCAGCGTCACGGCGACGGAGACGTACTGGCCGGGGCGGTGCGCGGGGACCTCGCCGCCGTCGGCGGGCTCCAGGACGAGCGAGAACACGTCCTCGGCCTCGTCGCGCCGGTCCACGACCCGCCACGGCCGGTACGGGGCGGCAGGGTCGCAGCCGGCGTCCTGGTAGAGCCGCGCCTCCTCGGCGATGAGCAGCGTCGCGAAGAGCCAGTACACCTCGGACCAGGCCGCGTGCACCGCGGGCGTCACCGCGTCGCCGAGCACGTCGGCGACCGCGTCCAGCAGGTGGCGTCCGACGATCGTGTACTGCTCGGGGCGGATGCCGAGCGAGGCGTGCTTGTGCGCGATCCGCGGCAGCATCTGCTGGAACGGCGTCGCGGACTCGGGGTTCACCAGGTGCGCCGCGAACGCGGCCACCGAGCCGGCGAGCGCCTGGCGCTGCTCGCCGTTGGCCTGGTTGCCCTGGTTGAAGACGTGCCGCAGCTCGGGATGCGCCTCGAACATCGAGTCGTAGAACCGGCCGGTGATCTCCACACCGTGGGCGCCGACGGCGGGCAGCGTGGCCCGCACCGTCTCGGCATGGTCGGACGACAGCATCAGATCCCTTCCTGTGGGGGGCGCCGCCGCGGACCGCGGCGACGACAGGAGAGCACGACCGGTCCCGGGGAGGACCGGACGCACTCCCCATATCATTATTGGCGCAGCGCCAATAAGCGCTGTGACGTTGGCCACAGCGCGGCGGGGAGACTCACGGCGCGGCGGGGGGACTCACGGCACGATGGCCGCGCCCTTCCCGATCCGGCGGCCGGTGATCAGCTGCGGCCGGATCCGGATGAAGTGGTCGCGCTCGCCCGGAGCCCAGCTGCGCAGCGGCAGCGCCGCCAGCACGGCGGCGTCGGCGGGATCGGCGACGTGCCGCGCCGGCCCGACGGCGACCACCGACCAGCCCGTCTCGGCGGCGGTGTCGAACTCGTCGATCTCGAACGCGACGATCGTGTCGGCGGCCGCCTTGGCCAGCCGCGACGTCCGCGACGTCCGGAACACGATGTCGCCGCCGCTGACCGCGAAGTTCACCGGCTGGACGGCGGGCAGCGCGTGATGGGTGAACACGATCCGCCCGATCGCCGCACCCGCCAGCAGGGCGCGGCACTCGTCCTCGCCGAGGACTTCCAGGCCGCTGTGGTCGAGCTCCATGCCACCAGGGTGCGCCGCCGGCGCCCGCCGCCGTAAGGGACCAAGGTCCCGAGAACCGGGGTGGTGCCGGAATGCCCCGATGCGGACGGTAACGTCCCGTAGCAGGATCGACGACCCGCCCAGGAGGACCCCCGTGCTCGCCCTCACCACCGCCGACGTGCGGATTTTCCTGCATGTGCTCGCCGCGACGATCTGGGTCGGCGGCCAGATCACCCTCGGCGCGCTGGTGCCGGCGCTGCGCGGCTACGAGGGCGTCACCAAGGTCGCCGCGAACCGCTACAACCTCGTCGCCTGGCCCGCCTTCGCCGTGCTCGTCCTCACCGGCGCCTGGAACATCAGCGCGGGCGACATGGGCGACGCCGCCCAGCGGACCCTGGAGGTCAAGCTGGTGTTCGTGCTGCTGTCCGGGGTCGCCGCGTTCCTGCACACCCGCGCCAAGTCCAAGGCCGGCCTCGCCGTCTGGGGCGCGCTCGGCATGGTCGGCGCCCTCGCCGCGCTCTTCTTCGGCGTCCAGCTCGGCTGACCCGGCCACCGGGTAGATCGTCTAGGTTTGCCCCATGAGTGATTCTGTGGCGGTGGGGCTGGTCGGAGCGGGCCCCTGGGCCGGGATGGTGCACGCGCCCGCGCTCGCGGCGGGGCCCGCGACACGGCTCGCCGGGGTGTGGGCGCGGCGCCCGGAGGCGTCCGCCGAACTCGCCGGCCGGCACGGCGCGCCCGCGTTCGAGCGGATCGAGGAGCTGTTCGACGCCTGCGAGGCCGTCGCCTTCTCCGTCCCTCCGGACGTCCAGGCCGACCTCGCCGCCAAGGCCGCCCGAGCGGGCAAGGCCGTCCTGCTGGAGAAGCCCCTCGCCATGGACCTCGACGGCGCCCGCCGGGCGGCCGGCGCCATCGCCGACGCGGGCGTGGTCTCCCAGATGGTCTTCACGCTGCGCTACTCCCGCGCCGCCCGCGACTTCCTCGCCCGGGTCGGCGGCCTCGACCCGTTCGGCGGCTACGGCTCGTTCATCTCCTCCGTGCTGAGCGGCGGCCCCTTCGCCACCCCGTGGCGGCTGGAGAAGGGCGCGCTGCTCGACCTCGGCCCCCACATCGTCGACCTCCTCGACGCCTCCCTCGGCCGCGTCGTGGGCGTCCGCGCGCACGGCGACCCGCTCGGCTGGCTCGGCCTCACGCTGGAGCACGAGGGCGGCGCCGTCAGCCAGGCGTCGGTCTCGATGGCGGGCACGGGGGAGCTGCCGCCCGCCCGCGTCGAGGTGTACGGGCGCAACGGGCACGCGATCCTCGACTGGTCCCAGCTCGGCGACGACGCGTTCGCCACGATGGTCGCCGAGTTCGCCGCGGCCGTCCGCGGCGGGGCCGCCCCGCCCCTGGACGCCGCGCACGGGCTGCGCATCCAGGAGGTCCTCGCCTCCGCCGAGGCGCAGCTCACCTCCTGAAGCCGCCATGATGGACCCATGGCACAGACGATCGACGACATCCTCGCCGCCGCCCGCACCCGACTCGACCGCGTCCGCCCCGACGAGGCCCACGCCGAGGCGGGGGGCGGCGCGGTCCTGGTCGACATCCGCCCCGCCGCCCAGCGCGCCGCGGAGGGTGAGATCCCCGGCGCCCTCATCGTGGAGCGCAACGTCCTGGAATGGCGGTTCGACCCGGCGTCCGACGCCCGGCTGCCCGTGGCGACCGGCCACGACCTGCGGGTCATCGTGTTCTGCTCGGAGGGCTACACCTCCAGCCTCGCCGCCGCGTCCCTGCACGACCTCGGCCTCACCCGCGCCACCGACATCGTCGGCGGGTTCCAGGCGTGGCGCGCCGCCGGGCTGCCGACGACGGACGGCGCGGCCCGGTGACCGCCCCCGCCCGACCTGATACGCCAATTTAGGCGGGCTATATCTTAATCGTCTTAGCGTCGCGTTCCGCGTTTTTAGCGGGGTTCGATAAAACGCGATTCTCTTTCGGAAAGGGCCTTGATTTCCGCGAGCACTCGGGTAGAAAAAATGAAACCCTCTCCCCGAGGAGGAAATCCCCCGTGAAGGCTCCCATCACCAGGCTGGCCGTGCCGCTGGCCGCCGCGTCCGCCGCGCTGGCCGTGACCGCCGCCGGCGCGTCCGCCGCCACCACCACCGTCCGCGCGGAGACCGCCGCCGGAGCGCCCTACTCCGGCAACTGGCAGGTCGCCACCGTCGGCCCGCTCACCTTCTCCGTCGACTACCTGGGCTCCAAGATCACCGGCTCCTGCGACGGCGCCACCCTCCAGGGCACGGTCGTGTCCACCGGCGCCGGCGAGCTCACCGCCGCGTCCATCGGCGCCTGCCAGACCTCCAACGGGCTCAGCTCGCCCGCCACGGACCTCGACATGTCCGAGCTCCCCGACAAGAGCGGGCAGATCGCCTACGACCCCGTCGCCGGCGGGCGCGACGGCGTCCTGTCCATCAACGGCGGCCTGCGCTTCAAGCTGGAGGGCAAGGTCCTCGGCATCACCGTCACGTGCTACTACGGCTTCCAGACGGCCGGCACCCCCGGCCTCAGCTTCGACGTCTACAACCGCGACAATCCCAACCGCCCCCTCCCGGACCAGGACGACGCGCAGGGCAAGTCCGACAACATCACTCTCGTGCGGCAGTCGGGCAGCAGCCTGCTCTGCCCGTCCAACGGCACCGGAAGCGGCGCCGGGACGGCCCGCGGCGAGACCACGCCGGGCTCCGGCGTCTTCGACCGCAAGCTGTACCTGACCTCGTAGCGCGGAGCGGCGGCCGGACCCCGGGACCGGTGCAAGGGAGTGATCATCCACCCCGGGGCCCGGCCGCGCTCACTTGGCCCTCGCGGTGCTGGGTCGCCGTGTCGGAACGACCGGGGGCGTACGGCCGAAATCCTTCTGGACGAATCGCGAGGAATTAGAGCCTAACTCCACTGGTCAGCGCGACGTAATGACATCGTGCTTACAGTTGTTTCCCACCGGTGTCCGGGCCGGGCCGTGGCAAAATCACCCGAATGCCGTGCGGACTCCGCCGCCCCGTGCGGAACAATGGGGGCGTGAGAGCGGTGGCCATCTCCGACACCCACGCGCCCCGGCGCTGGAAGTCCTGCCCGCCGCGGGTGGCCGAGCACCTGCGCGGCGCCGACGTGATCCTGCACGCCGGCGACGTGTGCACGGCCGCCGTCCTCGACGAGCTCGCCGGGTTCGCCCCCGTCCACGCCGTCCTCGGCAACAACGACGGCCCCGACGTCGCCGCCTGGGGCGCCCCCGAACGCCTCGAACTCGACCTCGACGGCCTCGCCGTCGCGATGGTCCACGACAGCGGCCAGGCCCGCGGCCGCACCGCCCGCATGCGCCGCTGGTTCCCCCGCGCCGACCTCGTCGTCTTCGGCCACTCGCACATCCCGCTGGACGAGACCGGCGACGGCGTCCGCATCTTCAACCCCGGCTCGCCCACCGACCGCCGCCGCCAGCCGCACGGCACCCTCGGCCTGCTCGACATCCACGCCGGCCGCCTCACCGGAGCCCGCATCGTCCCCGTCACCTGACCCGCCCTCGACCGGGCGCGGGCCGGCATGGAATCGTCCCCCTGAGACGATCCGCCACGACGGAGGAGTGCCCGGGATGACCGACCGCGTCACCGTGAGCGTCCACGAAGGGGTCGCCGACGTGCGGCTCAACCGGCCCGACAAGCTGAACGCGCTCGACATGGCCACGTTCGACGCGCTCGCCGAGACCGGGGACGCGCTCGCCGCCGACCCGTCCGTCCGGGCCGTGGTCCTGTCGGGGGAGGGCCGCGCCTTCTGCGCCGGCCTCGACTTCTCCGGCTTCGCGGCCATGGCCGGCGACGGCGTCCGCACCGGCGAGAGCGAGCGCACCCAGCGCCTGCTCGGCGACATCACCGAGCGCGAACCGGGCCGCATCACCAACCTCGGCCAGCAGGCCGTCCACGTCTGGCGGGAACTGCCGCAGCCCGTCATCGCCGCCGTCCACGGCCACGCCCTCGGCGGCGGCCTGCAGATCGCCCTCGGCGCCGACATCCGCATCGTCGCCCCCGACGCGAAGCTCTCGGTGCTGGAGATCCGGTGGGGCCTCGTCCCCGACATGACCGGAACCGCCGCGCTGATCCGCCTCGTGGGGGAGGACGTCGCGAAGGAGCTCACCTTCACCGGCCGCATGGTCTCCGGCGAGGACGCCGCCCGCATCGGCCTCGCCACTCGCGTAGCCGCCGACCCGCGCGCCGCCGCGACCGACCTGGCCCGCGAGATCGCCGGAAACAGCCCCGACGCCGTCCAGAGCGCCAAGCGCCTCCTGAACCGCGCCGCCGACCACGACCTCGCCGGCCAGTTCCTCGAAGAATCCCGCGCCCTGGGCGCGCTCCGCGGCAGCCCCAACCAGGTCGAAGCCGTCCGCGCCTACTTCGAGAAGCGCCCACCCTCCTTCACCTGACCCCCCACCCCGGGAGACCTCTCCGCAGGCGGCCCGCCGTCCACCTCCAGGGCGCCGCTCGGGCTGGTGTGCTGGCCCATGTGGCGCGGGTGGTGGGTCGCTGTCGTTGAGGCGGCGCAGCGCAGGACGGGGTGTTGGCTCGGGCCGGAGATCCGAGGCGCCGGGCTGGCTGTTATTCGATCGCCGGCGTGGGGCGGCGTGCCGTCCTCGGCGTCGCTCATACGAGGAGTGGCACGCCGCCTGAGCTCAGCCCCAGAGGGACGCGATTCTCTTGGCCGCCGCCTTGCCCTGCGCGAGGCCGGCGTTCACCGACGGGGTTCGGGTGGACGGGTCGAGCGGGTCGGCGCCGAACGCGGCCAGCGCCGCCTCGTCCGGAACGATCACCTCGACGCGTCCGCCCGCGCTCTCCACGGTGGCGATGTCGGCGGTCAGCCCCGGGTCGTCCATCGGCGCGATCAGCAGCACACGGCCGTAGCCCGCCGCGAGGTCGAGGTTGTTCACCGACCGCACCCCGCCGTCCACGTAGCGGATGCCGCCGATGGTCACCGGCGGCCAGATCATCGGGACGGCGCAGCTGGCCGCCACGGCGTCCACCAGCGAGACGCCCGAGCCGCGGTCGAACACGCGGAGGTCGCCGGTGAGCGCGTTCACCGCCGTGACTCGTAGATCCCTGGACGGCCACTCGTGCACGGGCAGCCGTCCCTCGATCACCTCGCGCCGTGCCGCCTCGTCGACCGTGTCCGTGGCGAGCGCCCGCGCCCCCAGCCCGCGGCGGATCGCGGCGGGGTCGTCGTTCTCCTCCGCGAGCCGCATCCAGATCTCGGCGAACTCGGCGACCGTCACGCCCCCGGACGGGACCAGCTCCCGGTTCTGCAGTGCGGGGTCGGCCTGGCGGGCGAACAACTCGCCGATGGGCACCCCGCCGGCGACCTGCGCGGCGACCGCGGAGCCCGCCGACGTGCCGAGCAGGAGGTCCGCACCGGTGACGTCCGTCCCCCCGTCGGCCAGCCCCGCCACGACACCCGTCAGCCAGGCGATCCCCGCGACACCGCCGCCCCCGAGCACCAGGGCGCGTCCGTTCTCACTCATGATCAATCCTCCGTTCAGACCGTGCGAGCGTAGAGGGGCGGTGGGACATTCCCGCGCGCGGGCGGCCCGTCGATTTGACGTGGCCGCGGCGACCACGTAAGTTAACCGCTCGTCCCCCTCACGGATGCAGGACGCCCGCATGGCGGCCGGCCGGACGACGGGGAAACCACCACCGAACCAGTCGACGCGGTCCTGCCGTGTCGGCCGCGCCGTGGTGGGCGTCGGAAAAGGCTCCGTTTTGACAATCGGGCCGGATCTGATGAAATAGCACCACCGCCCGGAAGGCGCCGCGAAAGCGGAATCGGATGGGCGTTATCGGAGAAAGCCGAAATTGACAGACCGGCCGGAACTGATAAAGTAAGACGAGTCGCCCCGGGGCGGGAAACGCGAGAGCGGATCCAGCACGGTGGGTGTCCGTTTCTTGAGAACTCAACAGCGTGTTAAAAGCCAGTGCCTTTATCGGCTCGGTTCTCCTTCGGGAGTCCGGGTCGCCCCGTGGCCATCGATCTTCGGATTGGTGGCGGGGATTTCTTTGAGGCAATGCGCGACTCTTCGGAGTTGTGCTTTTGCTGGGATTTTCTTCGAGGTTTGGCTGCCGGCGGTTCGCCCCGCTGGTGGTCGTTTGGACCTTAATGGAGAGTTTGATCCTGGCTCAGGACGAACGCTGGCGGCGTGCTTAACACATGCAAGTCGAGCGGAAAGGCCCCTTCGGGGGTACT